>NZ_BDBP01000074.1 GCF_001613045.1 Nocardia lijiangensis NBRC 108240 | reverse complement strand
TCGCGCTGCATGAACAGGAGCTCGCCGACACCGAGCGGATCCTCGGCCCCGACCACCCCGACACCCTGACCTCCCGCCACTACCTCGCCCTCGCCTACGGGTCGGCAGGGCGGGTGAGGGAGGAGATCTCGCTCTACGAGCGCACCCTCGCCGACTCCGAGCGGATCCTCGGCCCCGACCACCCCGACACCCGGGCCACCCGCAACAACCTCGTCCGTGCCTACGAGTCGGCAGGACGAGTGTGGGAGGCCATCCCCCTTTACGAATACCGCTCGAAGGGCTAGGGCCGTGTCCACGGCCGCGCGGTAGCACACGAGTCACCCGTGTTGCCTGATAACCACGGTTATCAAGCGAGTTCGCTGAGTATCCGGTTCAGCGAGCTGGCCGGACGTCGTCCGGCGCTCACGGTTCGATTTCTGGTTATCGGGCAACTTCGGCGACGCGGAGGACGGTTATCGTGACCGTGGTGGACGGGGTGGGACCTGACATGGTGATCTCCTGCGTGGCGTAGACCCACGCCTACGAACGCGATATCCTTCCCGGCGGCTCATTCGACGCCCATCGAGCGCCGCCGAGTTGTTCGGCACCGAATCGGGTCGGTCGATCTCCGATTCGCGTAGTCGAGTACTCGCGTCGACGTCTGCGGAACGGTCGAGGATGGTTCCTGACAATCGTGGGGGCGGGTCCGAATTGCCATCGATATAGGGAGCACGACATGTCCGACGCCTTCTTCACCGTGAAGAACCGCCCTCGATCTGTGACCGGCATCCGGCGCACCAGCGGCGGCGGCCCGCAATCGCTGGAACAATCCATCCCGGACGGCGACACGACCGGCGTCCACGTGCAGGGCAGCATGCTGGTGCTGCGCGCCGCACAGCGGTACTTCGAGATCCTGAATCCAGAAGACCGCCTGTACATTCCGCAGCATTTTGTGCCGATCTTCGTCAGCCGCGGCTGGCGGCTCGAAAACGGGCGGCCGTGCGGCTGCAGTGGGTCCGTCCAGGTCTGATTGAAGCGCACTCGGCAGCTCCAATACGTGTCCGTCCATGTGGGAAGCCTGCGGGTGCGGCTGATCATGGGGTGCGGGTGAGAGCATACGGGCTGGTAGAGGCGCAATCGTTACGCCGCCTGGCCAATCCGGCTGGACTATGCAGGCATACGATGAAATTTAGCAATTGTGGGTCGGGGTCTGACCAGGGGTGGTTGTCATGGTGAATCAAACAGAAGTTAGCGCTTTGGCGAATTCGTATCGTGCGACTCTCGCAGCAGGTCGCGAACAATTGGGGGAATCCAAAATCGAGCGGGGCATCTTGCGGGCTCTGACAGTGGCCTCGGCCGACGATAACGCCCGCTGGATTCATTCAGAAGTCCCCGATGGCAACATCGTCGCCCAACCCCTAGACCAGTTGCTACCGTACCTGAAGGACGGTGACTACGTCGGCCCGACACTGAGCGCCGCACGCGAGGAATTGCTGAGTCAGGCGAAGCATCTCGTGCTCACGGGCGCGTTCAGCCAGACGTGGGTGTTTGTGTGGGCAATCATCGGCTCTGCGCTGGGTATCATCATGCAAGGTATAGTCAGCGCGGGTGAATCGACTGGACGCTTCATCTACTGGGTGATTTTCAGCGGCGCCATCGCGATCGGACCCCTTTACCATGTGCTGGTTGTAACGGCGAACAGTGTGGCCCGATCGGACGCGCCGACTGCGGCAGCACATGGTGTCAACAAGATCTTCGCCTACCCCACTAATGTCGGCGAGCGAGCTTTAGGGATTTTCAATCAGACAATTGGCGATTGGCTGAGAACAACGCGCATACCCGACGTCTCGTTCCAACGAACTAAGTCGTTGATTCTTCAAACCAGGCTATGGGCAGGTCTGGTCATCTATGGAGCAGCCTGCCTTGCCGCCGTGGCGGTACTCGTGTTTGGCGTGAGCGCGGCCGCCAGTTTCATGGAGGAGGACACGAAGAAGCCGGTTCCCGCCGAATGTTGGAGGACCGAGGAGTTCAGGCCTTCGTACTGCCCCACGCCGCCCTATGGGCGGTGAGAGCCACCGCGTGCCAACGCTGCGCAGTGGTGTCCGCACGCGGCGGTCCGCGGCCACAGCGCGCCTTCGGCTATTCGAGAACCCCCGCGGGGATCTGGCAGCCCAGGGCGGCGGCAAGGAGCCGGTAGTGGGTCGGCGCCCATACGGTGTGGCAGGACTGGCAGGTACACCCCGCGGTGGTGATTTGGAGGGCTGCTTGACGGACTGGCTCCCCGGAGGTGTCAGGCCGGTGCACGGTGCGGACTCCGCAGGCAGGGCAGGCCGCGACGAGTTCCCAACGGCGCACCGGCTCGAGCAGCGCCTTGCCGGTTTCGCTCCACCGCACCAGCTGGTTGATCCATTCACGCACGAACTGCTGGTCCTCTGGTGCCCACGCGGTGGCGGCGAGTTCGTTGAGGCGGCACACGGTCTCGGGTTGACCTTCGGTTGGGCTCGCTCCGGGCCACCAAGCGGCGATGGTGGTGTCGACGTCGGTGAGCCAGTCCAGTCCTTCGACCCAGGCTGGTGGCAGGCTGCGTGGCCGCAGCGTCCCGCCTTCACCTTGCCGGGCGGCGAGTTCGGCGCGAATTTCGCCGTAGACGGATTCGCGGTAGCCGCTGTGAGTTTTGCCGTCGGTGTCGGTGTGGCGGTGCAGCCGGTAGCCGATCAGGGTGTGGACGGCGTCGTCGAGCTCGTCGGAGACGGCGGCGTTGGGTGTGGTGCGGGTCATGAGCGTGAGTTCGGTTGTGTCGCAGCGACGGTCACCATGTCTCTACCATAGCGTGCAGCGGTAGAGAATAGTTCGGCGGTCTGGCGAACTGTGTCCTCAGCCGGCCTGGTGGAATTGCGCGGCGTAGATCATCAGCTGGAATGCCTGCATGCACGTTGCTTGGCCGACCAGGCTGGTGAGCAGGTTGATCGCTTGCTGTTCGTCGCAGTGGTAGAACAGGGTTCGCGCCTGGTTGTAGGTCAGGCCGAGTAGTTCCTGGGCGAGCATCGGCACCGAGCGGATTTTGCCGCGGTAGCAGACCATTTCGTGATACTCGGTCCACTGCGCGCCTGCGAGCGTGACTGTCCATCCGGCGATGCTGTGGGCGGTGCCTTCGGGTCGCCGCTGGGCCCACACGGTGTGGTCGTGCAGGTGCGGCACGGCGCGCAAGGTGCGAAGTACGGCGTTGGCGAGCGGCAGGTTCAGGACGGTAGGCACTGAAACCTCCGGGCTGACAGCACGACGAAACCCCCAATCGGCCGAACGGGTTTCGGCCGTGGATCCATCGACTCGTCTGCGGCCGCGCGGCGGCGAGCGGTTGCAGGCGTGGCGAGTCGGTCTATGGGCGATGGTTCTCAGGGGCGGGGTCAGCCAGGGACAGGGGGGCCATACCCCGAACAGAAGATCGTAAACGTGAGATCCATTATGAAGGAAGGGCTTCCGGCTATTGGCTGGCTGTGTCGTGCGACACGCTCACCAGCGCTGCCGCGATGTCGGGATTGCGGGTCAGGAGAACACGTTTGGCTTCTATCCGGACCGGCGTCCACCCTCCGTCCACGTTTCGGATCCGCAGGACCGCGGTGGCTGGGCCGGTGTCCAGGGTTCGGGACACGCGGCGCGCGGTAGCGATGTCGTCAGGGTGCAGGGCCGGATCACGCTCGGGGTCGCCAGTGAGTTCCCAAGCGATGCCGGGCATCTCGGTTCCGAGCCAGCGGTGTGCGGTGAGGGTCTCGAGGTCGACCAGGGCGTGGTAGACGCCGGGCACGCTGAGTTCGGCCTGCATCACGGCCTGGGAGAACGTCAGCGGCGGTGGCGGGGCGGGCTCGTCGATGCCGTCGCTGATGTCGATGATCAGGCCGTGGACGAACCGTTGGCCATCGACTCGGGCGCCGCGGGCGCAGAAGTTCATCTCCCGCGGTATGCCGTCGTCGCGGATGATGCGCCACGAGTCCTGGAACACCGTCGACTCATCGGCATGCACGGCCATCGCGAGTGCGACACCTTCGTCCTCGGCGAAAGCGAGGTGGCGCATGGCCGACATCCGGGTGATCTCGGTGCGCCGCCGCTCGGGCGGAACTTGGTGGAGGTCGTAGACCTCGTCGGTATACAGGGCGGTCATCTTGTCGAGGTTCCAGTCCCAGGCACCGGATCGCGGCGGCGGCGGGACCTCGGTCCATGGACGCCCAACCCAGATACGGACTCCGTGAATGTTCCCGGCTGCGTTGAGGATTGGTTCGGCGATGAGGTGTTCGTCGCGGTCGTGAGAGGTCTCTTCCCAGCGGTGCCCGCTGCGGCGCACTTGGTTGGTCAGGCGCCGCGCCGCTCGCAAGGACTCTCGACGCAGCACCTTGTGGAAGGGTTGCAGGCGTATGGGTTTGCGTCCGATGGCCATGACTGTCGGCTCGGCGGTGATGCATTCGATCAATAGCCATTCCCCCAGCATGTGTCCCCAAGGTAATAGCAAACGGCGGGCTCGGCACCGTGACGTTGTCGGTACCGAGCCCGCCGTTGCACGGGTGGTTGCTCTATTCGATGACTCCGACGACCATCTGCCCGGTGATCATCTGCACGAACACGTCGGGGTTGACGTGGCCGTCGGCGCGGTGGCGGGCGGTCATGGTGGCGTCGATCTCGACGTTGACCCCGTGGCTGTCGATGGCGGCTCGGTATCCGTCGGCGTCGCTGTCGTCGTCGAGGATCGACAGGAATTGTCCTGCCATCTCGTAGGTTTCACGAACCGCTGGCTGTGGGAGCCCTGGCGGGAAGTAGCGGAACAGCACAGTCTCCGCGATGACTGCCGACCTGGTGCCGGTGGTGTCGCGTTCGATGTGCACGACGACGACGTAGTCGGTGCCACGCCAGGTGCGTGAGAGCTTGTAGGCCCAGATCGGTCCGCGGTAGTGCTCGGACTCGGGAAAGGGGAAGCGCAGCGCGCAGCCATCCGGCGGTATCGCCTGCGGCGGTGGTGGCACCGTGGCGGGCCGAGGCCGTGGGACAGCGACGGGGACGGGTTCGAGGGCGACGATCTCGATCCCGTGGCGTGCCATGCGGGCCGGTAGTGGTTCGACGGGTCCGTGGAAGGTCGATCCAGGGCAGATGATGGGGCTGTCGTCTTGGGCGTAGTCGTAGGCGTCGAGGAGTCTGTCGCAGTCCTCGCACCCGCAGTACATCAGCCGTAGCAGCAGCAGATCCTTGCGAATGGGCAGGGAATGCCATTCGTCGGGGCAGTGCGGGCACGATTCCGATTTCCCGCTGTCGGGTCGGGTGGCCAGCTGTTCGTCGACCAGGGCGTCGATCTCATCGACCAGCATCCGGTCGGGGGTCTTGTTGTGGTGTGGCATCAGTGGATTCCGAGTTCGTCTAGTCGGTCCTCGAGCGCGTTCGCGGCGGCGTCGGGATCGGTGTGGATGGTGCGCAGGTGGCGGATGCGACCGGCGTGGTCGCGGTAGACGGCGCTGGCTGCCCACTGCCGCGGCCGCCCAGGCTGGGTGGGCAGTTCCACTGTGGTGATGGGATTCGAGGTCCCAGGCTGCAGCAGGGGTTTCATCGGCTGCTCCCGAGGACACCGTGGATGCGCATATCCGCGATCAAAATGGCGTCCGACCAGGCGCGGCCTCTGCCTTCGTAGGATTGGACGACGTTGAGCCACAACAGGTCTTGGCCCCACACTCCGAAGCACACGAAGTGCATGACGGTGCTGGCGGCGCTGAGGGCGTGGGCGTCGTGCTCGGCCAGGGCGTCGGGATCGGCGCCCAGGTCGAGCAACGCGCGACCGATGAGCCGCGAGCCCTGCCAGCGCCCGTCGGCGTCGCGGATGACGTAGCGGTCGCCGTGGGGGTGCTCGCTGCTGGTGGGGGTGACGGCATCCGGTGTGACCGCGGCGAGTTCGCGGACCTTGGTGACCAGGGCGGTCGCGGTGATCGTGGCGTTCACAGCGTCCCCCGTTCGATGCGGTCGAGGGCCTCGGCGAGATCGTCGAGGGAGCTGGTGGCCAAGAACAGTTCCACCGACTGGCGTGCGGTGAGCCCGAGACGGCGTTCGGCGTACTCGTGGGCGGTGAGGTTGGCGCCAGTGGTGAGGTCGCGGGCGGTGGTCAGGTCCGGGCTCAACTGGATCGGCGGGCTGACGGTGTCGTCGTTGAGGAACAGGGTGCGCAGGGTCACCGAGTCGTAGGCCCAGTCGACATCACGGTCGAGTTCGACAACCCAGCCCGCGAAACACATCGTGGTCCGGCACACCGGGGTGCCGTCCTCGGCGTGAACAACATTGCGGACATCGACCACGCGGTAGACCCACTGGTCCCACCCCAGACCGGGATAACGGGAATGGTCGGGCAGGCTGCGGATCGTGCCGAGCACACGGCGGGCGAAGCGGATATCGGGGGTGGGTCGACGGATCATGACCGGACCCCCCGCCGCGCGGCGGGCTCGACACCGATCAGCCGTCCCGCGGCGAGCAGCCGCATCCGCTGACCGGGCAGCCAGGTCGCCCCGCAGCAGGGACAAAAACCGGTGAGCCGGTCGCGTCCGTCGACCAGGGTGAGACCCGATTCCAAGGTGTGGGTGGGGCAGGCCGGGCAGCGCTGTCCCGACAGCGTGCGCGCCAGCCGCGACACGATCCGAGCCGTGATCGAAAGGTCGGATTCTTCAGCACTGTCGTGCCCATCTGGGCAGTGCAGTTCCATGACGATTTTCATCGTTTTCTCCCGTAGATGCGGTATTCAATTCACACAGGGAATCTCGGTGAGTGCTAGTCACCATGTGAAATTCCCTGCACACCAGTATATTTCAGCAACAATCGATCATCAACGCATAATATCGATTGGGCTGCAACATATTTCGATAGTCAGCCGTCGAAAACTCCTTTCGTGCGGCACAGCTGGAAATATCCACCCGCCGGTGTCCAGGGGAACCCGCTCGAGGCGTGGTACAGCTCGCGCGGGAACAGGCGTTCATCACGCGCGTAGCGCCACTGGCGCAGGTTCACCACCGAGGGGTGTTCGTCGTCCTCGTGCCCCCGCGCGGGCACGATCCCGTACCCGAACTCGGGCCAGCGCAACAACAGCGACGACCCGATCGGGCGCACCGACCGCGAGCGCCCGTCGGCGGCGTGCGGGATGTGACCTTCGAGGATGAGAGTGAACCGGTACTTCACCCGCAGCCGGTCCAGAATCCGCACCAATTCCCGTGCCCCATCGGCGGCCTCGGTGTCCAGGGCGTTGAGCCGATACAACGGACCCGCCACCACCAGGGCGGGTTGATGGGCGGCGATCGCGGCCTCGATACGCCGAAGCTCGCGCGGGTCCTCGAGACGCACGCCTTCCGGGCGGGCCTCGATGCGCAGCTCATCGCCCCAGTCCGGCCGCGGGTGTGACTGTCGATCACAGACCACGTTCACCCGGCCCACCAGATCGCGGTAGCGGCGACGCAACTGGCCCGGCAGGTTCTCCGCATCGATCACCAACACCCGATGCGAGGCCCTCCTCGGCGCACCGGCCCCGGTGATCGGGGCCGCCAAGAACGGGTGCAGACCGGCGGTGACCGCGACCGCGATCTGCCCCAGCAGCGTGGATTTCCCGAGTCCCTCGATGCCGGTGAGGATCATGCGGTCCCCGTACTCGAACAACTGCGGGATCAACCAGTCGTAGGAATCCGAACCGGCCAGGATCTCAGCGACCGAGGGCGGCAGCGCCGAAGCATCGGGCGCGGCGGGGTCGGACAAATCCAGGTCCAGGGCCTCGCGCGCACGCGCAAGGACTTCACCAGTGAATTCCAGGTCCCCCGACCGGTGCAACGCGTGTAGTTGCTGGATCATGCGGGTCGCCTCGGTGACGGCCGTGCGGGCGTGCCACAGCGTGGTGATCCGGTCGGCGAAGTAGGGCACCGACGCGGGAATGCCTTTGCCGAGCAGCTCCAGGCCCACGCGGCGTAGCCGATCGGCGTTGCCGCCGACTTCGCCCCGGCGCGCGGCGCGATCGATGATGACGGCCGGGTCGGGGACTTGGCCTTCGCGCAGGACCTCGCCCAGGGTGGCGTGCAACAGCTGGTGGTTGGGCCGGTAGAACGCCTCGGTGGCGATGGCGGCGACCTGTTCGGCGACCTCGAGGTTGCCTTCGGCGTACAGCGCCGCGCCCAATACCTGCTGCTCGGCCTCGACATCGCACATCTCCGGGGCGTCCCAGTCCGGTCCGGGATGAGTCATGTTCGGACCTGTTGAACCCGTTGACGCAGCTTCGAGGCCGCCCACAGCCCGGCCTCGCGCATCTCGGCGAGTTCAGCGCGCAGCACGTCCTGGTGCACGCCGCCGTCGAGGAGGGCTTCGAGTTCGGCGCGCAGCGCTTCGCGGGCACCGCCCGGCGGGTTTGCGCCCTGGCGTGACACTGCGTCGAGGTGGTCGCGGGCCAGCCGGAACGCCAGCGCGCGCCGCTCGCCGGCGGTGATCGGGTCCGGCACCGGCAGCGGGCGGTGCGCGGCGGCCATTCGCCGGGCATATCCCGAGTCGCCGTGCGGGTCGAAAAGCCGGTCCTTCTCGGGGTTTTCGGCGACATCGCCGCTGGCCAGGTACTCGGCGCGGGCGTCGATGACCGCCTCGGCGCGGTCGAGCTCGGCCTGGGCCTGGGCGCGGCGAATGGGACCGGTGGCGGGGTCGGCGAGCACCGCGACCGCGTCGGGGACCAACCGAGCCAGGACGCGCCGGCGCATCGCCGAGGTCGCGGGAACCTCCGGGGCGGCGGCGTTGAGCCGGTCGGCCACGTCGTCACCGCCGTGACGAGCCCGCGGCACCGTCGGCCCCGCTGCCGTCGGCGGTGGCAGCGGCGGTGTTGGCGGTGCACCGTTTCCGTTCTTCCCCCGCGCGTTTCTTACTGGCGGGGAGTTATCTACAGAACTAGAGACATCTTTTACTTCTAACTTCTGAGACGCGCGTGCGTTGGTCGCCGGATCTCGCGCGGTTCCGCTGGCAGGTCCGCTAGCCGGTCGGCGGGTTTTCGCCGCTTTCGCCAGCCCGCCGGATTTGCCTGCTGACCTGGCCTGCTCCCTCCTCCGTTGGGGGTCGATGTGGGTGGTTTGGTGGCGGTGGTAGTCGTGCATGATGACGACGCCATGACCGCATGGCGCCGACGTCGTGCACGCACCGTGGTGGCATGGTGCCGCCGTGGTGCAGACATGAGGGCGGCATGATCCGGCCGCGATGAGTGCGTCACGAATGCGTGATGGCGCGATCTTGCGGAACGCTGCGAGCGAGACGATGCCGTTGGTTCGGTTGCGGTGGCAGTAGATCCACAGCTCGATCAACGTCAGTTTCGCCACCGGTGACAGCGGCCCGGTGCGGTGGTTCTCGAGGAAATCGACCGACAACTTGAGGTAGGGGCGGTGGTCGGTGCCCGGTGCATCGGGGTTGCGGTACAGCGGCTGATGGCGGCCGTAGTCGCGCATCACCAACGCCTCTTGCCCGCACGATGCCGCCGTCGTGCACGTGCCGTGGTGGCACGGTGAGGTCGTGGTGCACGTGAGCGGGTGCCAGCATCCGGCCGCGGTGAGCGCCTCACGCAGCCGTTTGGGCACCGTGCGGCGCGCGTAAGCGGCGGGCACGATGCCGTCGGTGCGGTTACGCGCGCAGTAGATCCACAACCCGATCAACGTCAGCTTCGCCACCGGCGACAAAGGGCCGGTGCGACGGTTCTCCAGAAAGTCCACACTCAACCGGATGAACCCGCGCCGATCCCTGCGGGCATCGACGGGATCGCCCCAGCCCGACACCGCAAAGGCGTCCGGCCGCGCTATCCCGTCGGCGCCGGGGTCAGCCGAGAGGTTCGACATCACGGGACTCGTGTTCGCCGTCGTGCCAGCGTCGTTCGGTCACCCACGCACGGCGATCGCCGCTCTCGATGAGGTACCGGCACTCATACAAGACCCGCACGATCTGGCCGTGCTCATCGCGGTCCTGGTCGAGGATGAACCAGCTCTGACCGTCCCCGAAAGGATCACCCTCGCCCGACAGCGGCACCGGTGCGCTCGCGTTCGCGGTCTCGTGGCCGCTCACGGTGCGCCCCTGACAGGGATATACGTCGAGGGACGTCTCGGCCTGCCAGATCCCGTCTGCGAGGAGCGAATACGACCGCGACCGAGCGCGGTGCTGATCAGCCACTGGGCGGTCCCATCATCGAGCGCACTGACCTGCTCGAGGGTGAACGGTTCCCCGGCCTCGATGAGCGCGTCGAGCCGATCGGAGATGCGTTGCTCGGCGGCGGTGAGGATCAGGCAGTCATAGCGCATCACTCGCGTTTGCAGGGTGGCCAGGCTGATACCGAGGTGACGGGCGATGGACTCGTGCGACATCAGCGAACCCCGGAGGAATCGGTATTCCTCGATGAAGATCCGGCGGGCGTCCTCAGCGGCGATGCGTGCGGCGCTGAGCTGAGAACGCCCGCGGCGGGCCGTCATGCTGACCTCGGGTGGTCGAGGTCATCGAGGTACTGGTGGTAGTGGCATTCGCGCCACCGCAGCGGCCCGGAATCACCGTTGAGCCGGAAGCCCTTGTCCGCCAGTGCGTGTGGTTTGGCTTGGGCGCGCCACTGCAACACCAGCTGCTTGGTCACGCGCAGTCGTGCCGCGATCTCGGCGGTGTCGAGCAACCCGTGCTCACACCCGGGTGCGTCACACTGTTTCGTCATTTCGTTCTCACCCCCTCTCCTGGTCGGAGTTGTCGGAGGTTTCGGTGGAGGCGCGTTGCCTGGCCAGTTTGGCCGCGACCGCCTCCATGGCTTCTTTGACCGCCACGATCAGATCCCGCAGCGTGGTCGGTGTCCCCTCCAGGTCGACTGTCGGTGCGCCGAGCATCCGGTAGGAGTTGATCTCGCTCCACAGCGCACGCAGTTGGTCCTCATCGGTGACATCGAGGATCCGCTGCCGGAATTCGGAGACCGTGGGGACCTCTTCGCCGCCGTCGAGCCAGTCGGCGATCTGAGAGGCCAACTCGGCGCCGGGTTGGGCGATGACCTGGTTGGTCAGGAACGGCAGCCGGGTCTTGGAGATGTGCAGGTTGTTGCTCAGATCGAGGTCGGCGACGATGTCGAACTCGAACTCCAGCCCTTCACGCTGCACGGGCCGGGTGCCGACCTTGCGCGGCACCGATCTTCCTTTGCCGTCCTCGTCGACGACGTACTCGGTCTTGGTGCGCATCGTGACGATCAGATGCCCAGGGAAGGTGAGCATCGCCTCGACCATCCGGCGCTCGTCGGGGTTGACTTCCTTCCACCCCGAGAAGCTGTTGTTCCCGGCCTTGCGGCGGTCGACCTGCTCGAGCATCCCGTCCTGGCCCATCCAATAGTGCGACCACGAGTCGATGATCAGCGTGGAGAAACCGTGCCCGGCAGCCACGCCGAGGATTTCCACCAGGCTGGCCGGTGAGAACCGGTCGGGTTCGACCTTCTGCCACTGCCAGCCGTTGAGGCCCTGGTACTTGCTGGCGCTGCCGTGCTCGGTATCGACCATCCCGACGACTCCGCCCTCACGCTGAGCCCATTCCGAGGCCAACGCGAGGGCGGTGTAGGTCTTGCCTGAGCCCGACGGCCCGGCCAGCGCCATGCGCGCTTTGCTCTTTCGCCGGACCGCGGGCTTGAACTCGATCGCCATCACCACCACCTGCCCGGTGGATCGCCGACGAGCCCGGCCACCATCTCGGCGGCGGCCGGGTTAAACTGGTATCGCATAACTACTCCCGTAGATGTGCGCCGACCCGGCGGGGGTGCTAGCCCTGCCGGGTCAACTTATGTCTCCCGTAGATGAATCCCTGCTTGGGCCTTCGGCTACTCCTTCTCCTCGATCCGAAAGATGTTCTCGGCCGGGATGTCCAGTGCGGCAGCGAGTTTCGCGGCCAGCGCCGGGCTGCACGAGGTCCGCGCTCCCGACCGCAGCAGCCCGACGATGCTCTTGCCGCATCCGGCGCGCCCGGCCAGGACGCGGATCGGAATCTCCTTGGCCTGCATCGCATCTCGCAGCGCCGTCCGGGACTTCAACCTCGCCCGATAAGACATCCTGGCTTCCCTCCTGTGGTTCTCCTACCCCTGCCCAAACAGTAACCACAGAACCCATCGGTGTCTACCCGAATGGACTTGTGCATCAATCATTTCCGCAGCTAGTAGCACTTGACGTGTTGTTAAAACTGCACAGTGTTCGCACATTCCGCACCAATCGGTAGGTGGGTGCAGCTCCATGCCCTACCCTTGTGGACATGCCACGCAAGCGAGCCATACCCGAACCATGGGCCTCCGCCATGGCCGCCGCGGGTATCAACAGCCGCAACGAACTCGCCGACACCGCCGGCATCCACGCAACCACCGTCAGCCGCCTGATCGACAACCCCGAACACCCCTCATCACTCGACACCATCCGAGCCGTCGCCGAAGCCCTCAAGCTCGATGTCCGCGACGTCGCACACTGGTCCGGGATCGCGCTCGAGCTCGACGAGCCGTTCGTCGCCCCACCGGAGGCGGCGATGCTGGGCCGCGATCAGCGCAAGCTTGTCTGCGACCTCATCCGTGCATTGGCCGCCACGAACCGACACCCCCGGCCTCCCTTGAAAATTCAGACAACCGGAGTAATGGTGCTCTCCACCGAGACTCCGAATAAATAGCCCGTAGCGGTTATTCATTCACAGCTGAATTCTTGATGCCGTAAGACATTGCCTCCCAGTAGAATTGGTGTGACAACTCCGGCTAGCACCCGGTTGAAACATCTACGGGAGAAACAGTGCGGCACAACCATGCCCTCAACGGTCCGTCAACGACGATCAACGGTGCCGATCGGTGAGCAGACTACCCAAACCGATCGGCACCTTCGGCAAACCAACTGAACCCAAGAAACAGAAGAACGGCACGTTCCGCGCCACGGTGCGCTACTACGGCGCAACTGGAGCCAAGCAGATCGCGAGGTTCGGCGACAGCGCTGACGACGCTCGCAACAAGCTCGCCGAGGCGATGAGGGACTACCAAGAAGTCCATGGCGGGGCGCGAATCACGCGCAATACCAAACTGATCGACCTCGCCGCCGAACTACTCGCAGAACTCGCAAACGACGACTCCTACACCGAAGGGAACATCGAGGACTATCGCCGCGAGATCTATGTGTCGACCGACAAACGGGCAAACCCCAAAACCATCAAGATCGAGAACTCCGTCGGGCATCTGCAGGTCTGGCAAGCCACAACCGGCGAACTGGATAGGCACCTCAAGCGGCTCGTCGCGCTGAAGCTGCGCCGAAAAGCCAAGCAGCACAAAATCATCCTGAGAGCGATGATGGCAATCGCGGTCAGGCACGGCGCACTCGAAACCAATCCCATCGATGGAGTCGCTCCGTTCACCAGGCGCAAGAACCAGGCCCGCGGCAAAGTCAAGGACCAGCGGGCCTTGCCCGCCTTCAGAGCGCAAGTTCGCACCTGGGCGCGCGGGGAAGCGATCCCCGGCACCCCGGCCTACAGATCGGGGCCCAAACGAGACTGGACGCTGGTATGGGTCATCGACGTCATCACCGGCACCGGAATGCGCCCGCACGAAACCTTTGCCCTGCTGCTCGACGAGGTGGACATGTCGGCTCCCGATCCCTACCTCGATGTCACCGGAACGCTCATCGAGGTGCGCGGGAAAGGCCGCGGCGGATGGGAGCGCAAGCCGGTACCCAAGACCGACAACAGCTGGCGCCGCGTCCTGCTGCCCCCGCACTCTGTCGAAGCGATCACCGACACTGTTGCCGATCTGGAGGCGTCCGGCAGGCCCAATCCGATGAGGCTGCTGTTTCCATCGCGTGTGGGGACACCGCGAAGCCCGACGAACTTCGGCAGGATCTGGCGCGCGGCCCGGGGCACCGAGTTCGAGTGGGTGACCCCACGAACCTTCCGGCGCGGTGCCGGTACCGAGGTCGACCATGCCTACGACGACCCGCGCCGGGCAGCCCGCCAACTGGGCAACACCGAAGCGGTCGCCCGCAAGCACTACATCGACATCCCCGAGACCGTGCCCGACAACAGGGACGTGCTCGAACGATGGGCAAGAGGCTCGTGAGCAGCCAAAATGTGACTTAACTGTGGAGTGGTCTCGAATCACAGCGGTGGTATTAGCAACAGAAAACCCCTTCCGACCTGGTCGGAAGGGGTTTTGCTTGTCGGGCTGACAGGATTTGAACCTGCGACCACTTGACCCCCAGTCAAGTGCGCTACCAAACTGCGCCACAGCCCGTGGTGCGCCCGCTTGGGGCGCTTGAAGAGATTACAACAGTGTGTGTCGGGAGAGCTAATCGGCTGGTCAAACGGGGTGGCTCCTGCCGCCCGCAGCCGGTCACGGAATCCACCGTGTCGTTCGTGCTGGGCACCACCGGGCGGGAGTTCGCCGCACTTCGCGTTCGCGCTGGGCGGCTATCGGCGAAACGGTAGCTCGATCGCATCCTCGCCGGCTTGGGCAGTCAGAGCGCGGAGTCGGTCCAGTCGATTGCGCGGAAGGAAGGTGACCGCGTAATCGTCGCTGCGGTTTTGGAGGGAAACGAAAGCGAACTCGGTTGGGCGGCAGATTTCGGCCACGCGTTTCAGGAACGATTCCGCGGCGTCGCCGCTGTGCCGCCCCTTCGTCATCGCTGCGAACGCGGGATACCAGTCCCACGACAGTGCTTTCGGGCACGACGGGAGCTGCTGCAAGGCCTTGCACATCGCGTCGGTGTCTTCCTGCCAATCGAATTGCGCGAGCACGCCGAGACCACCGAAGTAGGGCTCTCCGAGCGCGGAGAGCAAGCCACGCCACGGCCCGAAGTGGTGGGCTTGTTCGGGATCTTCCAAGCGGTGGCGGACGGTGGCGACGAGCCAGGGCTGATCGGGTATGAGCAGTTCGGCGATGGATACCAGCGTCGCGACCTCGCCGACCGCAGGAATCGATGCACCCGGACGGAGCTGGCCGAAGTGAACTTCGCCGGGGCCGTCTACCCATCCCCGGGGGTACACTTCCTCCGGTGAACGAACCGAGAACAGTTCTCGGATGGTGTGCACCGCCTCCGTCGCGATCTCGCGACAGGCTTGCGACCCTGGTCGGCTGATCTCGCGATGCCAGGTCGGGAAGTCCGGGCGTGGACGGGTCCAGCCCGCTTCGAGAAGGTATTGCTGTCCCGGCTCGTCGAGGCTGTCGGATACGTCTACTCCCAGCGAGTCCGGCGTCTTGATGAAGGACACGAACCCGTCGTCGGCGAATTCGAGGCTCAGGACCGTCTCCTCGGGACTGCGATCCAATACCCCGGACAGGTCGGCAACGAACCTCTCCCACTCACGTTCGACCATCGAAATCCCCTCACTCCGTAGCGTTCTCGTCGCGCAACATACTTACATCGGACACCGACAGGCCAAGGCGAATATCTTTCCGCCATAACGGATTACCTGAGGCGTAGCCTTCGGCCGCGTGGCTCTACCCGAGAACCCGACAAGTACCGGCCGGGCCCCATCCGAGCCATCAGCTCTGGAATCTGCGGCCGCCATCGGCTGCGCTACGCGCCGCCGGTGCAGTGGGTCCTGTTCGGCGGGAACGGCATTCACTGTGACGACAGGAAGAAGAGCCGCCAGCCGGATAGGCGATCAATCGGACGCCTCCGACACTCATCTTGTTGTGCGGCTGAGCGTTTCCTTTCCCGGGGCGCTTCCAGCGTTGAGTGTGCTGATTCATGAGCGTCGAGTACGGTTGCGCGCTGTGCAGAATGGTTCGTCGTTGGTCGGTAGGCAGGACGAGATCGGCCGACTGGAGGGACTTACACACTCGGCTGCCGAGGGCCGGGGCGGTGCGCTGGTACTGCGGGGGGAAGCGGGCATCGGCAAGAGCGCCCTGCTCGAGCAGGTCGGCCGAGCGCCTGGGTTCCTGGTGCTGCGGGCGTCCGGGTCGGAGTTCGAGTCCGAGTTGCCTTTCGCTGCACTGCATCAGCTGTGTGTGCCGGTGTTGGGGCGTGTGGATGAGATGCCGGAGCCACTGCGCGTTGCGTTCGGACAGGCCACCGGGGCGCCGGAGATGTTTCGGATCGGGTTGGCGGTCCTGGAGTTGCTCAGCGGGGCTGCGCGAAATCGCCCTGTGCTGTGTGTGATCGATGACGCGCATTGGCTCGACGATGCGTCGACGAAGGCGTTGATGTTTCTTGCCCGCCGGATCGCTTCGGAACCGGTCGCGATGGTCTTCGCGGCTCGCCAGGGGCTCGATGAGCTTCCCGGTATGGAACTGGAGGGTCTGACCGACGACGAGGCGCGTGGGCTGTTGCAGTCCACGCTCGATCCTCGGGTGCGTGACCGGATCCTCGCCGAGGCGCGCGGTAACCCGCTGGCGTTGCTGGAGTTGCCGCACACCGATGGATTCGCTCTCCCCCAGACGTCGTCGGTGGCGAACCGGGTGGAGCGTGGATTCCAGGCCAGGCTGGCGGCATTGCCCGCCCGGGTGCGGTTGCTGTTGACTCTCGCCAGTGCCGAGCCGACCGGCGACCCGGCCCTGTTGTGGGCGGCGGCCCGCGAACTCGGCGTCGATGTCGAGGTGAGCGGCGCTGCGGAAGTGTCGGGCCTGATCGAGTTCGGCACGCGGGTGCGGTTCTGTCATCCGCTGGCGAGGTCGGCTGTCTACCGGGCTGCTGACGCAACGGAGCTGCATGCCGTGCACCGAGCGCTGGCCGAGGTAACCGATCCGGTCACCGACGCCGACCGCCGCGCCTGGCACCGAGCTCATGCCGGTGCCGGGCCGAACGAAGCCGTTGCCGCCGAACTGGAGGCATCCGCGTCACGGGCCCAGGCCCGGTGCGGCGTCGCGGCCGCGGCAGCGTTCCTCGAACGCGCCGCGGCGCTGTCGCTGGACCCGGCCAAACGCACAGGACGCACACTCGCTGCCGTACGGGTCACGGTGGAAGCAGGTGCTGTCGAAGCAGCCTCGGATCTGCTGACCACCGTGGACACCAGCGGCTTGGACGACGAGGTGCTCGCTCGAATCGACTTGCTACGCGGGCAGATCGCGTTCGGTCGGCACGGCGACGGGGACGGCCCGTCGTTCGTGCTCCGCGCCGCGCAGCGGCTGGCCGCCCTGGATCCGGCATGGTCGCGCGACTGCTACCTCGACGCGCTGGAAATGGCGTTGGCTGTCGGCCGCGCCAGCGGGGTGATGGACCGGGTGATCCGTGCATCCGGTTCTGCCCCACAGGCTCCGGCATCACCGGACATCCTGGACGCACTGCTCACGCTGACCACCCGGGGGCACCGGGCGGCGGCGCCCTTGCTGCGGTCGATCGTCACCGATGTCGGCGTGTTCGCTGCCCGTCCCGCACTGGCCACGATGGTCGCGGGCGAACTGTGGGACATCGACGCGCACAACGTGATCACCGAGTGGATCATGAAAACCGGTCGTAGTTCCGGCTCGCCGGTCATGCTGCGGCTCGGTCTTGCCCAGGTGGCCTCCGGCGCCGTGCACACCGGTGGCTTCGCCACGGCGATGTCGGCGATCGCGGAAGAGGAAGCGATCGCCGATGCCGTCGGCGCACCACCGACGATGTACCCGCGGTTGCACCTGGCCGCCATCCGCGGCCGTCAGCAGGAAGCGCGCGAACTCTTCGACACGGCGACAGCGGCGGCTGACGCCCGCGGCGCCGGGCAGCTCATCGCCAACATCCACTGGGCCCAATCGGTGCTGGGCAACGGTCTGGCCGACTATCCGGCGGCGCTGGCCGCCGCGCAGCGGGCCGCAGCCGGTGGTGACCTGTTCCTCGCGGGTATCGCCCTGCCGGAGCTGATCGAGGCCGCGGTGCACTGCGGCCGCAGCACCGAAGCCGAGGCCGCGCTGGCGGCACTGACCGAACGCACCCAGCCGAGCGGCACGGTGTGGGCTGCCGGAGTCACCGCGTGCGCCCGCGCCCTCGTCACCGGGGACGAACCGGCCTATCTGGAGGCCATCGACCTGTTCGACGGAACCCGGCTCACGCCGTACCTTGCTCGGACCGAGCTGCTGTACGGGGAATGGTTGCGCCGCCAGAACCGCAAGCTGGATGCACGCCAGCGGCTCCGCAGTGCGCACAACCGGCTGTCGGAGTTGGGGATGGAAGCGTTCGCCCGTCGTGCCGCAGACGAACTGCGGGCCACCGGAGCCCAGGCGGGCAGCCGTTCCACCCGCACCCACGACGAGCTGACCATGCAGGAAATGCATATCGCGCGGCTCGTGGCCGCCGGTTCGACGACCAAAGAGGTCGCCGACCGGCTCTTCCTCAGCCCTCGCACGATCGATGCCCACCTGCGCAACATCTTCCGCAAGCTGGGCATCACCTCCCGCAGACAGCTGCGGGAGTTGCCCGACCTGCAGCCTCAGTGAATGCCCAGTTGCTGGGCGACCCACATGCTGTCGGCGTTGGCCCAGTACTCGCTGATCAGGTTGTCGGTCACCTTCAGGATGTCGGTGCCGAAGAACTCGATCGGAGTCGGTCCGGGCGCTGCACCGGGTAAACCGGACTGGTACGTCCCGCGACCGAGCCAGCGCAGCACCAGGTAGGGATCGTCGACCAGTGGACCGACCTGAACGGTGAAGCGGAGGTCGGGGACAGCTGCCCGGATGCCGCCGACCCAGGTGCCGAGGTTGTCGCGGCCTGTCGTGTCCGCGGGAGGTCCGCCCAGCAGCGGTGCGGCATGGGAGACGAAATCCGGGTGGACGGTGCCTTCGACCAGCGACAGGTCACCGTTCCATATGTCGACCCAGGCCTGCGCGATCTTGTCGTAGGACATTGTGCTCCTATTCGCCGTGCTGGCCGGGGGCAGCACTGCCGGTGTATTCGCCGAGCTTGGAGACGAGCTTGGTGATGTCGGGCATGGTGTCGTAGCGGCGCTGGTGCAGCTCGGCGATCTTGTCGGCCAGCTGCGGGTCCTCGTCGTCGGTGATGTCGAACGACACGAACTTGTCCACCAGGGGCAGTCCAACCCGGTCGGTGTTGAGGTGGGCCGGATGCACGAGGTATTCCCAGTAGCCCTCGAGGTCCTCGATGGCGAACACCGCGCCGTAGTGGTATTCGCCGCCGTAGTCGGGGCCGACGACGAAGGACTTCACCGACGGGATGACCCGGCCTTGGTTGCGCAGGCTCTCGAGCGCCTCTTCGACCTGTTCGGGGGTGGCGGAGGCCTTGATGGTGAATCGGTTGCCGTGGTAGATCATGCGACTTTCCTGTTCTTGTTCTGTGGCAGGGTGGGCAGCGCGGCCAGGGCCGCGCCCACGGTCATCGCGACACCGCTGAGCGCGAAAGTGTCGGCGACGCCGATGGTCTGGATGAGTGGTTGCACGGCCAGCGGCGAGAGGAACTGGCCGAGGAATATCCCGGTGACGAGTCCGCTGAGGACTTGGCCGCGCCGGTCCGGGGCTGCCAGGTCGGCAAGGCGCAGGTTCAGGTTGGGCACAACGAGGCCGACGCCGATGCCGCCGACGAGCAGTCCGGCCAGGATCAGCGCGACAGATCCCGCGGTGCCGATCACCAGCCAGCCCAGCCCCAGCAGGCCGATGCTGATGGTGGTGATCGTGGTGGGTGCGAGCCTGTTGCGCAGGGCCGGAAAGGCCAGCGCACCAACGACACCGGTCAGTGTGCTCCCGGCGACCACGATTCCGGTGACCGCGGGCCCGACGTGGAAATCGGTGAGCAGGAACGGCAATTGGGTCGGTGCCATGAAGAACGCGAGTGTCGCGACCAGTGCGAGTGCGTAGATTCCGTAGATGCGCAACGAGTTCCGTGACCCGCCGGACGCGGCGGTGGGTGTGGCGGCGCGGGCGGGCTCACCGATCGTCAGCACGGCGAAGGGCAAGATCAGTGCGGACACGGCGTAGATCCAGAACGGCAGTTTCCAGTCCAGGCCGGCCAGTACACCGGCCAGTGGCAGGAACACCACTCCCCCGAGGCTCGCCGCTGCCTGCTGCATCCCGAGGAACGAAGCACGCCGTGGTCCGTCGAACCAGTCGGTGATCAACGCACTGACCGCGGTCATGATCCCGCCGACCGCGACACCGAGCAGTGCCCGGGTGGCCAGCAACACGGCAAGATCGGAGACGAAATAGCCTGCGGTGCCCGCCACCGCGTAGAGCGCCAAGCTGCCGATGAGCAACGGTCGCCGCCCGACTCGGTCGGCGACGGTGCCGCTCAGCGGAGCACTGATCGCGATCGCCAGCGACGTGACCGTCAGGGTCAGCCTGACCAATACATCTGCCGTGTCGAAGACCTCGGTCATCGCGGGCAGACTCGGCGCGATGATGGCCGCGGCCATGATGGTCAGCGTGGCCGCGGCCAGCAGCGTCGCCTGGGCCACCCGCGGGGGTGCGTGCCGGGCGGTGGTCATCGTTCCTCCTCGTCGTTCGTCGACGAGAAGGAGACTTCCAGCGGCACAGTGTGTTTCGCGTCGGCGAAAACTACCTATTCGCCTCGCAGGAGACCACATAGGTAGTTCTCACCGACGCGAGTGATCGACCCGCCGAATTCGAGCTAGTGCCCCGGTCACAAAGGTTGGACACGCAATCCGACCAAAAGGTCACCGTTAGTCGGTCTGGCGGGATGAAGGGGGCCTTCGGTCGGTCACCGCACCGACCATTCTGGACGCGGCACTAGCCGGGTCTATTGGTGTACGCCCACAACTGAATCGGGGTTTCGGGCCACGCGGCCGCGTGTGACTGACGGCTGGACACCGAGCGAGAGTGAGTGTACAGTCACTCACATGACGAAGACCGGTGCCACCCTCTCGACCTCGGATGCCCGGCGCGACGTGGTGATCGACGCGGCGATCGTGGAATTCGCCCGTGCCGGATTCCACGGCACGCCGACCAACGCGGTAGCCACCAAGGCGGGGATCTCGCAGGCTTATGTGTTCAAGCTGTTCCCCGGCAAAACCACACTCTTCGTCGCCGCCCTGGACCGCTGCTTCGAACTCGTCGAGAAGGCACTGTCGGCCGGGGCCACCCGCGCCGGAGAGGCGAGCCCGGAGCAGATCCTGCACGAGATGGGTGGTGCCTATGCCGAATTGATCAGCGACAAGAACCTGCTGATGCTGCAGGTGCACGCTCAGTCCGCGGCCGACATCCCCGAGGTCGCCGACGCGATGCGCCGCGGCCTGGCCCGCACGACGCAATTCGCCAAGCAACGATCCGGCGCCACCGACGAGCAGGTGCAGCGTTTCATGGCCTACGGCCAGCTCTGCCATCTCATCACCACCCTGGGACTGGACGGCGACACCAGCGACTGGGCCACCCTTCTGGCCGCTGGCATCCGCCATCCGGCCGCCCGCTGAGCCGGCACGACCGCACCGCCCCTTCGGGGGCCTTTCTTTGACACTCGAAGTGAGTGAACAGTCACTCATCACCAAGGAGGTTTCACCTATGTCCACCGTGCACGCCACCGAGATCGTTCTCCCCGGCACCGTCGATCCCGACGGATTGCTCATCACCACACGCGAATTGCCCGCACCCGCCGCGGGGCAGGTGCTCGTCACGGTGGAGGCCTCCGGCGTTTCCTTCGCCGAGCAGCAGATGCGGCGGGGCAAGTACTACGACCAGCCGCCGTTCCCGTTCGTGCCGGGCTACGACCTGGTCGGCATCGTCGCCGCGGCGGGTGCGTCGGTCGACCCCGCGCTGATCGGGCAGCGAGTCGCCGCGCTGACCAAGATCGGGGGCTGGTCCAGCCACATCCTTCTCGACGCCGCGGACGTGGTCCCGGTGCCTGTCGGCCTGGGCGCCGCCGAAGCGGAAACGCTTGTGGTGAACGGGATCACGGCCTGGCAGATGCTGCACCGCACCGCCGCGGTGCCCCGTGGCGCGACGATTCTGGTCCACGGCGCCAACGGGGGCGTCGGCTCGACACTGGTGCAGTTGGCCCGTGCGGCGGGGATCCGGGTCCTCGGCACGGCCTCGCCGCGCAACCGTGCCGCGGTCGAAGCGCTCGGCGCGAGCTGGATCGACTACCGCGGCGACGTGGCCGCCGAGGTCCGTGCGCTGGCCCCGGGCGGGGTCGATGCCGTGTTCGACCATATCGGCGGCCCGGGCATCGTGGACTCGTTCCGGCTGCTCGCCCCCGGCGGCACCCTCGTCTCCTATGGCACCGCCTCGACCCGTGATGATGCGGGCGACTCACGCCTGCCGGTACTGAAGCTGTTCGCCCGGCTGCTGTGGTGGAACGCGCTGCCCAACCGCCGCCATGCCCACTTCTTCAACATCTGGGCGGGCAAGCGCAACGCAGGCCGCTTCCGTCACCGGATCGCCGAAGACCTGGGGTCGGTGTTCGCGCTCGCCGTGCACGGAACACTGCGCCCCCAGGTCGCTGCCCGCATTCCGCTGACCGAAGCCGCCCGTGCGATGGCACTTGCCGAGTCCGGCACGGTCACCGGCAAGGTCGTGCTCGTCCAGAGCCTCGATGCCTGAAACCGGGCCGTGCGGTCAGGCGGGGCAGTTGCTCGGTGCCTGCTTGCCTGCGAAGCGATCGGCTGCCCACGACGGGAAGCCCTCGGCGCCGCGGGCGACGACGCTTTCGTGGTCGAGGCCGGGGTATTCGTTGTAGTCGACTGCCGAACCGGCCTTGCCCGTGAGCGCACCGCGCTGTGAGTTCGACGGGGCGGTGATGGCCGATCTGCATGCCGTGGTCGGGCACCACGTGCAATTGGGCGTGCTGCAGGACCGTGAGGTGCTCTACATCGAACGGCTCTCCGCGCCACAAGCCGTCCGCAACCGGGTCCGCGTCGCCGGGCGGCTCCCGCTCCACGCGACCTCGAGCGGGTTGGTACTGCTCGCGCACGGACCTCGCGAGCTCCAGGAATCGGTGCTGTCGGGCCCGCTGCGTGCGCTGACGCCATACACGATCACCAACCCCGATCTGCTGCGCACGACGCTGGGCGAGATCCGGCGCACCGGCCTGGCCTATTGCCCCGGGTTCGTCGACGAGTGCGCCACCGGTATCGCGGTGCCGGTCCGCGCGGCGGGCGGGCGGATCGTGGCGGCGCTGTCGGTCGTCGTCCCCAACGAGGCGTCGGCCCGGACCGCGGTTCCGGCTCTGCATGCGGCAGGCCGGGGCATCTCCCGCATGTTCGGTGCCATGGCTCAGACGCGCGTGATTGCTTGACAGAGCCCATCGCAGCGCACCCAGTTCGGCCGCCCCGTCAACGAGTTCCAGGTGTCCCACCGCACGTGTTCATGCGCAGAAGAACCACTGCACGGTCGACGGTCTGATGGGGAGCGCTTCGACACCAACGGATTTTCCCGACTCGCGACAAACCTGGCCGATCAACCGCCGAAGAACCACCGCTTGCGTGGTCGCGTCTGGTCGGTGCACGAACACCGTTGCGCCTTCGGTACATCGCCGAGTACTTGCTCGACGTGTTCGCCGCATCCGCTGTAGCCGGGCTTGCCGCACTGTCGGCAGACAATTCGTTGGCACATTGTGCTGTTTCCTTTCTTCGAAAAGCTCAGGGCTTGGACTACCGGACCTCGGCCGTTGTTGCGTCGCGCCAGGTTCGATAGCCACCGTCGAGGTTGACCGCATCTCGGCCGAGTTGGGTCAGCAATCGCGTCGCAGTGTTGCCGCGCTGACCCACTTGGCAGAACACCAGAACCGGACCAGCCGGGATCTCGCCCGCTCGATCGCGCAATTCGTCCAGAGGGATGTTGAGCGCACCGGGTATGGATCCGGCGGCGAACTCTTCCGGTGATCGTACGTCGACCGCATGGGCGCCTGCGACAATCGCGTCATTGATTTCATGCCACTGCACGGTGCGGATTGCTCCGGTGCGCAGGTTGTCGGCCATGTAGCCGAGCATGTTCACCGGATCCTTGGCCGAACCGAACTGCGGGGCGTAGGCCAACTCCAGGTCCATCAATCGGGAGGCTGGGATGCCGCCTGCCATGGCGGTGGCCAGCACGTCGATGCGTTTGTCGACTCCGTCTCCGCCCACCGCCTGCGCGCCGAGGATCTCGTCGGTGACGGGATCGACGAGCAGTTTCACCGACATCGTGCGCGCATCCGGGTAGTAGCCGGCGTGGGCTAGCGGATGCGAATGCAGAACGCGGAACGGGCGTCCCGCGGCGCGCAGGCGCTTCTCGCTCCATCCGGTCATCGCCACGGTGAGATCGAAGACGCCCAGGATTGCGGTGCCCTGGGCGGGCGGGTCGATGGCAGGCAGTCCGGCTATCACGTCCGCGACCAACCGCCCCTGCCGATTCGCCGCATTGGCCAACGGGACGAGCATCGACCGACCGCTCACCGCGTCCCTCTTCTCCACTACGTCACCGACGGCGTAGATGTGCGGCACTGATGTGCGCAGCCGATCATCGACGACAATGCCACCGCCGGAACCGATCTCGAGACCGGCTTCGCGGGCGAGCACGCTTTCCGGCCGCACCCCGACCGCCATCACCACCACATCGGCCGGGATCACGCGCCGATCGGAAAGGGTCACCGTATCGGCGTCGATGCGACTCAGCTCCGCACCCAATTCCAGCCGGACCCCATGTTCACGCATCTCCGCCGCGACAGGGGCGGCCATTTCGACATCCATCGGCGACAACACCTGCACACCGCGCTGCACGACGGTGGTCGAAATCTGCCGTCGCACAAGATTTTCGGCCATTTCCACGCCGATGAAACCCGCCCCGGCCACTACTGCCGACCGCGCACCGCCGAGCGCCTCGGCCACGCGGTCCATATCGGCGACATCTCGCAGCACCAGGGCCCGCTCGACCCCCGGCAACAGTGGGACGATCGCGGCAGCACCGGTGCTCAGGATCAGTTCGTCGAAGGACTCGACATACTCTCGACCCGAGTCCAGCTCACGGACGGTGAGGCTGCGCCCCGCCGGGTCCAGCGCCACCACTTCGTGCCGCACCCGTACGTCCAGCCGGAACCGCTCCGCGAGCGACTCCGGAGTCTGCAGCAACAACGCTTCTCGCTTCTGGATCACCCCGCCGAGGTAATACGGCAGACCGCAATTGGCGAACGACACATGATCGCCCCGTTCTAGAACGACGATCTCCGCCGATTCAATCAGCCGGCGCAACCGGGTGGCAGCCGACATACCACCAGCTACACCACCGACGATCACAACCTTCATTCCGCACCTCCCAGCGGGCCGCAGCAGCGTGTGCCAGAGACCATCTTTCTGAATACCCCACGGGGTATATTACATGGGGTCACTATACCCCCTAGGGTATGCCAGGGTGTTGTGACAACCACCTCTTTTGCGCAGGTCACTCAGTCGATGACCATCGCTTCCGTCTCGCGACCTCAACAGCCCGACGCCACCCCGTGCCGTACAACACTCTTCACACAAGATACCCCTGGGGGTATGTTAGAGCCCAGACCGATATACCCCCAGGGGTATGAAGGAGACTGTGATGACCGACTCTTTGGCCGCTCCCCCAGCTCACGACACCTCGCCACCGAGAACCGGTGGCGTGCTCGGCAGGCTCGGCGTCACGATGGCCGAGCGCTCCTGGATCGTGTTCGGCGCATGGCTGCTGGTGTTGATCGCGCTAGGCGCGGCCGCACCGAACGTGTTCACCTCGCTCGCCGGGGCGGGCTGGCAGGCCAACGGCTCGGAGTCGGTCCGCGTCCGCGAACTGGCGCAGCAGCATTTCGGCGGGAACTCCTCGGCGGCGGTGCAGGTGGTGGTTCATTCCGACACCGCGACGATCGACAGCCCGCGCGTGCAGCAGGTGGTCGGTGAGATCACCGGTGTCTTCGCAGGCGATACGCGCTTCGGTGACGTGGTCCCGCCGCAGCCGGGGATGTCGATCAGCCCGGATGGGCACACCGGCATTCTCATCGCGGGAGCCAATGCCTCCACCGACGACATGGTCAAGGCGGTCGACGAGCACAAAGAGTCGCTGACGGATTTGTCCGGCGATGGAATCGAGGTCTACCCCACCGGCGCCTCGGCGTTGTGGAGCGACTTCAACAAGGCCAACCACGACGCCATGATCAAGGCCGAGATGTTCTCCTGGCCGGTCACTTTGGCGATCATGGTGCTGGCGTTCGGGTCGCTGGTCGCGGCCGGGCTGCCGCTGCTGTTGACCTTGGCAGGTTTGGTGGCCTCGGCCGGTGGGCTCGTGCTGTTGAACGAGATCACCCCGATTTCGGTGTGGGCCATGAACTTCGCGATGATGTTCGCGCTGGCACTGGGCATCGACTACGCGCTGTTCATCGTGGCCCGATTCCGGGACGCGTTGACCAGTGCCCCCGATGGCAGATCAGCAGTTGCCGAGACGATGGACACCGCCGGGAAGGCCGTTGCACTGTCCGGGCTGACCGTTCTGGTGAGCCTGTCGGCCGTGTTGATCGTGCCCGCGCCCGCAGTGCGGACCATGGCGGTCGGCATCACGTTCGCGGTCGCCTTCGTCCTGCTGGCCACGATGACTTTGCTGCCCGCCGCGCTGGGAGCGCTGGGCAGCAAGATCAATGCCGGCGCCCTTCCGCACGCCAAGCGGCAGCAGCACCGGTCGCCGCGATTCGCCGCATGGGGCCGACTGCTGCACGACAAGCCGTGGCCGTTCGCCATCGGCGCGCTGATCGTGTTGATCGGGCTGTCCGTGCCGGTGTTCGGACTGAAGGTGGCGATGCCCTCGATTCAGGTCGTCCCGACCGACGCACCCGTGCGCCAAGGCTACGAGCTGGTCCAAGCCCAGATGGGCAAGGGCGCGCCGGGCATGCTGCAGATCATCGCGCCGGCAGCCGAATCGAACCGGCTCGCCCAGACCGCCATGACGGTCGACGGCATCAGTATGGTCACCCCCGCCCAACCGGCCGACGTCGACAGCGGCCTGGTGATGATGCAAGCGCTGCCCGATGTCGATCCGTCCGATGGGCGCATGGGCGAAATCCTCGACGATCTGCGCCGCACCCTCCCCTCCGATGCACTGGTCGGCGGCGCACCAGCGGAAAACCTGGACCTGCAACAGGCGTTGAACGACTACCTGCCCCTGATCGCGGGGATCATCCTGGTGTTGGGATTCGCGTTGCTGCTGATCGCCTTGCAGGCGCCGCTGATCGCCGCCCTGGGCACCGTGGTCAGCCTGCTGTCGACCGCCGCGGCCTTCGGTGTGGCGAAACTGATCTTCCAGGACGGACACGGCGCGAGCCTGCTCGGCTTCACCCCGCAGGGCTTCCTGGACGGGTGGGGACCGGTGTTCTTCTTCGCCATGATCTTCGCCATCGCCATGGACTACACGGTGTTCCTGCTGGCCACGGCCAAGGAACACTACGAACACTCCAACGACCCGAAGTCCGCGCAGATCGACGGTATGGCCCACTCCGGGCGCGTGATCTTCGCCGCGGCTGCGGTCATGGTCGCGGTCTTCTTCACCTTCGCCCTGGCCGACCCGCTCCCGCCCAAGGAGATGGGCATCATTCTGGGCGTCGCGGTGCTGCTCGACGCGTTCGCGGTCCGGCTAGTGCTGCTGCCGGTGTTGCTGCGCCTGACCGGCCACGGCGCGTGGTGGTCGCCCGCCTGGCTGCGTAAGCGACTGCCCTCTATCAGCTTCGCGCACCACTGAAATCACATCCCCGGGCTCGGCTCGAGCCGAGCCCGGGGATACCCCGAGGGGTATGCTCGGTGAGGCCAACGACGAAAGGAACACGCCATGGTCGGCAACGAAGAGACCATCAACCAGGTGCTCAACCGGCTGCGTCGCGCACACGGTCAGCTCGCCGGTGTGATCTCCATGATCGAACAGGGCCGCGACTGCAAGGACGTGGTGACCCAACTCGCCGCGGTCTCCCGAGCGCTCGATCGCGCAGGTTTCAAGATCGTCGCGACCGGCTTGCGCGAATGCCTGACCGGAGACACCGCCGACGGCTCCGAACCGATGTCCGAAGCCGAACTCGAGAAGCTCTTCCTCGCTCTCGCCTGAGAAAGCCACCCTCGAGGCGAAACTCGGTGCGGACATGGAGGATTACCACATCCTCGGTGCCTGCAATCCTCCACTTGCGCATCGCGCCGTCGAAGCGGACCGGCGGGAGTGTCCTACTTGGGGGCGGCGGGTGCGGGGAAGGGCGAGTTGACCGTTGTGAGGTATTGGATGACCGCTGCGGTGGCGATCGGGGCGCCGACGAAGATCGCTCCGCCAAGTACTCCGAGGGGGGCGAGTGCGGCTGCGCCGATGAGGCAGCCTGCGAGTGGTCCCGCGCCGAACAGCATGGCCAGGGGCCCGGTCGCGACGCCAGCGGTGACGCCGCCGAGAAGACAGCCGATGGCACCGGCGCCGACGGCGCCGACAATCGCACCGGCGGCGGCTCCCATGGTGACGGTGGATGTCAGTCGGGCCCAAGCCGCGACTTCCCGGTCGTAGGGGGTTTTCCAGGGGGCCTGGTTCTCGAAGGGCAGGCACGAAATCAGTGCTGGTCTCAGGGGCTTCCCTGATATCCGGCCCCGGCATGTCGATCTACCGTTTCGGCGATAGCGGTAGCGCGAATGGAGAACCGATGAAGGCGATCATGCAGGACCGGTACGGATCACCGGAGGCCCTCGAGTTCAGGGACGTCTCCACACCGGTGCCCGGTGACGACGAGGTGCTGGTCCGGGTGCACGCGGCTGCGGTCAACGCCCTCGACTGGCATGTGATGCGGGGCGATCCGTACCTGGCCCGGCCGATGATGGGACTGCGCAGGCCGCGGGCGAAGATCCGCGGCCGCGATTTCGCGGGCCGGGTCGAGTCCGTTGGGCGAAACGTGAAGCGGTTCAAGGCCGGTGACGAGGTGTTCGGCGAGGCCGATGGCGCCTTCGCCGAGTACGTGGCCGCCCCGGAAAGCGTGGTCGAGCACAAACCGGCTCGCCTGACCTTCGAGCAGGCGGCCGCGATTCCCGTAGCGGGCAACACCGCACTGATGGGACTGCGGGACCTCGGGCAAGTCCAGCCGGGGCATCGAGTACTGATCAACGGTGCGTCCGGCGGCGTCGGCACGTTCGCCGTGCAGATCGCCAAGGCCTTCGGCGCGGACGTCACCGGTGTGTGCAGCACCAAGAACGTCGAGCAGACGCGGTCGCTCGGCGCGGACCGCGTCATCGACTACACCAGGGACGACTTCACCAGCGGCGCAGCCCGTTACGACGTGATCTTCGACCTCGTCGGCAATCACTCGCTGACCGAGTTGCGGCGAGTGCTGGCACCGGGTGGAAAGGTTGTCCTGTCCGGTGGCGGCATCTACCGCGGCGGCTCGGTTGTCGGGCCGATGGCGCTCATGGTGACGGGAATGGTGTTGGCGCGCTTCGCCCGCTGGGTGGACGTCCTCCAGGTAGTGCCGCGCGCCGACAATCTGACCACGCTCGGCGAGCTGGCCGAAGCCGGGAAGCTCACGCCGGTGATCGACCGGACCTACCCGCTCAGCGAGGCCGCCACGGCCATCCACTACCTCGAAACCGAGCACGCGCGAGCGAAAGTCGTCCTCACGGTCTGACACAACCGCCCGGGCTGTCTCTCGAGCACCTCGCGGTTGTCAGGCACGGGTCTCGGGGATGTCGAGGTAGTGGGTCTCGGCCACACGTAACAAGATCGGCGCCGGGCTCGAATAGCTACTGCAATGCAGACGATGTCCTGCGTCGACGTGGCTGGGTCGGGGGTCTTCGCCAGCTGGGTCGGGATCTTTGGTGACCGTGCATGTCGAATCGTGAGAGCGAGGCCGTGAGTTTGCTGAAGCTGTCGAAAGGCCAGAACCTTCCGTTGCCGGCTGGCGTAGCCGGTATCGACGTCGTCATCGGGTGGGCGAGGTCGGAGATCGAGGTCGATGCTTCCGCGCTGCTACTCGGTGCCGATGGAAAGGTTGGTGCCGATGGTGATTTCGTCTTCTACAATCAGCCGGAGTCACCGAACGGTGCGGTGCGATTCCTCGGCGTCCGCGCGACTGAGCACGGTGCACAGGCGCGGATCGCCGTCGACCTGTCCACGATTCCAGCCCCAGTACAGACTGTGGCGTTGGCCGGTAGCGTCGCTACCGGAAGTTTCGGGCAGCTCGGCGAACTCACATTCCGGGTCGATGACCGTGCCGGGCATTCGCTGGCCCTGTACGCGGCCGGCGACGCCGCCTCGGAATCGGCGTTTCTGTTCGGCGAGATCTACCGCCGGGACGGCAGATGGAAGATTCGAGCGGTCGGTCAGGGCTGGGCGTCCGGCCTGGCCGGTCTGGCAACGGATTTCGGGGTCGACATCGACGACGATGGCGACGCCGACATGGGTCTCAGCACCGCTGCCGCTTCGGTCGGCTCGTCATATCGGCTGTGGAGCCAAGCACGAAGGTGGTGCGACTACGAACTCGCCGTCGACAACGAGCATCTGCCGGCGATTCGGAGTCTGCTGCCACAAGATTTCCTCGACGGCAGCGCAGAACTGAACCCTGACGTCGAACTGGTTCCGGAGCCGGACGGGACGCGAGGCCCCTGGGCCATCTCGGTCCGCGCACGAGGACGAACGATCGGCTACATCGGTGCAGAGGAGGCACCGCAATGGGCTGATGTCGTCCGGCGCATCGTCGCTTCCGGATTCGTTCCCACGACCGCCAGCCGCATCTGGGCACGCGAGTACGACGGCTGGGACGGTGTCGAATTCAGTGCATACGTGCACATAGCCCTCGGCGAACCCAGCGAAGCGCTCCCGGTGAACGAACCACCCACCGTTCCGTACACGATGCTGCCGAGATCGGCGTTTGTGCAGGTCACCAAGGAAGACGAACACTTCGACGTACTACTCGACTTCGTGCCCGCGGCGGGATACGGCCTGCTGTTCGCAACTCTGCACGAGAACGTTCCCGAAAGCGGTCGCGCGAAGCCTCATGTCGAGGTACGTATCGATGATCAGCGGGTCGGTCAGCTCACTCCGCAGATGAGCCTGCGCTTTCTGCCGATGATCCGGCACCTGCATCAACAGGGGCTCGTCGCCGCCTGCCGGGGCGACATCAAGGGTTCGGCCGTTGCCGCAAAGGTCCGCATCGACGCGGTCAAAGCCAATGAGGCGACTTCGGACGTTCTGTCCGGGCCACCGGTCACCATTCCGCCCCTTCGGTCCGTGCTGCCGGATCCACTGTCATACGATCTGACACCTTTGCGATCGCTGCTCACCCCACTTCCGCCGATACGTCCTGTCACCTGACCTCTATGCCTACCCCGGTCACCCTCGGACCGGGCCCTGACACCGACCCCCATCATGCGCCTCGATGTGATGTGGGTTCTTGGGCAGCCGCCTGGCGAGCCCGTTCGATGTCGTTGATGTGCCGCTCGGCCCACTGGCGCAGGGCGCTGACGGGTTCCGCCAGGCTGCGGCCGAGGTCGGTGAGTTCGTAGTCGACGCGTGGAGGGATGGTGGGATGCACTGTGCGGGTGAGGAATCCGTCGCTTTCCAGACTGCGCAGGGTTTGGGTGAGCATCTTCTGGGAGACACCGCCGATACGGCGCGACAGGTCGGTGTAGCGCATGGTGCCCTGCTGGAGGAGGGAGTCGATCACCAGCACCGTCCACTTGCCTGCGATGTGATCGAGGACCTGCCGGGTGGGGCACTTGGCGGAGTACACGTCGGCGGGCAGGCCCGAGGATTCCACGATCGTCACACCAAGGAGAGTAACGCACTAATGAGTGCCCTCTTCCCGATAGAGAGTCACTCTCCGATAGTTAGTTTCATGACCAAGACGCTTTCGGTCGCCGACGCGATCCGCACCCGCCGCACCGTCCGCCACTACCTCCCCGATCCGGTGCCCGCCGCTCATCTCGACACCCTCCTCGACTTGGCGATGCAAGCGCCGTCGAGCTGGAACCTGCAGGACCGGTCCATCGTGGTGGTCACCGACACCGCAGGACGAGAGGGCCTGACCTGGGCCACCGGTGGTCAGCCGCAGCCGCAGGAGGCGCCGGTCATGCTCGTCTTCGTCGCCGAGCCGCACGCGTGGCGGGCGGACAGATCCGATGTCTACGAACAGGCGCGCCACACCGGGGCATGGAGCGAGGAGTTCATTACCGGATTCTCCGCTGCCGCCACCGAATTCCAGCAGGGACTGGCCGACCGCGGTCTCGAGCGTGAGTACGCGGTGAAGGACGCCATGATCGCCGCGACCTACGTCATGCTCGCCGCCACCGAACTCGGGCTGGCCACCTCGCCCATGAACGGCTGGGACGAGGACGAGGTGAAGAAGGTGATCGGCATCGAGGACCGCGCCGACCTCGCCATTGCCCTGCTCATGTCCATCGGCTACGCCGCCGAGGAACGGATCCACCCGGGGCGGCGGTCGTTGGACCGCACCGTCTTCCGCGGCGGCTATGACGCCACGGCGACTGCGCCCTGGCCTTTCCTGTGATGTCCGAACGCATCTCGTCAAAGGCTCCCGCCGCGAGATGACCGGTGCGGGTCGGCGCGCACGTGCGCACGCACCCCTTGCAGGCCGAACAGGATGAGAAGCTCGACCACACCGCCGTCGGCGCTGCCCAGCCAGTGCGGCAAGGATGTATCGAACTCGGCTGCCTCACCGGGCGGCAATGTCAGGTCGCGGTCGCCGAGCACCAGCCGCAGGCGACCGTTGAGCACGTACAGCCATTCGAAGCCTTCGTGAGTCTGCGGTGTCGGTTCGAGCGGTTCCGGCCGCGCGGGGATGATCATCTTGAACGCCTGCACACCGCCGGGCCGCCGGGACAGTGGAATGAAGACCATTCCGAACCGCCGGATCGGCTTCAGATGGAGCCGAGGGTCACCGGTGCGCGGGGCGCCGACGAGGTCGTCCAGCGGAACGTCGTAGGTACGGGCCAGCGGCAGCAGCAATTCCAGGGTCGCCCGCCGCTGCCCGCTCTCCAGCCGGGACAGGGTGCTCTCCGACACCCCGGTCGTCGCCGCGAGATCGGCGAGGGTGATGCCGCGGTCGCGGCGCAGCGCACGCAGCCTCGGCCCCACCGTGTTGAGCACGTCGTCCGTTTCACGGTCCATGGGCCCATCTTGCCGGAACCGCAAGAATTCGTGCCAGATCGAAGTGGGTCTCGCGAGACTGAGCAGGTCCCCGAGAAAGGAGCTTCGATGAGCACGACCGATGCGAGCACATTCTGGGACGGCGTCTACTCGGGCCGACCGACAGCCACCGACCCGCAGCCGAATTACCTTCTCCCCAAAACGGTTACGGGCCTGCCGCCCGGCGACGTTGTGGATCTCGGGTGCGGCAACGGTGGCGACGCGCTGTGGCTCGCCCACCGGGGGTGGCATGTCACCGCCGTCGACATCTCGGCCGTGGCGGTCGAGCGACTTACCGGCATTGCCCGTGCGCGCGGCCTGGGTGACCGGGTCGTCGCCGAGCGGCACGACCTACGCGACTCGTTCCCCAAGGGCCGGTTCGACCTGATCTGCGCCCACTATCTGCACACCCCCTTCGACCTGGACAAGGCAGCCGTTCTGCGCCGGGCCGCGCACGCGCTGCGCTCGGGCGGGCGGCTGCTGGTCGTCGACCACGGCTCGACCGCGCCGTGGTCATGGAATCAGGATCCCGACGTCCGGTATCCGACCCCGCGGGAGGTCGCCACGGGCCTCGATCTGGACCCGGCGACGTGGACGGTCGAGCGGGCAGGCGCACCCCGCCGGATCGCCACCGGACCGGGCGGGCGTACCGCCGAGGTCACCGACCACGTCCTCGTCATCCGGCGCACTACCTGATCCGTTCTTCCCCGAAGGAGACCTTGATGGATACCACCTCCCGCCGCCGCGACACCCCGCCGCCCCGGGCCGGAAACAGCGAGATCGAGGTCCTGCGCGGTTTCCTCGACTACGTACGGAGCGCGATCGCCGCGAAGGTCGACGGCGCTCCCGAACCGCAGGTCCGAACGCCGGCAGTGCCGTCGGGCACGAACCTGCTCGGCCTGCTCGAGCACCTCACCTTCGTCGAGCGCGCGACGTTCCTCGGAGAGGAAGTCACCAACTGGAAGACGACGTTTCATGCCGCACCGGCCGACAGCGTGGCCGATGTCGTCGACCGCTACCGCACGACGGTCGAGCGTGCGAACGAAGTTCTCGACGGCTGCACCGACCTCGGCGCACCTGTCCCCCGGCCGCAGCCGGGACGCCGCGCGCCCAGTATCCGCTGGGCACTCACCCACATGATCGAGGAAACCGGCCGCCACGCCGGCCACGCGGACATCCTCCGCGAACTGATCGACAGCGCGACCGGGCGCTGACCCCTTTTTCGAATCGAGGAGACCGAACCCATGATCACCGCTGCGCGGCCGCGCCGCTTCCGCCGATCCGCGCACAAGGGGGCGACCACCGTATTCGCCCTGCTGCTGACGATCTTTCTCGCGGGCTGCTCCACACCAGCCGCCGAGGACGTTCCCCCTTACGCCGTCGCCACACAGAGCGACCCCCAGTTCGACAGCACCTTCCGGCACGAGTTCGCCGACGTCGACGGCGTCCGGATGCACTACGTGACCGGCGGAAGCGGCCCGGCGGTGGTGCTGATTCACGGCTGGCCGCAGACCTGGTACGGCTGGTGGCCGATCATGCCCGCGCTCGCCGAGAACTACACCGTCTACTCCATCGACCTCCCCGGGCTGGGCGACAGTACCGGCTCCCCGACCGGCTACGACAAGGCCACCCTGGCGCGGTACGTCCACACCTTGCTCGCCGATCGGCTCGGGGTGCGTGACGCCCGCGTCGTCGGGCACGACTTCGGCGCCGCGGTGGCGTTCCAGTACGCCGCCCAGTTCCCCTCCGACACCGCACGCCTCGCCTACCTCGACTTGCCGCTCCCCGGGCCCGGGATCGATGCGTCCACATACCGCTCACTGAGCTGGCACATCGCCTTCCACGCCCAGCGTCGAGTCCCCGAGGCGGTGGTCGGTGACGACGTCCGCGACTACCTGGCACTGTTCTACCCGCAGGTTTCGTTCGGCGGAACGGCATTCGGCGGCACCTCGGATCGATCCCCGTTCACCGACGCCGAGATCGACGAGTACGCGCGGACATACCGTCGGCCCGAGGTCCTCTCGGGCGGCTTCGAGCTCTACCGCGCCCTCGACAAGGACGTCCGCGACACCACGGCGACAGCACCGATCAATGTCCCGACCCTGCTCATGACCGCGCAGGGGCAGGTCGACCCGGTCCGGGCCACCATCGCGCCGCGCATGGCAAACATCGTGCGCGCAGTGGACGTGCCGAATGCGGGGCACTGGCTCGTCGAGGAGAACCCTGCCTTCGTCACCACGGAGTTGCTGCGGTTCCTCGACAGTTGATCCGTCCCTCGTCCTATCGGTGCCGACCACGCCGCGGTAGTCATCCAAGCGGCTGGTCGGCACCCGAAAGCCGCCTCGAGAGCCACCGGCTCGTGCGCATCGCTGGTCGGCGAACCGGTCAAGCCTGCTCGGAGCCGGGTGGTCCGCCCAGCAGTTTTCCCATGCGCCGGAGCACGTCGATCTGGGCGGAGTTGTAAAGATCGTTCAGGGCCACGCCGATTGCGCGTTCGGCGAAGCGCGCACCGCGTGGTGCGTCGGCGGTGAGATCTTGAAGTTCCGGGTGGCCGGTGAGCAGCGTCCGGGTGGCGGGCACCAGGTGTTCGGCCATCTCGCGGCGGGTCCGCTCGTCGGCGTCCGCGGGCAACTGGTCGAACTCGAGGACCCCGGGTTGCGCGTAGTAGCCCCGCAGCGCCTCGGCGTAGGCGCGCAGTGTCGAGGACCCGAGCACGCGAGTCAGCACGACGAGGAGCGCACGGTCGGTGTCGGGCAGATCCGCGTCGGCGGTGGCCACGGCCAGCTCGGGCGGCAGGTCGGTCGGTGTGGGTTTGCGCAGCGTCATGGCGAGCTCGACACGGATCCGTTGCAGGCGTTCGATGGTCGCGGCGAGCTCGGCGTCCAAGGTGCGCAGTGCCTGTTCGGGATGTTCGTCCGCCTCACCCATCGCGGCGATCCTGGCAAGGGAGAACCCCAGGTCGGTCAGGCGTTTGATCCGCAGCAGGCGCACCAGATGAGCCACGCCGTAGCGCTTGTAGCCGTTGGCACCGCGCTCGGGCACGTCGAGCAGACCGACATCGTGATAGTGCCGCACCGCACGCACGCTCGTGCCTGCGAGCTCGGCGAGTTCACGGGTGCTCCACGCCACGCCACACCTCCTCATCGACCGGATCTGCCCGGCACGCGAGTGCCGACATCGATACCAGTCAAAACCATGCCGCTACGGCATGGTCAAGCGCGACTGAATTCGATCATTCCCGTCGCCCACCGAGGTGCCGAGCGAGGAAGCGCTCGATCGCATGGAACATGTCGATCTGGTTTTCCGGGTTCGCGAAGCCGTGTCCTTCGTCGTCCTTGACCATGTACTCGACCTCGACTCCGCGCTCGAGGAGCGCTTTCACGAGGTTGTCGGACTCGGCGCGCACCACCCGGACATCGTTGGCGCCCTGGATCACCAGCAGTGGTGTGCGAATCCGGTCCACGTGGGTGATCGGCGAGCGTGCGAGCATGTCGGCCTTCTGCTCCGGGTCGTCGGGGTCGCCGACGAAGAGATGCCAATTGTTGGCCGTGTGGGGCTTGGCGAACGAGGGGATCGTGCGCAGGAAGTTCGTCAAGTCGGAGATGCCGACATAGTCGATAGCGGCCGCGAAGACGTCGGGAGTGAAGGTGACGCCGACGAGGCTCGCGTAGCCACCGTAGGACGCGCCGAAGATCGCAACCCGGTCCGGATCGGCGTAGCCCTGCTCGACGGCCCAGTGCACGGCATCGATGAGGTCGTCGTGCATCTTGCCTGCGAACTCTCCGATCGCCGCCTTGACGAATGCTTTTCCGTACCCGGTCGATCCGCGGAAGTTGACCTGCAACACCGCATAGCCGCGGTTGGCGAACAGTTGTGCGGCGGGGTCGAACTCCCAGCTGTCGCGGTACCACGGGCCGCCGTGGACCATCAGAACCATCGGCAACCCGACCGGCTCGATGCCGACGGGCAGCGTCAGATACGAGGGCAGGCTCAGTCCGTCTCGCGCCGGGATCGTTACCGGACTCATCGGGGCCAGCGATTCGGGATCCACATGCGGGTACGGCCGGAACAGCAGCCGATGCGCGCCGGTGGAATGGTCGTAGTAGTACGCGACACCGGGGTCGCGGTCGTGAGTGAAGGTGACGACCCAGCGTTGCCCGGTGTCGTCGGAGGACACAGCGGCCAGGTCTCCGTCGGAGAGCTTCTGCAGGTTCTCCAGCACCGCGGCGAAATGTGGATCCAGTGCGTGGACGACCTGTCGTTCGCCGAGGTAGCGGGCCCCGATCAACTCCCCCGTGCGGCGGTCGAGAATCAGTGGCGACAGAAGCACCGGAGAGACGGCGCCGCGGGTATCGAGGTCGAACGTCGGGTGACTGTCGACCTCGGTCTCCGCACCGGTGGTCAGATCGAGCCGGACCAGCCGGGTCCGGTCGGTGCCGCGGTTGGAACCGATCCACACCCCTGACCCGTCCGGGGTGAGCCGGACCGGCAGCACGCCCATCGGATAGTCGGCACCGTCGTACACCGCGATAGGGTGCAACGTGGCAGCATCGACGTCCCATCGTGAGATCTCGATATCGCCCGCGGAGGTCAGGGTGCGAGCGAACAAGTCGCCGTCGGGACCGCACATCCAGAAGGCGACATGTCCGGGATTCTCGGCCAGCACCGTGATGGCACCGGTAGCGATGTCGAGCTCGCAGAGGTCGAACACTTCGATGTCCCTGCTGTTCAGGTGCAGCAGCGCCTTTCCTGGCCGTTCACCGGGCAGCTCGAAGTGGACGACTGTCGCTCCGGGGAACGGCGTGAGGTCGATCGCCTCCGCACCCGGGTTGTCGAGATCGACTCGATACAGGTGCCATTTCTCGTCGCCGTTGCCGTCCTGGGTGTAGAGCAGCCACCGCGAATCGCCGGTCCAGCGGAAGTCGTGCACACCGCGGTTCTCCTCCGCGGTCACACAGCGTGCTTCCTCGTTGGAGTCGAGGTCCTTGATCCACACGTTCAACCGGTTGTTCCGCGGCGCCAGGTAGGCGATCCTGGTGCCGTCCGGCGAAATCGACGGCGCCGCACTCGTCGGCGGTCTGAAAAAGTCCTCTACAGAAATGAATTCCGGCGCTGCCATGTCGATCCTTCCGTGTGGTGTGCGATTCGGAACCCAGGACATCGTTGGCCGTAACGGCACAGTCAATGCCATATCGGCATGAGCCACATCACATCTCGACGCAACAGAAGTTCTCGACCATCCGAAAGATCGAGTCTGTTAACTCGCTTGTTGCCGGTCTGTGGGATTGCGCTGGTGCGAGCGGAACAGACTGAGCCGTCGGATCGGTGGCGGTGAAAGCGTTGGTGTTGATGAGGATTGATCACGACATGGCGGCGAGCGGGTTCCGGCGCGAGACGCTTCCCGACGAGCGCGGACGATTCGGCGTTTTCGGCGGCAGATTCGTGCCCGAAGGACTGATGGCCGCGCTGCTGGATCTCGAGGCGGCCTACCTTCTGGCACAAGCCGATTCGAGCTTCGAGGCGGAGTACCGGGAACTACTGCGCGACCGCGTCGGCAGGCCCACGTTGCTGCATCAGGCGCGGCGGTTCGCCGAGTTGCTCGGCGTGCCGGACGTGCGGGTCTATCTCAAGCGCGAGGACATGGCCCACACCGGCGCTCACAAGATCAACAATGCGCTCGGGCAGGCGCTGCTGGCGCGGCGGATGGGCAAACGACGGATCGTCGCCGAGACCGGCGCGGGCCAGCACGGCGTGGCCGTGGCGACGGTGTGCGCGATGCTCGGCCTGACCTGTGTGGTCTACATGGGGACCGACGACATGCGGCGCCAGGCGTCGAACGTGGTCCGGATGAATCTGCTCGGCGCCGAGGTGCGACCGGTCGACAGCGGATCGCGCCGCCTCAAAGATGCCATCAGCGAGGCGGTCCGCGACTGGGTGGCGAACCTGGACACCACCCACTACCTGTTCGGCACCGCGGCAGGGCCCGCGCCGTATCCGCGGATCGTGCGGGATTTCCAGACGGTGATCGGCGCGGAGACCAGACACCAGATCATGCGTGCCGAAGGCAGACTGCCCGACTGCGTTCTCGCCTGCGTGGGCGGCGGCAGCAACGCCATCGGTGTCTTCCACCCGTTCACCGACGATCCGCAGGTGCGGCTGATCGGCGTCGAGGCGGCCGGGCTCGGCGTCGACACCGGCGCGCACGCGGCGACGCTGAGCATGGGAAGCCCGGGTGAGATCGACGGCTCCTACAGTTACCTGCTCCAGGACGAGGACGGCCAGATTGCGCGAACCCACAGCATCGCGGCCGGACTCGACTATCCGGGCGTCGGCCCCGAACTCAGCCATCTGAAAGACAGTGGCCGGGTGAGCTATCGCGCGGCCACCGACGCCGTCGCACTGCGCGGGATGCAGGCGCTCAGTCACACCGAAGGCATCCTCGCCGCGCTCGAATCGGCCCACGCCGTCGGGCATCTGCTGGAGATGGCCGACCGCGGCGAGGTTGTCGAGAACTCCGTCGTCGTGCTGTGCCTGTCGGGTCGCGGTGACAAGGATCTCGCCGTCGCCGCCGACCGCCTCGGCGTGGGATAACCGCTGCTATCGTCGGGAGTGTTCATGGCGCCGGGTGAGGGACCGCGCGCTACACCCGCGCGCGAGGACGAACCCTCTTGAGATATGTACCCCGCTTGGTCATGTTCCTGGCGATCCCCGCTGTACTGATCTTGCTGCCGTGGTGGACGTTGGTGGCGGCGCCCACGCAGGGAACCGGCTCGCTGTTCTGGCTCGGTTCGGCGCTGTTCGCGCTGGCGTTCTGCTGTCTGCCCGCCTCGATGTATCTCGGCCACGGGCCCGCGCAGTCGGATGCCGCCTCGATCGTCGGCGACACGCTGCTCGGCGTGATGTGGGTGGTGTTCAGCTGGTCGGTGTTCGGCAACGTTGCGCGCCTCGGACTCGCCGTGGCCGGTGTCGGTGATCCTGCCCGCTCCCGGATCGTCGCCGCGGGCGTGCTCGCCGCCGCAACCGCGCTCGTCGTATGGGGCGTGATCGAAGCACGGCGGGTACCGCGTGTTCGCACCGTCGAGGTATCCATCCCCGGGCTCGGCCCGGCGCTGGACGGCCTGCGGTTGGTAGTCGTCACCGACACCCATTTCGCCGCGCTGAACCGACTGCGCTGGTCGGAACGCGTCGTCGAGGTGGTCAACGCGCAACGTCCCGATATCGCCTGCCACGCAGGTGATCTCGCGGACGGCTCGGTGGCGAAGCGGCGCGCGCAGGTCGATCCGCTCGGCAAGGTCGAGGCCGAGCTCGGCCGGTTCTACATCACCGGCAACCACGAGTACTTCGGCGACGCGCAAGGCTGGATCGACCACATGAGGTCGCTCGGCTGGCAACCGCTGCACAACCAGCACGTGGCAGTGCGCCGCGGCGACGACCACCTGGTGATCGCGGGCATCGACGACCCGACGGGCATCGGCCTGGCCGGTCATGGCCCGGACCTTCCCGCCGCGCTCGCCGGTGCGGACCCGGGCGCACCGGTCGTGCTGCTCGCCCACCAACCCAAGCAGATCACCGACGCCGCGGCCGCCGGTGTGGCACTACAGATCTCCGGCCACACCCACGGCGGCCAGATCTGGCCCTTCCACTATCTCGTCCGCCTCGACCAGCCGGTCGTCGCCGGACTGAGCCGCCACGGCGGCACCCAGCTCTACACCAGCCGGGGAACCGGCTTCTGGGGGCCGCAACTGCGGGTCTTCGCACCGAGCGAAATCACCGTGCTGGTCCTGCGTCCGCAGTAGCGGAGCGCGCGAGGGCGTCGGTCAGCTGCTTCCGCGCACGGGCGGGAACGTAGCCACCCTCCGAGTAGTTCTGGACGAACGCCTCGACGAACACCACCGGGTCCTCTCCGACGATCTCGCGGATCGGCGTTCCGTCCGCCGCGGCGCGTTCGAACAGGTCGGCGAGGTCTTCGAACATCGACGCATTGCTGTCGCCGTCGATCGGCACGAAGTGCATCAGGTAACGCTCGATCGCTTCGATCGCCCCGCGGTAGTTCGGCGGAAGCTCTCTCGCGCGCGCCTTGTACTGCCGCCATCGCCGCTTGGGCCCGATCACCTTTGCGATGAAGCCGCCCTTTTCGACATCGGACATGGTTACTTACCTCCTTCGTGGAGCTGCTCGAGCCGTTCGGCGAGGAAGCTCCAAGTCCTCCAGAACTCTTCGAGATATTCCCGTCCCTGAGCGTTGAGGGAGTACACCTTGCGCGGCGGCCCCTTCTCGGACGGGACCTTCTCCACGTCGACGAGGCCGCGCTGCTCGATCCTGACCAGCAGCGCATAGATGGTGCCCTCGGCGATATCGGAGAAGCCCTGATCCCGCAGCCACGCCGTGATCTCGTAGCCGTAGGCGGGCCGGCGGGACAGGATCGCAAGGACGATGCCTTCCAGCGTCCCCTTGAGCATCTCCGTCACCTGCTTGCCCATGGAGCACCTCCCTCGACTATTCAGTGTTGCTGACTACTAGTACATAGTAACGTTGACTACCGGTACTTAGCAACACTTAGTGATGCTGCTGGACGCGGCCGGGGTCGCCTACACTCACGCGATGTCGTCGGTGTTTTCGGTCTGCGCAGCGATCAGCGCAGCCTTCGCTGTGCTCATCGCGGTTCGCCTGCCCGTCCACAGCTCATCGCGGTGACCGTGACGATGCCGCGCTGGCTCGGCGGGGTCGTGTTCACCCCCGGTCTGATGGCCTTCACCGGCGACATCGGTGACACCGGAGCCCATTCCCATGCCGCCGTCCAAGTCCTGCTCGTCACCGCGGGCGAGGTGACCCTGATCGACGCCGCCGGACGCTCCGCGAACGCCGAAGTGGCGATCATCCCGCCTGGCGTGCGTCACGAAGTGCGCGCCGCCCCGGCCACCAAGGGCTTCATCGCCTACCTCGACTCCGCGGGCACCGTCGGTCGCGCCGCCCTCACTCGATTGCGTTGCCTGCCTGCCGATCACGTCACCAGCTGGATCACCGCGGCGATCCCGCGCACCACATCGATAGCGCCGCAGCAGAATTCGGTGTCGCGTCCGTCGTGGCGGTCCACGCACCCGGTGGTTGCCGAGGCGCTGCGCGTGGCAGCGGCTTCCGCGGGCGGGCCACCGTCGCTGGGCGATCTCGCGGCCGCCGTGGCGATGTCGCCGAGTCGCCTGTCGCATCTGTTCACCGAGCAGGTAGGGCTGCCGTATGCGGCGTGGCGGCGTTGGACTCGGCTGCAACTGGCGGTCGGCACCGTGCGCGCGGGCGGCTCGCTGACCGAGGCCGCACACGCTACGGGTTTCACCGACAGCGCCCATCTCACCAAAACCTGTCGCGACCTGTTCGGCATCACCCCCACCGAAGCTCTCATCGCGACCGGCTGGCGACCTCCACCGGCCGCGCAGCTCAGCTGATTTCTACAAGCCCGCACCGGGGTGCGGCGGCGACGCTGAATCCATGTCCACAATCGTTCGACCCCTCATTCGCTACGGCTACGCACCGCTCATGCTGCTCGGTATCAACGGCGCCGGAATCGCCTTGGCCGCAGGCGGAGCCAACAAAGCCTGGCTGCTCGCTCTGCTGATTGCCGCTATCGCATTGTCGTTCGCCGTCGAACGCCTGCTGCCGTATCGGAGTGTCTGGAACAGCTCCCACGGCGATGCGGGGCGCGATACCGCGCATACCTTCGTCAACGAAACACTCATTCTCACCAGCGTCGCCGCCATCCCGGCCTTGGCCGCGCTCGTCCCCGGTGACGGGATCTGGCCTACCGGTTGGCCTTTCGTCGTTCAGGTTCTGATCGCCATTCTGGTCGCCGATTTCGGCATCACTCTGACGCACTACGCCAGTCACAAGATCGGTCTGCTATGGCGGTTTCACGCTGTGCACCACAGCGTGACCCGCTTCTACGGCCTCAACGGCCTGATGAAACATCCCCTGCACCAAACCCTCGAGATGACCGCAGGCGTCACCCCACTGCTGTTGGCCGGGATCCCGGTGCCGGTCGCGGCGGCGTTGTCGCTGGCGGTCGCGGTGCAGCTGCTGCTGCAACACTCCAACGCCGACTACCGCGTCGGCCCGTTCAAATACGTCCTGGCGCTCAACGAAGGCCACCGCTTCCACCACCTCAAATGGGCGGGCATCGGCGACGTCAACTTCGGGTTGTTCACCCTCCTCTGGGATCACCTGCTGCGCACCTACAGCTACGACCCCGCCCGCCGCTTCACCAGCGCCGACCTCGGGATGGCCGCCAAACCCGACTACCCCGTCGGCTACCTGGCTCAGCTCGCCGAGCCCTTCACCCGCCACGGCGCCTGCACCGCCACCTCCGGCAATAGCACCGAAAACTCTTCCGACGCAACGGCGGTCGGCCGTGACCGGGAGACCATCCAGCCGATCGGCTGAAAGCGACCTCGGATTGCGCGGTGAGCGGTCGAGTGACGAGGTTCAGTGGGTTGATCAGTAGTTCTCCGGTTCAGCTTCCGAACCGCCGCTCTTCCGAACTAGTTTTGGTAGATTTCGTGACCGAACGAACCATTCGGCCAGGAGGTTCGCGATGTTCTGGAACACGTCCGAAATCCCTGATCAGCGCGGCCGGACTGCGGTGGTGACCGGGGCCAACAGCGGGCTCGGGCTGGAGACGGCGCGGCAACTGGCGGCGAAGGGCGCGCATGTCGTGATGGCGGTGCGCAATCAGAACAAGGCCGCGGCCGCGATCGAAAGCATCCGCGCGACGGCGCCGGACGCCTCCCTGGAATTGGTGGCGCTCGACCTCGCCGCGCAGGCATCCGTCCACACGGCGAGCGAACAGATCCTCGCCGCACATCCGCGCATCGACCTGCTGATCAACAACGCCGGAGTGATGGCGACCGTCGAGTCGAAGACCGTCGACGGTTTCGAGATGCAGTTCGGTGTGGACCACCTGGGGCATTGGACCCTGACCGCGCTGCTGATGCCCGCGCTGCTGCGCGGTGCGCACGCCCGGGTGGTCACCGTGACGAGCACGGCCCATCACATGGGCCGCGCCGTCGATCCGGCCAACCCGCACCTCGAAGGCCGCTACGGGCCGTGGCGCGCGTACGGCCAGGCCAAGCTCGCCAACTTCCATTTCGGCCTGGGACTGCAGCGCGAGTTCGAGCGGGCGGGCGTGGGCGCGGCGAGCCTCCTCGCGCATCCGGGCTTGTCGAACACCAACCTCCAAGCGGTCAGTGTGCAGGAATCCGGCGGCGGCGCGACACAGCGGTTCAGTCACTGGGCCGCTGTGCACACGGGTATGTCCGCATCCGACGGGGCGCTGCCACAGCTGCGCGCAGCGACCGACCCGGCCGCGAACGGCGGTGAGTTCTACGGCCCGCTGTTCGTCAACAACGGACCGCCGGTGCGCAAACCGATCTTCCGCAAGATCGGCATGAGCGGCGCCATCGCCAAACTGTGGGAGGTCTCCGAGCGCGAGACCGGAGTGCCGATCGACGTGTCCACCCCGGCAGGCAGGTAACTGCCGCCGAACTCGACGCCCTGCGCGCCACTCCACGACTTCCTGCGAAAGCGAGTAGCAAACTACGCGCGACGTCCGAACTCGTGCGCGTCATGCTCGGACAGTCCAGGTCATGCACCTCGGCTGGAGAGCAGGGAGTCAACCCATGTGTGCTCAGGCCCCGGAGGTTCCGGGGCAGGCTCGCGGGAGCAGGGAGTCGTTCGATTACGACGCCTTCATCTCCTACGCCCACGATGATCGGCCGGTCGCCGCGGGAATCCAGAAGGGTCTGCATCGCATCGGCCGACGCATGGGCCACCTGCACGCTCTGCGGGTCTTCCGCGACGCCACCGACCTCACCGCCAGCCCCAACCTGTGGGGCCGAGTCACCGAGGCAATGGACCGCGCCCGCTACCTGATCGTGGTCCTCTCCCGCGACGCGGCAGCTTCCGGCTGGGTCAACAAGGAAGTCACCCACTGGCTGCAGCGGCACGGACCGGACCAGCTGCTTTTCGTCGTCGCCAACGGACACCTGACCTGGGACGAAGACACCGGACGATTCGATCCGGACCGATCCGACGTGGCCCTGCCGGTGCTGACGCAACCCGGGGCCCTGGCCACCGAACCGTTCTACGTCGACGTCTCCGAGGACACGCCATGGGACCCGCGCGCTGCGATATTCCGGGAGAAGGTCACCGACCTCGCAGCCCCGATCCACGGCAAACCCAAATATGAACTGGCCAGCGAGGATCTACGCGAGCAACGCCGTTTCCGGCGGTTGCGGCGCACCGCCGTCGCGGGGCTGGTCCTATTGACCGTTCTCGCGATCGCCGCGGCAACGATCGCGATCGCGAAAGAGCGAGAGGCGGTACGCCAACGCAACGACGCGGTCGCTCTCGCCCTGACCGCGGCCTCCCGCGATGCCACCGGCAATGCCGCGGCCGCTCTCGCGCTCGCCGCCGAGAGCAGCCTGGCAACCCCGGCGCCGCTCTGGCAGGCCACCAACGCATTGGTCAACGCCCGCATCGCCTTCAGCCACCGCAATGCTCAGCAGGTTCGTGCCCCGCTCACCGGACACACGGACTCGGTGACCGCGGTGGCGTTCAGTCCGAACGGCACCCGACTGGCCACGGCCGGCCTCGACAAAACAGTGCGGGTGTGGGATGCGGCCACCGGCGAGCAAGTCGGCGAACCACTCATGGGCCACACCCGCGGGGTGTACTCGGTGGCGTTCAGTCCGGACGGCACCCGGCTGGCCACAGCCGGTTTCGACAAAACGGTGCGGGTCTGGGATGCGGCCACCGGCGAGCAAGTCGGCGAACCACTCACCGGCCACACCGATGGGGTGCACTCGGTAGCGTTCAGCCCGGACGGCAGCCAGCTGGCCACCGCCGGCGCCGATCAGACCGTGCGGTTGTGGGATCTGATGTCCGGCCGGCCCGTGGGCACCCCACTCATCGGTCACACCGGCTGGGTGTACTCGGTAGCGTTCAGCTCGGACGGCACCCGACTGGCCACCGGCGGCACCGATCAGACCGTGAGGTTGTGGGACCGGGCCACCGGGCGGCCGATCGGCGAACCGCTCACCGGACACACCGACTGGGTGTACTCGGTAGCGTTCGGCCAGAACGGCACCCGGCTGGCCACCGCCAGTTTCGACAAAACAGTGCGGCTATGGGACCCCGCCACCGGCGAGCAAGTCGGCGAACCACTCACCGGCCACACTGACGGGGTGCACTCGGTGGCGTTCAGCCCGGACGGCACCCGGCTGGCCACCGCCGGTCTCGACAAAACAGTGCGGCTATGGGACCCCGCCACCGGCGAGCAAGTCGGCGAACCACTCACCGGCCACACCAACGCGGTGCACTCGGTAGCGTTCAGCTCGGATGGGGCCAGACTGGCCACCGGCGGCACCGATCAGACCGTGAGGTTGTGGGATCTGATCTCCGGCCGACCCGTAAGCGACCTGCTCACCGGTCACACCGGCTGGGTGTTCTCGGTGGCGTTCAGCCCGGACGGTACCCGACTGGCCTCGGCCGGCGCCGATCAGACTGCGCGGCTGTGGGACCCGACCAGCGGCGAGCAGGTCGGTGAACCGCTCACCGGACACACCGACTGGGTGTACTCGGTAGCGTTCAGCCCGGACGGCACCCGGCTGGCCACCGCCAGCCGAGACAACACCGTGCGATTGTGGAACCCGGCCACCGGCGAGCAGGTCGGTGAACCGCTCAGCGGACACACCGGCTGGGTGTACTCGGTAGCGTTCAGCCCGGGCGGCGCCCGACTGGCCACCGCCAGCCGAGACAACACCGTGCGATTGTGGAACCCGGCCACCGGCGAGCAAGTCGGCGCACCGCTCACCGGACACACCGACGGGGTGTACTCGATAGCGTTCAGCCCGGACGGCACCCGACTGGCCTCCACCGGCGCCGATCAGACCGTGCGATTGTGGGATCCGGCCACCGGGCGCCCGATCGGCGAGCCGCTCACCGGCCACACCAACGGGGTGAACGTCGTGGTGTTCAGCCCAGACGGCACCCGTCTCGCCACCGCCAGCCGGGACAACACCGTGCGATTGTGGAACCCGGCCACCGGCGATCAGGTCGGCGAATCGCTCACCGGCCACACCAACGGAGTGTTCTCGGTAGCGTTCAGCCCGGACGGCCGACTGACCTCCGGAGGCTTCGACAAAACGGTGCGGGTGTGGGACCCGGCCACCGGGCGGCCGATCGGCGCACCGCTCACCGGACACACCGGCTGGGTGAATGCAATGGCGTTCAGCCGGGACGGTGCCCGGCTGGCCTCCGCCAGCTACGACAAGACAGTGCGGGTGTGGGATCGACTCTGGGACGCCGACGCGGCATGTGATCTTGCTGCTCCCTACGTGACCCGAACCCAGCTACAGGAATACATGCCGTCCAGCTGGGAACCGACATGTCGATATTCGGAGTAGCGATACCGCAGGAGGTGGACGGTGCACCACAACGATCGCCGATCCGAGCTTCGCCACCGTCTCTGGAACGACCCGCAAGAAGGGACCGAACCCGACGGCCGCACCGCCACCTACGAGACCGCGGTGCTCGACCAGTACCGGCTCTATGTGGAGATGGCCGATCGGGTGAGCGCACGACGGGGCCTGACCAACTCCTTCTTCCTCACCCTCAATACGGGCATCTTCACGCTCGTCGCCGCCTTCGGGAAGACCCCACAGGACGGCAAGGAAGGATGGCTGGCGATCCCCCTGGCCGCGATCCTCGGCCAATGTGTCGCCTGGCTCTACCTGGTCCGCAGCTACCGGCTCCTGAACAGCGCAAAATACGAGGTCGTCGGCGCCCTCGAAGAACGACTCCCCGCCTCCCCCTTCTGCCGCGCCGAATGGTGGGCGCTAGGTGAAGGTAAGGACAGGGCACGATACTGGCCCCTCTCCCACATCGAGCAGTGGATCCCCCTCCTCTTCGCTCTCGCCTATATCTCGGGGTTCCTCGCCACTGTTCTCGCCTGAATCCGCGCCGGTCCGTGCGTGCGTGGGAGGTTGTGGCAGGCGCTGCGCCTCAGCGAGCGCCGATTCCCTTCAGGACCTTCAACGTGGCGGTCAGGATGGTGGCCCAGGTTCGGTGCGAGACGCCCGCAGGTGCGTCGAACCCCAGGAGGCGTTGGTGGGCAACGGTTTGCGGCTCGGTGTATTTGAGGATGCCGTCGGCGCCGTGGCGGCGACCGAGTCCCGAGTCACCCATGCCGCCCATCGGTGAGTCGATGCTTCCCCATGCGGCGGCGAAGGCGTCGTTGACGTTGACCGTTCCGGCGTGCAGTCGGGCGGCGACGGCCCGGCCCTTGGCGCCGTCGCGGGTCCAGACGCTGGCGTTGAGACCGTACGGCGTGGCGTTGACCCGCGCGATCGCGTCGTCGACATCGCGGTAGGGGTAGATCGAGACGACGGGGCCGAAGGTCTCGTGCTCGTAGAGCGTCATGTCGGGGGTGACGTCGGTGAGGATGGTCGGTTCGTAGAACAGCGGCCCGAGATCGGGTCGTGCCTTACCGCCGGCCAGCACGGTCGCGCCCTTGGCGACGGCGTCCTCGACGTGCGCGGTGACGGTGTCCAGCTGGGCCGGGTTGGTGAGGCTGCCGACGTCGCGGCTGTAGTCGTAGGCGGCGCCTATCTGGAGTTTCCTGGTGCGGTCGACGAACGCGGCGACGAATTCGTCGTGGATGGTCTCGGCCACGTACATGCGCTCGATGGAGACGCAGAGCTGGCCGGTCGAGGGGAAGCACGCGGCGATCGCGCCGTCGGCCGCGCGGTCGATGTCGGCGTCGTCGAGGACGAGCATGGCGTTCTTTCCGCCCAGTTCCAGGGATGCGCCGATGAGGCGTTCGCCTGCGTCGCGGGCGATCTGGCGTCCGCTGGCGGTGGAGCCGGTGAACATCATGTAGTCGGCGTTGTCCATCAGCGCGCCGCCGATGGAGCTGCCCCGGCCTACCACCATCTGCCACACACCGGTCGGCAAACCGGCCTCGTGCATCAGGTCGAGGGCCCACAGCGCGGTGAGCGCGGTCTGGGTATCGGGCTTCTGGACCACGGCGTTGCCTGCCATGAGCGCCGGAATGGCGTCGCCCGCGGCCATGCTCAGGGGGTAATTCCACGGCGAGACAACGGCGACGACGCCCTTGGGGTGGCGCAGTTCGGTGGTGTGGGTCAGCAGCGGGATCGCACCACGGCGGCGTTGGGGCGCGAGCAGTTTGGCGGCACTGCGCGCGTAATACCGTGCGGTGATGGCGATGTCGGTGATTTCCAGGAACGCGTCACGACGGGTCTTGCCGCTTTCGGCCTGCATCAGATCGAGCACCTCGTTGCGGCGGTCGAGAACGAGATCGTGGAAACGCAGCATGATCTCTTTTCGCTCACGCATGGACGTCGCGGCCCAGGCCCCCTGGGCGGCGCGGGCGCGCACGAATGCTGTCTCGACATCCGTCGGCGTCGATACCGGCAGGTCGGCCAGCGGCCCACCGGTGTACGGGGCATTGGTGGTGACCCGTACGGCGTCCGCCGTGGCCGCGACTCGTGCGGTCAGTCGCTCGAGCAGGGCCGGGTTCAGCGAGGGAGGCAGACCCGAGCTGCGGGTGAGGGTGGCGTGGTCAGTTGGCATGGCAGAGCTCCGTGATGTTGTCGCGGGCGGCGGGTTGGAGGTGGAGGTCGGCTTCGCCGCGATCGGTGGCCCGCCGTCGGTCAGCTGCGGACCGAGGTGGGGACCGGCATGTGCAGGGCGAGTTGGCCTTCGGTCGTCACATCGAGCCGAACGGTCTTGATCGGTTCGAGCGATCGCAGGTCGTCTGCCATACGGCCCTGCCCGATCCGGAGGTCGACGTTGCGCGGCAGCAACGCACTTCCGGCCGAGAGCACGTTGGTCTGGCTGAGGGTCGAATGCCACGCGCCGTCGATCGACGTGTACGAGGTGAGTGTCGAGACCCGCTCGCCGGTCGGATATGTGGTCTGGGCGGGCGTGGCCACCGAGAGCGACAGGTCCGTCTCGCCGACATCGTTCGCCACTCGCGCGATGGTTCGACCGGCATCGATGTCGACCTCGAGCTCGGTGACCCATTTGGGGAAGCCGTAGCCGTCGTGACCGCGCACCTGGGCGATATCGGTGCTGACCGGCAGGGACAGCACGTAGGAATCGAGGTGGTCGTTCTTCAGGCCCGTGACGAGATCGACGAACCCGAGGCGGCCGTGCCGTGCCGGTCTGACCGCGACCCCGACGGCGGCCTCGGTGTAGAAGTCGATGTCGCACACGTCGTAGCGAAAGAACATCACCGAGACCAGCCCCAGACCCGGCGCTATTTCCAGCGGCGCCAATTCCCCGGGCAGACGGGTACGGATCGTGCGGGAGCGGGCCAGCATCGTCAGCCGGGCGGTCGAGACGCGGTAGTAGAAGTTCGGAGTCAGCGTCGGACCGATCCGCGAGTCGACCTTGGTTTTCGGCAGCCGCCGGAAGAAGTCCACGCTACTGACGCGGGGATCGCGGGCGACTTCGTCCAGATCGGTGTTCATCCGATACCGGTCGTACAGTCCGCCTTTCGGAACCGTGACCGTGCGGCCACCCAGGTCGACCTCGACTGTGTCCTGATCGGTCGATGACATCGGCGTCTCTCCCTCGCTCTAATGTATACAGTGCAAACATGAGGTTATTCCGCTATGTAAGCGCTGTCAACAATGCGGGGGTGTGATCTGACCCAAGGACTCTGCGATGCCCTGGGCGGCGAGGATCGACTGCCGCCCAGGCCGAGAAAGGCTCACTTCGAGGACTGGGCGCCGACGTCGGCGACGAGCCGCCCTGCCAGCTCCTCCGAGGATTGCGGATTCTGCCCCGTGTACAGATTCCTGTCGACAACGATGAAGGGCCGCAGCGGAATTCGCGCCTTGGAGTACTCGACACCCGCCTCCTTCAACTTGTCCTCCAGCAGCCACGGCGCCTTTCTCGCGAACCGGTTGAACAGCTCCTCCCGGTTGGACAGCCCGGTCATCCGGTAGCCCGCGAACGGTGACGTGCCGTCGGGCGCGGCCGCGGCCAGGATCGCCGCAGGCGCATGACACAGCAGCGCGAGCGGCTTGCCCGACGCCAGCCGATTGGCCAGCAGCGCGCCGGAGGTCTTGTCGTAGGCGAGATCCTCCATGGGACCGTGCCCGCCCGGGTAGAACACCACGTCGAACGCATCCGGGTCGACGGTTTCCAGCGCCACCGGTGTAGCCAGCACAGGCTCGATGCCGTCCAGGTAGCTCTTGACCGCGCCACGCTTCCACGGCATTCCACCGGCGAGTCCGAGGCTGAGCCGATCGAGGGTCGGAGCCTTGCCACCCGGGGTCGCAACGGCGATATCCCAGCCCGCCTCGGAGAAGATCCGGTGCGGCACCGCGACCTCTTCGGCCCAGTAGCCCGAGGGGTGCACCGAACCATCGTTCAGCGTCCAGCGATCTGCCGCGGAGATCACGAACAGAACCTTCGTCATCGTCTTATTCCTCTCATGCGGTCATGCGAAGACGAATACGGCGAGGTCCGTGCGACATCGCGAAAACTGACACCTTGGCGCCGAAAGTCGGAGAAACGCGGACCTTCGCCAAATGTATTCACCGCTTACATTAGTGACTGCGGTGCTGGCCGTCAACGCGGACGACGCGTTGCCGATCACTGGAAGCCAACGCCTGCCCCGCGACTCAGAGCGCCGCCACGCTCGGCTTACGAGCGCCCTGCCGTTCCCTCGACGCGAGCCATCGCGCGTAGCGACGCAGTGCGCGACTCTGCACTCGCTGGTCCGCGATCAGCGCGAACACCGGACTGACACCGAGCGCAGGGTTGTTCCCCGCGGCCATCCGCCGCATCTGGTAGCGGACACGCGCCATTTCGGCGAGGGAGGCAAGCGACTTGTCCGACCAGGTCACCGGCTTCATGGTTCCGGTCGCCGCCAAACCCTCGCGCCAGCGGTTGGGCAGATCGGGGGTGACCGAAAGCGCCGTTCCCATGCCGACCACCGCGACGTTGTTGGCCAGCACTCGTTCGGCGGTCTCCCGGCGAGAGATCCCGCCGGTCAGCATCAGGGGTAGCGCACTGGTCTCGGCCAGTTCCGTGGCAAGTTCCAGGAAGTAGGCCTCGCGGGCGGCGGTGCGCCCATCGGTGGGGCGACCGGACATGGCGGGACTTTCGTAACTGCCGCCGGATACCTCGACGAGGTCGACACCCAGCGACGCGAGCATGCCGATCACCCTGTGCGCGTCATCGGCGTCGAAGCCGCCGCGCTGGAAGTCCGCGGAATTCAGTTTCACCGCGACGGCGAAACTCGGCGACACCGCGGCGCGGATGGCGCGCACGATCTCGAGCAACAGCCGCGCGCGGTTCTCGAGCGAGCCTCCCCATTCGTCGGTGCGCGTGTTGACCAGCGGAGACAGGAACTGCGACAGCAGATAGCCGTGCGCGGCGTGGACCTCGACCCCGTCGAACCCGGCCAGCTCGGCACGCTGGGCGGTGGTGACGAACCGGGCGATCGTTGCCTGGATCTGCTCGGAAGTCATCGCGACCGGCCGGCCGAACCGCTTGGAGTGACGGCCCACATCGACCGCGATATCCGAAGGCCCCCAGACGACTCCGGGCATGCGCGCCTGAACCTGACGGCCGGGATGGCTGATCTGCATCCACATGGCCGCACCCGCGGCCTTGCCCGCCTGTGCCCACGCCACGAAGGGCTCCAACGGCGCGTCGGCGTCCAGGACGATGCCGCCCGGCCCGGTCAGCGCTTCGGCGTGCACCATCACGTTTCCCGTGATCAGCAGGCCCGCACCGCCCGCGCCCCACCGTCGATACAACGCGATCAGGCGCTCGTCGGGCAGTTGCGCCCGCCCCGCCATCCCCTCTTCCATGGCCGCCTTCGCGATCCTGTTGCGCAATACCTGGCCGGACCGCAACTGAAGAGGCGAGAACAACCCGTCCAGTGCTGAACCGCTCGTCATTGTGGACCTCCCTTCGAGCTCGAATGTTTGCAGTGCTCACATCATGTGCGCAGTGCTAACATTAGAGGGAGATGTAAGCGATGTCAACGCTTGTTAGGTTGGGACCATGGCAACGTCGACCACGTCGTATCACCACGGCGATCTACCCAATGCGCTGGTGCGCGCAGCCGTGGAGCTTCTCGAGGAAGGCGGCGCGGCCGAGCTGTCGCTCCGTGCCGCAGCACGGCGCGCCGGCGTGTCCACCGCGGCGCCGTACCGGCATTTCGCCGACCGCAATGCGCTGCTGTCCGCCGTCGCCGCGGTGGGCTATCGCGAACTGGCCACCTCTCTGGCCTCGGCGCATCCCGCACCGGCCACGGCCGAAGGCCTCGCCGCCACCGCGGTCGCCTACGTCCAATTCGCGCTGACGCGACCGGGAATGTTTCGAGCGATGTTCGCCGAGCCTTGCGATCCGAACAGCCCCGAGCGGGTGGCCGCGGCGGAGGCGATCAATGAGTACGTCAAATCGATTGTGCGGCAAGCCTTTCCAACTGCCGACCCGGATGCGATGGCAGCAGCCGTGTGGGCGCTGGTTCATGGCCTTGCCTTCTTGCACCTCGACGGCAAGTTCGACGCCTCGTCCTCCGAGGCCGTTGCCGATCGGGTCCGCAAGGCAGTAGACGCGGTACTCGGGGCGACAGGTCAGGTACCGGTCTCGCCGCGCACCTGAGGCGCGGCCCCGCCTACTCGAGCTGGCCGGTGGACGGCTCGTTTGCCCTACGCTCTGGGTCATGAAAGCCATGGCACAGCGCACCTGGAAGACCGGAGAGCCGCTGGAACTCCTGGAGCTGCCCACGCCCGAGCCGCGCAAGCACGAGGTCCGGGTGCGGGTCCAGGCCATCGGGGTCAATCCGGTCGACTGGAAGATGCGTAGCTACGGTCCCCTGCGTCTGGCGGCCCGCCTGCTGGGGCCGAGGCCACCGGTCGTGGTGGGGGTGGACTTCGCCGGGGTGGTCGAGGCCGTCGGCCCGGGGGTGACGCGCGCCGTCCCGGGCGACCGGGTGGTGGGCGGCACCAACTTCTCGCGCGGCCAGCGCGGCTCTTACGCCGACACCGTGCTGGTCCGCGAGGACCAGCTCTGCCGTATCCCGGATTCGGTGGACATCGCCGCGGCCGCCGCTCTGCCCATCAGCGGCGTCACCGCCCGGATGGCGGTGGTCGACCTGGGCCGCATCCGCCAAGCACAGCCCGCCGACCGCCGCGTCTTGGTGCTGGGCGCCTCCGGCGGCGTAGGTCAGCTTGCGGTGCAGATCGCCGAATCAGAGGGCGCCTTCGTAGCCGGTGTCTGCTCGACGAAGAACGTGGAGATGGTCACCGACCTGGGGGCCGACGTGGTCCTCGACTACACCCAGGGCGATGCACTCACCCAAGCCAGGGCGCATGCCCCCTTCCACATCGTCATCGACTGCGTGGGCAACTACTCCGGCGCCGACTGCCGAGCCCTCCTGTCCTCGCGCGGGCGCCACATCATGGTGGCCGGCGACAGCCCCGCCGCCGTCGTGCAAATGCTGGTGTCGCCGTTCAAGTCCAAAACCATTCTGGGCAAGCCCACCGGTGAGCGACTGGAGCCGCTGGTGGCCGCCGTCGCCGCAGGCAAACTGCGGGTGAGCATCGCCGAGAAGCTGCCGCTCACCAGCGCCGAGGAGGCGCACCGGCTCAGCCGGACCAGCCGCATGACCGGCAAGCTGATCCTGGAGCCCTGAGATCCGGCGGAAACCCCTGCGGCGGTGACGATGTCGCCGTCGTCGACAAATCGTTCGCCACAACGGACCTCGATCGTCGGATCCAACGCGGCGAGCCGGTCCAGCGAGCGCCAACGGGTGGTAGCCGACCGCCCGGCGAGCAGACCGGCGGCGGCGAGGACCAGGGCGCCGGTGCACGCACTGGTGATCAGGGGCGTCGTCCCGCGTTGCGCCCGAACCCATGCGAGATGGTCGGGATCCAGCGGCAACGGACGAGCGCCTCGCCCCGCCGGGATAGACGAGCACGTCCCGGTCGGGCGCGACGTCGAGACCCGGCGGTATGACACCAGCCGACAGCGGGTAGGCCCATCTCGAAGGCGGCATCAGCCCCTGCCAGGTCGATGGCTGCCGAGTGCGCAAGCTGGGCGGAAGCGGCTGCTCTGCGTAGCCCTGTACGCCCGGTGCGTGCAGCCCGCATCGCGACCGCGGGTGCCATGCGGAGGAACGCGAGGTAGTGTGCAACCAGTTGCATATGAAATGAGGTGCATATCATGCGTATCGGATTGGGTATCAACTACTCGGGTGGTTTCAAGGAAGCCGCGGCGGAAGTGGCCGACCTGGAGCGGGCCGGGCTGGACACGGTGTTCGTGCCCGAGGCGTATTCCTTCGATGCGGTCAGTGCGTTGGGGTATCTGGCGGCCAGGACCGAGCGGGTGCAGTTGGCGTCGGGGATCCTGCAGATCTACACCCGCACCCCGAGCCTGACGGCGATGACGGCAGCGGGTCTGGATTTCGTGTCCGAGGGCCGGTTCCTGCTCGGGTTGGGTGCGTCGGGCCCGCAGGTGATCGAGGGTTTCCACGGGGTGGCCTACGACGCGCCGATCGGACGCACCCGGGAGTTGGTGGAGATCTGCCGCAAGGTGTGGCGCCGGGAACGGCTGGAGTATCAGGGCAAGCATTACCGGATCCCGCTGCCCGAGGGCGAGGGCACCGGTCTGGGCAAGCCGTTGAAGCT
>NZ_BDBP01000073.1 GCF_001613045.1 Nocardia lijiangensis NBRC 108240 | reverse complement strand
CGCGGACCTCGGCTCGATCGAGCGCTTCGGCGGCCGGCGCAGGCGCGGGCTGCGAGCCGCGCCGTCGGCGGTGGTCGCGCACGGCACCGTGCCCGCCGAGATCGCCGCGGCCTGGCCGGTGCAGGCGCACCACACCATCGAGTTCGGCGCGGCGTGGGACACCACCTTCGACGAGATCGCCGCCGCACCGCGCCGTGGCGGGCGGCTCACCGCGCGCGGGCGGCTGATGCGCGATCCCTCGCTGCTGCTGACCCGCCCCGCGCTGACCGATCCCGGGCTCTACATCGATCGACCCGACGGCCGCCACGAGCCGTTCTCGCTGCTCGCGCCCTGCCCCAATCTGGCGAGCGCCCCGCTCGACTGGGACCGGCTGGCCCGCCCCTACCTGCGCGAGCTGCTCGCCGTGCTGGAGGCGCGCGGCTACCGCGGGATCGCCGAGCACTTCACCGTCGACCATCTGGACACCCCGCAGACCTGGCGCGATCAGGGCATGATCGCGGGCACGCCGTTCTCCGTCGCGCATCTGTTCCGGCAAACCGGACCTTTTCGACCGCGCAATTTCCCCAAGTTCAGCGACAACGTGGTTATCGCCGGTTGCGGCACCACGCCGGGCGTCGGAGTGCCGACCGCGCTGCTCTCGGGGAAACTGGCGGCAAACCGCATTACCGGCGCACCGGCCGATACTCGGGATGAACCGCGCGTACCAGCGGGATAGTGTTCTCCGCGAACCATTAAACTGATCGCCGACCTATTCGCTCGCGGTTGCGACCGCCGACCTTGCCGGGGGGACCGACACCACATGCATCCCGCCGACACGAGCGCCGCAGCCGCACCGTCGACCGATACCGCCGCCCACGTGCCGAGTCGCACCAGCACCTCGAGCACCCCGGGGTCCAGCGCACCACGATCCCTCGCCGACGGCGCCGACCGGATGAGCTTCCGGGACCGGATGCAGACCTACGCCGACTTCGCGCGCAGCCCCGAGGGCCACGCCGCGCTGCTCGGCTTCTTCGGTGCGGTGATGATCACCTTCGGCGGGCTCGGCGCGGGCAGCGTGCGCCAGCGCGATCCGCTGCTCGAGGCGATGAACCTGTCCTGGCTGCGGTTCGGGCACGGCTACGCGCTGTCGAGCATGCTCATCTGGGTCGGCGTGCTGCTGATGATCACCGCGTGGGTTCGCCTCGGCCGCACCACACTCGGGCTCGGCAACCGGGCGGGCGCGGCGGTGACGCTCAACGAGCTACGCGCGATCGTCGGAATCTGGATCTTCCCACTGCTCTTCGCGGTGCCGATGTTCAGCCGCGACGCGTACTCCTACCTGGCCCAGGGCGCGCTGCTGCGCGACGGCTTCGACCCCTACCAGGTCGGTCCCGTCGCGAATCCCGGTGTGCTGCTGGACAATGTGAGCCCGGTCTGGACCACCACCACCGCGCCGTACGGCCCGGTGTTCCTGTTGCTCGGCCGCGCCATCACCGCGATCACCGGTGAGAACGTGGTCGCGGGCACCATCGCGCTGCGGCTGGTGATGCTGCCCGGCCTCGCGCTGATGATGTGGGCGGTCCCGTACCTGACCAAACACCTCGGCGGCAAGCCGACGGTCGCGCTGTGGCTCGCGGTGCTCAACCCGCTGGTGCTCATCCATCTCATCGGCGGCGTGCACAACGAGATGCTGATGGTCGGCCTGATGTGCGCGGGCATCGCGCTGGTGCTGGAGCGCCACCACGTGGCGGGCATCGTGGTCGTCGCCATCGGCGTGGCGATCAAGGCCACCGCGGGCATCGCGCTGCCGTTCTTGGTGTGGATCTGGATGCTGCACGAGCGGGAGCGTCGCGCGGCCGAACGCGCGGCCGCGGACCCGAGCGCACCGCCGGATCCGAACTCGACTCCCGCGAACGGCGCTCCGGACGCCGCGAAAGCGGGCCCGGACATGCCGCACCCGGCCATGACGTTCGCCAAGATCGCCGGGCTCGGGCTGAGCGTGTTCGCGGTGGTCTTCGTCGCGGCCTCGGCCATCGCGGGCGTCGGCATCGGCTGGCTGACCGCGCTGTCGGGCTCGAAGAAGATCATCAACTGGCTCTCGCTGCCGACCATCATGGCGCACGCCACCACCTGGATCACCCCGCTGCGCATGGAGTCGGTACTCACCGTCACCCGCGCGCTGTGCGCCCTGGCGCTGGTGGCGGTGCTGGTGTGGACCTGGTGGCGGTTCCGGCACAGCGAGCGCGAAGCGGTGTTCGGCATCCTCATCGCGTTCGTCGGCATCGTGATCCTCTCCCCCGCCGCGCTGCCCTGGTACTACTCGTGGCCGCTGGCGCTGGCCGCCGCCTTCGCGCTGTCGACCACGACACTCATGGTGCTGGTCGGCCTATGCACCTGGCTGATGCTGGTGTTCCAGCCCGACGGCTCGATCGGCCTCTACAACTTCTGGCACGTGGCGGCGGCGACCTTCGCCGCAGTGGTCGCCGCGCTCGCGTTGCGCACGGTGGACCCGTTGCGATTGCGCGCCACGCCGCCGCAGGTGGAAGCCCCGCGCGTCGACGTCGCGGCCACCGCTTCGCGTCCATGAGCGCCGCGAGACCCGGCGAACCTGAGCTGGCAGGCGCATCGCGACGAAGTCCGTTCCTCGTTCCTCGTCCGGACGCAGACGCAGCCGGACACAACCCGTCCACAGCTCCACGCATGACCGGAGCGGAAGAGGAGATACTCCTCGCCTCCGCCTACCGCGTGTGCCGGGCGATCGCCGCGGAGCACGGCCGCACGTATTTCCTCGCGACCAGGCTGTTGTCGGCACCCCGAAGACCGGCGGTGCACGCGCTCTACGCGTTCGCTCGGATGGTGGACGACATCGTCGACCACGCGGATGCCGGTCATGGATGGCAGCCGAGCCCCGAAGGGACGCCGCACCAGGACACGCGCGCGAGTTCGGCGGGGGCATCGCACGGATCCGACGCGGCGGCAGGCTCCACATCGCCGGATTCCCGGCGCACGCCCGAGCACGGCCCCGCCGGCGAACTCGATCTGATCGAGAAGCAACTGCGAGTGGTCCTCGAACAGGGCGCATTCGCGCCGCAGGCCGCATCCGCGGGACCGGTTCCGCTGCGACGCGCCCAGGTCTTGACCGCGCTCGCCGATACCGTCGGTCGCTACGACATCGATCCGGCGCACTTCTGGACCTTCCTGGACTCCATGCGCATGGACGTCCCGGCCACCCCCTGCTTCCGCGACCGCTACGCCACGATGGCCGAGCTGCGCGAGTACATGCGCGGATCGGCCGCGGCCATCGGCCTGCAACTGCTTCCCGTGCTCGGCACCGTCGCGCCGCGGGCCGACGCCGAACCCGCGGCCGCCGCGCTGGGTGAAGCGTTCCAGCTCACCAACTTCCTGCGCGATGTCGGCGAGGATCTCGACCGCGGGCGCGTCTACCTGCCCGCCGACCACCTGTCGGCCTTCGGTGTGGACGACGACCTGCTCGTCCACTGCCGCCGCACCGGCCACACCGATCCGCGGGTACGCCGCGCGCTGGCCCACCTGATCGCGATCAACCGCGACCTCTATCGGGCCGCCGATCCCGGAATCGACCTGCTACACCCCCGGGTCCGCCCGGCAATCCGCGCGGCGAGCGCGCTCTACGCGGAAATCCTCGACCGAGTGGAGGAAACCGGGTACGCGGTCTTCCGGAGCCGAGCGGTAGTGCCGACCTCGCGGCGCTTGCTCATCGCAAGCGGCGAACTGCTGACAAGCACACTGACCACAAGGCGTGGGTGATCCCACAAACCCTCCACGCGCCTCACAGAGCCATCGGCTCTGCGAGGCGCGCAAACTCTGTGTGGTGTTCAGAAGGGATCGGCCGCGGCGCGGCGAAGCACCTCGCGGGCGAGGGGGCCGTGCAGGGCGTCGATGGGTTTGCCGGGGAGGCTGGCGTCGTCGGTGAAGATCCATTCGAGGATCTCCTCGTCGGTGTACTTGGCGTCCTTCATGACGGTGATCAGCCCGGGCAGGTGCTTGGCGACCGCGCCGGTGTCGTCGAAGAAGACCTCCGGGACGTTCGCCACGCCATTGCGGCGCACGGCGAGAAGTTGATGGTCACGCAGCATCTGATGCACCCGCGTCACCACGATCCCGAGCCGGTCGGCCACCTCGGGCAGCGGCAGCATCGCCACGGACTCCGGAAGAACATCCTCGCTACAGGGAAATGCACTCACCCGCACAACGGTAGACGGTAGGGCGGCGCGCGTCGTGTGACACCCGGGCGACAGACCGGTTCGGCCGCCAGGCACAGTTACGATCGTGGGGGCCGCACGGGGCGGCCTGTCGCTGTTCGCGTGACAAGCGAGGGGTGAGCACTTTTGTGAAAGTCGGAGGACATCACTTGATCGGGCAGATGCTGGAAGGGCGCTACCGGATTGACGCGCCGATCGCTCGGGGCGGGATGTCGATGGTCTTCCGCGGCGAGGACACCCGCCTGGACCGCCCGGTCGCGATCAAGGTGATGGACCCCAAGTTCGCCGCCGACCCGCAGTTCCTCTCCCGATTCGAGTTCGAGGCCCGCGCCGTCGCCAAGCTCAAGCATCCCGGGCTGGTGGCGGTGTACGACCAGGGCGTGGACGGCGACCACCCGTTCCTGATCATGGAGCTGGTCGAGGGCGGCACGCTGCGCGAGCTACTGCGCGAACGCGGGCCGATGCCGCCGCACGCCGTGCGGGCCGTGGCCGAACCGGTGCTCGCCGCCATCGGCGTGGCGCACTCGGCGGGCTTGGTGCACCGGGACGTCAAGCCGGAGAACGTGCTCATCTCCGATGCAGGCGAGGTGAAGATCGCCGACTTCGGCCTGGTGCGCGCCGTGGCGGCCGCGACGACCACCTCGGCGAGCGTCATCCTCGGCACCGCGGCCTACCTGTCTCCCGAGCAGGTGACCAGCGGCACCGCCGACTCGCGCAGCGACGTGTACGCGTTCGGCGTGCTGATCTTCGAAATGCTCACCGGCCGCGTCCCTTTCATCGGCGACACCTCGCTGTCGGTGGCGTACCAGCGCATCGAGAACGATGTGCCGAGCCCCAGCCAGTTCATCGCGGGCGTGCCGCCGGAGTTCGACGAGCTGATCGCACGCGCGACCAACAGGGAGCCCGCGCACCGTTTCGCCGACGCCAACGAGATGGCCGCGGAACTGCGCTCGATCGCGGCCGCGCTGAGCCTGCCGCCTTACCGGGTGCCCGCGCCACGGGAGTCGGCCGGGCATCTGAGCGCCAGTTTCCGCGCCGCGCCCGATCTGGGCCGACCCGCGCCGGACCCGCACACACCGCAGCCGACGCAGCACACCAAGGTGGTCACCGCGCAGCGACCGCGGGTGCCCGACTATGGACCGTCCGGGGAGTACGGGCAGCACGGGGACTACGGGCCGCCGACCGGCCACGATCCGCAAGCGGCCGGCCTGCGTCAGCCGCCGTTCCAGCCCTTCGACGACGACCGCCGCAAGTCGCGCAGGACGACCCTGATCTGGGTCGCGATCGTCGCCGTCCTCACCCTGATCGTCGGTGTCGCCGGCTGGTGGCTCGGCGTCGGCCGCTACGAGGCGATACCCCCGATCGCCGGGCTGAGCAGCGAGCAGGCGACCGCGGCACTGCGCGAGGCGGGCTTCGAGACCGAGATCAGACAGAAGGCCTCGGACACCATCCCGGTCGGCGGCGTGGTCGGCAGCGACCCGTCGGCGGGCTCGAAGGTGACCAAGGGCACGACGGTGTCGGTGCTGGTCTCCAGCGGCAAGCCCCGGGTGCCCGACATCAAGCCCGGCGACGACGTGCGCAAGGTGAATCAGCTCATCAAGGACGCCGGACTCCAGCCGATCGACGCAGGAGAGGTCGGCAGCCAGGCGCCCAAGGGTTCCGTCGCGAAGGTCGAGCCCGCGCCGGGGATCGTGCTGCCCATGGGCGGGCAGGTCAAGGTCTTCCGCAGCAACGGCGCGCAGCCGGTGAAGGTCCCTGATGTGCGCGGCAAGACGACCGAGGAAGCCGTGCAGGCGCTCACCGCCGCGGGCATCAAGGTCCGCGAGACCCGCGCCGAATACGACAAGGCCATCGAGGCCGACCAGGTGATCGGCACCGACCCGGCCGCAGGCAGCACGGTGAACTCCGGCGAGGGCATTACGCTGATCGTCTCCAACGCCGTCAAACTGCCCTTCCTGGTCGGCGACAGTGTCGGCGAGGCGCGCCAGAAGCTGGAGAGCCTCGGCCTGCGCGTCCAGGTCCAGCAACTGACCCCGTCGGACGGCTCCGTGGTCATCGGCCAGAGCCCCGGCGCGGCGGCCAAGGTCCAGCCGGGCAGCACCGTCACCCTCACCGCACTGCCCTGACCGGCGCGCTCAGCAGGTCAGCGTGACCTTGCCGAGCGCCGCGACGACATCGCGGTACATCCACCGCTTCATCGCCCCGAGCGCGGGGCCCGCGGTGCCTGCGAGCGCGCCCGCCCGGGTCAGCGCGACCGGCAGCACCCGCTCGTGCTTTTCGACCGCCTCCACGATGCCCGCGGCGAGTGCGTCGTGCCCGCCGTAGCGCCGACCGGTCAGCATCGCCTCGTGCGCGGCGGGACCGGGCAGCCGGGCCGTCAGCAGGTCGGCGATGCCGCCGGGGATGACGAGGCCGTCGTCGGACTGCGCCAGCGGCAGGGTGATCTCGGGCAGGCAGAAGTAGCCGCGGTCGCCACGCATGACCCGGCCGTCGTGGGCCACGGCGAGAATCGCGCCCGCGCCGAACGCGTGCCCCTGGACCGCCGCGACGGTCGGCGCGGGGAACGTCAGCAGGCGCTCGAACACCCGCTGTCCGGCCAGGAGGTAGCCGGCGGCATCCGGCCCGGCGAACCGCTCCGGTTCGAAACCGTTCGAGTAGAACTTCCCGGATCCGGTGGTGACCAGAGCCTTCGGCCCGTCGGCCGCCTGCACTTCGTCGAGGCAGGCATGGAGGGCGTCCATCCACTCGGGGGTGAAGCGGTTCTCGGTGTCGATCCGATCCGGTTCGCCGAGATCGAGCACGAAGACGGCGTCTTCGCGGCGTAGGTGCGGCATGAATACTCCCTGGGTGCAGTCTGTTTCGGGTCAGGCGGGCGGGTCGACGAAGATGTCGTAGGCGATGTCGCCGCGCGGGCCGTAGCCGGACAGCTCGGTGATGCCGTGGGCGGCAAGGACTTCCACGTCCAGGTAGGTGTTGCCGGTGGTGGTCGCGGCCGGGCTCTCCAGAATCAGCACGGCGGCGTCGGCGACGATCTCCGGGGTGCGTGCGGTGGCGACGACCTTCTCGCCGCCGAGCAGGTTGCGCACCGCGGCGGTGGCGATGAGCGTCTCCGGCCACAGGCAGTTCGCGGCGATGCCCGACTCGCGGTGCTCGGCGGCCACGCCGAGGGTCAGCAACGTCATGCCGTACTTGGCCAGCATGTAGGGCGGGTGCGCGCCGAGCCACTTCGGATCCAGGTTCAGCGGCGGCGACAGCGACAGCACGTGCGGGTTCTCCGACTTGCGCAGGTGCGGCAGCGCGGCGCGGGTGAGCAGGAACGTGCCGCGCAACTGGATCTGCTGCATCAGGTCGAACTTCTTCGCGGGCAGCGTTTCGGTGGCCTGGAGGTCGATGGCGCTGGCGTTGTTGACCACGATGTCGATGCCGCCGAAGCGCTCGACGGCCTGCTCGATGGCGGCCTGCACCGACTCCTCGTCGCGCACGTCGCCGACCACGGCGAGCGCCGATCCGCCCGCGGCCTCGATCTCCGCGGCCGCCGTGTGCACGGTGCCCTCCAGCTTCGGGTGCGGTACATCGGTTTTGGCGAGCAGGACGACATTGGCGCCGCGGCGGGCGGCCGCGAGGGCGATGGCCAGGCCGATGCCCCGGCTGCCGCCGGACATCAACAGGGTGCGGCCGGACAGAGTCTGTGTGGTCACGAGGGTGCCTTCCGGTTGCCGAAGCGGCAGCGTTCCCGGGCCGAACCGGGAAGCACTACATATAATTGGCTTAACAAATCGTTTGCACTACTACTGTTTTATAGACGCAACGGTTTGTCAAGCGCGCGGGGCGCTGGGCATGATGTGACGGGAGGTGAACGATGTCCGACAACGCGCCGCTGGTTCCAGGAACCATCGGCAGCCACACCGTGTGCCTGCTACAGAAGATGGGACAGGTCGCCTTCCGATTCGCCGAGGAACGCCTGCTCGGCATCGGCCTGCGGATCCGGCACTACAGCGTGCTCCAAACGCTCGCCGACCGCGGCGGCATGGCGCAGGCCGAACTCGGCGGCTACCTGCGCATCGACTCGGCGACCATGGTCTCGACACTCGACGACCTGGAACGGCACGGCTACGCCGAGCGGCAACGCGACCCCGGCGACCGCAGGCGCTACCTGGTCATCCTGACCGAGAAGGGCAGCGAGACGCTCACCGACATCGAGACGATCCTGCGCGAGGTGCACGAGGAGATGTTCGCCGACCTGCCCGAGGAACGGCGCGCCGTGCTCGCGGAGATCCTCGGCGAGCTGAACGACTCGGCGAGCCTGCGCGCACGCTTCGACGCGCCTCGCGGCTGAAAGTTTCCGCGCGTCAGCGAGATCGAGCCGGACCGCGGCGAAAAGATTCCCCGGACAACGAGATCCGCACCGGCGGGAATCCGGTGCGGATCTCGAAGTTCTCGTGCTCGACGCCTACCACGCAGCGGCTTCGACCCCGCGCAACGGCATTCGGCCCCGGCGCAGCGACCTCGGCCCAGCGCAGCGACGTTCGAACTCAGCGCAGCATTTCGGCGACCAGGAACGCCAGCTCCAGCGACTGCTGGGTGTTCAGGCGCGGGTCGCAGGCGGTCTCGTAGCGGCCGGACAGGTCCATGTCGGAGATGTCCTGCGCGCCGCCGAGGCATTCGGTGACGTCCTCACCGGTCAGTTCGATGTGCAGGCCGCCGGGGTGGGTGCCCAGCGCGCGGTGCACCTCGAAGAAGCCCTGCACCTCGTCGACGATGCGGTCGAAGTGGCGGGTCTTGAAACCGGTGGAGGCCTCGTGGGTGTTGCCGTGCATGGGGTCGCACTGCCAGATCACCTGGTGCCCGGTCGCCTGCACCTTCTCGATGATGGGCGGCAGCACGTCGCGCACCTTGCCGTTGCCCATCCGGGAGACGATGGTGAGCCTGCCGGGCTCGTTGTTGGGATCGAGTCGCTCGACGTACTCCACGGCCTGGTCCGGGGTGGTGGTCGGGCCGATCTTGAGGCCGATCGGGTTGGCGAGCAGCTCCGCGAGCGCGATGTGCGCGCCGTCGAGCTGACGGGTGCGTTCCCCGATCCAGAGGAAGTGCGCCGACAGGTCGTAGAGCACCGGTTCACCCGACACCGGGTGCTCGCTCAAGCGCAGCATCGCGCGCTCGTAATCGAGCACCAGCGCCTCGTGGCTGGCGTAGATGCGGGCCGACTGCAGGCTGGGGTCGTTCACCCGGCAGGCGGTCATGAACGCGAGGCCGCGGTCGATTTCCTCGGCCAGCGCCTCGTAGCGCGCGCCCGCCGGGGACTGCGCGACGAAGTCGCGGTTCCAGTCGTGCACCTTGTGCAGGTCGGCCATGCCCGCGCCGGTCAGCGCGCGGACCAGGTTCATCGCGGCGCTGGCGTTGGCGTAGGCGCGCACCAGCCGGGACGGGTCGTGCTCGCGCATGCCCGCGTCGGCGACCAGCGCGTTCACCATGTCGCCGCGGTAGGACTTCAGGCCGAGCGAGTCGGTGTCGGAGGAGCGCGGCTTCGCGTACTGGCCCGCGATGCGCGCAACCTTCACCACCGGAAGGCTCGCGCCGTAGGTCAGCACGACGGCCATCTGCAACAGAGTGCGGATGTTGCCTCGGATGTGCGGTTCGGTGTTGTCTGCGAAGGTCTCCGCGCAGTCACCGCCCTGCATGAGGAAGGCCTCGCCCCGCGCCACCTCGGCGAGCTGTCCGCGCAGCTCCTCCACCTCGGCGGGCACGCAGATCGGCGGCACGCTCTCCAGTACGGTGCGCATCATCGCCGCCTGCTCGGGGTCCCACGACGGTTGCTGCAACGCCGGGCGGGCCAGCGCGTCGTCCAGCCTGCGGCGCAGTTCGGCAGGCAGCGGCGGCAGCTCCGGCAGGCGATCGATGGGTACGTCGACGGTCCAGTTCACGAGTTCAGAATACGGACCGCGCGGCCGTGCAGACAGCCGGAGGTGGGGTGGATATCGCACCCTGAGGGGTGAGCGATCCCCACCCGGAGTAGCCCGTCGCAGACGCCGCCCACATCGCCGCATAGGGTGGCATCGACCGGCACATGCCACTATCGCCCGACCGAGGAGAGGTCGATCTCGCTGAGATACTTCTACGATTGCGAGTTCATCGAGGACGGGGTCGTCATCGACCTGGTGTCCATCGGCGTCGTCTGCGAGGACGGCCGCGAGTATTACGCGGTGTCCACCGAATTCGATCCCGAGCGCGCGGGGCACTGGGTGCGCAAGTACGTGCTGCCGCAGCTGCCGCCGCCCGCCTCCCCGCGGTGGCGCAGCCGCGAACAGATCCGCAACGACCTCTACAAGTTCCTGCTCCCGCGGCCTTCGGTACAGCCCGAGCTGTGGGCCTGGGTCGGCGCCTACGACCACGTAGCGCTGTGTCAGTTGTGGGGCTCGATGGTCGACCTGCCCACCGCGCTCCCCCGCTACACCAACGAACTGCGCCAGCATTGGGAGGCGCACGGCCGCCCCACGCTGCCGCCGGTGCCGCCCGACGCCCATGACGCGCTGGCCGACGCCCGGCACAACTACGCGAAGTTCGAGGCCATCGAGGCGGCGCGCAGGCGCTGAGCCGAGCCGCACGAAAAGGCCCCGAGTCTCGGACTCGGGGCCTTCGCGGTCGAAGCTACTCGGGCTTCGATTTGTCGATGTAGTCCTTGGCCTTCTGCTGACCCTCGTCGACCTTGTCGGCGTACTTGCCGCCGGTGCGCTGGTCGAACGCGTCGCCCGCCTTGTCGACGCCGCCCTTGGCCTGGTCCGGGTTCTTGCCCACCAACTCCTTGAGCTTGTCGATGATCGACATGCGTCCCTCCTAGGTGTTCGTCGGCGTGCGCGGATGTCCGAATGACCCCCCGCGCCCATGCGTGGAACCCTACGCGCCCCACCCCCGGTTATCCACTTTTGCTATTACTCGACGAACCGGCGGCACCACGTCCACGGCACGGAAAAAGCGAAGGCCCCGAGCCGGATTCGACTCGGGGCCTTCGCGGTGACCTGACGGTCAGTGGCTGTGCTTGCCGCTGCCGTTGGCCTTTTCCTGTGCCTTCTGCAGCACCGCGAGCTGCCTGTGCTCTTCGGCGTGCTCGAGCTCGAAGTTCCGCTCCGACTCCTCGCGGGGGTCGGGTCGCAGGAAGCTACCGGTGCCCGGCTTGCCCGCCGAACCGAGCTTGTTCATCTTCTTGGGCACCGGGGCGCCCTGGTACTCCAGCGGGATCGGGTGACCGTGGTGGTCGACCGGGCCGAGCGGCTGGTGCACCTCGATGTACTCACCGTGCGGCAGACGCTTGATCACACCGGTCTCGATGCCGTGCTCCAGCACCGCACGGTCACTGCGCTGCAGGCCGAGGCAGAACCGGTAGGCGACGAAGTATGCCACCGGCGGGGCGACGAGCAGACCGATACGACCGATCCAGGTGGTCGCGTTCAACGAGATGTCGAACTTCAGCGCGATGATGTCGTTGACGCAGGACAGCGTCAGCACCACGTAGAAGGCGATCGCCATGGCGCCGATCGCGGTACGCACCGGCACGTCGCGCGGACGCTGCAGCAGGTTGTGGTGCGCGTCGTCGCCGGTGAGGCGCTTCTCGATCCACGGGTAGGCGATCAGCAGCGTGAACACCAGGCCCATGATCAGCGCGACCCAGAACACGGCCGGAATCGTGTAGTTGCCGATGTAGAGCTCCCACGGCGGCATCAGACGCGCCATGCCGTCGGTCCACATCATGTAGAAGTCCGGCTGCGAACCCGCCGAGACCTGCGCCGGGTTGTACGGGCCCAGGTTCCAGATCGGGTTGATCTGCAGCACGCCACCCATGATGCCGACGATGCCGAGGGTGAAGGCGAAGAACGCGCCCTGATCCGCGGCGAACACCGGCACGATGCGCGCGCCCACCACATTGTTCTCGGTACGGCCCGGGCCGGGGAACTGCGTGTGCTTCTGGTACCAGACCAGCGCGACGTGCGCGGCGATCAGGGCCAGGATGATGCCCGGGAAGAGCAGCACGTGCGCGATGTAGAGGCGCGGGATGATGATGTCGCCGGGGAAATCGCCGCCGAACATCAGCCAGTGCATCCACGTGCCGATCACCGGAATCGAGATCGTGATACCGGAGAACGCGGCCCGCAGACCCGTGCCCGAAAGCAGGTCGTCGGGCAGCGAGTACCCGAAGAAGCCCTCGAACATCGCCAGGATCAGCAGCAGCGAACCGATCACCCAGTTCGCCTCGCGCGGCTTGCGGAACGCGCCGGTGAAGAAGATGCGGAACAGGTGCACGATGATCGACGCCGCGAACAGCAGCGCCGCCCAGTGATGGACCTGACGCACGAACAGACCGCCGCGCACCTCGAAGGAGATGTTCAACGCGGTCTCGTACGCCCGCGACATACCCACACCGCGCAACGGCTGGTAAGCGCCGTCATAGGTGACATGCGCCATCGACGGGTCGAAGTACAGCGTCAGATACACACCCGACAGCAACAGGATGATGAAGCTGTACAGCGCGATCTCACCGAGCAGGAACGACCAATGGGTCGGGAAGACCTTGTTGATCGACCTCTTCATGAACGCCGCGGCGCGATACCGCTCGTCCAGCTCGTTGGCTTGGGCTGCGACAGAAGGGCTCATGAACGGCGCTCCCAGTAGGCCGGTCCGAGCGGCTCGATGAAGTCGCCGTTGGCGACAAGGAAGCCCTCGGAGTTGACGGTGATCGGCAGCTGCGGCAGTGCGCGAGCGGCGGGACCGAAGATCGGCTTACCCCATTCGGTCGCGGAGAACTGCGACTGGTGGCAGGGGCACAGGATCCGGTTGGTCTGCTGCTCGAACAGCGAGGTCGGGCAGCCGAGGTGGGTGCAGATCTTCGAGTAGGCGAAGTAGTCGCCGAAGTTGAAGCTCTCCTGCCCCTTGCGCTTGATGGCCGACTCGGCGTCCTCGGTGCGCAGACGGATCAGCATGACCGCGTTGCGGATGCCGCGCAGCGACTGCAGCGTCTCGTGCGAGTCGCCGCGCCACTTCTCCTTCCACGGGAACACCGTCTCCATGGCGCCCGCGTCCAGGTCCTCGGGACGCACCAGCACGATGTCGTCCGGACGGCCGGTGTCGCGGCGCAGGTAGATGGTCTCGCCCTCGAAGTCCGGCGTCCAGCCCGAGACCCACAGCGGCGACTTGTCGCCCTTGGCCCACGGGTTCTTGATCATGCCGCCGACGAAGAGGAACAGCGTGCCGAGGCCGAGGACGCCGACGCCGGCGCCCGCGGTGCGGGTGATCATCTTGCGACGAGCCAGGGTGGAGGTGTCGAGCGCGTCCGACAGCTCGGCCACCAGGGTGCGCCGCTCGACCTCCGGCGACGGACCGTCGTGGCGGTCCTGGATGGAGATCTCGGCGGGGACGAACTTCTTGCGGATCAACACCACGGCGATGCCGATGACCAGCACCGAGATGCCGAAGGTCAGGCCGATCAGCGGCGTGAACAGCGAATAGGCCTCGTGGCCTTCCTCGTTCGAGCCCTTGAACTCCCAGGGCCAGAACAGGAAGACGCCGATCAGCGCGGCAGCGGCGAGACCGGAGATGGCGAACCAGAAGGTGACCTCGCGCTCGGCGCGCTTCTCGGCCCGGGTGCCCGGGATCGGGAAGCGCTCGCGGCGGTAGGCGACGTCGACGCCGTCACGCTCGGTACCGAGCTTGACCAGCTCGTCGCGCGACATCGCGTCCAGTTCGTCTTCGGTCGGGTCGGCCGGGGGGTTCACCGACCCCTTCGACAGCTCCGTCCCCTCATCCGGGCGACTCACGTCGTCTCGCTCCTGTTCACTCATGACTGTGTCCTTTCGGCCATGTCCGGACGCCCTGACCGGTCATGACCGGGATCCGATCCACATAGCAGCACCGACGGTGAGCACGATGCCGACCACCCAGATCGCCAAGCCTTCGGTCGCGGGGCCGAAGCCGCCGAGGCCGTAGCCACCCGGGGTCTTCTCTTCGGAGGCGTTCTTGATGTAGGCGATGATGTCGCGCTTCTCTTCCGGCGTGAGCTGACGGTCGGAGAACTTGGGCATGTTCTCCGGGCCGGTCAGCATGGCCGCGTAGATCTGCTGCTCGCTGGCGGGCTCCAGCGGCGGCGCGTACTTACCGGAGGACAGCGCGCCGCCCTTGCCGGTGAAGTTGTGGCAGGACGCGCAGTTCATGCGGAACAGCTCGGAACCGCGGGCGATGTCGTCGCCACGCAGCGACTCCTGGGCGATCTCGCCGTTGGCGTCGCGCACCACGGTCGGACCGCCGCCGTTGGAGGCGATGTAGGCGCCGAGCGCGTCGATCTGCTGGGCGTCGAACTTCGGGGGCTTGCGGGTGGCCTGGGCCTCGTTGGCGGCCAGCGGCATGCGTCCGGAGGACACCTGGAAGTAGACGGCGGCCTCGCCGACGCCGATCAGGCTGGGGCCGCGGTCCTGCACACCCTGGAGGTTCGCACCGTGGCAGGTGATGCAGGACGTGTCGTAGAGCTGCCTGCCCTCGCGGATCAGCGCGGACTGGTCCTGGTGGGCCGTCGCCACCTGGGGCTCGGGCGTGAGAGCCGTCGCAAGGAAGCCGGCTCCGACCAGACCCACCAGGAGCGCGAGACCGCCCGCGATGCGCCTGCGGAGGCGGCGCTGCTTGCGGGTCTTGCTGGCCTCGCCGTTCCCGGGGCTGGCGGGCTCAGGCGCTGACGGGGGAGATGAACTCATCTGTGTCCCTTTGGAGTAGACGGAACCGACTTGTGCAAAAGACTGGGGGCTGGCGCCGACTAGCGGACGAAGTAGATCGTGGCGAACAACCCGATCCACACGATGTCGACGAAGTGCCAGTAGTACGAGACGACGATCGCGGCGGTGGCCTGCGCCGGGGTGAACTTACTGATCTTGGTGCGGATCAGCAGGAACACGAACGCGATCAGACCACCGATGACGTGCAGACCGTGGAAGCCCGTGGTGATGTAGAACACCGAGCCGTAGGCGCTGCTCGAGATCGAGGTGCCCTCGTGGACCAGGTTGAAGTACTCGTAGCCCTGGCCGCCGACGAAGAACGCGCCCATCAGGAGGGTGATGACGTACCAGCGGCGCAGGCCGAACACGTCGCCCTTCTCCGCGGCGAACACGCCCATCTGGCAGGTGAACGACGACGCGACCAGCACGGCCGTGACCGGCACGGCGAGCTTCATGTTCAGCTCGGTCGGTTCCGGCGGCCAGTTGCCGTGGGCCTGCGCGCGCGCGACGAAGTACATGGCGAAGAGGCCGGCGAAGAACATCAGCTCGCTCGACAGCCAGATGATGGTACCGACGCTGACCATGTTGGGCCGGTTCAGCGAGTGCACACGCTGGGTAATGGCCGATCCTGGGGTCCCTACTGCGGTCGTCACGGGGGTAAGTATGACTCGTCGTAGTACGACAGGAATAGCCGGGTATGAAACTTGGCCGCCCGTGTCGGAAAACGCACGGACGGACCGGGTCCGGATGGCGTTGGCGTCGCTTGGCCCGGCCTCGGGGAGACGTCGCGTACCGGGCGCGCCGACCTGCGCGGACGCGGCCATGATGACAGGCGAGAGTAAGTAGAAGCTGAGACGAGGAGGCCGATGTGGCACCGCGAATCTGGCGACGGATGTTCGGGCGCGACACTCCGGCGCCGCTGGACCCGGCCCGTGCGGACCTGGTGGTGGTCGCGGCGGGTTTCGACGACGCCGAGTCCTGCTCGGCCGTGCTGACCAGGGCCGAAGGACTGACCGAGGACGCACCCGCGGTCCTGCGCCATCACCTGCGGATTCCGGCGGCACAGGTCCAGCGGGTGTGCGAGATCGCGGCGCAGGACGGGTACGCGCCCGCCCCGCCCACCGCCGCGGCGCCGGGCGAACTGGAGGCACTGATCCTCCAGCGCGTGCAACTGGTCGACGCGCTGCACTGCGCGCAGGAGAAGTCGAGGATGGCGGGGCTGGCCCAGCGCCACGACGGGATCGCCGACGGCTGGGACGTCCTGCAACCCGCGATCGCACCGCGCTGAAAACGCCTTTTCGCCAGGCGTAGCTCCGCCTACGCTCCCGTCGTGCGCAAGCTATCGGGGGGCTTCGGCGGCCTGCGCCTACTAGGCTGCTCCAGACAGAGCTGGGCGAACCAGTGTGACGGGAGAGATGGAATGAGCGTGCGCAGCTGGCCCCAGGTGCTCGGAACCCTCGCCGACGGTGGCGACCTGGCCGCGGACGACACGGCGTGGGTCATCAACGAGATCTTCACCGACAATGCGACGCAGGCCCAGATCGCGGCCTTCGGCGTCGCGATGAAGATCAAGGGGCCGACGCCTGCCGAACTCTCCGGCATGGCCTCCGGCATGCTCTCGCACGCGCGCCTCGTGCACATCGACGGCGACGCGGTCGACATCGTCGGCACCGGCGGCGATCGCTCCGGCTCGGTGAACATCTCCACCATGTCCTCGGTCGTGGTGGCCGCGGCGGGCGTGCCGGTGGTCAAGCACGGCAATCGGGCGGCCTCGTCCAAGAGCGGCGGCGCCGACGTGCTCGAGGCGCTCGGCGTGCGGCTCACCCTCGGCCCGCAGTCGGTGGCGCAGTGCGTCCGCGAGGTGGGGATCGGATTCTGCTTCGCCCCGCTGTTCCACCCCGCGCTGCGCTTCGCGGGCCCGGCGCGCAAGGAAATCGGCATTCCGACCGTCTTCAACGTGCTCGGCCCGCTGACCAACCCCGCGCAGCCGCGGGCGGGCCTGGTGGGTTGCGCCTTCCCCGAACTGCTTCCGGTGATCGCGGGTGTGTTCGCCGAGCGCGGGGCCAGCGCCCTCGTGGTGCGCGGCAACGACGGCCTCGACGAGATCACCACGTCCGATACCACCGACGCGTGGGTGGTATCGGACGGCCGTCAGCGCCGGACCACCATCGACCCGACCCGCCTCGGCATCCCGCGCGTCGAGCTGGACGCGCTGCGCGGCGGTGACGCGGAGGTCAACGCCGGTGTCGCACGGTCGGTATTCGCGGGCACACCGGGCCCCGTGCGCGACGCGGTGCTGGTGAACTCGGCCGCCGCGATCGTCGCCTACGACCTGTCGCGCGGGGTCGGCGATCCCGAAGCCGACGTGCACGACGCACTGGCCGCGGGCATCGACCGCGCGTCCGCCGCGATCGACGGCGGTCAGGCGGCGGCGCTCCTGGACAGCTGGGCCAAGCTTTCGCACACGCTCGGCGATCGGTGAACTTTTGGCAAACGCTCGATTCGAGTGTCGCCGAATCGCTTCCACACAGGTGACGGATAGTTAGACTAGTTCGGCGCGGGACGGATCGGCCGCAGCGATGCGCCCGACGCAACTGGTCAGCATGTCGCGATTTCCGGCGGCCGCTCGACCGCCGTCGTTACGCGGCATTCATCCGGCGCGTACCCCCACGAGGGTCGGCGCGCCATTTCCGACACGTGAGGAGCTCACTATGAAGCACGCACTATTCGGAATCGTTGCCGCCTGCACGCTGCTCGCCGCGCCGCTCGCCCATGCGGCGGACGGTGACTTGGTCGTGAACGGGACGGCGATCCAGAACCCGACAGGTTGCGTTCCGATCACCCCCGCGGAATCCGACCAGGTCTCGGTACAGAACAACACCAACGCCACCGCCATGGTGTACACCCAAGCCGACTGTCAGGGCGAGGTGACGGCCGTGGTCGCGCAGGGTGAATCCGTCGAGATCAACGGCGCGTCCATCGCGGTGTCCTGATCGATCACTCCCCCAGCGAGAAGCCGGCCTCCACGTCGGCACGTGAGTAGGACTTGAACGCGATGTGGGTGGTGGTGCGCAGTACGCCGGGCGTCTTGTCGATCCGGTGCGTCACCACCTCGGCGACCTGCTCGTGATCGCGCACCCGCACGATCGCGATCAGGTCCACATCGCCCGCGCACGAGTACACCTCGGCGACGCCCTCGGTGTCGGCGACCGCCTGCGCGGTCTCCGGGATACGGGCGTTGTCGGCGTGAATCAGCACGATCGCGTTAATCATGCTGTCAGCCTAAGCGCTCGGCGTAGTCGGACTCCGCCGATCGGGTCCGGGCCGCCGCGTCGGCCACCTCGGCCCAGCCCAGCCACCGGCCCGCGCCGAAGCGCGGTTCGTGATACCCCTCCGTGCTGCGCACGATTCGTACGCCGGGTCGCGCCAGCCAGCGCGCGATCAGCCCCGCCTCCTCCGGCGAAGCGCCCCGCAGCGGCGGTGCGTCGACGAGATCCGGGCAGCCGTCGGCGAAGGACCCGGCGCCATCCGGGACGACCGTCTCCGCCGCCGCGACGATCTGTTCCACGATCGGCATCGGCGGCGTGCCGCGGCGCGCCACACCGGACCCCGCGAGACGGCCGTACCGGATGACGGCGAACTCCCACCCGCCCGCACCATCCGGATGCGCGGTGATCAGTTCGGCGATGCGGGCCACGGCCGCGAGCCGCTGAGTGCGGCGCATCGCCCTGATCACCGTGACGGTGCGGTCGCGCAGCCGCGCCGCGGCCTCGAAATGCTCGGCGCGGGAGTGGCTTTCGATGCGGTCGAGCATTGCGCGCAGGGTGGCGTCGGAATCGCCGCGCAGCAGCGCGCGCACCGCGGCGGGAGCGGAGGCGTATTCCTTTGTATCTATAGGGATTCCGGAGGGGGTGGCCGCGGGGCAGCCGCCGACCACCGCAGACGGGCAGTCGTGGCGGGCTGCGCGGGCCAACCGCGCCGTGCAGGTGCGCAGTCCGGCGTGCTCGGCGACGGTGGCCGCGACATCAGCGGCGTCCAGACGAGAGGTGAAGGGCCCCAGCGCATCCCGCGTCGGTGTGCGGACGATCGCGAAACGCGGGAAGGGCTCGTCGGTCAGCGTGAGCCACCATCCGCGCTTGGGAAATTTCGAGCGCCGGTTGTAGGGCGGGGCGTGCGCGACGAGCAGCCGAAGCTCGCGCACCCCGGCCTCCAGGGCGTGCGCGCACACCACGTGGTCGACGCGGGTGGCCAGCGCGACCATCTCCTTCATCCGGCCCCTGGTCTCCGAGCCGGTGAAGTAATTGCGCACGCGCCGGCGCAGATTCACCGCGGTGCCTATATAGAGGACTTCGTCGGCGGGGCCGCGGAACAGGTAGACGCCGGGCGCGGCGGGCAGGTCGGTGGCCAGCACCCGCTTGGCGCGCTGCCCGGAGCTCACGCCCGGCAGGTAGTCCATCAGCTCGGTGAGGCTGTGCACCCCTTGGTTTCCCACCCGGGCGATGAGCGCGTGCAGCACGTCGACGGTGGCGCGCGCGTCGTCCAGGGCGCGGTGCGTCGGCTGGGTGCTCGCGCCGAACAACCGGGCCAGCGACGCGAGCCGCACCGAGGGCGCCTCGTCCCTGCCGAGCACCCGCCGCGCCAGCTTCACCGTGCACAGCACCGGCGCCTTGGGCCAGTCGGTCTCGCAGCGCACCGCGGCGGCCCGCAGGAAGGCCATGTCGAATCGGGCGTTGTGAGCGACGAGCACCGCCCCCGCGGCGAACTCCAGGAACCCGGGCAGCACCGACTCGATACGCGGGGCCGCGTAGACCATGGCGGTGGTGATCCCGGTGACGTGCACGACCGCGGGCGGTATCTCCCGGCCCGGGTTCACCAGCGTCGCGAACTCGCCGAGCACCTCGCCGCCGCGCACCTTGACCGCGCCGATCTCGGTGATGGCGTCGCCGTCCGCGCTGGTGCCGGTGGTCTCCAGATCGACGACCACGAACGTGGTGTCGTAGAGCGGCGTATCGAGTTCGTCGAAGGCCAGCTGCTTGGCGGCGGCCTGGCGCGGCACGGGGTCGGGCACGGCGAGCAGCGTAGGGGTCGGGTACGACAACCTCGAGGCGCGCGGAACCGTGCGCGTTTCGTCCGATTTTTCGCGCGAGGATTTCGTTGCGATACCCGCGAAATGATCTAGAACACCCGAAAGCGACCCAGATCACATTTCCGTCACGAATGAATCAGCGCCCGGGCGTGTCCGGTACAGCTGACCCACCCTCCCGGGCATGCTGCCGCGCTGCCGGACGCATCCCGGTCGGACGTCCGGTCGCACGACGCGTCAAGCGTCACCTCGAGCGTCTCCACCTGCGGAAACAGTAGTGATACACACCATGCATGAGCCGCATCACCACCTGGGACAGCTGGGGGTAACGACGGGGACGCGGGCGGATAACCGGCCGCCGTTATCGTTTCGTGATTGCTGTGAGATACATCGCAGATATGCCTGGCGGAAATAGTTGAGCACCGCTATTTCGGATGGTCCGGGCTTTACAAACCACCGTGACATCTTCGTAACCTTTTCGAGACCTCACGGAGTCCGCCGCACCGAACGGAGCGGCAGCACGCAGTCCGCTGCACCACCGGGTGTGGCGTCGTGGGGCAGATTGGAAGTACCCGCATCATGGCGACCACCACCGTCAAGCGACAGGCGCAGCGTGCCGTTGCCGCCGGAGCCGTCGGCGCTGCCACCATCGGCGCGTTCCTCCTTCCCGCCGCCCCCGCGTCGGCTCAGCCGGTGACCATCCCCGGCGTGGGAACGTTCGAGGTTCCGAACGAGATCCCGATCCCGGCCGAGATCCCCGGCGTGCAGCTCGGCACGGTGCCCGGCGCTCCGCTGCCGTTCGTCGCGCCGCAGAAGACCCTCGGCGAGGTCGCGCTCGACGCCGCCATGAGCAAGCTGGGCTCCCCGTACGTGTACGGCGCCGCGGGCCCGAACTCCTTCGACTGCTCCGGCCTGGTGCAGTGGTCCTACCGCCAGGCGGGCATGGAGCTGCCGCGCACCAGCGGCGCCCAGCTGGGCGCGGGCACCGCGGTCTCGATGGACGACCTGCAGCTCGGCGACCTGGTGTCGTTCTACGGCGGCGGCCACTCGGGCCTGTACGCGGGCGACGGCAACGTCATCCACGCCTCCACCTCCGGCACCCCGGTGATGATCGCCTCGATCTCGTCGATGCCGTTCGCGGGCGCACGCCGCTTCTGATCGCTCGAGCCGGGCCGGGCCGCCATGCGCGACCCGGCCCGACGCTTCCCCACCGGCCGTGATCGGATCGTTCTCCACTGGACACCGACCGTCGGCGTTTCGTAACCTAAATGAGACCTACCAGGGTCGCAGAGCCGCGAAACTGCGTGCCTGGCGACGGCGTCGCTTTCGATTTCACGAGTCGGCATACGAGAGAACGGGGCACGCCAGTGGCAGCCGGTCACCGAAGACTTCGCACGAATCGTCTGGTGGGCGGGGTGCTGGCGGCCGGACTGCTGGCCACGGCGCTGCACGCGAGCGGTCCCGCGATCGCCGACCCCGTGGCGCTGCCGACCACCGCTAGTGAGGCGGTGCAGCGGATGGTCGACCTCTCCCGACAGTCCGAGCAGCTGAATCAGCAGGCGCTCGGCGTCCAGGCCGACCTCGAGGCGAAACTCTCCGTGCAGTACGAGGCCGACGCGAAGCTGGCCGCGGCCACCGAGGTCGCCGACGCCGCGCGCGCCGAGGTGCGCAAATTCCAACCGGTCATCGACCGCACCGCGATCGCCGCCTATCAGGGCGCGCGCACCAACCGCATCTACGCCGTGCTGGTCAGCGATTCCCCGCAGAAGCTGCTCGATCAGATGTCCACGCTGGATGTGCTGAGCGCGCAGACCACCGATCAGCTGCGGCAGTTCAAGAAGGCCACCGACGCCGCCGAGTCCGCCGAGTCCGCCGCCCGCGCCGCCGCCGATTCGGCCCGCAGCGCCGCCGAGAAGGCCGACCAGGCGCGCACCGATCTGGAACGCAAGCGCAGCGAACTGGGCGGTGCGGTCGCCCAGGTGGTCGAGGCGTGGGGCGCGCTGTCCAGCAAGGACAAGTCCGCGCTGGCAGGCTCGCCGTTCCCGCCCGGATTCGATCGCGACACGCTGCTGCAGGGCCTGGTCCCCGGCAGCGGAACCAGCGCGCTGGCCGCCGGACTCACCCGCGTCGGCGACCCGTACGTCTGGGGCGCGACCGGACCGGACCAGTTCGACTGCTCGGGCCTGGTGCAGTGGGCGTTCAAACAGGTCGGCAAGAACGTGCCGCGCACCAGTTCGGCGCAGGCGTCCTACGGCACGCTGGTGGACAAGGACGAGCTGCAGCCCGGTGACGTGGTGTTCTTCTATTCCGACATCTCGCACGTCGGCATCTACGCGGGCAACGGACTCATGTTGCACGCCTCCACTTTCGGCGTGCCCGTGGCCGTAGCGCCGATGGGGTCGACGCCGTACCACTCCGCTAGGCGATACTGATCCGCTATGGAGCGTTGGCGACGGGCACGCGGCTGGTGCATGGCCAAAGGGCGGTGTCAGTTCGTTCTCACCGTCGCCATGGTCACCCTGCTGACGGGCCTCTGCTGCGCACTGGCCATGGCGCCCAAGTGGGCGCTGCCGAAAATCCGCGCCGCCCAAGAGGCCTCGACCGAGAGCTTGGGCCAAGCGCCCGCCGACGACCCGCGACTGGCCGCCGTGCGCCGCACCCTGGAACCGTTCGGCCCGATCGAGTCGATCCGCGTCCCCGGCGATGACGCCACGGCATCGCTGGTGGTCGGCCACCCCGGCCACCGCGCCGACCTCGAGGTGCTCGCGGGCGAACTGCCCGCCGCCACGGCCGCGATCACCGAACTGTGGGGACCGAACTGGGCGCAGTCGGCGCTCGTCGTGGTCGCCGCCACCCCCTCGGAGTTCGCCGCGCTGGTGCGGGCGGGCGCCGAGATGCCCGGCGAGGTCGCCGCGGCCTCGGTGTCCGATCCGTTCGTACGCGGCAGACAACCGACCGGTCAGCGGGTGGTGTTCAGCCCCGACGCGGGCCGTCGCCTGTCCCCCGACGGACTGCGCACGCTGCTGCGCCACGAACTGACCCACATCGCGGCCCGCGCCGAGACCGCCGATGGCGCCCCGCAGTGGATGCTGGAGGGCTTCGCCGAGTACGCCGCCCACCGCGGCCGAGGCCACCACTTCGCCGAGATCGCGCCGACGGTGAATGCCGCGCTGCACGCCGGAACGCTTCCCGGCGACCTGCCGCAGGACACCGCGTTCGCGGGCGCGAGCGCCGTCGCCGCCTACGAGGAGGCGTGGACCGCCTGCGCTTTCGTCGCCGAGAAGTACGACGAAACCCGTCTCGTCGAGCTCTACCGACGCCTCGCCGAGCAGCGGCAGGACGCCGCGAGCGAGGATCGCGTCCTGCGCGAGGTGCTCGGCATCGGGCGCGCCGACTTCGTCGCCGACTGGCGTAGCTGGCTCTCGTCTCAGGTCGTGTGAACCGCCTCGGCGGAGCCCGACCGGATCGGCGGCGCGCCGATCGCACCAAGTAGGTTGTCCTCATGGCCCGAACTCTGCTGGTTACCAATGATTTCCCGCCTCGGCCGGGCGGTATCCAGTCGTATCTGCAGGCGCTCACCGGACAGCTGCCGCCCGACGATCTGGTGGTCTACGCGCCGCGCTGGCGCGGTGACTCGCACCTGAAGTTCGATGCCCAACAGAAGTTCCAGGTGGTGCGCCATCCCACCACCTTGATGCTGCCCACTCCGCTCGTCCTACGCCGCGCCGCGCGGCTGCTGCGCGACGAGAAGTGCGACACCGTCTGGTTCGGCGCGGCGGCGCCGCTTGCGCTGCTCTCGCCGCAGCTGCGCCGGGCGGGCGCCGAGCGCATTCTGGCCAGCACGCACGGGCACGAGGTCGGCTGGTCGATGCTGCCCGGCGCGCGGCAGGCGCTGCGCGCGATCGGCGAGCACACCGACGTCGTCACCTACGTCAGCAAGTACACCCGCGGCCGGTTCGCCTCGGCCTTCGGCGCCGACGCCGCCCTGGAGTATCTGCCGCCGGGCGTCGACACCGAGGTGTTTCGTCCCGACCCCGCGGCCCGCGCCGAACTGCGCGAGCGCTACGGGCTCGGCGACCGCCCGACCATCCTGTGCCTGTCCCGGCTTGTTCCGCGCAAGGGCCAGGACGCGCTGATCGCGGCGATGCGCGAGATCCGGGATCGCGTCGACGGCGCGGTGCTGGTGATCGCGGGCGGCGGGCCCCACGAGGACAAGCTGCGCGGTCTCGCTGCCGCGCTCGGCGTCACCGACGCGGTCGTCTTCACCGGCCGGGTGCCCTCGGCCGAACTCGCCGCGCACCACACCATCGCCGACGTCTTCGCCATGCCCTGCCGCACCCGCGGCGCCGGGCTCGATGTCGAGGGCCTCGGCATCGTGTACCTGGAAGCCTCGGCCTCGGGCGTTCCGGTGGTCGCGGGCCGTTCCGGCGGCGCACCGGAGACCGTGCTGGAGGGCAAGACCGGCCGGGTGGTGGACGGACGCAAGGTCAGCGAGATCGCCGATGCCCTGGTCGGCATCCTCGCCGACCGCGACGCCGCCGCGGCCATGGGCGCCGCGGGCCGCGCCTGGGCGGAGCAGAACTGGCGCTGGGACACCCTCGGCGCGCGCCTTCGCCACCTCCTCCGCTGAGGGAACCCCGATCAACTACGCTCAGCGGTGTGAGCAGTATTCAGGTCGCGGACCAGACGTTCGTCGCCGCCTCGGGCGCGGCGGTCGCCGAGGTGCTCGGGGGTCCCACCAAATGGCGCCAGTGGTGGCCGGACCTCACCCTCGATGTCCGGGAAGACCGCGGCGACAAGGGAATTCGCTGGTCGGTGTCCGGAGCTCTGACGGGGACCATGGAGGTGTGGCTGCAGCCCTCGCTGGACGGGGTCATCCTGCATTACTTCCTGCACTGCGAACCGCAGGGCGTCGAACGGATGTCGCCGCGGGAGTTGTCGGCCGTCAACCGGGCTCGCCGGGTCGCGGGCAAAGACATGTCGTTCGACATCAAGGCGCGGCTCGAGGCGGGCCGTCCAGCCGGGGTGACACCTGCCGCGACACAAGCAGGCCGAGACTCGTAGCGGCACCGCAGGAGAGGAAGCACTCCGACGAGGACAATCCAGACCCAACCCGGCCCGCACGGAGCGAGTCTTACGAGCGACCGTTCGCGGCCGTCTCGCGTCCGAGCGGTCGAAACGCACGCGCCGCAGGCGCAAGTCTCGACCGCTCGGACGCGAGACATCAAGGGCCGCGAACCCGCCGCGCCCGCGCGGCCGACAAACACCGAAAGGAACCGTTGACCACCATGGCCGACCGGACCCAGAGGTCGATCCTCATCGAGGCCCCCGCGCAGCGGGTGATGTCCGTCATCGCCGATCTGGAGTCCTACCCGGAGTGGGTCTCGGCGGCGAAGTCCGTCGAGGTGCTGGAGAAGGGCCCCGACGGCCGGGCTCGCACCGCTCGTTTCGTGCTCGACGCGGGCGTCGTCAAGGACACCTACGTGCTGACCTACACCTGGCGCGCCGACGACAAGGCGGTCAGCTGGAAGCTGATCAGCGGTGACCTGCAGAAGGCGCAGGACGGCACCTACGAACTCGTCGAGCAGCCCGACGGCAGCACCCAGGTGATCTACGAGCTCACCGTGGATCTCAACATCCCGATGATCGGCATGTTCAAGCGCAAGGCGGAGAAGGTCATCACCGACACCGCGCTGAAGGAACTGAAGAAGCGGGTCGAAGGCTGACCGCCGAGCGGAAGCCCGGCGGACGCGAGCGGACCCGGCTCGAGCTGTACGTCGGCAAGGGGGGCGTCGGCAAGACCACGCTGGCCTGCGCGACCGCCATGGCTTATGCCCGCGCCGGGCAGACAGTGCTGCTGGCCTCCCTCGACCAGGCGCATTCGCTCGGCGACGCACTCGGTTTCCGTTTCCCGCACGACCCGGGCACGGTCACCGGAATCGCCAGGGTGCTGCCGGGACTCGACGTCATCGAGGTGGATTCGCTGGCGCTGCTGGAGGATCGGTTCCGCGACGTGACGCGGATGCTGTCCGCGGGCGGCGCGCACACCCACGACCACGGCATCGATCTGGCCGCGCTCGACCCCGCCGAGCTGACCGGCCTGCCCGGCGTGCAGGAACTACTGATGCTGGTGGAGATCGCGCAGTTCGCCGACGAGAACGACTGGGACGTCATCGTTGTGGACTGCCCGCCCTCGGCGGACATGCTGCGCATCGTCACCGCGCCCGACACGCTGCTCGGCTATCTGGAACGGATCTGGCCCCCGCACGCCCGGGCGATGAGCACCATCAGCACCGACCTGCGGCGGGCGGTGCTCGCCGCGACGGTCGATCGGATCGTCAAGGCCGTCAGCGAGGTGCGCGATCTGCTCGCCGATCACGACCGCACCGGCGCGCGACTGGTCACCGTCGCCGAACGGGTCGCGCTCGCCGAGTCCGGGCGGGTGCGTTCGGCGGCCGCGTTGCTGGAGCTGCGGCTCGACGCGGTGATCGTGAACAAGGTGCTGCCGCCGATGCCCGAACCGTCCGGCCCGGCCGAGGCGGTGCACCCCGCGGTGCACTGGTACCACAACCGCAGGGCCGAACAGTTCGACGTCATCGAGGCGCTCGGCAAAGCCATGCGCGACATTCCGGTGCTGATCGCCCAGCACACCGGCGCGGAACCGGTGGGACTCGGCTCGCTCCAAGCGCTTTCCTATGCGGTCGGTTCCGGCGCGTCGGACGCCGGAACAGCATTTATGCTGGGCGACAATCCAGCGGAGGTTCGCACACGTTCCGGGGAACCGGTGGTTCGATTGGAATCGGGCACGGGTCTGCATTCGGTGTACGCGATGCGGATGCACCTGCCCGTCGTCGATCCGGCGACACTGCGACTGGGACGAGTGGAGGACGATTTGATCGTGGGAGCGGACGGGCTGCGGCGCCGGGTGCGCTTGGCTCCGGTGTTGCGGCGGTGCACGGTCGACGCCGCCGAACTCGACAGCGGATACCTGGTCGTGCGATTCCGCCCGGATCCGGACGTGTGGCCGCTGACGCCCGAGAGCCGCTGACATGGAGCACGGGATGTCGGCCCCGCACGGCGACGGGCTCAGCGAATTCGCCGAGGAGCTGAAGCTGCTCGCGGAGGCGATGCTCGAACGCGTCGAACCGGTATTGCGGCGCAGTGCGACGCAGGGGCAGCCGGACTGGTCGGCGTGCAGCTGGTGCCCGGTCTGCGCGGCCGCCGCGCTGGTACGCGGCGAACACCACGACGTGGTCTCGGCGATCGCCGATCACGGCACCGCGATCGTCACAGTGCTGCGCGAAGCGCTGGCGGGGGTACCGGTCGATCCGCTGCTGCCGGACGATGATCCGGAAACCGGTGTGGGGCACCGGCATCCAGGATCCGGCGGCGCGCCACATCGGAACGCGCCGAGGTCGCGTGACGGACACGGCGGCGCCTCACGCACGGCCGACCGGCACGATGCCGGGGCACGCTCGAATGGCCACGGCACGTCTCGTCCCGGAGACCGGCACGGCAACCCGTCACCATCGACCGACCAGCACGAGTCCGGAGCTCGCTCGGCTAGCCGCGACGCGTCTCGCCCCGAAGACCGGCACGGTAGCCCGTCGAGTTCGGCCGACCGGCACGATGCCGAGGCCCGCCCGAGTGGCCACAGCGCAACCCGGCACGGTAGCCCGTCTGGCTCGACCGACCGGCACGATGTCGGCACCCGCTCGAATGGCCACGGCGCGACCCGCTCCGGAGACCGGCACGGCAACCCGTCACCATCGACCGACCGGCACGAGTCCGGAGCTCGCTCGGGTAGCCACGACGCGTCACGCCCCGGAGACCGGCACGGTAGCCCGTCCAGCTCGACCGACCAGCACGATGCCGGGGCACGCTCGAGTGGCCACAGCGCGTCCCGTTCCGGTGGCCCGTCGAGTTCGACCGACCGCCGTGCCGCCGCGCGCTCTGGTGTCCCGGGCACGGACGACGGTCACCAGCGCGCAGACGGCTCCCGCTCCGACCACAGGTCCCGGCGCACAGACTCCGCGCACCCGGCCGACCAGCGCTCCGACGACCAGCACTCCGACACCGCGCCCTCCGACGACCAGCACTCCGACGCCGTGCACTCCGATGACCAGCACACCCCCGCGACCGATACGCCGGAGCAGCCCACGCGCTCCCGCTCCGGGGGCAAGCGGTCCGGGTACGTCGGCATCCCGGTGACAATCAAGGCATGACGCACCGGGTGGCAGATGCGCTCCCGCTGACCGTCGGTATCGACGTCGGCGGCACCAATATTCGCGCGTCGGTGGTGGACGGCGACGGCGAGGTGCTCGACACCGTGCAGTCGCCGACTCCGCACAGCGCGCGCGCCCTGGAGGACGCCCTCGACCGCGCGGTGCGCGAACTGCGCCGCCGCCACCCGATCGGCGCCGTGGGCCTCGCCGTCGCGGGCTTCATCAGCGACGACCGCTCCACCGTCCGGTTCGCACCGCACCTGCCCTGGCAGGACGCGCCCGTCGCGGCGCGGCTCACCGAGCGCCTGGAACTGCCGGTGATCCTCGAGCACGACGCGAACGCCGCCGTATGGGCCGAGTACCGGTTCGGCGCGGCGGCGGGCGGGCACAACGTGGTGCTCGTCGCGATCGGCACGGGCATCGGCGCGGCGCTGCTCATCGAGGGCACGCTCTACCGCGGCTCGCACGGCATCGCACCGGAACTCGGCCATCTGCAAGTGGTTCCGCAGGGCAGGGCCTGCCCGTGCGGCAAGCGCGGCTGCTGGGAAAGGTATTGCAGCGGAACCGCGCTCGCCGACACCGCGATCGAGCTGCTGGCCACCGACCCCGGCCGCTCGACGGTGCTGGCCAGGGAGGTGGGCCGCGATCCCGGTTCGCTCACCGGACGGCGGGTGGCGGGCGCCGCCCAGGACGGGGACCCCGTCGCGCTTGCCGCGATAGCCGATTTCGCGCGCTGGCTGGGGCTGGGGCTCGCGTTCGTCAGCGACATCTTCGACCCCGATCTCGTCGTCATCGCGGGCGGCGTGAGCAGTTCGGCCCCGCTGTTCCTCGACGAGGCGCGCGAGGAGTACGCCCGCGCCGTCACCGGCGCCGGGCACCGGCCGCTGGCGCGCATCCGCACCACCCAGCTCGGTGAAGCGGCGGGCATGATCGGCGCCGCCGAACTGGCGCGCGCCGTGCTCGCGGAGCCGGGACGACGCGCATCGCGGGTCGCCCGCAGCGGGCGCTGACCTCCCGCGCGCACGGGCACATCCGTTCGAATGAGACCGCCGCGGAGGGGCCTTCGGTACCTGCGTCGATCCGAATGTGGTGAGATACACCGCTGCGATTGGATGTGATCTCCAGCCAGCGGTAAAGTCGGCAACTGACGCAGGTTGCCCGCTACTATCCCGGTCCCGGGGGAAGGACGTCATGTTCTACTGGCTGCTGAAGTTCGTGCTGCTGGGACCGTTCATTCATCTCTACAATCGGCCCACCGTCGAAGGCGTGGAGAACATCCCGGCGGACGGGCCGGCCATCATGGCGGGTAACCATCTCTCCTTCGCCGACTGGCTGTTCGCTCCGTTGACGAGCCCGCGGCGCATCAACTACCTGGCCAAGGCCGAGTACTTCACCACCCCCGGCCTCAAGGGACGCCTGCAGAAGTTCTTCTTCAGCGGCACCGGCCAGTACCCGATCGATCGCAGCGGCGCCGACGCCGCCGAGGACGCGCTGAACGCCGCGCGCAAGCTGCTCGACGAGGGCCGCCTGGTCGGCCTCTACCCCGAGGGCACCCGCTCGCCCGACGGTCGCCTCTACAAGGGCAAGACCGGCTTGGCCCGCCTCGCCCTGGAGACCGGCGTACCCGTCATCCCCGTGGCCGTCATCGGCACCAACGAGGTCTCCCCGCCCGGCCCCTTCAAGTGGCGCCGCCGCAAGGTCACCATCAAGTTCGGCACCCCGATCGACTTCTCCAGGTACGAGGGCATGAGCGGCAACCGCTTCGTCGAGCGCGCCGTCACCGACGAGGTCATGTACGACCTCATGCGCCTGAGCGGCCAGGAGTACGTCGACGTCTACGCCCACAGCCTCAAGGGCGTCCCCTCCGGCTCGAAGCCCGAAGCCGCCCGCATCCCGGACACCGCCGCCAGCTGACCTCCCCCCGACCGGCCCCGGAGACCATCAAGGTCCCGGGGCCGTTCTCGTTTTCGCGGCGGTATCGTGGCCCGGTGCCGGTGCGTGCGAAGCTGTGCGGAATCAGGTCCGAGAGCGACCTGCGGATCGCGGTCGCGGCGGGCGCCGACGCGGTCGGATTCATCGCGGGCATCACCCACGTCAGCGAGGACGCGCTCGACGCCGACCGGGCCGCGTGGCTCGCCGGGCACACGCCGCCCTTCGTCACCCGGGTTCTGGTCACCCATCTCGAGAGCGCCGCGGCGATCGTGGATCTCGCCGAGCGCATCGGTGTGGACGCCATTCAGATCCACGGCCTGGTGACCGACGAGACGGTCCGGCAGGTCCGCTCGGCCGCCAGGCAACGGATCATCCGAGCCGTGCACGTCACCGGTCCCGAGGCCGTCGACGCCGCCCGCGCGGCGGCGGCGGATTGCGATGCGGTCCTGCTGGATTCGCGCACGGACGATCGACTCGGCGGCACGGGCCGCACCCACGACTGGTCCGTGAGCGCCGCCATCGTCGACGAGCTGCATCAGCGTGGGCACCCCGTCGTCCTCGCGGGCGGCTTGAACGCCGCCAACGTCGCCGACGCCATCCGCACGGTCCGCCCGTTCGCCGTCGACGTCAACAGCGGGGTCGAACACCCCTCCGGCGACAAATCCGCCGAGGCCTGCGCCACTTTCGTCACCGCCGCCCACACCACCCCACTCTGACCCCCCACCCACCCCGATCGGATGTTCCTCGCAGCCCCTGCACACGCCTCGCAGCGGCTGTACGGTCTGCGAGGCGTATGAAGCCTCTGCGAGGCCAATGACCTTCGTCACAGCGCAAGCGATCGCCAAGGCGTTGTTCAGTGCGGGCGGGGAGACTTCGGGCATGTTCAAGAAGTTGCTTGCTGCGGCGGGGGTCGGCGGGGCCGAGGTCGAGACCGAGTTGTTCACGCCGGGGGTGCAGCCCGGTGGGATGGTCGAGGGCGTGGTTCGGCTGCGCGGCGGGAAGGTCGGGCAGGACATCGCGCAGATCGCGGTGGAATTCGTGACCAGGGCCGAGCAGGAGTACGAGGATCACGAGGGCCTACGCGATATCCCGTTCGGGCGCACCGGGGTGCACGGTCCGCTGCACCTGCCGCCCGGGGCGGTGCTGGATTTCCGTTTCGCGGCGCGCGCGCCGATGGAAACGCCGATCACGTTCTACAACGGCAGGCACCTGCCGGGCACGGTGGTCTCGCTGCGCACGATCGTGGAGATCCACGGCGCGGTGGACGCCGCCGACACCGATCCGATCGGCGTCGGCGCGCTGCCCGCCCAGCACGTGCTGCTGGAGGCCGTGGAGCGCTTGGGTTTTCACCTGCGCAGCGCCGATGTGGAGGCGGGCCGGGTGCACAACACGCCGCAGACGTTGCCGTTCTACCAGGAGATCGAGTTCGCCGGTTCGCCCCACTACCCGCGGCTGAACCAGCTGGAGGTCACCTTCGTCGCCACCGAGACCGGCATGAGCGTGGTGCTCGAGGCGGACAAGCGCGGCGGCTGGATCTCCGAGGGTCGCGACGTCTTCGACGCGTTGTGGGTCGACTACCAGCGCCTCGGCGATATCGACTGGGCCGGCGAGCTGCATCAACGCCTGGGGCGCCTCGCGCACTGAGTCCTCGTTGGTAACCTTGTCACGCACAACGTCGACGCGGGACCACGGGTAGGGGTGGTCTGCTCGGCGTGCGAGTGAGGTGAGCATGGTCCGCCGCGACACCGGTGGTCGAATTCTGAAGCTGCCCAGGCGTGTCGACGCCGAGCCCGCCGGTGATCCGCCGACGGGCCGGCTCGCCCGTACCACGAAGCTGGCCGGACTACCGGTGGCCTTCGCGGGCAGGCGGGTCGCGGGGGCGGGCAAGCGCATGCTCGGCCGTTCCGCGGACGAGGTGAACCGCGAGATCCAGGCGAGGACCGCCCAGCACCTGTTCGATGTGCTCGGCGAGCTCAAGGGCTGCGTGGCCAAGCTCGGGCAGCTGATGTCGCTGTACGAGCTGGCGCTGCCCGCGGATTTCGCCGCGCCGTACCGCGACGCGCTGAACCAGCTGCAGGATTCGGCCCCCGCCATGCTGCCGCCGATGGTGCATTCGGCGCTGGCCGCCCAGCTCGGCCCGGGATGGCGGAAGCTGTTCCTGGAGTTCGAGGACCGGCCCGCGGCGGCGGCCTCCGTCGGGCAGGTGCACCAGGCGGTGTGGCACGACGGTCGCCGGGTGGCCGTGAAGGTGATGTATCCCGGCGCGCGCGAGGCGGTGCTCAGCGATCTGCAGTCGCTGCGTCAGATCGCCCCGCTGTTCACCGCCCTGCTGCCCGGCGCGGATTCGCGCGCGGTGATCGAGGCGCTGTGCGCCTACATCGGCGAGGAACTCGACTACGAGATCGAGGCCGCGCATCAGCGCAGCTTCGCCGCGGCGTATGCGGACGACCCCGATTTCGTGGTGCCGGACGTGGTGGCGCAGCAGGGCGACGTGCTGATCACCGAATGGCTGGACGGCGTCTCGCTGTCGCGGACGCTCGTACAGGGCGGGTTGTTCGACCACGACCGGATCGGATTGCTGGTGCTGCGCTTCCTGCTGTCCGGTCCGACGAAAGCCGGTCTGCTGTACGGCGATCCGCATCCCGGCAATTTCCGCATCATGCCCGACGGCAGGCTGGGGGTCGTCGACTTCGGCGCGTGCGCGCCCTTCCCGCCCGGCTATCTGGACGCGCTGACCGATATCGCCCGCGCCATCCTCTCCGGCGACCCGACCGATCTGGAAGCCGCGATCCGCCGCCGCGGCTACGTCGAACCGGACCGCGCGCTGGACAGCCACACCGTGCTCGAGCAGCTGGCCCCGATGCGCGACGCCATGCTCGACCCGACCTTCCGCCTGACCACCGAGTGGTTGCGCAAACGAGTCTCGGCGACGGTGGATCTGAGCCTGTCCAACGTGATCCGGCAGCTGACCATGCCCGCCGAACACACCCCGATGCTGCGCACGTTCCTCGCGGGCGTGAGCGTGATGTCGCAACTCCAGCCCGAGCTCCCGTTGCGCACCGAATGCACCCGCTGGTTCCCCGACGTGGTCGCGGCCCTCGGACTCGACGACCCGGCTTGCCCGTGGATGGCGGACAACCCGACCGAGCCGCTGCGCCGACCGGCCCCTACCACCTCACCGAAACCGCACCTGGCGGCCGCCACCAACGACCACACGCGGCCAACGATCGTTCCCGGCCCCGGCGCGCGACGGGCCGCAGCCACTGACAGCCCGGCGACGCAACCAACTGCCGAACCCGAACACTGAACACCCGCCACCCAACCGAGAGCGGCTGGCGTCGCTCCGAGAGCCACCACCAACCCTCCGCGTGACGGACGGCCGCTGCTACCCGACGAAACCAACAGCCGAACCCGAACACCGTGGACCGCAAGCAGACCCGCGCCCGAACCCGAACTCGGCAGCTGCCCGACCCGCCGACCCGACCGCACGGCCCGCCCTATTGGTCGAGCCGACAGCCGACGTTCACGTGGCGTTGAGGTAGCTGCGTGAGGGTGGCGCTCATGGCACTCAGTCGTTCGGAACTCTCCCGGCGCACTCTGCTGCGCACCTCCGCGCTCGGCTTGGTGGCTGCGCCCGCGCTGGCCGCCTGCGGCGCCGACGACGGCCCCGGCCTGGTCCGGCAGCGTCCGAACCTCACGCACGGTGTCGCGGTGGGCGACCCGCGCTCGGACGGCGCGCTCCTCTGGGCCCGCTCGGACCGGCCCGCCACGCTGATCGTGGAGACGGCCGCCACCGAATCCTTCACCGACGCGCGCCGTTTCACCGGCCCGCTGCTCACCCCCGGCACGGATGGCACCGGACGCGTCCGCGTCGGCGGGCTGCCTTCCGGCTCGCTGGTGCACTACCGCGTGACCCTCGAAGCCGAGGACGGCGCCACCTCCGAACCGCTGACCGGCGTCTTCCGCACCGCCCCGACGAGCGCGGGCGACATCAGGCTCCAGTGGTCGGGCGATGTCGCGGGCCAGGGGTACGGCATCAACCCGGACCTCGGCGGGATGACGATCTTCTCGACCATGGCCGCCCGCGACCCACACCTGTTCCTGCACTCCGGCGACGTCGTCTACGCCGACGGTCCGCTCCAGGAGTCGGTCACCTTGCCCGACGGCCGGATCTGGCGCAACACCGTCACCGAGGCCAAGAGCGCGGTCGCACAGACCCTCGATCAGTTCCGCGGCCAGTACGCCTACAACCTGACCGATCAGAACTACCGCAGGTTCAACGCCGCGGTGGCGCAACTGGTTCAGTGGGACGACCACGAGACGGTCAACAACTGGTATCCCGGCGGCACCGTGGCCGCGGACAAGGGCTACACCGAACGCAGCATGGACACCCTGGCCACCCGCGCCTGGCAGGCGTTCCACGAGTGGATGCCGCTGGACCCGAAGGAAGCCGTCGACGGCAGGCTCTACCGCAAGGTCTCCTACGGCCCGCTGCTGGACGTGTTCGTCCTCGACATGCGCACCTACAAGGACGCCAACGGCGCCAACACCGCGCACGAGGGCAGGATCTTCGGTGCGGCACAGACGAAATGGCTGATCGACGGCCTGCGCGAGTCCCGGGCCACCTGGAAGATCGTCGCAGCCGATCTACCGCTCGGCGTGGTGGTGCCGGACGGCAAGACCGCCTTCGAGGGCCCGGCCAACGGTGCGCCCGGCGCGCCGTCCGGCCGCGAGACCGAGATCGCTCAGGTGCTTTCGGCGATCAAGACGAACCGGGTCACCGGCGTGGTGTGGTTGACCGCCGACGTGCACTACACCGCGGCGCACCGCTACTCCCCCGAGCGTGCGGCGTTCACCGAGTTCGACGAGTTCTGGGAGTTCGTCACCGGACCGCTCAATGCGGGCGCCTTCGGCCCCAACCAGCTCGACCCCACCTTCGGTCCCGAGGCGGTCTTCTTGCACGCACCGCCTGCGCCGAACACCTCGCCCCTGGACGGCGCCTATCAGCATTTCGGCGAGGTTCGCATCGATGGCCGCTCCGCCGAACTCACGGTGGATCTGTGCGACGCGACGGGCGCGGTGTTGTTCAGTCAGCGCCTGCCCGCGCCCGGCCGCTGAGCCGGAATCGGGTGCCGGTGCGGTGGTGCGGATTCGGACGCTCCGCCGCGTGTCCACGGCCCCGGTCACCGGGGTGGAAGACGTCCGCATCGTCGCAGGTCGGAAGGGGTTGTTCGGGTGCGGGAAAAGAGCCTCCGACTTCGGGTGCACACCGAGGGCCAGACTGTGGTTAGCTGTCGTGCCATGAGCACGCCGCAGACTGTCTCCGCCGAAGAATATCTACCCCGTGACACCGCGGATGTCGTTCGCACCGTGCGGGATTCACGCGGTCGCGCCGAGCGGCTCACGGTCCGCGGCGGCGAGCCGCTCGAGGACAGCCTGGCTCTGCCCGATCAGCGGGCCGTTGTCTCGCTGCGCCGGATGAATTCGGTGCTCGACATCAACCTCGGTCGCCGCACCGTCCGCGTGCAGGCGGGCGCCAAGCTCTCCGACATCGACCGCCGCCTCGGCGCGCACGGGCTCGGCCTGCCCATCGTCGGCGACCACCGCGACATCACCGCGGGCGGCTTCGCCTCGGTCGGCGGCGTCAGCAGCGCCTCGCACCGGTACGGGCTGTTCACCGACCAGATCGTGGATCTGGAGTACGTGGACCCGGACGGGCGCATCGGCACCTGCGGCCGCAACCACCACACCGAGCGGTTCCACCGCATCCTCGGCGCGGGCGGGCGCGCGGGCATCATCACCGCGCTCACCCTGGACGCCGTCGACATCGACAAGGACCACACCTGGCTCACCACCGATGCCGACCGGTTCCTCGACTTCGACTCCTTCGTCGAGCACGCGCACGCCGAGATCCTGCGCCCCGGCAATGCGGCATTGCAGGTCGGCCGCTGGGTCGACACCGCACCGCTGAAGGTGGCGCGGCCGGTCGGCACCGGGCACGTGCAGCTCGGCACCGTGCGCTTCGGTCAGTGGTCCAGCCTCTACCCCACCACGCCGACCCGTTCGCTGCGTGCCCGCCGCGAGGTCGGCACCCGCACCCGGAAGTCGTTGGGCGCCATCGCCTCGCACGCGGGCGGCAAGGCGGGCATGCCGGTGCGCAACGCCGCGGCGGGCGCGCTGATGTTCGCCCCCAAGGTGCTCACACTGCGCGACGCGGAGTACCTCGCCGACACGGTGATCAGCTCCTCGGAGCGCGGACCCGCCTACCGCGTGGGCATTTTCGCGCCGCTGTCGACTTACGCCTCGGTGTTCTACCGGCTGCACGACCTGTTCTCCGGCCACCGCGAACGCACCGGCTGCTTCACCGTCATCTCCGCGATGACCTACGGCGTGCGCTCGACCTACCTGCGCGCCGAGGCCGCCGCCCGCAACCTGCCCGCCGAGGACCACGGCCTGATCACCTTCACCTGCCGGTTGCGTCCATCCGCGCTGCCCTCGGAGCTGCTGCGCGACATCGTCTCGGGAATCGATGAGATCTGCGCGTCGGAACACGCCATGCGCTACGAGTCTGCCGATTAAACTGTGTCGCGCCGCACAAGTCGCTGAGTGGTAACCACCGCTCGGCGACCGCGGCCGACTCGGCACTGTCGGCGGGGTGTCGATGGGTTCGTTCAGCATGTCATCCGATGCGAGGTTGTATCGATGCTCGAATTCCGCCCTGCCCCGGCCCGTTTCGTCGAACGCAAGCTCCGTGTGCCGCGCGCCGACCAGTCTGCCGCCGAATCCCTCGCTGATCAGCGAATTCTCGTCACCGACGCATGCTCCGACATCGGCCGCGCGACCGCCGTCCGGCTCGCCGAGCACGGCGCCCAGCTGCTCCTGGTCGCCCGGCGCGGTGATCAGCTCATCACGACCTGCGAGGAGATCACCTACGCGGGCGGCCGTGCGCACTGGTTTCGCTGCGACACCTCCGCGCTCGGCGATGTCGACCAGCTGGTCGCCTGGGTGCTCGAAGAATTCGGCTCGGTCGACGTCCTGATCAACAACGCGGGCCGCCCGGTGCACCGTCCCGTCGCGCAATCGCTGGACCGTTTCCGCGACTATCAGCGCATGATGGCCGCGAACTACTTCGGGCCGCTGCGCCTGACCCTCGGGCTGCTCCCCGCGATGATCCGCTCCGGCTCCGGCCACGTCGTGAATGTCGGCCCCACCCACCGCAACCCCTCGGCGGCGGCCAATTTCGCCTCCTACGCGAGTTCTCAGGCCGCGTGGACCACCTTCGCCGAGTGCGCCGAGGCCGAACTCGGGCCGAACGGCATCCACCTCACCGCGATCGACTATCCGGCGCTGCACACCGACGACCCCGGCTTCGCCGACGAGTACGACCGAGACCCTGCCGAGGTGGCCCGCGCCGTCGAGACCGCCCTCACCGACCGCGACGACGAACACCCGCGCTTGGCCCGCACACTGCGCGGACTGGCAGGCGTCGCACCCCGCTCCACCACACGCCTGCGCCACGCATTCGGATTCTGACGCCCCCGGAAACGACGAAGCGCCCCACCGGTTCATCGGTGAGGCGCTTCGTGTGTCGTCTCAGTGCTTCTCGGGGCCGAGGTGGTACTCGAACACCAGGCCCGCCGCCGCGGCGAGCACGCACAGCACGCCGACGCCGATCAGCCAGGGCTCGAAGAAGGCCAGGCCCAGTGCGGTGACCGAACCGGCGGCCGCCAGGGAGATGGGCCAGAAGCTGCCCGGCGAGAAGAAGCCGAGGTCGCCTGCGCCGTCCACGATCTCGGCGTCCTCGAAGTCCTCCGGACGCAGGTCCAGACGACGGGCGACGAACCGGAAGTAGGTGCCGATGATCAGCGACAGGCCCGCGGTCAGCACGATCGCGGTGGTTCCCGCCCACTCGACGCCGGTGCGCGACTGGGCGGTGAAGAAGCCGTACACGACGCCCACGATGACGAAGAACACCGTGAGCAGTTCGAAAATGCGCGCTTCGATCTTCATGTCAGATCAGTCCTCACTTGGTCTCGGGCGCGGCCGCGCTCTTGACCGAGCGGTCGGTGTTGAACGGCCGGGTGGAGGTGGCGACAGGGGACTCACCGATGGCCTCGAGTGCCTGGGCGTTGGTCTTGCCCGCGCGACGCTCGTCCATGTACCGGGTGAACTTCTCCGGCGAGACGGCACGGACCTCGAAGTTCATCATCGAGTGGAAGGTGCCGCACATCTCGGCGCAGCGGCCGACGAACGCGCCTTCCTTCTCGATCTTGGTGATCTGGAAGACGTTGTCCGAGTGGTTTTCCTTCGGGTTCGGCATCACGTCGCGCTTGAACAGGAACTCCGGCACCCAGAAGGCGTGGATCACGTCGGCGGCGGCGAGCTGGAACTCGATGATCTTGCCGGTCGGCAGCACCAGGACCGGGATCTCGCTGCTGGAGCCGAAGGTCTCGACGGTGTCGTAGTGCAGGTAGGACAGGATGTCGTTCTCCGGCTTGCCGTGCACCGGGCCCGGCCGCGGGTGACCGTCCACGGTCCGCTCCTCGTACTCCTCCAGCTGCGCCTGCGCGGCGTCCTCGCGGACGGAGTCGATGCCGTTGAACTGGTAGCCGCCCTTGAAGTCGACCTCGCGGTAGCCGAACTTCCAGTTCCACTGGAAGGCGGTCACGTCGACCGTGACGTCCGGGTTGTCCACCTTCTCGTGGACGTAGTTCTGCACCACGACGGTGAAGTAGAACAGCACCGCGATGATGACGAACGGGATCGCCGTGTAGGTCAGTTCCAACGGCACGTTGTAACCGGTCTGCCGCGGGAACTCCGGGGAGTCCTTCTTCTTGCGGTGGAACGCGACGGTCCAGAAGGTCAGACCCCAGACCAGCACACCCATCACCAGCGCGGCCACGACCGACCAGGTCCACAGCTCCCGCATCCGGGTGGCCTGCGGCGTGATACCCGAGGGCCAGCCGAACCGCAGCCAAACATTGTCGATCGAGCAGCCCGAGACGAGCATCGCGGTGATCCCCAAGGACACCGCCAGCCCGGCCCGCCGAAGGACGCGGCCCTGCCGTCCCTTCACGGGTCGTGCCCCGATCTCTTCGCTCGCCTTGTGCGCCACGCTCACGCCTTCCTGGTCGCCACACATTCCGACAGTGCGCCGCCGGGCCGCGATCCGCCCTGACGACACTTTCAAGCACATGTCAGGCCGTCCCGGCGGGCATCCGACTCCGCGCACGCGTCGCCTGAGAATGGCCTGAGTACTACGCAGCGTAGACCAAACCGGCGTCCTCATTGTCGTCGGGTCGGATTCGACACTCCACCGATGCGGGGCCGAGGGCGGTCACCAGCGTATCCGCGCAGGACAGGACGTGCGCGGCGCGCGGATCCCCCGCGTGCGGCATACTCGGACACAACATTTCGGCCCGCGGTGTGCGTGGCGCGCGCCGCAGCACCCCCAGCCATTCGGACGCCCGCGCAGGTGGCGTCCCCATCGGAGAAACGAGGTTGCCGACACCGTGTGCGGACTGCTCGGATTCCTGACATCTGACGCGGCGACATCCGACGTGGTCGACCAGGTCTACAACGCGCTGCACTGCATGCGCCACCGCGGCCCCGACGAGCGCGGCACCTGGCACGACGGAACCGATGGTCGCTCGGCGGACTCCGCTCCCGTCCACCTGGTCCTGGGCTTCAACCGTCTGTCGATCATCGATATCGAGCACTCGCACCAGCCGCTGCGCTGGGGTCCCGCCGAGAACCCGGAGCGCTACGCGCTGACCTTCAACGGCGAGATCTACAACTACATCGAGCTGCGCGAGGAGCTGGCGGCCGCGCACGGCGCCGAGTTCCCGGACGGGAAGATGTTCGCCACCGAGGGCGACAGCGAGGCCATCGTGGCGGCCTTCCACTACTGGGGCGCCGAGGCGGTGCGGCGGCTGCGCGGCATGTTCGCCTTCGCGATCTGGGACACCGAGACCAGCGAGCTGTTCCTGGCCCGCGACCCGTTCGGCATCAAGCCGCTGTTCCTGGCCACCGGCCCCGGCGGCACGGCCTTCGGCAGCGAGAAGAAGAGCCTGCTCGACCTGCTGCCCGCGCTGGGGTTGTCCGACGAGCTGGACCCGCGCGCGCTGGAGCACTACACGGTGCTGCAGTACGTGCCGGAGCCCGAGACGCTGCACAAGGGCATCAGGCGGCTGGAGTCCGGTACCTACGCCACGGTCCGCCCCGGCGCGGAGCCGAAGTTCACCCGCTACTTCCGGCCGGGCTTCAAGGTGCGCCCGTTCACGCCGGGTTCGGAATCCGCACGCTACCGCGAGATCGCCGCCGCGCTGGAGGACTCGGTCGCCAAGCACATGCGTGCCGACGTGACCGTCGGGTCGTTCCTCTCGGGCGGCATCGACTCCACCGCGGTCGCGGCGCTGGCCATGCGGCACAACCCCAAGCTCATCACCTTCACCACCGGTTTCGAACGCGAGGGCTACTCCGAGGTGGACGTGGCCGCCGAGAGCGCCGAGGCGATCGGCGCCCGCCACATCGTGAAGGTGGTCTCACCCGCCGAATTCGCCGCCGCCATCCCGGAGATCGTCTGGTACCTGGACGACCCGGTGGCCGACCCGGCGCTGGTCCCGCTGTACTTCGTGGCCAAGGAGGCGCGCAAGCACGTCAAGGTGGTGCTCTCCGGCGAGGGCGCCGACGAGCTGTTCGGCGGCTACACCATCTACCGGGAACCGTTGTCGCTGAAGCCTTTCGAATACCTGCCGAAGGGCGTGCGCAGGCTGGCGGGCAAGCTCTCCGACCGCATTCCGGACGGCACCCGCGGCAAGAGCCTGCTGCACCGCGGCTCGCTCACGCTGGAGGAGCGCTACTACGGCAACGCCCGCAGCTTCAACGACGCTCAGCTGCGCGCCGTGCTGCGCGAATTCCGTCCGGAGTGGACCCACCAGGACGTCACCGCCCCGCTCTACGCCCAGTCCCGCGGCTGGGACCCGGTGGCGCGCATGCAGCACCTGGACCTGTTCACCTGGCTGCGCGGCGACATCCTGGTCAAGGCCGACAAGATGACCATGGCCAACTCGCTCGAGCTGCGGGTGCCGTTCCTGGACGCCGAGGTGCTGAAGGTCGCCGAGCAGCTGCCCTTCGAGCAGAAGATCACCAAGGAGACCACCAAGTACGCGCTGCGCCAAGCGCTGGAGGGCATCGTGCCCCCGCACGTGCTGCACCGCGCCAAGCTGGGCTTCCCGGTCCCGCTGCGGCACTGGCTGCGCGGCACCGAGCTCTTCGACTGGGCGCAGGCGCAGATCGCCGACTCGCAGACCGACCACCTGCTGGACAAGGCCGCGATCAAGACGATGCTCGACGACCACCGCGCCGGTCGTTCCGACCACAGCAGGCGGCTGTGGACGCTGCTGGTGTTCATGGTCTGGCATGGCATCTTCGTGGAGGACCGGATCAAGCCCGAGATCCAGGAGCCGGTCTACCCGGTCTCGTTGTAAAGACCCGAGGACGCCCCGGCGGATCGGCCGGGGCGGCCTGACGGGCGAGCGCACGGCATGCGCGGGCCTATCGCGGTTCCGCCGCGAAATGACCCCCGCGACGCGGTGGAGCCCCCGGCCGAGTGACCGAGGGCTCCGATCAGCGCTTCGCCCGAGACAGGCTCAGAGCAGCGGCTTGATGTCGGCCGCGGCCGCCGCGCCGTAGGCCAGGGTGAGACGCTCGAGCGCCTCGTCCTTGTTGAGCGTCCACTCCTGGGTGCCCATGGTCTCCAGCACCAGCACCGCGACCAGCGATCCCAGCTGGGCGGAGCGTTCCAGGCTCAGTCCGGCGGTGTGGCCGGTCAGGAAGCCCGCGCGGAAGGCGTCACCGACGCCGGTCGGCTCGACCTTGGTGCGCTCGGGGACCACACCGACGTGGATTTCGGTGCCGTCCTTGTCGACGATCTGCACGCCGTCGGCGCTGAGGGTGGTGATGCGAATTCCGACCCGCTTGGCGATCTCGTCTTCGCTCAGGCCGGTCTTCTGCAGCAGCAGCGCCCACTCGTACTTGTTGGTGAAAAGGTATGCGGCGCCGTCGATCAGGCGCACCGCCTGGTCGCCGTCGAGGCGGGCGAGCTGCTGGGAGGGGTCGGCCGCGAACGGGATGCCGAGTTCGCGGCATTCCTCGGTGTGACGCAGCATCGCCTCGGGGTCGTTGGCGCCGACGAGCACCAGATCCAGTTTCCTGGTCTCGGCGAGTTCGGCGATGGAGATGTCGCGGGCCTCGCTCATCGCGCCGGGGTAGAAGGACGCGAGCTGGGCCATGTCGTCGTCGGTGGTGCAGACGAAGCGGGCGGTGTGCGCGCGATCGGAGATGTGGACCGTGGAGCAGTCGACGCCGTGCCGCTCCAGCCAGGCGCGGTACTCGGCGAAATCGGCGCCGACCGCGCCGACCAGCAGCGGCTCGCGGTTCAGCACGCCCATGGCGTAGGTGATGTTGCCCGCCACGCCGCCGCGGCGGATCTGGAGGTCATCGACGAGGAAACTCAGCGAAACATGGTCGAGTTGATCGGCCAGCAGCACATCGGCGAACCGTCCGGGGAAACGCATGAGGTGGTCGGTCGCAATGGACGCGGACACGGCGATAGACACGAAGGTGAGCCCTTCAACGGTAGGCGACAGGCGGTGGGAGCAGAGATCGAGATCTCCGCTCCCACCGTAGCCGATCCGCGGTGCGCTCCAGAGGCACTAGCGCTAGACGCACCGGCCTCTTTCGCGGGTCAGTTGAAGGAGTCGCCGCAGGCGCAGGAGCCCGTGGCGTTCGGGTTGTCGATGGTGAAGCCCTGCTTCTCGATGGTGTCGACGAAGTCGATCGAGGCGCCCTGGACGTAGGGGGCGCTCATCCGGTCGACGGCCAGGGTGACGCCGCCGAAGTCGACGGTCAGGTCGCCGTCGAGCGAGCGGTCGTCGAAGAAGAGCTGGTAGCGCAGGCCCGCACAACCACCGGGCTGCACCGCGATGCGCAGCGCCAGGTCGTCGCGGCCCTCCTGATCCAGCAGCGCCTTGGCCTTCGAGGCGGCGGCATCGGTCAGAGTCACACCGTGGGTGGTCGTCTCGTTCGGCACAGTCATGAACTCTCCTAAGGACAGCTGTGGTCAACCCGTGAACAGCGCACGGCTCGTGGAGTCAACACCACTCAGCGGGCTGCTATTCCCCATCTTGCCACTCGGCCACTCGCGCGTTGCCACAACCTCGGTGTTGCGTGGCCTGTCCCACGACCGCATTTCCTGCTGGCTGCCGCATCGAATAGCCTGGTTGCTGTGAAATTGTTCCGTCGCGGCGAGTCCAGCACCACCGACGCGACCGCCGACACCACGGCGGACGCGGACGGCGGCTCGACCGCCCTCAGCACCAAGACGACCGCCCCGGTCACCCCGGGCAAAGGCCGTCCCACCCCGAAACGTCGTGAGGCGGAAGGAAAGCGGCGCGGACCGGTCGCACCGGCGCCGCTGACCGCCAAGGAGGCACGGGCCCGCCGCAAGGCTGTCCGCGGCACCAAGGAAGAGCGCAAGACCGCCAGCGCCGAGCGCAGGCTCGCGGCCCAGGATCGCCGGGCCCGCATGCTGGCCGGTGAGGACAAGTACCTGCTGCCGCGCGATCAGGGCCCGGTCCGCGCCTACGTGCGCGATCTGGTCGACGCCCGGCGCAACCTGGTCGGCCTGTTCATGCCGATGGCCCTGGTGCTGATCCTGTCGATGTTCGCCGCGCCCGGCCTGCAGACGATCGTGACATTGGCCATGCTCGTGATGATGCTGTTCATGGGAATCGAGGGCGTTGTCCTCGGCCGGATGGTGAGCAACCGGGTTCGCGAGCGGTTCCCCGACACCCCCGACACCGGGTTCCGGCTCGGTTGGTACGCCTTCGTGCGCGCCTCGCAGATCCGCAAGATGCGGGCGCCGAAGCCGCGGGTCGGCCCCGGCGACGCGGTCTGAGTTCTCCCGGCCTACGGCCGTTCGTGGCGAATGCCACGGACGGCCGTTCCGCGTTTCAGCGGTGGTGCGAGACGCGCATGGCATTCAACTCGGCCCGCAGACGCTGTGCGTCCCGGTCGACCACGTGGGTGGATCCGGCGAGTCCGCGTCCGCGAGCGAAGAGGACGGACACGGCCACGATGACTGTCGCGATGAGGAAGAAAGTCAGCATGGCAGAAATTTTGCGCTGATTGATTTTCCGCCGAAAGTGGCAGCAAAGCCATTGTCCGCAAAGATCCGGCCAGGTACCCTCGGAGCATGCTGTCGAAGGTCGCCGTCGTGCTGTTCGAGAAGCTCGCCATGTTCGAGTTCGGCGTGGTCTGCGAGGTCTTCGGGCTCGACCGCACCGCCGACGGACTGCCCGGCTTCGATTTCAAGGTCTGCGGGGCGGAACCCGGCCGGGCGCTGCGTTCCACCACGCCCGGCGTGACGATCACTCCCGAGTTCGGACTGGAGGAACTCCCCAAGGCCGACCTGGTGGCGATCCCCGCCGCCCCGGCCACCGCATTGGCGGAGGGGCTGGACCCGCGGATCGTCGACGCCGTGCGCAGCGCGGCCGACGCAGGCGCGATCGTGCTGACCGTCTGCTCCGGCGCATTCGTCGCGGGCGCGGCGGGCCTGCTCGACGGACGCAAATGCACCACGCACTGGCGCTACGTCGATCAGCTCGCCGAGCGCTACCCGTCTGCCACCGTCGACCCCGACGTGCTGTTCGTCGACGAGGGCAACCTCATCACCAGCGCGGGCACCGCCGCGGGCATCGACGCCTGCCTGCACCTGGTGCGCAGGGAGATCGGCAGCGCCGCCGCCAACGGCATCGCCCGCCGCATGGTCGTGCCGCCGCAGCGCGACGGCGGGCAACGCCAGTTCATCGAACGCCCGGTCCCTGCCTGCACCTCCGACAGCCTCGCCCCCACCCTGCAGTGGATGAGCGAGAACCTGGACCTGCCGCACACCGTCGACGAACTGGCCGCGCGCTCGATGATGTCGACGCGCACCTTCGCCCGCCGCTTCGCCGCCGAGACCGGGACGACCCCGGTGAAATGGCTGACCAACCAGCGCGTCCTCTACACCAAGCACCTGCTCGAAGACACCGAACAGGGTCTCGAGCAGATCGCCGCCCGCGCGGGCTTCGGCTCGGGAGCCCTGCTCCGCCACCACTTCCAGCGCCTCGTCGGGATCTCGCCGACCGAATATCGCCGTCGCTTCGGCGCCACGTCGGCGGTGGGCTGAGGTCCCCACCAGGCTTCAGGCTTCAGGCCAGAGCTGAGGTGGCGGGGTTGGTTGGTAGCGTGCTGGCGTGTCGCAGGATTCCGGAACCGCGCGTCCGCTACGGACGCTTGTGCTCGGCGGGGCTCGCTCGGGGAAGTCGGCGTTCGCGGAGAAACTCGCCGCGGCGACGGGAGCCGTTCGTTACGTGGCGACCTCGATGCCCGCCCCCGACGACCACGACTTCGCCGAACGCATCGCCCGCCATCGCGAGCGTCGTCCCGGCGACTGGGCCGTGGTCGAAAGCGCAGACGCCGCAGCGGTTCTCGCCGATCCCGCCCCCGGAGTCGCGACATTGGTCGATGACATCGGCACCTGGCTGACCGCCCGCATCGACGCGCTCGACGCGTGGGACTCCCCGCGCGGCACCGTCACCCCCGACGCCGACGCCCTCGTGTCCGCCGTCGCCGCCTACCGAGACCGCCTGATCATCGTGAGCCCGGAGGTCGGCATGGGCGTCATCCCGGCGACCCGCTCCGGCCGCCTGTTCCGCGACGAGATCGGCCTGCTCAACCAGCGCCTCGCCGCGGCCTGCGACGAAGCGTTCCTGATCGTCGCCGGACTTCCCCTCCGCCTGAAGTAGACCCGAAAGTTCCCGAGAGAAAGGGGGGCTCGGCCGCGCGTGTCGAACCGCCGTTCGACTCCCGCCGAATCCATATGACTCCGCTCGAGAGAGAAATGGCGGCGGCGCGGGTCGAAAACGAACCGCGACAGCCGGGTGGGTGCGGTACATGCGGCGCGTTCCCGGCAAGATTGGGCGTCGGAAGCACGTGCGGCAGACGCCGCCCGACCGGAGAGGCTCGATGGTGACACACGGATTCGGACCGGTTGCGCCCCCCGACGCGCAGAGTCGCACGGCCGCCGAGCAGCGGCAGGCGCAGCTGACCAAACCCGCTGGGGCGCTGGGCAGGCTGGAGACGCTGGGCAATTGGGTGGCGGCCTGCCAGGGCGTGTGCCCGCCGAAGCAGTTCGAGCGCGCCAGGGTCGTCGTCTTCGCCGGTGATCACGGCGTCGCACGCCACGGTGTGTCGGCGTATCCGAGCGAGGTGACCGCGCAGATGGTCGCCAACTTCCTCGGCGGCGGTGCGGCGGTGAACGCGCTGGCCGCGATCGCGGGCGCGACCGTGCGGGTCGCCGACATCTCGGTGGACACCGAGACCGATCCGGTCGTCGGCAAGCACAAGGTGCGCCGCTCGAGCGGTTCCATCGACCGCGAGGACGCGCTCAGCGAGGCGGAGGTACAGGCCGCCCTCGCCGCGGGCCGCGCCATCGCCGACGAGGAGATCGACGGCGGCGCCGACCTGCTCGTCGCGGGCGATATGGGCATCGGCAACACCACGCCGGCGACCGTGCTCATCGCCACGCTCACCGACACCGAGCCGATCGCCGCGGTCGGCCGCGGCACCGGCGTGGACGACGCGGGCTGGTGCCGCAAGGTCGCCGCGATTCGCGATGCCATGCGCCGCGCCCGGCCGGTCGTGAAGGATCCGGTGGATCTGCTGCGCGTCGCCGCGGGCGCCGACCTCGCCGCGATGGCGGGGTTTCTCGCGCAGGCCGCGACGCGCCGCACGCCGGTGATCCTGGACGGCGTCGTGGTCACCGCGGCCGCGCTGGTCGCCGAGGATCTGGCCGCGGGCGCAAGCGCCTGGTGGCTGGCGGGACACCGCTCCACCGAACCCGCGCACCAGCTCGCGCTGCGGCAGCTACGCATGGAACCACTGGTGGACCTGAGCATGCGGCTCGGCGAAGGGTCCGGCGCGCTCACCGCCCTGCCCATCCTGCGCGCCGCCGTCGCCGCGCTCACCGACATGGCCACGTTCGGCGAGGCGGGCGTCAGCACCGCCGACGCCGAGACCGCCCCGCCGAATCTGACCAAATGACCCGTGCCGCCGGGATTCGCCTGGCCGTCTCCTGGTTGACCGTTCTTCCGGTGCGCGGCCCGGAGGAGGTCGATCGGGCCGCTGCGAGCCGCGCGATCGCGCTGGCGCCCGTCGTCGGCGTGCTGCTCGGCGCCGGTGCTGCCGCGTTGTTGTGGGCGCTGACCGGCGCGGGCGCGAGCGCACCGCTGGCCGGACTGGTGACCGTGGCGGCGCTGGCACTGCTCACCCGCGGCATGCACCTGGACGGTCTGTCCGACGCGATGGACGGACTCGGCAGCTACGGGCCGCCGGAGCGCGCGCGGCAGATCATGAAGAGCGGCGGGGTCGGGCCGTTCGGGGCGGCGGCGCTGATCTTCGCCATCGGGGTGCAGTCGTTCGCCTTCGCCGCGCTGGCCGACGCGGGACGGTGGTTCGCGGTGGCGCTGGCCGTCGCGACCGGGCGGGTGGTCGTCGTCCTGGCCTGTCGTCGCGGGGTGCCCGCCGCGCCGGGTACCGCTTTCGGCGCGCTCGTGTCGGACACCCAGTCGCCGTTGATCGGTGCGGGATGGGTGGTCGTCGCGCTGGGCTGCGCCGTCCTCGCGGTGCCGGAGCACCCTTGGCTCGGGCCGGTCGCGGTCGCGGTATCGGTGGGCATCGCGACATTGGCGATCCGGCACATGGTGCGCAGGTTCGGCGGTCTGTCGGGCGACGTGCTCGGCGCCGGGATCGAGATTTCGGTCACCGTCGCCGCGGCCGGACTCTCACTCGCCGGGTAATTCGGAGAAATTCACGTAACCGTCGGTATCACTTCCGATGAATATCGAGTTCGACAGTGTATGAACTTCGTCTCTCCAGCGCGCACCGCGAATCGGCGCACTCGTGTTGCGGTGCAGTTCGCCGACCACCGATTTCGCGCGACAACGCCGGACCTCCGGCACGCGGCGATGCGCGCCCCCCATTCGTGCACCACGTTCGCAAGACGGGAAAACCATTGGCGTACAGGCGAAATCGATCCACCGATCGACTCACCCCGCCCGAAATGTGACGATCGCAACACTCGACACGCCCGCGAAGGCGGCAACAGTACCCACTCGCCACCGGTTTGCGCGCACTGCGATCCGACCCAACGGAATCTTTCGCGCACTGGCGAGCAAACCGTCTGGGTCAGGATCTAATGTGGGCGGTATGTCTTCCGAGCGCCTCTATTTTCGGCAACTGCTGTCCGGGCGGGACTACGCCGTCGGTGATCCGATCGCGACGCAGATGCGAAATTTCGCCTACTTGATCGGTGATCGGGAGACGGGCGAATGCGTTGTGGTCGATCCGGCCTACGCCGCGGGCGATCTGGTGGCCATCGCCGAGTCCGACGGACTACGCCTCACCGGCGTCCTCGCCACCCACCATCACCCCGACCACGTCGGCGGCACCATGCTCGGCTTCACCCTGCGCGGCGTGCGCGAACTGCTGGAGAAGACCAGCGTCCCCGTGCACGTGAACAATCAGGAACTGGCCTGGGTCGCCAACGTCACCGGCATCGCGCCCAGCGAACTCACCGGCCACGAGCACGGCGACAAGGTCGAGGTCGGCGCCTTCGAGATCGAGCTATTACACACCCCGGGGCACACCCCGGGCAGCCAGTGCTTCCTGTTCGACAATCGCCTCATCGCGGGCGACACCCTCTTCGTCGACGGCTGCGGCCGCACCGACTTCCCCGGCGGCGACTCCGACGAAATGTTCCGCAGCCTGCGTCGTCTCGCCGAGCTCCAGGGCGACCCGGTCGTCTACCCGGGCCACTGGTACTCGCACGAACCCAGCGCGGCGCTCTCGTCCATCCGCGACAACAACTACGTCATGCGGCCGCAGACCCTCGAGCAGTGGCAGATGCTGATGCCGGGCTGAGTGCCCGCGATCCATCGGGTATCCCGGGCACCCGCGCTGCCGGTACGACCATCGTGGCGCGAAGCGTGGTGTCCGGCACCGAGGTTTCACTCCCGCAGGCCGAAACACCCGGTGTTGCCAACGCGATTCCGGCTGCGACCGATCGACCAACGAGCCCCCCTGGCCCGGCTGCCCCTCAGCCGAGCCTCCGACCCGCCCACTCCCCCGGGCGGGCCTTCCTCACATACCGCGCATCCACCCGTGCTTGTCTTCGAAGGTGCCGCGCTGGATTCCGGTCAGCGTGTCGCGCAATGCCATCGTGACTGCGCCGGGTTCGCCGCCGCCGATGGTGAATTCGCCCTCGGCGGAGCGCACCCAGCCGACGGGGGTGATCACGGCGGCGGTGCCGCAGGCGAAAACCTCGGTGATCTCACCGGATTCGGCTCCCTCGCGCCACTCCTCCACCGAAACCTTGCGCTCCTCCACGACGTAGCCCGCGTCGGCGGCAAGGGTGAGCAGCGAATCGCGGGTGATGCCGGGCAGCAGCGAGCCCGACAGTTCGGGGGTCACCAGCCGCGCTTCGGAACCGGAGCCGAAGACGAAGAACAGGTTGTTGGTACCCATCTCCTCGACGTAGCGGCGCTCGCAGGCGTCCAGCCACACCACCTGGTCGCAGCCCTTTTCGGAGGCCTGCGCCTGGGCGAGCAGCGAGGCGGCGTAGTTGCCCGCCACCTTCGCCTCGCCGGTGCCGCCGGGTGCGGCGCGCACGTACTCGGTGGACAGCCACACCCGCACCGGCTTCACCCCGCGCGGGAAGTACGCGCCCGCGGGCGAACCCAGCAGCAGGTACTTGTAGGAGGCGGCGGGCTTCACGCCCAGGCCCGCTTCGGTGGCGAACATGAAGGGCCGCAGGTAGAGCGATTCCTCGCCGCCCGCGGCGGGCACCCAGCGCTCGTCGACGGCGAGCAGCTGGCGCACCGACTCGATGAACAATTCCTCCGGAAGCTCGGCCATCGCCATGCGGCGCGCGGACTTGCGGAAGCGGGTCGCGTTCGCGTCGATACGGAAACAGGAGACGCTGCCGTCGCTCTGCCGGTACGCCTTGAGACCCTCGAAGATGGCCTGGCCGTAGTGGAAGACCATGGTGGCCGGGTCCAGCGGCAGCGGCCCGTACGGCTCGACCCGCGCGTTGCTCCAGCCCTCGCCCGCGGTGTAGTCGATCGACACCATGTGATCGGTGAAGAAACGACCGAACCCCGGCGCCGCCAGAATCTCCTGTACCCGCTGTGCCGGCGCGGGCGCAGGATGCGGAACATGGGCGAACTGTGCGGCAACGGTCATGCTGGTGATCCTATCCGTGCGGGTTTTTCTTCCGTCCACCTGTCGGGAAACGGCTCGGCCGTCGCCATCCTCCGTGACACGACCGTCGCACGGTCGCAACGGCACGCCGCCTGTGCATGGCCGAATACGCGGAGGCCCAGCGGCTCAGGCGGTGCGTGCCTGCACGAACGGCGGCTTGACGACCTCGCAGCGCAGACGGCGGCCGCGCACGTCCACCTCGACCTCGTTGCCCGGCTGGAGGTCGGCCTCGGTGTCCAGCAGTGCGAGCGCGATGCCGACCTTGAGCGTCGGCGAGAAGGTGCCCGATGTGGTCTCGCCGATGGGTTCGCCGTCGCGCAGCACCGACTGGCCCTGGCGCAACACGCCGCGGTCGAGCGCCTTCAGTCCCCACAGGGTTCGCCGCGGTCCCGCCGACTTCTCCTGTTCCAGTGCGGCTTTGCCCCAGAACTCCGGCTTCTTCCAGCCGACCGCCCAACCGGCCCGTGCCTGCACCGGCGAAATCTCCAGCGACAGTTCGTGTCCGTGCAGCGGATAACCCATTTCGGTGCGCAGGGTGTCGCGGGCGCCGAGACCGGCGGGCTGACCGTCGGCGGCCTTCACCTGCTCGGCGAGCGCGCGGAACACCGCCCCGGCGTCGGCCCAGCGGGGCAGCAGCTCGTAGCCGTGCTCGCCGGTGTAGCCGGTGCGGCAGACGCGGACCGGACGCCCCTCCCATTCGGCGTCGGCGTAGGCCATGTACTCCATGTCGGTGGGCAGGCCGAGCGCGGCGAGCACCTCGGTCGAGCGCGGGCCCTGCACCGCGAACACCGCGTAGTCCCGGTGCTCGTCGGTGACCGTGATCCCTTCGGGTGCCGCGGCGCGCAGAGCCGCGACCACCGCCGGGGTGTTGGCCGCGTTCGGGACGAGGAAGATCTCGTCGTCACTGACGTAATAGGCGATCAGGTCGTCGATCACGCCGCCCTCGGGCGTGCAGCACAGCGTGTACTGCGCCTTGCCCGGACGGATCCGGCCCAGATCGTTGGTGAGCGCCGAATTCACGAACGCCGCCGCGCCCGGCCCCGCGACCGTCGCTTTGCCGAGATGACTCACGTCGAACAGACCGACGGCCGTCCGCACCGCCTGATGCTCCCCCACCGTTCCCGCGTACGAGACCGGCATCTCCCACCCGCCGAACGGCGCGAACGTCGCGCCCAGCTCGACGTGGACATCGTGGATCGGGCCTTGCAGCAGGTTCGTTTCGGTCACCCGGCGAGCTTAACCGCTGGACCGGGCGGAACAGGCCGACGCGGGTCAGCCGGGGACCTACGTCGCGTCAGCCTCGGAACCACATCGGGATCAGGGTGGGTCCGTCATCGGGCAACGTATGCGTGACGCCGGTGCGGACGAAACCGTTGCGGGCGTAGAGGCGCGAGGAGCGTTCGGTGCTCGCCTCCAGAAACGCGGTCTCGGACGTGTCGGAGAACGCCTTCAGACGGTCGGCGAGGATGGCGCCGCCCGCGCCCTTGCCGCGGTGCTCGGGCACGGTGACGATCGCCTGCAGATACCGGTGCGGGAACTCGCGCGGATGGTGTTCGGCGAGCAGTGACGTGACGGCGACCAGCCTGGCCAGCGGGCGTACACCCGGTACCGCCTCGGCCATGGCGCGCATCTCGGCCGCCTCGGCGATGACTCGATCGGCCGAGGTCACGGTCTGCCAGAGCGAGACCGCCCAGATCTCGTCGTCGGCGCCCGCCAGCCACACTTCGTCGTCGTTGATCGCGCGTTCGACGAGGCGCGGCGCGTGCTCGGCGCGGAAGGCCTCCGCGACCTCGGGGTGATCGGCGATCACCCAAGCCGTCACGGCCTCGTCGGCGGACCCTTCCGCGAACGCCGCCGCGACGGCGTCGAACTCCTGAATTCCCGCCCGCCGCACTGTGACCTGCATGGTTGACCTCCCGAAGTGAACGATGTCGTCGTTCACCAAGCTAGGGAGCACGGCACGGCCCGGCCACCATTTCGTCACACTTGTTGGTGTGTCGAAATCCCCGGCTTGCGCCACCTGCGGAGACGCGCTCATCCACCCGAGTCGCGGCCGACGGCGCCGCTACTGCTCGCGCTCCTGCCAGGCCCGCGCCTACCGGGCCCGCCGCGACCGGAGCGTTCCCACCGCCCGTCCGCGTCCGACCCGGCTCACCGCGGTCGGAATCGCCCGCACCGCTGTGGAGTTGACCGACCGCGAGGGCATCGACGGGCTCACCATGCGCCGCCTGGCCAGCGAGCTCGGCGTCGCGACCGCCGCCCTCTACCGGCACTTCCCCGACCGCGAGGCGCTGCTGGGCGCGATGGCCGAACTCGTCCTCGCCGAGAGCCCGCCGCCTGCCGCTGCCGCCGACTGGCGCGCCGCGCTCACCCACGAGGCCGAACAGGAATGGCAGCTCTATCAGCGCCACCCCTGGATGCTTCCGGTACTGGCGCGCAGCACACCGCCGGTCGGCCCCGCTCTGCTCGACATCCTGGAACGCTCTTTCGCCGCGCTGGACGGTATCGGCCTGTCCCGCGACGACGCGCTCGCCGTCTACCTCGCCTACTCCGGCCTGATCCAGGGGCTTGCGCTGCTGTGGTGTTCCGATCGCGGCGGACGGTTGACGGGTGCGCAACCGCCCGCCGATACCGAGGCAGCGCGCGCCGACCTGATCGACCTGATCCTCGCCAGGCCGGTCCTGCGGAAACTCTTCGGCGCGAGCCCGCCCGGCCCGGAGCTGGACTTCGACGAGCTGGTGCGCGAGGGCGTCGGCTTGCTGCTGGACGGCGTCGCCATGCGGCTCCCTGAGCAGACCGAATAGCCTGTGCCAATGACCGCTGTTGCAGATCGCTCACTCGGACCGGAACTGGCGCGCACCGAAACCATCGGACCGGACACCGATGTGCTGGTGATCGGATTGACGTCCTCGGAAAACGGTCCGTCGATCGCGCCCGACGACCTGTTCGGCGATGTGCTCACCGCCGACGTCCGCGCGGAGCTGCTGGACCAGCTGGGCGCGGTCGGCGCCAAGGGCAAAGCCGAGGAGCTGACCCGGGTGCCCGCGCCCGCCGGGCTGGACAACGTCACCAGTGTGCTCGCCGTCGGCCTCGGCGCGGCCGACAAAGTGGACGCGGAGCAGATCCGCCGCTCGGCCGGCGTGGCGGGCCGCGCGCTCAACGGCACCGAGCTGGTCGTGACGACGCTGTCGGGTCTGGATCTGGGCGCGGCGGTGGAAGGCTTCTACCTCGGCGCCTACTCGTTCACGCCGTTCCGTTCCGAGAAGTCCGCACCCAAGCCGGACGAGCGACCGGTAGCCCGGATCGAGTTCCTGGTTCCTGAGGCCGATTTCGGCGAAGAGGCGCTGTTCCGCGCGCAGCTGGTGGCCGAGGCCGTCGCCACCGCGCGCGATTTCGTGAACACCCCGCCCAGCCACCTGTTCCCCGCCGAGTTCGCCGCCCGCGCCGAGGTGCTGGCCGAGGCCGCGGGCCTCGAGGTCGAGGTGCTCGACGAGAAGGCTTTGGATGCGGGCGGTTACGGCGGCGTGCTCGGCGTCGGCAAGGGCTCCTCGCGCCCGCCGCGGCTGGTGCGGCTCAGCTACTCCGGAGGCGCGAAGAAGATCGCGCTGGTCGGCAAGGGCATCACCTTCGACACCGGCGGCATCTCCATCAAGCCGGCGCAGAACATGGAGAACATGACCTCGGACATGGCGGGCGCCGCCGCGGTCATCGCCACCACCCTGCTCGCCGCACGGCTGGGCCTTCCCGTCACCGTGACGGCGACCGTCCCGATGGCGGAGAACATGCCGTCGGCCACCGCGCAGCGCCCCGGCGACGTGCTCACCCAGTACGGCGGCACCACGGTCGAGGTGCTCAACACCGACGCCGAGGGCCGCCTGATCCTCGCCGACGCCATCGTCCGCGCCGCCGAGGACTCCCCCGACTACCTGATCGACGTCGCCACCCTCACCGGCGCCCAGATGGTCGCCCTCGGCACCCGCACCCCCGGCGTGATGGGCACCGACGACTTCCGCGACCGCGTCGCCCGCCTCTCCCGCGAAGTCGGTGAAAACGGCTGGGCCATGCCCCTTCCCACCGAACTCCGCGCCGACCTGAACTCCAAGATCGCCGACCTCGCCAACGTCGCCCAGCACCGCTGGGGCGGAATGCTCTCCGCGGCACTGTTCCTCAAGGAGTTCGTGCCGGAGGGCGTGGAATGGGCGCACCTGGACGTCGCGGGTCCGGCGTACAACACGGGCGGGCCGTTCGGGTACATCGGGAAGGGCGGGACCGGGGTTCCGGTTCGGACGCTGATCGCGGTGATCGAGGACATCGCGGCGGAGTGAGTTCGCGGGTGCGCCGTCCGGGGTTGTGGGCGGCGCACCGGCTGCGGTACAGGGACGGGTGGGAACCCTACAGATCCCGCAACTCTGCCTCGAACGTCCGCTGGCGCTCGATCCGCTTCCGGGCGTCGTAATCCCGCATCCGCTGCGGATACCCCGTCTTGCGGACCTCGTACACCGGAATGCTCAGATCCCTCGCCAGCCGCTGAGCCCCGCGCTCGCCGACGATCCGCCGCGTCCACTCTCCGTCAGCGGCGACCAGGACGACAGTGACATCCGTCATAGTGGTCTTCGGCTCCAGGTACCCCTCGACGCCGATGTGGGTGCGCACCCAGTCGGCGAGGTAGCGGGCGTCCTCGTTGGCCGAGGTCGACGCACGTGCGGCGGGTCCGCGGCGGTTCCGAGCGCCACGGAAACGATCGAGCAAACCCATGGACGCCGACCTCCTTCTTACACCGGATAAATGCTCACACCCGGTCCTCCCCATATTGCCAGCTTCTCGGTAGACACATGCCCTGTGCTACGCGCCACGCGGACGAGTGCAAGGATGGACCGCGGTACAAGAACCGCACCGATCTCCGGTGCCACTCAGAATGATGGTGGCTTCCGGGTTTTCACCGCGACCAGCGGCGAGCGACCCGCCAGAGATCAACTGTTGTAGAACCCGTCGAGCAGTCAGAGGAGTCAACGGACATGGCCTTCTCCGTCCAGATGCCGGCTCTTGGTGAGAGCGTCACCGAGGGAACGGTGACCAGGTGGCTGAAGCAGGAAGGAGACACGGTCGAGGTCGACGAGCCGCTGCTCGAAGTCTCCACCGACAAGGTCGACACCGAGATCCCGTCCCCGGCGGCGGGTGTGCTGTCGAAGATCGTCGCCCAGGAAGACGATGTGGTCGAGGTCGGCGGCGAGCTCGGCGTGATCAGCGACGCCGGTGAGGCGCCTGCCGCCGCACCCGCGCCCGCACCGGAG
>NZ_BDBP01000072.1 GCF_001613045.1 Nocardia lijiangensis NBRC 108240 | reverse complement strand
GGGATCTGCGTGTAGCGCGGGGTCGGCGAGGCGGGCCTGCGGCCGACCGCCGTGACGGGTCTGCCGTTCCGGTGGTCCGGGCGGCGCGCCACCCAGCGGTAGTTGCGCCGTTCGGCGGGTGCGTCGATGGGCCCCGGCGAGAGCAGCACGCCGTGACAGCGCGGGCACCAGTGCATCGGTGGGCCGTGCACGGCCCACCGCGCGCCGCAGCGCGCACAGGGCTGCAGCACGGTACTCACAGCGTGTCCTTCGCTCGCCCGGCGTTGTCCCGCGGGCTACCGCTTCCCGGCCTGACGCTCATTGCCTGGGCACCTCGCTCTTTCGTCAGTAGATCTTCGCCGGATGGTCGCCCTCGGCGACCAGCGGGCGACCCATCCGCTGCCAAGCCACCATGCCACCGTTCACCTGCACGGCCTCGAAACCGACGTGGGCCAGGTATTTCACCACTTCGATGGACCGGCCGCCCTGCCTGCAGATGACGTAGAGCTCGGCGTCGTAGTCCAGCTCGTCGATGCGCGCGAGCACGTCGACCATCGGGATGTGGATCGCACCGGGAGCGTGCCCGAGCTGCCACTCGTCGTCTTCGCGCACGTCGAGCAGGATCGCCCGGACCGGGCCGGGTCGCTCGCTGTGGTCGAATTCGCCGGGCAGGGCGTCCACCGACACCGACGGAAACTCGGGGCTCGTCACGATTCGATCCTGCCATGATCGCCGCACTGCCGTGGACCAGGCGTACCCCTGCCTCCGCTCCCGCCGTGCGGGGATTTTCGGGCGGACTCGGCCCGGTGACGCCGACGGGCGTAACGCCGAATGGTTGCGGGGTCGGGGTGCGCCGGACAATTTCGTACCCCGAGTACGTTTCCGGCGCAGTTCCCCTATGCCCGCCCCGTTCGGTGCCGACCTGTGCATCTCTTTATCGGAGTTATCCACACAATCCACAACCTGATCCACAGGCCGTACCTATCGCGAGTCGAGGAAGTCACAGGGCGCGGCTATAAGCAAACTTCACGCGAACTCGACCCCTCCCGATCGGAACGGGATCGGGACCCACGCGGCCCGTCCAGCTCATCCTCGGCGAAGCGGGGGTCACGAACGACCGATCCGGGACTCCCCTCCTTGTCCATCCCGGAGCGGTCGTTCGCCGCTGCCTCGGAACCGCGGCCGAGCGGGTCCCGACATCTACTTGGACGGAGCAGCGAACGATTCGGTTCCAGAAAAAACGAGAACACTAGTGAAAAACTGAAATACCGGGTTCCAGCTGGCGCTGTCGGTAGCCTGAGGGCATGGACAGGCGCAGGGGGCTATTCGACGGACTGGACTCGACCGGACTCAATACTGCGATCTCGGAGGCGACCTGCCTCGGACTCGAGATCGACCCGAAGGCGGCGACACTGCGCCTCGATCTGACAGTCATGACCGTTCCCGCCGACGAGGCCGCGCCACAGGACCATCAGGTTCGACTGCACTTCACCGGTGTCAGCAGAGTCGCGGCCTCGCTGCGCATCCAGCGCTGGGACGACATCGAGGCCGAAGTCCTTCCGCTGCAGCTCGACGGCCTCGCCGAGGCGATCCGCAGCTTCGGCGGCGGCCGCCTGCACGGCTGGGAATTCATCGACGTCGACGACAGCGGGTGGGCGCTGTGGCGCGAGCTGCTCAGCTTCGACACCAAGATCGACGATCACACCCCCTCGCATGTACTGGAGTTCTCCCAGGAGGAGGGCATCGACCCGCGCGAACTCGACGTGCGCGTGTGGTTCGACAACGTCACGGTGCACGACGCCAAGGGCAAGGAGATCGCGCCCGCCGACTTCATCGCGGGCGGTGCGCGCTGGTGGAAGGCCCACGACGCGGGCGATCCGCGCACCATGCGTCCCGGCATCGTGCCGCCGCTGTAACCGAGCCCCCGCGACCACGCGCGCCCGAATCACACCGGGTGCGCGGCGGTTCGCCGTTCGCGCAAGGTTTTTCAGGCCCCCAGCCCGACCGGGCAGGTCACCCCCGTCGCGTGCACCGGGCAGTAGCCGCCGGGATTCTTCGCGAGGTACTGCTGGTGATAGCCCTCGGCGTAATAGAACCCGGACAGATTCGGTCCGGGACCGCCGGCGCCCGGGGTCGGCAACGGTGCGATCTCGGTGCTGATCGACCCGTACCCCGCCTCCGCCAGCCGCTTGCCATAGGCCTGCGCGGTGCGCACGGCCAGCGCGGCTTGTTCGTCGCTCAGCGTGAAGATCGCCGACCGATACTGCGTGCCGCGGTCGTTGCCCTGGCGCATGCCCTGGGTCGGATCGTGTTCTTCCCAGAAGTTTTTCAACACGCCCGCGTAATCCAGCACCGCGGGATCGAAGACGACGAGCACCGCCTCGGTGTGCCCGGTACGGCCGCTGCACACCTCCTCGTAGGTCGGGTTCGGCGTGTACCCGCCGACGTAACCGACCGCGGTCGTGTAGACGCCGTCGAGTTCCCAGAAACCCTTCTCCGCGCCCCAGAAACAGCCCATCCCGACGACCGCCACCTGCGTGCCTTCGCGAAATGGCGGACGGATGGGATTGCCGTTCACAAAGTGGGTATCCGGCACCAGAATTGGTTCCTCCCGGCCGGGGAGCGCCTGCTCGGCGGTCACCATCGCCGGCTCCGGGAGACGGATCCGTCCGACCAGTTCGTCGAAGAACGACATGGTTCCGATGCTACTCACGAATGCTCGCGCTCGAACCGCCCTTCGGCTCACGCCGGAACCAACCACTGCGTGATCGGCCGATCTCCGATGGAATGAGGGGGCACACGGCCCGGTTGGAACCGAGCGGGTGTACGAATGATGGTTGGAAGCGCTCGAAACTCCGGGCGCCACAGCCCGACAACTGAGAAAGGGACATCGTGGCTGAGTACACGCTGCCAGATCTGGATTACGACTACAGCGCCCTGGAGCCCCACATCTCCGGGCAGATCAACGAGCTGCATCATTCCAAGCACCACGCGGCCTACGTTGCGGGCGCGAACACCGCACTCGAGAAGCTCGAGGCGGCTCGCGAATCCGGCGATCACGGCGCGATCTTCCTCTACGAGAAGAACCTCGCGTTCCACCTCGGTGGCCACGTGAACCACTCCATCTGGTGGAAGAACCTCTCCCCGAACGGCGGCGACAAGCCGGTCGGCGAGCTGGCCGCCGCGATCGACGACCAGTTCGGTTCGTTCGACAAGTTCCGCGCGCAGTTCACCGCGGCCGCCAACGGCCTGCAGGGCTCCGGCTGGGCGGTGCTCGGCTACGACACCCTCGGCGGGAAGCTGCTCACCTTCCAGCTCTACGACCAGCAGGCCAACGTCCCGCTGGGCATCATCCCGCTGCTGCAGGTCGACATGTGGGAGCACGCCTTCTACCTGCAGTACAAGAACGTCAAGGCCGACTACGTGACCGCGTTCTGGAACGTCGTCAACTGGGAGGACGTGCAGGAGCGCTTCGCCCGCGCCGTCACCCAGGGCAAGGGCCTCATCTTCGGCTGAGTTTTTGGCGCGCTGGCGCGCGCGTGTTCGCGGCCTTTATGTCTCGCTTCCGAGCGGTCGAGACTCGCGCCTCCGGCGCATGCGCTTCGACCACTCGGAAGCGAGACGGCCGCGAACGGGCTCGTAAGACTCGCCCTAGGCAGGGCTGGTAGTGCGAGCACTGTGCGTTGATTCCGATGCACGCAGTCGGAAACCCGCCGGGTAGATGGTTCGCCCGGCGGGCTTTTCGCTGTTCTGCGCCCGATTAGCACTCATTGGTACTTGTGTGCCAGATGATCCGTGAGTCATCCTCTGAATCCAACAGTTCGAGGACGGGCAAGGCCGCCCCCGGTTCGATCTCGGGAGGCACGATGCGGACCAACGGGCCGATCGGCGTCACGCCGTTCCACTCGCGCGGGTCGCTGCGCGGGTTCGTCATTTCCGGTCGCTGGCCGGACACCACCAAAGAATGGGCGCAGGTTCTGGTGCTCGCCGTGCGCGTGGCGAGCCTGCCCGGCCTGCTCGCCACATCCACCGTTTTCGGCGTGCGCGAGGAGCTGCCCGACGACCCGGAGCCGGGAACGGTCGGGCTGGTGCTCGCCGAGGGCACGGTACTGGGTGAGGAGGCGCTGGAGCCGGGCCGGTTCGCCGATCACGTGCCGCCCGCGTTGCTGATGCTGCACCCGCCCTCGGAGACACGCCCGTCGCTGCCCGAATGCGCGGGCGCGGCGTCCGGCTGCGTGCTGCTGCCCGGTGTGCCGCACCTGGGTCTGGAACACCGCGCCGCGTGGGCCGAGGCGGAATACGACGGCACCGTCACCTCGCTGGTCAGCCGGGTCGGGCTCGATCCGATCAGCGATCCGGATACCGCCGTGCTCGCGATGCTGCTCGCGGCCTGAGCGGGTCTTCGCCGTTCGCCGCACGGCTGCCTCGAACACTTTCGTGCGCAGCCGTATTCGCGTGAGTTGGTGGTTTGCGAGGGGGCTGCACAGTTAGCCTGTCACGGTCGAAAGGATCGTGGAATGTCCGGAAATCCCCTCGCCGCCGCCGAACCCTGGGATCTGGTCGCCGACGGCTATGCCGAATCCGCGCTCGCGATCATGGCGCCGTTCTCCGACCGCGCGCTCGAACTCGCCGATCTACCCGCCGACGCGCACATCATCGATATCGCCGCAGGGCCCGGCACGCTGACCCTGCCCGCCGCCGCGCGGGTCGGCCGGGTGCAGGCCGTCGATTTCGCCGAGCACATGCTCGAACGCCTCCGGATTGCCGCGCGGGAGGCCGGTCTCACGAATGTCGACGTGCAGGTGGGCGACGGTCAGGCACTGCCGTTCGAAGACAACAGCTTCGACGCGGGCTTCTCGATGTTCGGTCTGATGTTCTTCCCGGATCGGCTCGAGGGCTTCGCCGAACTGTTCCGGGTATTGCGGCCCGGCGGGATCGCGGTGGTGTCGAGCTGGGCGCCGGTGGCCGAATCCCCGCTGATGCGCATGATGTTCGGCGCGTTGGCGGCGGGCGATCCGACCATTCAGGAGCCGCAGCCGAATTTCCTGAGCCTGGAGAATCCGGAGGTCTTCGCCACCGAGATGCGGGGCGCGGGATTCGCCGGGGTGTCAATCCAGCGTCACACCACCACGGTGGCCTACCCGGACGCGGACCGGATGTGGGACGAGATGTCGCGCAGCAGTGCGCCGATGATGCTGCTGCGGCGCTCGATCGGCGAGGACGCGTGGGCCGCCCGCTCCGAGTCCATGCGGGCCTACCTCGCGGAGAACTACCGTCCCAACACCCCGCTGGCCACCACGGCGTTCCTCGGCATCGGCCACAAGCCCCTGCCCTGATCACCATGGGGACCGAAAAGGCCGCCCCCGAAAGCGAATCGGAGGCGGCCGTCGCGTGCGACGCGGATTACCGCGGCGCCATGCGCAGCGCGCCGTCCATGCGGATGGTCTCGCCGTTGAGGTAGTCGTGCTCGACGATGTACTGCGACAGCTGCGCGTACTCGTCCGGGCGACCGAGGCGCGACGGGAAGGGCACGCCCGCCTCGAGGCCCTTGCGGTACTCCTCGGTGACGCCGGCCAGCATCGGGGTGTCGATGATGCCGGGGGCGATGGTGTTCACGCGAATGCCGAACTGCGCCAAGTCGCGCGCGGCAGGAACGGTCATGCCGTGCACGCCGCCCTTGGAGGCCGAGTAGGCGATCTGGCCGACCTGGCCCTCGAAGGCGGCGACCGAGGCGGTGTTGATGACGACGCCACGCTGGCCGTACTCGTCGACCGGATCGGTCTTGGCGATCGCGTCGGCCGCGAGTCGCATGACGTTGAAGGTGCCGAGCAGGTTCACGGTGATGACGGTGCGGAACAGCTCCAGATCGTGCGGGCCGTTCTTGGACAGGATGCGCCCGGCCCAGCCGACACCGGCGCAGTTGACCACGATGCGCAGCGGCGCACCCGACTCGACCACCTTCGCGATGGCGGCCGAGACCTCGTCGCCGCTGGTCACGTCGGCCGGAATGAGGGTGACCCCGGCGGGCACGCTGTCACCGGCGCGCTCGATCGACTGCGGCACGTCCAGGCCGAAGACAGTGGCGCCCAGCTCGGCGAATCGCTTGGCGGTGGCGGCGCCGAGGCCGGATGCGCCTCCGGTGACGATGGCGGCGGAACCCGAAATCTCCACGATGGTCCTCTCGTTCGTGACAGCCAATTGGCCCTTTGTCAATTGCACCCTAATGGATGCTCCCGGGCGGAGCCCGCACCCCGCCCGAGCACATTCGACGGTACTCCCGACGGCCCTTCGTGAGAGAATCGGCATGACTTTCTCTCACCCCTCGGGCGGAGCGAACATATTTGCGAACATCGCTGTTCATCGGTGGTATCGTCGCCGCATGAAGCTGTTCTCCGGCCCGGTCGTCGCCGGTAGAAGGGTGTTGATCACCGGGGCGGCGCGGGGCATCGGGGCCGCGCTGGCCAGGCAGTTGTACGCGCACGGGGCGTCGGTCGCACTGCTCGGACTCGAACCCGATCTGCTGGCCGAGGTGGCGCGCGAATGCGGCGACGCACCGTGGCGGTACTGCGACATCGGCGACCCGGCCCAGGTCGAGCGGGTGGTGACCACGCTGGCGAGCGAGCTCGGCGGCTTGGACGTGGTGGTCGCCAACGCCGGGGTGGCCAAGCAACTGGCGCTGATCGGCGGAGATCCTTCGGTGATGGAGGAGACGCTGGCGGTGAACGTGCTCGGCGTCTACTACACGCTGCGCGCCGCGGGCCCGCACATCTGCCATCCGCAGGGCTATGTGCTCGTCGTCTCGTCGCTGGCGGCCGCCGTGAATCTGCCGCTGGCAGGGGCATACAGCGCGTCGAAGGCGGGGGTCGAGGCGCTCGGCCACACCCTGCGCAACGAAATCAGGCACACCGGCGCCAAGGTCGGCATCGCGTACTTCGCCGAACTGGACACCGACATGACCTCCCGCGGCTTCGGCACGGCCGCGGCGCGCGCCATCCTCGGCCGCGCGACCGTCTCGGGTGTGGCACCGCTCGGCCCGGCCATCGACGCCGCCGAACGGGCCATCGCACGCCGGGCCCGTCAGATCGTTTCGCCATGGTGGGTGGCGGTGGCACTGCCGTTCCGCCCACTCGCCCAGCGCATCGTGGACGCCACGCTGCGTCGCGGGGTGGCCGAGGCGCTGGAGATCGCCCGCGCCGAAGACGCCCCCTTCACCACCGAACAACCCAGCAGGCCACGCAGAATGGAGCGGCCCGCCTGATGGGCGCAGTGCACGGCCCGTCGAAGACCTGCCCCACCGAATCACCCGGAGTCACCGCATGACCGACACCGCAGGCACCGCACGCCAACTCCCCAGGGGCAGGCACGGTTTACCTCGGGAGCAAGTGATCGCGTCGCAGCGGGAACGGATTCTGGACGCGATGGCCGAGACCATGGCGATCGCCGGCTACGTCGGCACCTCCGTCGCGGCAGTGCTCAAGCGCGCGGGCGTCTCGCGGGAGACCTTCTACGAGCAATTCCGTTCCAAGGAGGACTGTTTCGCCGCCGCCTACGAACGCGCCGTGGAACGGCTGGTCGACCGGATCGCGGAGGCCTCCGAACCGGCGGCCGAAAACGGTACGAGCGAAACGAAACTCGACAGGATGGAGCGCCTGCTCGACGCCTACTTCGAGGGCCTCATCGAGGACCCCGCCTACGCCAGGCTCTACCTGGTCGAGGTCTACGCGGTGGGTTCCGACGCCCTGACCCGCCGCGCCCAGCTCCAGGACTCGTTCGTCGCGGTGATCGCCGAGGTGCTCGACGCCCACACCGAAGAACAGCGTTTCGCCTGCCAGACCTTCGCCGCCGCGGTCAGCGCGATGGTCACCGCGCGCATGGCCGCCGCCGACCTGGAAGGACTGCGGGGGCTGTGCGCGCCGCTGCTCGACATGATTCGGCGCAGTGGTGAGCTGTACGGGTATGCGATGGTGCACGAGGTACGGGCCTGAGGTCGCTTCGGCGCGGCGTGGTTGCGTAGGGCTCGCCTGAAACACCGCCCGCAACAAACCCACCGACCGGACGAGACCCCGGCCGAACTCGGGACAGCCCCTCACCCCTACCGCTGCACACCCTCCGCGACGGCAGCCTCGCCCCCGATCTTCTCCTCCCGCAAGCGCCCCCGCCGCACGAGCAGCGCCACACCGAGCGCCACCGGAGCGATCGCGGCAAGCCCCATACCCGCCAGCGCACTCAGCGACGGAGCCGCCGCCCCGAGCAACGTGGCGGTGCCGAAGTAGAGGAACAGCAGGCCGGAGCAGATGCCGATGAGGCGTTCGGGCAGGTGCTTGCCGACCGCGATGCCGACGGCGATGGCGAGCGCGTCCGCGGCGACCATGCCGACGGTGGAGCCGAGCCAGACGCCGAACCAGCTGTTGTCGGTGGCCAGCGCCGCCGTGGCGAACATGGTGCGGTCGCCGAGTTCGGCGAGGAGGAAGGCCGAGAGGACGACGAGGAACGGGGCGGCGGTGGAGCGGGGCGCCTTCGGCTCGTCGTGCTCGTCGGGAGCGCCGAGGTGTTCGCGCAGGGTCCACAGGCCGACGGCCAGGAAGGTGAGGGCGGCGACCAGGGAGATGGCCCGGGTGGGCAGGGCCGCGCCGAGGAAGTAGCCGATCGCGACCGAGATCAGGTGCACGCCCGCCGTCGCGGTCGCGATGCCGCCGAGTACCACCCACCAGCGATAGCGCAGCGCGAACGTCAGCGCCATGAGCTGAGACTTGTCTCCGAGTTCGGCGAGAAAGACGATGCCGATGCTCAGCAGGATGGTGGCGATCATTCTGTGACGTACTCCCGGGTCTCCGACCTGTCGGCCGGAGATCTGGGTACGCCTCCGGCCGACAACGCATGGTTGTTCAGGCCGAAGGTCTCGCCCACCGGATGAAAACCCGGTTCACACAACCGGACCCGAGCCTCGGGGAGGCGGCGGGTCAGTATGTCGACTGCATGATTGGGGGCTACTCCCCTTCGCTGCTTCCGACCCTACCCCAGCAACCTCCCCGACGCCAACCCGATGTCATCCAAATCGCAATGCGCACAATAAGTTTGGTGCTCCTGCCCATGAGTTTCGGTAACCCGCACAACCCTCTCAGCAAACCCTCATCGGCAAGGCAGGGACCCTGGACGAAGACATACGGATACCCAGAGACGACGAAGGCCCTCTCCCGAAGTGGGAGAGGGCCTTCGAAGCGGGAAACCTACAGCGTGCGGGTGAGGCGGTCGGTGAGGATGTGGGCGAAGCGCGCCGGATCCTTCAGCTCGCCGCCCTCGGCCAGCACCGCGGTGCCGTAGAGAAGTTCGGCCGTCTCGGTGAGCTCGGGGACCTTGCCCTCGTCCGCGTCCTGCTTGCGCGTGTCGTACGCGTCGCGCAGGCCGGTGACCAGCGGGTGGGCCGGGTTGAGCTCGAGGATGCGCTTGGTCTCCGGGAGGATCTGACCCGAGGCCCGGTACATCCGCTCCAGCATCGGGGTGAAGTCGAAGACGTCACCGACCAGGCAGGCGGGCGAGGTCGTGAGCCGGTTGGTCAGGCGCACCTCCTTGACGCTCTCCTCCAGGGCCTTGCCCAGCCAGGTCAGCAGCTCGGCGAAGTCCTTGTCCTGCTGCTCGCGCAGCGCCTCGGACTCCTTCTTCTCCTCCTCGGTCTCCAGATCCACCTCGCCCTTGGCGATGGACTGGAACCGCTTGCCGTCGAACTCCGGCACCGAGCCGACCCACATCTCGTCGACCGGATCGGTGAGGATCAGCACCTCGAGCCCCTTGGCCTCGAGCGCCTCCATGTGCGGGGAGCTCACCACCTGCTGGCGGGACTCGCCAGTCATGTAGTAGATCGCGTCCTGGCCGTCCTTCATCCGCTCGACGTACTGCGCGAGCGTGGTCAGCTCGGACTCGGAGTTCGTCGAGGCGAACGAGGAGACCTGCAGGATGGTCTCGCGGTTGTCGAAGTCGGAGAGCAGGCCCTCCTTGAGGACGCGGCCGAACTCCGTCCAGAAGGTCTGGTACTTCTCCTGATCCTCGGCGCCTTGCAGCTCCTTGACCGTCGAGAGCACCTTCTTCACCAGGCGCTTGCGGATCATCTGGATCTGCCGGTCCTGCTGGAGGATCTCGCGGGAGACGTTGAGCGAGAGGTCCTGCGCGTCCACCACGCCCTTGACGAAGCGCAGGTACTCCGGCATCAGCTCTTCGCAGTTGTCCATGATGAACACCCGCTTGACGTAGAGCTGCACGCCGCGCTTGTGCTCACGGGTGAACAGGTCGAACGGCGCGTGCGACGGAATGAACAGCAGCGCCTGGTATTCGAACGTGCCCTCGGCCTTGAGCGGAACGATCTCCAGCGGGTCGTCCCATGCGTGGCTGACGTGCTTGTAGAACTCCTTGTACTCCTCTTCGGAGACCTCGCTCTTCGGACGCGTCCACAGCGCCTTCTGCGAGTTGAGGGTCTGCTCCTCGAGGACGGTCTTCTCCTGCTTGTCCTCGCCCTCGCCCTCGGTGACGGTCCGCTCGACCTGCATACGGATCGGCCAGGCGATGAAGTCGGAGTACTTCTTGACGATCTCCCTGAGCTTCCACTCCAGGGTGTAGTCGAAGAGGTGGTCCTCCTCGTCGGCGGGCTTGAGCTGCAACGTGACCGCGGTGCCTTGCGGCGCGTCGTCGACGGCCTCGATGGTGTAGGTCGAGCTGCCCGCGCCCGCCCCCCAGCGGGTGCCCTCGGTCTCGCCCGCCTTGCGGGTGGTCAGGGTGACCTGGTCGGCCACCATGAAGGTCGAGTAGAAGCCGATACCGAACTGGCCGATCAGCTCCTCGGCCGCCGCGTCGGTCTTCGCGTCCTTGAGCTGCCTGCGCAGCTCCGCGGTACCCGACTTGGCCAGGGTGCCGATCAGATCGACGACCTCGGCGCGGGACATGCCGATGCCGTTGTCCCGGACGGTCAGCACGCGATTGTCCTTGTCGACCTCCAGCTCGATGTGCAGGTCGGACGTGTCGACGTGCAGGTCCTTGTCCTGATAGGACGCCAGCCGCAGCTTGTCCAGCGCGTCGGACCCGTTCGAGATCAGCTCCCGAAGGAATGTGTCCTTGTTGGAGTAGACGGAGTGGATCATCAGCTCGAGCAGCTGATGGGTTTCTGCCTGGAACTCGAGTTGTTCGACGTGCTGAGTCACGTCGCGATGGTACCGCCGCGGACCGGCGGCACCGCCGCACGCCCGCTCAGGCGCCGCGGCCGATCGAGGGAGCGGCGCCACGGCCACCGGCGGGCAACTCCGGAGCGCGCCCGAAATCGGCGAGCGCGGGCACCTCCACTTCCGCACAATGCGGATTCGGCACCCGCGGTGACATCCATTCGCGCAGCACCTGGGTGGCACGCACGTCGTCCTCGTTGTATTCGAACAAGCGGGTGCGCTGGGTCAGGTCGGGTGCTCCGTCGTAGCCGACGGCCTGGCGGTACCAGCTCATCGACGCCTCGCCGCCCGCCTCGGGGTCGCGCCAGGCGAAACCGGCCACCGGCGCGATCTTCTTGAGCCCCTTGCCGTTCGGGCAGATGAACTGGTCGGTGACGGCCTGGAACATGTCCACCCACTCCGGCCCGTCCACGAACGCGCGCACCTGGTCGACCGTCGGCACCCCGGGACGCCCGGCGAACCGGCGCGCCGACTCGTACAGCCACTTGTCCTCGGCCGTGCGCGAATAGCAGTAGGCGGCAAAGGTCTTCCCGGCCGTCGCGGCCTCGGCGCGGACCGTCATCAGCCAGGTCCAGAACTCCCCGAAGGAACGGCCCTCGTCATCGGTGGGCAGCGGATCCCAGGTGACGAACGGCCGATACCGCCCGTCCAGCAGGGTGCCCCACAGGTAGGCGCCGTGCTCCTGAAAGCTCTCCAGGTCCACGTCCACTTCGACATCGGCGCGGCGCACCTGCACCCGGTCGTAGCGGCGCACCAGCGGCGCGCCCGCCAGCCAGGCGCGCGCGGTGACCACGGCCTCGTCGAAGGGACCGTGCTGCCAGTCGTCCGGGTCGTCGCCGGTCCAGGCGGCCAGGTCGTCGATGGTCTCCACACCGTGCCCGCGCAGCACCTCGGCACGCGAGCCCGGCGCGACCAGGCTCACGTCGCGGTGCTCGGCCAGCCAGCCCTCGCAGCTGGGGCCCTCGACTCCCCTTGTCCACCAAGGGCATTGCCTGCACTCGGGCACCTTGGACGGCACCGTCGGCAGCTCGCCGCGCACCACCGCGATGCGGTCGGCGTAGCGGCGGTCGTAGTCGTCGAGCAGCGGGCCCAGATCGTGCACGAGGATGCGGTCGAAGTGGTAGCCGATGACGCCGCCGACCAGCGCCGGACTGGCCAGCCCGTGGCGCTGCAGCATCCGGTAGAGGTGGGCGAGGCGCTGCTGGTCGCGCGGCTGCTGGCGCAGCTTCCGGGAGGGATCCGGGCGCGGATCCCAGCGATACGGGTCCGAGGTGGTCGGGTGGAAGTCGGCCGGTTCCGGTTTGCGCGGATCGGTCACCTTGTGGTTGACCACGATGACCGGGATGTAGCCGCCGCGATCCCGATCGCGCAGCAGGATCTCCGAGCCGCCGCGCCTGCCGGTGTCCGGTTCCTGCGGCAGCAGGCCGCCCCAGATGTGTTGCGCCCCAGCGGCGCACGCGCGCATGGTGGCCGCGGCGCGATCCGACGCCCGCAGCCCGGGGTCGATGATCACCCAGTTGTCCGGATCGGCCGCGACGAGCGCGTCGCGCACCCGATGGCGATGGGCGGTCGCGGCCTCCCGCCGCTGGCGCACCCCCGGATCCTCCGAAACGCCCGTGAGCATCTGCGGGTGGTCCGCATCCAGGTGCAGCCGGTGCCGGCAACCGATCAGAGCTCGCGCGTCGATGAACGCGGCCCGCGCCTTCTCGATCGGCGCGTTCTCGGTCGGCCCGTCGTGGTCCAAGGCAGCGGCGAGGTCACTCGACCGGTCCGCGGCCGAGCCGTCGTCCTTGCGACCCTCGCGGTCACCGCTGCCCGAATACACGTATGCAGTATGGTCCAGACCCCTGACAGGACACGGTGTGCCCTCGCTGCCGCCGCCGTCGACCCGATAAGGTGGGCGCAAACCGCGTGGTAGACGGCAGACGGCCTCGCGCCGCAAGCGCTGCCCTGGCACACAGCATTGACGGAGGGCCTTCCGATGGGGTTGTTCACGAAGCGCAAGCGGCGTCCGAGTCGCCGGGCCGAGGCCAAAGCCCTCAAGCACAAGGCCGCGATGGAGGCCAAGCTTTTCGCCAAGAACGATCGCAAGGCCAAGCGCGAGGAAGCCCGCACTCAGCGCAAGGTCGCCAAGCAGCAGATCGCCACCTTGCAGGCCGAGGAGAAGGCCGCGCTGAAGATCGCGTCCAAGGCCGAGCGCGACGTGTTCAGCCCGGGCCAGGTGCGCAAGTACCTCGGCGTGGCCCGTGTCCTCGTTCCGGTGCTCGCGCCGCTGGCCTACCGCGGCGCCACCTTCGTCCGCGGCCAGCTCGACACCCGCCGCGCGCAGCAGCTCGGCATCGGCATCGATCAGCTCGGCGATTACACCGGGCACGGCGCGAAGCTGCAGGCCCGCATCGCCAATGCCGAAGCGGCGCTGGGCAAGATCGACGACAAGGGCGGCGAGGGACAGAAGTTCGTCACCGCCACCCGCGCCCGGCTCGACAGCCTCGGCGCCGCCATCCGCACCGCCGAACAGATGCCCGCCTCGCGCAGGCGCGCCGTGCACACCTCGATCTCGCACGAGCTGTCCGGCATCGAGGCCGACGTGCTCGCCCGGCTCGGCGTGAGCTGAACGCCGTCTCCGTGATGCGTCCCGGCCCGAGCACCGGCTGGCCGCGCGGCGGCCTGGTCGGCGCGCTGGTCGGTCTGCTCAGCGTCGCCGCGCACGGCGCCGCGGGCGGGGGCTACCCGGATTCGCCGGAATTCGCCCTGCTGCTGACGATTTCGGCGGTTGCGGGGTGCGTGGCGACGGCCGGACTCACACCTAGCGGCGCACCGCATGGGCGGCTCTGGGCCACACGCACGCCCGAGCGCACGTGGCCACGCAGCACACAACGCGGCAGCTCCGACATTCGACGCCGCCTTGCGCGCCGCGTCAGTGCCGGACCGGTGATCGGGGCACTCGCGGTCGGGCAGTTGGGCGGGCACGCGGTGCTGGCCGGGCTGCTCGGGCACGCGCACGGGGAACGCGCCTCGCACATCGCGCGCGGTGACGCGCCGCTGGCCGGTTTCGTGCCGAGCGGCTGGATGCTGGTCGCGCATGTTTTCGCGACACTCGGCTGCGCGGCCTTGATCCTGGCCGCCGAGCGCCTGTACGGGATCGTCACCGGCGCGGTCCGAGCCGTTCTCGGCGAGCCTCGGCGCCTGCCGGTCGCCAGGGCAGGCCGCTGGTCCGATCCCACGACTTCGACCTACTGCTTTCCTCCGAACGGAGCCATCGGGCCGCGCGCGCCACCGGCATTCGCCTGATCCGCGCACCCCAATTCCTTTCGGACAGAAAGCCCCCCATGCGAAGTTCTCTTTCACATGCCTGCGGTGCGGTGGCGACCGTGGGTTTCGTGCTGCTCTCCGGCGGCGTCGCCGCCGCGCACGTGACCGCCGACGCGCCAGGCGCCCAGCAGGGCAGCTACTCCGTCGTCACCTTCCGGGTGCCGACCGAATCGGACACCGCGTCCACCACCGCGCTCACCGTCACGCTGCCCAACGTGCGCAGCGCGCGCACCGAACCCATGCCGGGCTGGACGGCCCGGGTGGAGCGCAACGACAAATCCGAGGCCATCGCGGTGACCTGGACCGCGGACCCCGGCGCGCCCGGCGTCGGCCCCGGCCAGTTCCAGCGTTTCGCCGTCTCGCTCGGCCCGTTGCCCGCCACGGAGACGGTGAGCTTCCCGGCCAAGCAGACCTACAGCGACGGCAAGGTGGTCGACTGGAATCAGCCCGTCGGCCCCGACGGTGCGGAGCCCGAGCACCCGGCACCCACGGTGACCCTCGCGGCGGGCGGTGACCATCACGGCGACGGACACCGCGTGGACACCGGCGCCACCGCGGACGATGACACCGACAACACGGCGCGCTGGCTCGGCGGCATCGGCCTGGCTCTCGGCGTGCTCGCGGTCGGGCTCGGACTCGGCAGCCTGATCAGGAGGCGCTCATGAGGACCACCACTCGACGACTCGGCGGCGCACTTGTCGCCGTCCTGCTGCTGCTCGGCTTCGGGCTGGCCACCGCGGGCGTCGCCGCCGCGCATTCGGCCGCCGTCGGCAGCGTGCCGGAAGACGGCTCCACCGTGGACACGAGTCCCGGACGGATCAGCGTCACCTTCAACGAGGAGTTGCAGCCGAACTTCCCGTCGCTGACGCTCACCGGCCCAGACGGCAACCTCTGGTCCAAGGGCGACCCGGTCGTCGACGGCAAGACGGTGAGCGTCGAGGTGGGCGAACTCGGCCCGGCCGGTGCCTACGTCATCGCCTATCGAGTGACCTCCGCCGATGGCCATCCGGTCACCGGCAAGCGGACGTTCACGCTCAGCCAGCCCGGCAAGGGCACGCCGGGCCCGCGTGCCGACGCCAAGGGCAGGGCCACCGAGGACGACGGGTCCGACGGAATCCCGGTGTGGATCTTCGTGATCGGCGCGGTCGTGCTGTTCGGCGGCGGTCTCGCGGTCGCACTGATCGGATTCGGCGGCGGGAAGCGCCGGTGAGAACACGGTGAGCGGCGGGCCGACCGTCATCCGGGACGCGCGGACACTGTTGCTGATCGTCCCGGCCGGTCTGCTGGGGGTGGGGTTGGCCTGGCTGCTCACCGCGGGACCTGCGCCCGCCGAGGGAGCCGTGCGGGTGCTCGCGGACGGTCTCGGCGCGACAGTTCTCGGGCTCGCCGCGCTCCCCCGGTTGCACGAACGGCTGTCGCCGCCGTGGCGCATGCTGGCCGCCCTGGCCGGGGCCTGGTGCGGGACCGAGTTCGTCGTACTGGTCTTCGAGGCGGCCGAGGTGGTCGGCGTGCCGACGCGGCGGCTGTCGGCCGAACAGTTCGGCACCTTTCTCACCGAGATCAGCGGCGGCCAGGTCGGCATCGCCATCCTGGTCGCGACCGCCGCGGTGGCCGGTTATTCGACGCTGGCCTTCCGCGGCGGCGAGACGGCCTCCACCGATCTCGTGCTGGTGTTCGCGGCGGTGGCGGTGGCGCTGCGCCCGATCACCGGCCACATGTCGCAGCAGCCGTTCGGCTCGGTCCTCGGCGCGGTGCACGCGCTCGCGGCCGGGGCCTGGTTCGGGCTGCTGATCGCACTGGCGCTGGTGGTACGCACGCGCGGCGAATGGGCGGTGACGCTGCCGCGGTATTCGGCGGTGGCGCTGCCGCTGATCGGCGTGGTCGCGGCGACGGGCGTGGTGAACGGGCTCGTCCGCCTCGGTGGCTTCGGCCCGCTGCTCGACACCGGATACGGCCGCATCCTGCTGGCCAAGACCACGGTGCTGGCGGGCCTGCTCGCACTCGGCTGGTGGTGGCGGCGCACCTGGGTCCGGCGCGCCGCCGACCACCGGATGGACGCGACGGGCTCGCTGCGCCGCGCCGTACTCGAGGTGACCGTCATGGCCGTGGCCTTCGGTTTGGCGGCAACCCTCGCCGTCACGGCGTGATCCGCTACCGCAGGGGAAACCCGTTAAAGTTGGGCGCATGACCGAAGTGAAGATCGTCGAAGACTGTGCCGGGTCGGCCGAATCAGCGTTCCAGTACGTCAACGATTACCGGAACCTGCCGAGCTTCCTGCACGGAATCCAGTCCTTCACACCGGTCGGCGAGCAGACCGAGGGCGTCGGCGCCGTCTTCGACGGGCACATCAAGCTCGGCCCCGCGTCGCTGCACTCGCGCGTCGAGGTGATCCGCTGGGAGCAGAACTTCGCCATCGGCATCAAGTCGATCAAGGGCTTCGAGATCGTGTCGACCTTCCTGTTCCACCCCAAGAACGACTCGCTGTGCACCGTCGACGCCATCATCGACTACCGGGTGCCCGGCGGGCTGGCGGGCAAGGCGCTCGGCAAGACCATCGAGCCGTTCGTGAAGATCGCGGTCAAGCACACCACCGACAACCTCGTCAAAGAGATCGCCGCGTTCCACACCAGCCGCGCCTGACCCGTGGCCGCGTCTCCGGAGCGCACCACCCCGACCTTCGCCCAGCGGATCGGCTACATCTGGGGCCGCACGCTGCCACCGGCGATGTCGGAGTGGGTGCGCGCGGACCTGACCGGCCCCGGCGCCACCCGCCGTTACCTGGTGCGCATCCTGGTGCCGATCATCCCGGTGCTGAGCCTGTTCCTGCTGGTCCCCGGCCCGCTGTGGATGGGCTTGGCCATGATGGCGCTGCTGTACCTGCCGCTGATCTACTTCACCGTGGCGCTGCTGTACGTCTACCGGCGGCACCGCCTCATCAAGCACGGGCTCGACCCGGCGCTGGCCGACGCGGATGCCAGGGAGCGGGCCGCGGCGGACCGATCGGCCTACGAGCGCAGGCACGGCCGCTCCTGAATACGCGCCGCTCCGCGGCCGGAAAAGCGCCCGTCGGCGGCGTCCGGAGGCTGGCGGTGACTTATATCACGGGCATAGCCTGTAGGCATGAACAAACCCAGATTCGGCCAACGGATCGCCTACGATCTGGGCCGCGAGCTTCCCGAGGACATGCACGAGTGGGTCGTCCACGACCTCGTCGGACACGGGGCCATGGAGCGGTACCTCGTCCGATTCCTCGTGCCGATCATCCCGTTCTTCGCGCTCGTGCTGCTGTTCCCGGGGCCGATGCCGCTCAAGATCGGCATGATCGTGATGATGGTCGTCCCGCTGGTCGTTTTCACGGTGGCGCTGAGCTATGTGTGGCGGCGCTTCCGGTTGATTCAACACGGCCTGAGCCCGGACCTGCTGGACCACAACAAGATCTCCGATCACGACCGCGCGCTGTACGAACTGCGCTATCGACATCATTGACGCCGGCGACACCAGCCGGACGGCATCCGCGCCCGTCGCCGTCGACGGCCGCCACGACAGCGCGCACCGGCGGCCACCGTGGCGGGCCGCAGCGAGTAGCGACCCAGCTCACATCGAGCAACCGGCCGCGGCCACCGTTCGGCGCGCCCACCTAAGCTGACACCCGTGACCGAATCAGTGAACATTGCCACCGCCGATCTGGCCGACGAGATCGGCCCCGAGATCCGCAGCTGCGATACGCAGTTCATTCAGTTCGGCGGCCGCGAGGTGTTCTCCGGGCGCATCACCACCATCCGCTGCTTCCAGGACAATCTGCTGGTCAAGCAGACGCTGAGCGAACCGGGCAATGGCGCGGTGCTCGTCGTCGACGGCGGCGCGAGCGTGCACACCGCGCTGGTCGGCGACATCATCGCGGGCCGCGGCGTGGACAACGGCTGGGCGGGCGTGATCGTCAACGGCGCAGTGCGCGATTCGGCGATCCTGCGCACCCTCGACATCGGCGTCAAGGCGCTGGGCACCAACCCGCGCAAGAGCACCCAGACCGGCAGCGGTGAGCGCGACGTGACGGTGGAGTTCGGCGGCGTCACCTTCGTGCCCGGCGAGATGCTCTACAGCGACCACGACGGCATCGTGGTGCGCGCAGAATCCTGAACCGCCCCGGTCAGTCCGGGGCGACCCGCACCTTGTGACCGGCGAGGGCGACGACGTCGCCGGCGTGCAACTGCCGTCCGCGACGTAATTCGACCTCGTCGTTCACCCGCACCAGGCCCGCGGCGATCACCGTCTTGGCCTCCGCCCCGGACTCGATCAGGTTCGCCAGTTTCAAGAACTGGCCGAGCCGAATGACGTCGTCATCAATCGGCACATCGACTGGATCCGACATGGCGTACATCCTTGCGCCAGTAACCCCGGATCGGCAAACCGCCTCCGCCGCGCACCCCCGCACACACCCGCTCCGGACGCACTCGACCACCCCGGGGGCGAGTCTTACGAGCCCCGTTCGCGGCCCGTCTCGCGTCCCAGCGGTCGAAGCGCATGCGACGCAGTCGCGAGTCTCGACCGCTGGGACGCGAGACATCGAGGGCCGCGAACACGCCGCGCGAAGGCGCGGCAATCCAACAGAGCAGCGTACAAACTGGGTTGGTGACTTCCACGCAAGCCGGTGAGCGTTCCGAGATCGAGCTACCGGCGGACAGGCCGACTCCCCCGGTCCCGCACCGCGGGCACGGACGGTTCACTCAGGTCCCGCACATCGCGGGCACCGTGCTCGGCGTCTTCGCGGTGCTGTGCTTCCTCTGGAGCCTTTCCCCCGCCCTCCGTTTCCTGACCGAGGTGCCGCGCCGCTACCTCGACAACTACTACTTCGACGCGCCCGACACCAACCTGATGTGGGCGTTGATCGTCGGCCTCATGGCGGGCGCGATCGCCAGTCGCAAGCGGATCGCGTGGTGGTTGCTCGTCGGCTATCTCGCGCTGTTCGCACTGACAAACGCGGTGGAGTTCGCGACCGAAGGCGATATCGACGCGCTCGTCGCGATGATCGTGCAGCTCGGCGTGATCGGCGTGCTGATCGCCTCCTGGCGGGAGTTCTACACCAAGGTGCGCCCCGGCGCGGGCTGGAAGGCGCTCGGCGTGCTGATCGGCGGGCTGGCCGTCGGCTGTCTGCTCGGCTGGGCTCTGGTCGAACTGTTCCCCGGCACGCTGCCCCAGGGCTGGCAGCGCCCCGGCTGGGCGGTGTACCGGGTGACCGCGGCGATCCTGGTGGACAACGAGCATTTCGACGGTCACCCGCGTCCGTTCGTCAACTTCCTGCTCGGCCTGTTCGGCGCGATCGCGTTGCTGGCCGCGGTGATCACGCTGCTGCGCTCGCAGCGCGCGGACAACGCCATGACCGGCCTGGACGAGTCGGCGATCCGCGGCCTGCTCGACCGCGCCGATGAGGAGGATTCGCTCGGCTACTTCGCCACCCGCCGCGACAAGGCGGTGGTGTTCGCGCCGAGCGGAAAGGCCGCGATCACCTATCGGGTGGAGCTGGGCGTCTGCCTGGCCAGCGGCGACCCGATCGGCATCCGCGAGGCCTGGCCGCAGGCGATCGACGCCTGGCTGCGGCTGGCCGATCAATTCGGCTGGGCGCCCGCCGTCATGGGCGCAGGCGAACTCGGAGCGACCGCCTATCGCAGGGCCGGGCTCTCCGTGCTGCGCCTCGGCGACGAAGCCATCCTCGACACCAGGAGCTTCTCGCTGGCGGGTCCCGAACTGAAGCAGGTGCGCCAGGCCGCGAACCGGCTACGCAAGCACGGCATTTCGGTGCGCATCCGCCGTCATCGGGACATCCCCGCCGAAGAGTTACCGCAGGTCATCGCCAGGGCCGACGCCTGGCGCGACACCGAGACCGAGCGCGGCTTCTCCATGGCGCTCGGCAGGTTGGGCGACCCGCTGGACGGCGACTGCCTGCTGGTCGAGGCGGTGAACCAGCAGGACCGGGTGCTCGCCATGCTGTCGCTGGTGCCGTGGGGCCGCACCGGCGCGTCGCTGGAGTTGATGCGCCGCGACCCGCAGAGCCCCAACGGCGTGATGGAGCTGATGATCTCGCAGCTGGCGCTGACCTCCGAGGAGCACGGCATCACCAAGGTGTCGCTGAACTTCGCGGTGTTCCGCTCGGTGTTCGAGGAGGGCGGGCGGATCGGTGCGGGGCCGGTGCTGCGGCTCTGGCGCGGCGTGCTGCTGTTCTTCTCGCGCTGGTGGCAGCTGGAGGCGCTGTACCGGTCCAACGTGAAGTACCAGCCGCACTGGGTGCCTCGCTTCTTCCTGTTCGAGGAGCGCAGGCAGTTGCCGCGGGTCGCGATGGCCAGCGCCTTGGCCGAAGGCTTCCTGCCGCGCTTCGGCAAGGAGCCGGAGACCGCGACGCACACCGGTCTGCACAGCGCGGTGCCCGGCACCGTCACCGGCCTACACGCCGACGGCAGCGCTCCGGAAGCGCCGGAAATCGGTGTCGCCGAACAGCTCCCGCGCCGTCCCGAGCAGGTCAGGGTGCGCATGGACAAGCTGGACCGGATGGCCGCGGCGGGCATCGATCCGTACCCGGTCGCCTATCCGCCGACGCACACCGTGGCCGCGGCCCGGCGCTCGCCGCGCGGCACCACGGTCCGGGTGTGCGGCAGGCTGCTGCGCATCCGCGACTACGGCGGGGTGATCTTCGCGGTGCTGCGCGACTGGAGCGACGACATCCAGCTGGTCATCGACCGCGAGCGGGTCGGCGCCGAGCGCAGCGCCGAGTTCGGCGAGTACTTCGACCTCGGCGACCTGATCGAGGTGAGCGGCCAGATAGGGCGCAGCCGCCGCGGCGAGCTCTCCCTGCTGGCGGCCGACTGGCGGATGAACGGCAAATGCCTGCACCCGCTGCCGGACAAATGGAAAGGTCTCGCCGATCCCGAGTCCAAGGTGCGCCAGCGCTACGTCGACATGGCCATCAACCCGGAGGCCCGCGAGGTGCTCGCCAAGCGCAGCGCGGTGGTGCGCTCGCTGCGCGACTCGCTGGCCTCCTGGGGCTACCTCGAGGTCGAGACGCCGATCCTGCAGAAGGTGCACGGCGGCGCCAACGCGACGCCGTTCGTCACCCACATCAACGCCTACGATCTGGACCTCTACCTGCGCATAGCCCCCGAGCTCTACCTGAAGCGACTGTGCGTCGGCGGCATGGAGAAGGTGTTCGAGCTCGGCCGCACCTTCCGCAACGAGGGCGTCGACTTCAGCCACAACCCCGAGTTCACCATCCTCGAGGCGTACGAGGCGCACAGCGACTACGAGCGCATGATGCACACCTGCCGCCACCTGATCCAGAACGCCGCGATGGCCGCCAACGGCGCCATGGTCGCGATGCGACCCGCGGACGACGGCTCGTTCGAGGCCGTCGACATCTCCGGCGAGTGGGCGGTGAAGACGGTGCACGGCGCGGTGTCGGAGGCCATCGGGTCCACCATCACCCCGCAGACTTCCATGGAAGAGCTGCGCGCGCTGTGCGACGAGGCGGGCATCCCGTATCAGCACGGCTGGGACGCGGGGCAGGTGGTGCTGGAAATGTATGAGCACCTGGTGGAATCACAGACCGGGGCACCCACCTTCTACATCGACTTTCCCACCTCGGTGTCGCCGCTGACCCGCGCGCACCGCAGCATCCCCGGCGTCGCCGAGCGCTGGGATCTGGTCGCCTGGGGCGTCGAACTCGGCACTGCCTACAGCGAACTCACCGATCCGATCGAGCAGCGGCACCGGCTCACCGAGCAGTCCATGCTTGCGGCGCACGGTGATCCGGAGGCGATGGAACTGGACGAGGACTTCCTGCAGGCGCTCGAGCACGCCATGCCGCCAACCGGCGGTCTCGGCATGGGCGTCGACCGGATCGTCATGCTGATCACGGGCCGCAGCATCCGCGAGACGCTGCCGTTCCCGTTGGTGAAGCCGCGCTGAAGCGAGGATCTCACTATGAGAGATTGCATCCGCGAAGAGTTAACGATGATCGAATTCGACCGATAACCTTTGAGATTCGGCTCCGGGAGGAGGCCGATACCTTCGACGATCGGGATGGGACCTTATGTACGTTGACCTGTTGACCAACGCCAGCCTGCTGGATCCGTCCGTGTGGGCGAGCCCGGACACGTGGACAACGGCAATGGAGTACGCGGCCAAGAAAAAGAAGAAGAGCAACAGCGGCCTGATCTTCGGCGGCATCTGCTGCTTGCTCGTGGTCATCGCCATCGTGGTGGGCATCTACCTGCTGATGAACAAGCGCAAGAAGAACGACCAGCAGCCGCCGAACGGCCAGCCGCCCTACGGCGCCCCGGGCCAGCCGCCGTACGGCCAGCCAGGTCAGCCGCCGTACGGCCAGCCGGGTCAGCCGCCGTACGGCCAGCCGGGTCAGCCGCCCTACGGCCAGCAGTAATCCGAGACGCGAAAAGCCCGGGCCGCGTAGGCGACCCGGGCTTTCGTGTGCGGCGCGGAATCGGCTCAGGCCGCCGCAGGTCGGCGGCCGAGTTGGTTCGCCCGAACTACATCCGATCGATCTCGGTCAGGTCGATGTCGATAGGGAACGGAACGCTCAGGCGCAGGCGGTCGTGGTGGATGCCGGTGAGCGCGTAAGTCTTTGTCGCGGGGTCGAGTTCGTACACGTAGACGACCGGGTGCCCGTCGCCGTTCTCCACTCGCCAGAAGTATGCGATACCGGCCTTGGCGTACAGCTGAGGTTTCCGCTCGCGATCCCGAGTTCGGGATTCGATCGACACGACCTCCACGGCCAGCACGACTTCCTCGGACCAGTAGGTTGTCCTCTCCATACCGCCATCGGTGTGTGCACGCACCACCAGCACATCCGGTTCGGGCCGCTGGTCCCGGCCGAGCGTGACTGTCATCCCGTGGCGAACCCGCATGCCGGCAGGCGCGAGGCGACGCAGCATCGATTCGAGCAATGAGATGACCAGCACGTGAAACTTCGACTGCGGGCACGCGAAGACGAAACTTCCGTCGATCAACTCGGTGTGCGGTGGCAGATCGGGCAGGCGGTCCAGGTCCTCGGCGACGAACCCGCCGGGCGGCGGACGCAACCACTGTGGGAACGGTTCGGCGGTCACGGCGACGAGTATGTCACCGCACTTCGACGCGATGTATCCGAAAAACACGGCCTTGAAGTGAACACCAGGAGCCTTTTCCGCCTGACAACGCCACCTGAGCCGGACCGCTGCGGGAGCATGCGGCAGAGTGGGTGGGTGCAGTTGATTCTCGTTCGCCATGCTCAGCCGGTTCGGGTGTGGAACGCGTCCGGTCCCGCCGATCCCGAGTTGTCGGAGGTGGGGCGGGAGCAGGCGGAGCGGGTGCCGGGGGCGTTGAGCCACCATCGGATCGCGCGGGTGCTGAGCAGTCCGCAGCGGCGGGCGCGGGAGACCGCGACGCCGACGGCGGCCAAGCTGGGGCTGCCCGTCGAGATCGTGGACGGTCTGGCCGAATACGACCGCGACCTGCCCGCCTATATCCCGATCGAGGACGCCAAGCTGGAGTTCCGCGACGCCTACGAGCGGATCAAGGCCGGATTTCTGCCCGAGCAGATCGACGGTCCCGCGTTCGTGCACCGGGTTCGCGAGGCCGCGACGGCGATCGCCGCGAGCACCGATCCGGCCGACACCGTGGTCGCCTTCGCCCACGGCGGCGTGATCAACGTGCTGCTCCAGGAGGTGCTCGGCCTGCCGCGGCCGCTGACCTTCCCGATCGACTACTGCTCGGTGACCCGAATCCTGTTCTCCCGCACCGGCCGCCGCACCGCCGCGACCGTGAACGAGAACGGACACGTGTGGGATCTGTTGCCCCGTAACATCGGCCGCTGATCGCAGGAGAGCCCACCGCCGTTAACACCGGGCCGCTGATCGCAGGAAAACCCGCCGCCGTTAACACCGGCCGCAGATTCACAGCGATGCCCGCCGCTCACAGCCGACTACCAGACGCATCGCACCCGGGACACAGCGCCGAGGCCTTCGATAGGAGTTCGTGAGTCACCGCGACTCGCGCTCTGAGAGAAGGAGTTCCGAATGTTTTCCACAACGAACATGCGCCGGGCAGCCGGTCGGGTCGCCGTGGCGGGCGCAATGGTGACGATTCCCCTGGCCGCCGTGGCCGCGACGGCCAGTGCCGAAACGCCCGCGACCGACACCGTTCAGGTTCAGCAGGTGTCGGACGGCGTCGCGCTCGAGGGCACCGATGTCAGCCGTCCGCATCATCCGGGACACCACGGGTTCCCCGGCAGGCCGGGCCACGGCGGACGGGACTTCTCCAGGACGGACAACGACTCGCCCGGGCCGTATGTCTACCAGCAGGGGATCCCGGCCACCGGCTCGGGCAGCGGCAGCTGATCCGGCAACGACGAAGGCCACCTCCCGCACGGGGAAGGTGGCCTTCGATGTGTCCACGGACCCGATCAGGCCATGCCCGCGATCCAGTTGTGCATCCAGGTGACAGCGGTCTGACCGCCGCCGACCGAGTAGTTGCCGTACACGGTGTGCGCCTGCGAGCGGTAGAAGCGCTCCAGGTCCTTGGCGCGCTGCTGGTTCGCCGCGTCGGTGAGCTGCGACTGCAGGATCGGCACGCCGCCGAAGGCCATCAGATCGTTGATGATCGCGCCCGCCTCGAGCTGGTAGCGCCAGATGTTGGCGGGGTTGGCGTCCGAGCTCTGAGCGAGGAAACCGGCGAAACGGGTGACGAAGTCGTCGGTCGCGGTGGCGCAGTACAGGTCGTCGACCGCGCAGATGGTGCGGGTGCGGTCGCTGAGCCAGCCGAAGCCGCCCACACGGGGACCGCCCGCGCCCGCGCCGTGCGCCACCGGGCCGACCTGGATGTCGGTCGGCGAGCGGCGAGGATCGGAGATCAGGCCGACGCCCGCGACACGATCGGGCGCGACCACGCCGAGACCGGTGCCGATCTCGGCCGCGAGATCACCCGCGGCATCCGCGCCCTGGCTGTACCCGACCAGCGCGATCTGCGTGCCGCCGCAACGCTGGGCCATGTCGCCGATCAGCCCGCGCGCGGAGCTGACCGCCTCTTTCTTCGAGTTGCCGTAAACCTCACCCTCCCAAGGGAAGGCGGTCGCGGCGTAAGTCACGTAGTCGACGTCGACCGAGCCCGGCAGGCCACGGGTGACGCCGGCCAGCATGCCCGGCTGCGGCTTCTTGTCGTGACCGGTCTCCCACGTGCCGGGGATGGCCACCACGTAGAGGCTTGGGCAGTTGTCCGCCGCGGCGGTCCCACTGCCGATCATCAAGCCGGACGCAATCGCCGCGGACGCACCGAGGGCCGCGACAAGCTTCTTCAACTGCATACTGCTCCAGTTCAACCTGGCCCCGGTTGTGGTGGGGCGCTCCCCGACGAGTTGCCACTCACATACTGAATCCGACGCATGTCGTTCCAGTGCACACGCGGCTAACTCGTGTCATCCGTCGACATGACGTGCACAACGACCCCACATCCCATAGGCCCGCCGCACGCCAAGATCACAATAGGGCCAGCGAGCCCCACACGCCATTCGGGCCACGGTTATGTCCGATTTCCGACAGCGAGCAAACACACGAAAGCGCCCGTGGACGAGTTGTCCACGGGCGCCTCGCGTTCGCGCTAGGAGCGACTCAGCGCTGGGCGACCATCGTCGGGGTGACCGGCGCGGGCAGCGCCGTCTCGCCCTCGAGGAACTGGTCGACCGCGGCGGCCGCGGCACGGCCCTCGGCGATGGCCCAGACGATCAGCGACTGGCCACGGCCGATGTCACCGGCGACGAAGACGCCGGGAATGTTGGTGGCCCAGTTCTTGTCGCGCTGGACGTTGCCGCGCTGGTCGTAGCCGACACCGAGATCGGTGAGCAGGCCCGGCTTCTCGGGTCCGACGAAGCCCATGGCCAGCAGCACCAGATCGGCCTCGAGGGTGAAGTCGGTGCCGTCGACCTTCTCGAAGCGGCCATTGACCATCTTGACCTCGTGCGCCTCCAGGCCGGTCACCTTGCCGTCCTTGCCGACGAAGCGTTCGGTGTTCACGGAGAACACCCGCTCGCCGCCCTCTTCGTGGGCCGAGGACACCCGGTACATCAGCGGGTAGGTCGGCCACGGGGTGGAAGCGGCACGCTCCTCCGGCGGACGCGGCATGATCTCGAACTGGTGCACCGACTCCGCGCCCTGACGGTGCGAGGTGCCGAGGCAGTCCGCGCCGGTGTCGCCGCCACCGATGATGACGACCTTCTTGCCCCTGGCGTGGATCGGCGGCAGGCCTTCGGCGTCGGTGACGTCGTCGCCCAGCTGCACCCGGTTGGACCAGGGCAGGAACTCCATCGCCTGGTGGATGCCGTCCAGCTCACGACCCGGAATCGGCAGGTCGCGGGCCAGGGTGGCGCCACCGGCGAGCACGACCGCGTCGTACCGCTCGCGCAGCTCGTCGGCGGTGATGTCGACGCCCACGTTCACGCCGGTCTTGAAGATGGTGCCCTCGGCCTCCATCTGCGCGAGACGGCGGTCGATGAAGCGCTTCTCCATCTTGAATTCCGGGATGCCGTAGCGCAGCAGGCCGCCGATGCGATCGGCGCGCTCGAACACGGTCACCGTGTGGCCTGCGCGGGTCAGCTGCTGGGCGGCGGCCAGACCGGCCGGGCCCGAACCGACGACGGCGACCTTCTTGCCGGTGATGCGGGTCGGGTAGACCGGGGTCACCCAGCCCTCGTCGAAGGCGTTCTCGATGAGCTCGACCTCGACCTGCTTGATCGTCACCGGGTCCTGGTTGATACCGAGGACGCAGGACGCCTCACACGGCGCCGGGCACAGCCGACCGGTGAACTCCGGGAAGTTGTTGGTCGCGTGCAGGCGGTCGATGCCCTCCCGCCACTGGCCCTTGTACACCAGGTCGTTCCACTCGGGAATCAGGTTCCCGAGCGGACAGCCGTTGTGACAGAACGGGATACCGCAGTCCATGCACCGGCTGGCCTGGGTCTTCAGAGTGTCGTGGGAGAACTTCTCCTCGTAGACCTCTTTCCAGTCCATCAGGCGCAGCGGAACCGGACGCCGCTTGGGCAGTTCCCGCGAGGTGTGCTTCAAAAATCCTTGTGGGTCAGCCACGTGCGGCCTCCATGATCGCCTCGTCCACGTCCTTGCCGCTCTTCTCAGCTTCGGAGATGGCGAGCAAAACCTTCTTGTATTCGCGCGGCATGACCTTGACGAAGTGGTTCACCTGCTGCGACCAATCGCTCAGGATGCGATCGGCGACAGCCGAACCCGTCTGGTCACGGTGCTCGGCGATGATGTCGCGCAGCCAGGTGAAGTCGTCACCCGCGAGCTGCTCGATCGCGTCGGCCTGTTCCGGGTTGACCCGCTCGGCGAACGTGCCTTCCGGGTCGTAGACGAACGCGACACCGCCGGACATACCGGCGCCGAAGTTGCGCCCGGTCTCGCCGAGGATGACCACCCGGCCACCGGTCATGTACTCGCAGCCGTGGTCGCCCACGCCCTCGACCACCGCGGTGGCGCCCGAGTTGCGCACGGCGAACCGCTCGCCGACCACGCCGTTGATGAACGCCTTGCCGCTGGTCGCACCGAACAGGATCACGTTGCCCGCGATGATGTTCTGGTCCGCGACGAAGTCCGACGGCGCGTTCAGCGACGGGCGCACGGTGATGTGACCGCCCGAAAGACCCTTGCCGACATAGTCGTTCGCGTCACCCTGTACCCGCAGCGTGATGCCGGCGGGTACGAAGGCGCCGAAGCTGTTGCCCGCGGAACCGGTGAACGTGATGTCGATGGTGTCGTCGGGCAGGCCGGTGCCGCCGTACAGCTTGGTCACCTCGTGGCCGAGCATGGTGCCGACCGTGCGGTTCACGTTCGTGATCTTGGTCTCGAACTTCACCGCCTGGCCGCGCTCCAGCGCGTCCCTGCTCTGCACGATCAGCTGCTGGTCCAGTGCCTTTTCCAGGCCGTGGTCCTGCGTCTTGGTGCAGCGGCGGTCCTGGTACATGAACGCCGTCTCGACGTCGTCCAGGATCGGCGAAAGGTCCAGCTTGCTGGCCTTCCAGTGCTGCTTGGCCTTGGAGGTGTCGAGCATGTCGACCCGGCCGATGGCCTCGTCCAGCGTGCGGAAGCCAAGCGACGCCAGCAGTTCCCGGACCTCTTCGGCGATGAACAGGAAGAAGTTCTCGACGAATTCGGCCTTGCCGGTGAAGCGTTCGCGCAGCACCGGGTTCTGCGTCGCGACACCGACGGGGCAGGTGTCGAGATGGCAGACGCGCATCATGATGCAGCCGGAGACCACAAGCGGCGCGGTCGCGAAGCCGTACTCCTCGGCGCCGAGCAGCGCGGCGATCACGACGTCGCGGCCGGTCTTCATCTGACCGTCGACCTGCACCACGATGCGGTCGCGCAGACCGTTCAGCAGCAGCGTCTGCTGGGTCTCGGCGAGGCCGAGCTCCCAGGGACCGCCCGCGTGCTTGAGCGAGGTCAGCGGGGACGCGCCGGTGCCGCCGTCGTGGCCGGAGATCAGCACGACGTCCGCGTGCGCCTTCGACACACCCGCGGCGACGGTGCCGACGCCGGGCTCCGCGACAAGTTTCACGTGAATCCGCGCCTGCGGGTTCGCGTTCTTCAGGTCGTGGATCAGCTGCGCCAGGTCCTCGATCGAGTAGATGTCGTGGTGCGGCGGCGGCGAGATCAGGCCGACGCCCGGCGTCGAGTGCCGCACCTCGGCGACCCACGGGTACACCTTGTGCGCGGGCAGCTGGCCGCCCTCGCCCGGCTTGGCGCCCTGGGCCATCTTGATCTGGATGTCGGTGCAGTTGGTCAGGTAGTGCGCGGTCACGCCGAAGCGGCCCGAGGCCACCTGCTTGATCGCCGAACGACGCCAGTCGCCGTTCTCCTCGACCTCGAAGCGAGCCGGGTGCTCGCCGCCCTCACCGGAGTTCGAGCGGCCGCCGAGCCGGTTCATCGCGATCGCGAGGGTCTCGTGCGCCTCCGCCGAGATGGAGCCGTAGCTCATCGCGCCGGTGGAGAACCGCTTCACGATCTCCGAGGCGGGCTCGACCTCGTCGATCGAGATCGGCGCGCGCTCGCCGGACTTGAACTTGAACAGGCCGCGCAGCGAGGCCAGTCGCTCGGACTGGTCGTCGACCAGCTTGGTGTACTCCTTGAAGATCGAGTACTGGCCCGAGCGGGTCGCGTGCTGCAGCTTGAACACGGTGTCCGGGTTGAACAGGTGGTATTCGCCCTCGCGGCGCCACTGGTACTCGCCGCCCACCTCGAGCTCGCGGTGCGCGCGCTCGTTGCGGTTCTCCAGGAACGCGACCCGGTGCCGGGCCGCCACGTCGTCGGCGATCTCGTCCAGGCCGATGCCGTCCAGGTGCGAGCGCAGGCCGGTGAAGTACTCGTTCACCAGTTCCTGCGACAGGCCGATCACCTGGAAGAGCTGCGCGCCGTTGTAGGAGGCCAAGGTCGAGATGCCCATCTTGGACATCACCTTCAGCACGCCCTTGCCCGCGGCCTTGTTGAAGTTCGCGACCGCCTTGCGGTAGTCGGTCTCCAGGCTGCCGGTGCCGAGGTCGAGCGCGCCGCGCTCCAGCATGTCCTCGATGGTCTCGAAGGCCATGTACGGGTTGATCGCAGCCGCGCCGAAGCCGACCAGCATGGCCATGTGGTGCACCTCGCGGGCGTCACCGGCCTCCACGATCAGGCCGACCTTGGTGCGGGTGCGCTCGCGCACCAGGTGGTGGTGCACCGAGGAGGTCAGCAGCAGCGACGGGATCGGCGCCAGCTTCTCGTTGGACTCGCGGTCGGAGAGCACGATGATCCGCGCTCCGCCGTCGATGGCCGCCGAGACCTGGGTGTTGATGGCCTCGAGCGCCTTGCGCAGGCCCTTGCCACCCTCACTCACCGGGTACAGACCGCGCACGACCACCGAGCGCAGCTCGGGACGCGAGCCGTCGTCGTTGATGTGCACGAGCTTGGCCAGCTCGTCGTTGTCCAGGATCGGCTGCTCGATGGCGATCTGCTTGCACGACTCGGGGCCGGGGTGCATCAGATCGGCCTCGGGGCCGATATTGCGCTTGAGGCTGGTGACGACCTCTTCGCGGATCGCGTCCAGCGGCGGGTTGGTCACCTGCGCGAACAGCTGCGAGAAGTAGTCGAACAGCAGGCGCGGGCGGGACGAGAGCACCGCGATCGGGGTGTCGGTGCCCATCGAGCCGAGCGCCTCGAGGCCGCTCTTGGCCATCGGCGAGATCAGCAGGTTCAGCTCTTCGTTGGTGTATCCGAAGATCTGCTGACGGATCAGCACGCGGTCGTGCGACATGTGCACGTGCGGGCGGTCCGGCAGGTCGGCAAGCCGGGTCACGCCCTCGTCCAGCCACTGCTGGTAGGGGTGCTCGGCGGCCAGCTCGGACTTGAACTCGTCGTCGGTGACGATGCGGCCCTTGGAGGTGTCGACCAGGAACATGCGGCCCGGCTGCAGACGGGCCTTCTTGACGACCTTGGACTGGTCGATGTCGAGCACGCCGACCTCGGAGGCCATCACGACGAGGCCGTCCTCGGTGACCCAGATACGGCTCGGCCGCAGACCGTTGCGGTCGAGCACGGCGCCGATCACGGTGCCGTCGGAGAAGCACACCGACGCCGGGCCGTCCCACGGCTCCATCAGCATCGAGTGGTACTCGTAGAACGCCCGCCGCTGCGGGTCCATGTTCTCGTTGCGTTCCCAGGCCTCGGGAATCATCATCAGCACGGCGTGGGGCAGGCTGCGGCCGCCGAGGTGCAGCAGTTCCAGCACCTCGTCGAAGCGGGCCGTGTCGCTCGCTCCCGGGGTACAGACGGGGAAGATCTTCTCCAGGCGGTTCTTGCCCGCGGAGTCGGTGCCGAAGACGTCGCTGTTCAGCAGTGCCTCGCGGGCACGCATCCAGTTCTCGTTGCCGGTGACGGTGTTGATCTCACCGTTGTGCGCCACCCGGCGGAACGGGTGCGCGAGCGGCCACGACGGGAAGGTGTTGGTGGAGAACCGGGAGTGCACGATGCCGAGCGCGGACTCCACGCGGCCGTCCTGCAGGTCCAGGTAGAAGGCGCGCAGCTGCGGCGTGGTGAACATGCCCTTGTAGACGAAGGTCTGGCCGGACAGGCTCGGGAAGTACACCGACTCCTTGCCGACGGCGCCCTGGCCCGCGCCCGCCGAGCCGAGCTCGTGCTCGACGCGCTTGCGGATGACGTAGGCGCGACGCTCCAGGTCCATGCCGGACAGCTGCTCGGCGGCGGCCTTCGGGGAGGCGATGAAGATCTGCCGGAAGGTCGGCATGGCGTCGCGCGACAGCGCGCCGAGCGACGACTCGTCGATCGGCACCTCGCGCCAGCCGAGGACCTCGAGGCCCTCTTCCTTGACGATCTTCTCCACGCCGTAGGCGGCGCGCGCGGCCTCGCGGCGGGCCTGCGGAAGGAAGGCGATGCCGGACGCGTAAGCACCTTCGGCGGGCAGCTCGAAGTCCACGATCGCGCGGAAGAAACGGTCCGGGATCTGGAGCAGGATGCCCGCGCCGTCGCCGGAGTTCGGCTCGGCACCGGCGGCACCACGGTGCTCCAGATTCAAGAGGGCCGTAATAGCCTTGTCAACGATGTCACGGCTGCGGCGGCCGTGCATGTCGACTACGAATGCGACACCGCAGGCGTCGTGTTCGTTCGCCGGGTCGTAGAGACCGATGGGTCCAGGTGACCTGTGGCCAGGAAGTTGCGTCATGCCTCTGCCTTCAAGAAAGTGGCCTTCGAAGAAAAAACGGCCTTTCGTCGAACGCCTCCGTCAAGACTGCGCCCGCACGTTCCGGAATCCAGCCGCGCTGATGGTCTTCCGGCGTGCAGTCACGTCTCCAGTTGTCCACCCGCGATCGGTACGTAGTGGGTGCTAGTCGGTAACGGAACACTTACGTGTTCCTTACCTCCGTGCGGGTGCTCGCCCGCTACTCTGGGCACCTACTTGGTGAGCCCGAGCGGGCGATGTTGCCGAGCCCTTTTGTGTTCGGCGTAAGAGCAAACGATAAGTCAGGTCCGGGGCCCAACCAACTTAGGTAGCACTAATAACCTGGTTAAGCTGGGCTTCTTCCAATCGGTCCTCCACGTGTGCGCGTCGTCCAGTGTAAAGCAGCGAATGGACCTGGATCGATCCCCCGGCACTCGGTGCCGAGCAGCGGCGACAAACCACCGCGAGACCGCCCGACGAGGCCTTCGAGCCCCGAGAACAGGCGCTCACCTGCATCGAAGAGGGTTTCCCCTACCCGGAGAACGGCAAACCACTTGTGCCACGGCTAACTCGCCGACGGCCTTGATGAGATATTTACGACAGGGGTGTGACAAGCCTCAGAACGTATCCGACCGTCCGGGTTCTTTTGTCCCATGTGCTTTTCAGCACATTTTCAGCAAACAAGATCAGTGGTGTTGCACACATCGCGCGGAGCAGTCTGCGGCGTGGATCGGCACCGCGCGAGGCGCGCAGATCAACACAGCGCCGACGCGGCCCGGATCAGCGCCAGCTGGTGCAGCGGGTCCAGGGCCACGAGCTGGGCGAATACACCGTGCGCCAACCGTTCCATGCAGTCCGGCGCGGTGAGTTCGGCACGGTGCTCGGCCAGCTGATCCACGATCGCCGCGTTCAGCCGATCGATGGTCGGACGCACATCCGTCAGATCCGGTGGCGCGGCCGGAGCCGAGGCCGGGTCGAACCGCCAGCGCGCGATCAGTCCGTACTGCACCGTCTTGCTGGCCTCGATCTGGCCGAAAAACACCCGCCTGACCCAGTTTTCGGGCAGGCCATGGGCGGCGCCGAGGCGCGCCATCGCGTCGTAGACCGCCGCCTCGCGCTCCGGGTCGTCGATGGTCGGTGCCGATCCGTCGCGCGCGGCGTCGGCCCATTTGGCGGCGGCGACGGTGTCGGCGGTGTCGAGGCGGTGAGCGATCAGGACGACGAGCCGGTCGAGCGAGGTGTCCACCGGCTCGCCGGGAACCGGCCGAGCGCTACCCGCGGCCCACACGAGCAGCGCCGCCGACAGCAGTGCCACCGCAAGTGCGCGCATGCTCCCGCCTGTTCGCCCGACAACGAATCACCCTGTCAGGTTAGGCGCTCGTGCTGTGAGCCTTGCCACATCCACTGGGCCGTACTCGGTGTGTCGGGCCCATCCCTGTCACGCTGGGACAACGAATCTGTGACAGTTTCGCCAAGCTGCCAAATGACTGGGACGTAGAGGATGTGAGATCCCATGACCGTCACCGGCTTGTTCACCTGGCTCGGCGGAGGTCAGACGGGTGAACTCACCGAGCGCCACGAACGCGCGGACTATGCCGTCACCGGTGCGGCCGTCGCGCTGTTCGCCCTGGTAGCGGGTGTCGTGACGACCTTGGCGCTGGCCGTGACCGACGGCTGGCCCCTGTTCGCCATCGTGCCGATCGCGCTGATCGTCGCACTGATCGCAGGCACCGTCGGGCGTGCGCTGGCCACCGCGCGGCCCGGTCGTATGCCCGACCGGCTCGGGCTGGCAGGCCGCGTCGCGGTGGCCGTCCTCGCGGGTGTGCTGCTGGCCGAGCTGGCGAGCACGGCCCTGTTCGGCGGTTCGGTGGACCGGGTCCTCGATGAAAAGTCCCACGCCGCCGTCGAATCCGCCCCCGCGGTGGCCGCCGCCCGCGCCGACCTGGACCGGGCGCGCGCCGACCGCACGGCGCTGGATCAGACCATCGCGGCCGCGCAGGCCGATATCGACCGCGCGCTGGTGATCGCGCGGTGCGAGTTCAACCCGACCCCGGAATGCCCGCAGACCCGGATCACCGGCGTGCCCGGCCGGGGACCCGAATCTCAGACCGCCAACGAGATGCTCGACGACGCCCGCGCCCGGCTCACCGCGGCCCAGGACCGGGCGGCGGCACTGGACCAGCGCCTGACCGAGGCCGAAAGGGCAACGGCCGCAGCTCGATCCGCCGCCTTCACGGACGGTGATCGGGGGCTCGGCGCGCGCTGGGTGGCGATGAACGACCACACCTCGGCGGCGGGCGGCGCGCTGCTGCTGCGGCTGGCGACCCTGGTCGCCTTCGTGCTGCTCGCCCTGTTGCCGCTGCTGTTGCGCTGGTGGCGCGGGGAGACCTCGTTCGACCGGCACGTCGCCGCTCGCGCCGTGGTGGACCGCGCCGAACGCGAGGCGGAGGCGGCGATCGCGGTCAAGCGCGCCGAGGTGCGCGCGGAGGCCGAGCATCTGCGCGCCGAACAGCAGCTCACCGCCGCCCGGCTCGCCGTGGAGGCCGACACCGCCATCGACAGGGAGCGCCAGCGCACCCGCATCATCGCGGCCATCGGCGGGCTGGAGATCGGCATCACCGAACCGCGCGGCCTGGACAAGCCGAGGCACCACGAACTACCAGCCGCACCGGCTGCCGATCGAAAGGACAGCCCTGTGTCTCAGGACGGGATCGTGACACCGAACCTGCCCGCGACCGTCAGCGCGGGCGCGCTGACGCCGACCTCGGGCCCGGGCGCGCTCGTCCCGGCCGCGCCGAGGCCCGCCGAGCCCAAGGGCGCCGGCGGGCTGGAGCTGCCGATCATCGGCACGGTGCCGTTCACCGACACCGCCGCGCGCTTGATCCGCCCGCTGGTGCCTTCGTTCGTCGCCAACGCCATCGACACCGCGACGCACCCGCTGCGCACGGCGCGACAGGCCTTCGAAGAGGTGGAGGAGATCACCTTCACGCTGCGCCGCACCAGGAAAGTGACGGTGGACTCGCAGGATTCGCACGCCCAAGCCCAGCCGTACGCCGTCGCCCCGCCGGTCGGTTATCAGCTGCCGCCCGGTTCGCCGGAGGCCTTGCACGCGCACCGCGTCGCCTCGACCGTTGTCGACGCCCAGTACCCGGCGGCGCACGATCCGCGGTACTCCGCGCTGCCGCAGGGCTACGGGCCGCAGGGGTACGGTCTGCCGCCCGCCGAGCACCGTGACGAGCTGGCCGCCCGCGAACAGCGGGAGCTGCCGGGCCACGGCCGCCGGGAACTCCCGCCAGGCCGCTGAGCGAGCGGCCCTCGGCCGGGCGGTGATCGAGACTGCGCGGCCATCGAGGCGGTTCGTGCCGAATTCCGAAAAACGCCGAGCTGTGGTTGGGGCGACACCCAGCCATCGTGAACTTCTCCGATGGGTTCACGCCCGGCGATCTACTCTGCACCCATGTCGGTGCGTGATGTGACGACCGGGACGCCTGCGCCGTGGGGTTCGCGGCTGCTCGGATCCGCCCAGGAATCCTCGCGAATGCGACGGTTCCGTATTCAGCTGCTGCTGACGGCGCCGCTGCTGCTCGCCAACGTCACCGGCATGGTCGTCTCGATCGCGCTCGCCGGGTTCGTGCTGCCAGGCCCCTCGGTGTTCACCCGCGACCTGCTGCTGCTCGACGTGATCGCGGCGCCCGTGTACGCCGCGCTGGCGACGGCGTACGGCATGTGGTGGGGCACGACGCGCGGACTGCGCGCCCTGCGCTGGGCGACCGATCTCGATCACGTCCCCACCGAGGCCGAACAGGCGGCCGCGGCCGGGGTGCCGCGGTCGCTGGTGACGAAGCAGGGCCTGCTGTGGCTCGGCGGGCTCGTCCTGCTGACGACGCTGTACGGGCTGGCCGAACCCGAGCTGATCGCGAAGGTCGCGTTCGCCGTCGGAATCAGCGCGATCGTGGTGTGCGCGAACAGCTATCTGATCATCGAGTTCGCGCTGCGGCCGGTGACCACGCGGGTGCTGGAGGCCGCGCCCGCCCATCGCCGCCGCGGCATCGGTGTCTTCGGGCGCTCGCTGCTGGCCTGGGTGCTCGGTTCCGGTGTGCCGGTGGCCGGGCTGATGGTGATCGCCGTGCTCGCGCTGGCGCTTTCGGATGTGAGCGTCGAGCGCTTGGCGGTCTGCGTGCTGGCGCTCGGCGGCGCGACGCTGGTGTTCGGTCTGTTGCTGATGACCCAGACCCTGGCCGCCACCGTGGCGCCGATCCGCGGGGTGCGCCAGGCGATGCGTCAGGTGGAGAAGGGCGATCTGGACGTCTGGCTCGCGGTGTACGACGGCACCGAACTGGGTGAGCTGCAAAGCGGTTTCAACCACATGGTGCAGGGGTTGCGTGAGCGCGAACAGATCCGCGACCTGTTCGGCAGGCATGTCGGCCAGGACGTCGCGGACGCCGCGCTGGCGGCCGAGCCCGCGCTCGGCGGTATAGAAACCGACGCGGCGGCATTGTTCATCGACATCATCGGCTCGACGACGATGACCGCGACCCGCCCCGCCACCGAGACCGTCGCCCTGCTGAACCGCTTCTTCGGGATCGTGGTGGACGAGGTCGAGCGCTGCGGTGGACTGCTCAACAAGTTCGAGGGCGATGCGGCGCTCGCGGTCTTCGGCACCCCCACTCCGCTGTCCGACGCGGCGGGCGCCGCCCTGGCCTGCGCCCGCGCCATCCGCGCGCGCCTCGGCGAAATCCCCGAGTTCACCGCGGGTCTCGGCGTGGCGGCGGGGCGGGTGGTCGCGGGCAATGTCGGTGCGCACCAGCGCTACGAATTCACCGTCATCGGCGACGCGGTCAACGAGGCGGCGAGGCTGTGCGAACTCGCCAAACAGGATTCGGGGCTGCTGCTGGCGTCCGGGTCCACCGTCGCCGCAGCGGATTCCGCCGAGGTCCAACAGTGGCAACTCGGCGAGTCGGTAACCCTGCGCGGCCGCGTCACGCCGACCACTCTGGCCCGGCCCCGCTGAGCCGGACACCTGCTGATCGTCGAGGCCGACCGAGGACTCGGGTGCCCTCGCGCGGTCGCGGCACGCCGGCCACCTCGCCACCAGGGCTGAGGGTCGAGTCACTCTGCGCGACCGGCGACCCTCGCCCGCCCAGGCCGAAACACGAACGTGCGCACCGCGGCCCGCCCCCCGGAGCTTCGGGTCATCGCCACCCCGCCGTCGACATCGATCGAAGCCGACATTCGAACCGCACTCGGTATGACGAGGACTCGCACCCCGATCGGAGTGCGAGTCCTCGCGGATCACGACTGCGTCGCCCGCAGCCGGAACGCCACCCAGGCGGCGATCAGCAGCACCGAGGCGGTGCCCATCGCGGCGAGGTGGATGCCGGAGACGAAGGCCTCGTGCACTGAGACCAGGAAGGTCTCGGCCGCGGCATCCGGCAGCTGGCGGGCGAATTCGGTGGCGGCGCCGAGGGATTCGGACGCCGCGCCCGCGGAGTCGCCCGGCACCTGGGACAGATCGAGGCCGTTGCGGAAGATCGCCATGACCACGCTGCCCAGCAGCGCGACACCGAGGGCGATGCCCGTCTCGTAGGCGGTCTCGGAAACCGCCGCGGCCGCGCCGGCCCGCTCCACGGGAGCGGAACTGACCACCAGGTCCGACGAAACCGTCAGCGCCACGCCGACACCCGCGCCGATGCCGAGGAAACCGAGAACGAACGGCACTGTGCTGGTCGCGACATCCGGACTGAGCCAAAGGAACAGCACCGCGCCGGACGCCGCGGTCACCAGCGCACCTGCCAGCACCGCACCCGGCCGGTAGTACCGCACCAGCCAGGCCGCCGCCAGCGAGGCGACCACGGTGGCCGCCAGACCCGGCAGCAACAGCAGCCCGGCCTGCAACGGCGACTTACCGAGCACCAGCTGCAGATACTGCGAGCCGAAGAACAGCACACCCGCCAGCGCGAACACCGCGAGCAGGTTGGTCACCACCGCGGTGCGGAACCTGGGGAGCGCGAACAACTTCAGATCCAGCATCGGATGCGCCAGCCTGCGCTGCCTGCGCACGAACAGCACGCCCGAGAGCACGCCCACCGCGCCGACGACGACCAGCGCCGCGCTCGGACCGTGCGCCGCGGCTTCCTTCACCGCGTACACGATGGGCACCAGCGCCAGCATGGACAGCGCCGCGCTCGGCAGGTCGAATCGGCCCGGGTTCGGGTCGCGCGATTCCGGGATCAGCACCGGGCCGAGCGCGACGAGCACCAGCATGACCGGCAGGTTCACCAGGAACACCGAACCCCACCAGTAGTGCTCGAGCAGCCAGCCGCCGAGCAGCGGACCGGCCGCGGCGCCGCCGCCCGCCATCGCGCTCCACACCGCGATCGCGACGGTGCGCTGGCGCGGATCGAGGAACATCGATCGGATCAGGCCGAGGGTCGCGGGCATCAACGTCGCACCGGCGACGCCCTGCAGCACGCGGGCCGCGATGAGCATTTCGGGCGAGACCGCCCATGCCGCCACGGCGGAGGCGAGGCCGAAGCCGACCGCACCGATGAGCAGCAGCCTGCGCCGCCCGATCCGGTCGCCGAGGTTGCCCATCACCACGAGCAGACCGGCGAGGACGAACGAGTACACGTCGATGATCCACAGCAGCTGCGGCGTGGTCGGCGCGAGATCGGCGCTGATGGCGGGCACCGCCAGGTCCAGAACGGTGGCGTCGACCGCCAGCAGCAGCAGGGCGAGCGCGAGTACGGAGAGACCCGCCCACTCGCGTGCGGTGGCGCGCGGCGGTGCGGTTCGGGTTTTCGACGCGGCGAGGGTGGTGGCCGCGGTCGTGGTCTGGGAGTTCATCGACTCTCTCGACTTCCGTCGTCAGTATTGTTTACCGTCCAGACGGTACAGTACAGGACATTACCGTCCAGCCGGTATAGTTCGGGTGGTGACGGCAAACACCCGCGACCGGATCCTGGACGCACTGGAGTCATTGCTGCTGAACAAAGGCATGTCGCAGGTGACGCTGGAGAATGTGGCCGCCGCCGCGGGCGTCTCCAAGGGCGGGCTGCTCTATCACTTCAAGAGCAAGGACGCGATGCTCGCCGGCTTGGTCCGCCGCCTCGGCGAACGAGCCACCCAGCAGCTCTCCGACGCGCGAGCCAAAGGCACCTCCGCGATGGAGTGGTACCTCCAGACCCCCAACCCCGACAGCGCCGCCGATGCCGTCGAACTCGAGCTCTACCGCTCGCTGCTTGCCACCATGCGCACCATCGACGCCAAATCCGGTCCCGAAATCGACGAGGTCCAGCGCGCGCTCGTCGAACTCATGGAGTCCTGGTCCGACGGACTGGACGCGGAAGTCGACGACCCGGTCCGCGCCGACATCATCCGGCTCGTCGGCGACGGGGTGTACCTGCGAGCGCTGCTCGGCATCCCCCCGATCGACCCGGAACGGTACCGCCACGTCGTCTCTCGTCTGCTGGAACGCTGACGCGCACCGCAAAACCGACCCCCACCGTGCGCGCCCATTAGACTCGGCCGCGTGTTACCAGCCGCTGACCCGGCCGGTGCCGTCGGGGCGGGGAGCGATCCGGTACCAGGGTCCCCTGGAACGACGGTGCCGATCCGGCCGCTGACCTTCCGCGAACTGCTCGACCTGCCGTTCGCGCTGATCCAGGCCAACATCGCCACGCTCGCCGGTACGGCGGCGGCCGGACTCGTGGTGGCCGAGATCGTCGTCGTGGCGATCACCGCGAGCGTCTCCGATGCGACCGGCGGGTCCGACGCGGGCACCGCGTGGGCGGCGATCCTGTCGACCGTTGTCGGCGCGTGGTTCCTGCGCCTGCTGCTGCGCGGCGTGACCGTGCCCGTCGGGCTGGCGAGCATCGCGGGCGAGCGGATCGGATGGCGGGCCGCACTGGCGCGGCTGCGCGGGGTCGCGCCCGCGCTGCTGATCGGGCAGGTGCTGTTCACGCTCGTCGGCGTCGGCGTCTTGGCCGGCGGCGCCATCCTGATCATCACCTTTCCGTTCGCGGTGATCTGGCTGGGCTACCTGCGCGCCAAACGATTCCTGGTAGCGCCGGTGCTGTTCGCCGAGCACGGCTCGCACGGCAACGCGGTGCACCGCACGAAACTCCTTGTGGGTGGCTCGGAATGGCCGCTGACCGGGCTGTGGCTGAGCCAGCGCTTCCTGTTCACGCTGCTCGCCGTTCCGCTGCTGGCGGTCCCGTGGTTCGTCTCGGATTTCTCCGGCACCCATCGCTGGCCGGTGATCGTGCTGCTCACCTCGGCGGGGCTGCTGCTCGTCGCGTTCGGAGAGATCGTCGAGGCCAGCACGCGGGTGGTGTGCTACGTCGATCTGCGGTGCCGCCGTGAGGGTCTGGACATCCGGATACCGTCCGGAGGAGCGCGGTGACACACCCCGAGACCCCGCCGCCACCGCGCCTCGGCCCTGCCGCCGACCACCGCGCCGCCGCCGAGGAGGCCGCCCAGCGCCGCGACTTCGACCGTGCGCTGCGCGAACGTTTCCGCGCCGTGCTGCGCGGGATGGAACAGCGCGGTGTGCTGGAGGTCCGCCGCTCCCGGACCGCCGACGAGACCGTCGATGACGTCTCTGCCGTGCTGCCGCTGGAGGTCACCACCGAACTCCAGCCCGCCGCACGCAGTTTCGACGAGGTCGTCTACGGCGGCCGCACGGCCACCGAGGACGAGTACCGCAGGCTCGAATACGCCGACCGCTTCTCCGCCGCGGCCCCGCCGCCCGCCGCCGAACCCGTCGAGCGGGAGGCCGTGGAGACCGCGCCACGCACGCGCAGGAAACTGCCGCCGCTGCCGGACCTGCTACGGAATCCGAAGTTCTGGGCGACGCTGGCCGTGATGGCCGTGCTCACGCTGTTGCTCTACGGCGCCTTGCAAGCCTGCGGCGCGCCCACCGCGCCGAAACCGCCGCCGGACATCCCGCCGCCACCGCCGCCCTCCGACAACGACATCGACCGCCCGGACATCGGCGCGGGCGAGGACTCGATCTTCTCCCGGCTCCCCGCGCCGCTGGCCTTCGGCGGCCTGCAATTCCTGATCGCCCTCGCGCTGCTGGCGTGGTGGCGGGCCCGGCGACGCGGCGCATTGGTCGGTGAACCGCGCCCGGTGGAGGTCGCCGCCAACGAACTGGTCGCGGGCCAGGCCGCTCTCTATCGCAAGTCGCGCGACCACGAGTACGTCGCGGGGAAACTGCGCGCCGCCACGCTGCGCAGGCTGCGGCCACTGCTCGGTGTCGGGGCCGACGCGCCGCCCGACCTGCTCGCCGCCGCGATCGCGGCACGCAGCGGCGCGGACCAGCAGCTGGTCGCGAACGCGTTCTTCGGCCCGGTGCCGGACGCGGGCGCGCTGCACATCGTCGCCGCACAACTGGAATGGATCGAAACGGAGGTCGGATGACCACGGACATCACGAAGGCCGCCACCGCCGAGCAGGCCGGTGCGGCTTTCGGCGCGCTGCGGGCCGAGATCGGCAAGGCGGTGGTCGGCAACGACAACGCGGTCATGTACCTCGTGCTCGCGCTGCTGTGCCGCGGGCACGTGCTGCTGGAGGGCGTGCCCGGCGTGGCGAAAACGCTGCTCGTCCGCGCGCTGGCCACTGCGCTCGATCTGGAGTACGCCCGGGTGCAGTTCACGCCCGACCTGATGCCGGGCGATGTCACGGGATCGCAGATCTACGACCCGCATTCGGCCGAGTTCACCTTCCGGCACGGCCCGGTGTTCACCAATCTGCTGCTCGCCGACGAGATCAACCGCACGCCGCCGAAAACCCAGTCGGCGCTGCTGGAATCGATGGAGGAGCGGCAGGTCTCGGTCGACGGCAAGCCGCAGCCGCTGCCCGACCCGTTCGTCGTGATCGCCACGCAGAACCCGATCGAGCAGGAGGGCACCTATCCGCTGCCGGAGGCGCAGCTGGACCGGTTCCTGTTCAAGGTCGACATCCAATTGCCCAGTCGCGACGACGAATTCCGCGTGCTACAGCGGCACGCGGCCGGTTTCGACCCGCGCGATCTGGCCGCGGCCGGATTGCGACCGGTGGCCGGGCCCGCGCACATCGCCGCCGCGCGGGCCGCGATCGCCACGGTGACGATCAGTCCCGAGGTGCTGGCCTACACCGTCGATCTGTGCCGGGCCACCCGCACCGCGCCCGCCGTGCAGCACGGCGCATCGACGCGCGGCGCGACCGCGCTGATGGCGGCCTCGCGGGCGTTCGCGTGGTTGAACGGACGCGGCTTCGTCACGCCCGACGACGTGAAGTTCGTCGCGGTGGCGGTGCTGCGGCACCGGCTGCACCTGCGGCCGGAGGCGGAGCTGGACGGGGTCACCACCGAGGGCGTCATGTCCGCGCTGCTCGGCTCGGTCCCGGTTCCGGTCTAGCCGTGGTCGTCACCGGTCGTCTGGTCGCCGCCGCCGCGGTGCTCGGGTTGTTCGTCGCGGTCGTGCTGCCGTCCTGGTACGGGGTCGCGCTGGCGTGCGCCGTGCTGGCGATCGCGGTGCTCGTCGACTTGGCCGCGGCGGGCGCGGCCGCCGACGTGACCCTGAGCAGGCCGGAGCTGACCGCCGTGCGGCAGGGCCGCGCCACCGAGGTGGAGCTCACCGTCGTGAACACCGGAGCGCGCACGGTGCGCGGCCTGCTCTGGGACGACTGGCCGCGCAGCGCGCGCACCGAGAACCGCAGGCACGCCCTGGAACTCGCGCCCAATACGAAGGTGCGGCTGCGTACGTCGCTGCGGCCGGTCTATCGCGGCGACCGGGTCGCCGGTCCGGTGACGCTGCGACTGCTCGGCCCGCTCGGCATGGCGGGCAGGCAGACCAGGCGCACCGTGCCCGCCCGGGTGCGTGCGCTACCCGCTTTCCGCAGCGAGCGTCTGATGCGCTCGAAAGTGAAGCGGCTGCAACACCTCGAGGGCCGCAACGTCGCCAACACCCGCGGCCAGGGCAGCGAATTCGATTCGTTCCGTGAGTACGTCGCGGGCGACGACGTGCGCGCCATCGACTGGCGCGCCACCGCACGCGCCACCGACGTGCTGGTACGCACCTGGCGCCCGGAGCGCAACCGGCACGTGCTGATGCTGCTGGACACCGGCCGGGTCAGCGCGGGCCGGGTCGGCGAAGGCACCCGCCTGGACGCCGCCATCGAAGCAGCGCTGCTGCTCGGCGGGCTGGCCGCGGCGGCTGGCGACGGCGTGGATCTGCTCGCCTACGACCGCACCGTCCGCACCGAGGTGCGTGGTGTACGCGGCAACCGCCTGCAACTCCAGCTCATGCACGCGCTGGCGGGTGTGACTCCCGCGTTGGTCGACACCGACAGCGCCGGCTTGGTGCGCGCCACCATCGAACGCGCCCGCCGCCGCAGCCTGGTGGTCTGGTTCACCAGCCTGGACGGCGCGGCGGTCGAGGAGAACCTGCTCCCGGTGCTGCCGGTTCTCGCGCACCGCCACCGCGTCCTCATCGTCTCGGTGATCGACCCGGACATCGCCGCGGCCGCCACCACCCGCGACGACGTCTACGCCGCGGCGGCCGCGGAAACTGTCCTCGCCGAACGCGCCCTCGTCCAGGAGTCCCTGCGCCGCAAGGGCATCGCCGTGGTCTCCGCACCCCCCGACCGCCTCCCCGAGGCCTTGGCCGACGAATACCTCGAACTCAAACAATCCGGCTCCCTCTGACCCCACCGAGGTGTCCACACACCTTTCCCACGCCTCACACAGGCACCGCCTATGTGAGGCGTCGGAACGGTCTGTAGGGAGCGGCCAGTCGGCCAGGCAGGTAGCCGAGCGGTCGATCGACGGCAATAGCGTCGATATGGCGGCACGCGATACCAAGCGGCCCCGCCGCCTGGCTGCAGCGCGAGTTTCTCCGGACTAGGCGACGCGGACGAGGCCGGGGGCGGGTGGGGCGAGGGCGCGGCGTTGGCGTTCGGCGACGATGGCGCCGAGGATCTGGATCGGCGGGTAGCCCTGCGGAACGGGCACGCGCAGGTGGGTGCAGAGGGCGGTGACCAGTGCCTGGCCGAGGCTTGCCTGGGCGGCCGGGGTGAGGGTGCGCAGCCGGGTCAGGTACTGGCGGATGGCCAGGGCGAGGTCCTCCGGGATGCCGGAGAGGTCGAGGCGGGCGGCCCAGCCCACCAGCCAGGGCGGCGCGAAGGCCAGGGCGGGGGCGGGCAGGCTGCGCTGGGCGTGGACCACGACCGTGCCCGCGAGCACGTCGCCGACGCGGCGGGCGTTCGGGGAACACATCGAGGTGATCACGGCGATGGCGCCGAAACCGCCGAGCATCCAGAAGTCGACGATGGCGCCCGCCAGGCCGCGCGTCATGGCGTGGCGGAAATCGATGGGCCCGCCGTCGGTGCGGACGACCCGCAGCCCGAGCGCCAGCTTGCCGAGCGACCGGCCGCGGCTGAGCGTCTCCCACACCACCGGATAGCCGACGAGCACCGCGACGACGGTCGTCAGCATGATCGCGTCTCCCCACGCCGCGTCCGCATCGGTGCGCACCACGAGGACGCCCGCGAGCGCGACACACAGCACGCCGAGCGTCAGTTGCGCCACCAGGTCGATGAGGAACGCGGTGGCGCGTGTCGGTATCCGGGCGATCGAAAGCTCCAGGGCAACCGCTTCGCCGGTGGTGAACTCAGCCATCTCGATAGCATTCTTGCGACCGGTGGTAGTGGGAGGCAACCGATATGGACGTAGACGCATACAGTTACGCGCACCGGCGGTCCTGGGACCGGCTCGACCAGCTGTCCCGCAGGCGCAAGCTGAGCGGCGCCGAGTCCGACGAACTGGTCGCGCTGTACCGGCGGACCTCCCAGCAGCTGGCCCGGTTGCAATCGCACAGTCCCGATCCGGAACTCATCGCCGGGCTCAGCGCGCTGCTGGCCAGGGCGCGCGGACGGGTGCTCGGCACCAGGACCGACACCTGGGGCGAGATCGCGCATTTCTTCACCCATCGCTTCCCTGCCGCGGTCTATCGCGCGTGGCCGTGGTGGGCCTCGGTGGCCGCGGTGTTCGTCGCGGTCTCGGCATGGCTGGCGACCTGGATCGAGGGGTCGGGCCGGGCCCGCGAGCTGTTCGGCATCCCCGCCGACAATTCCGCGATCACCGCGCCGGGCGGTGCGTTCGAGACCTACTACACCGAGCACCCCAACGACGCGTTCGCCGCGCAGGTGTGGACCAACAACGCGTGGGTGGCGGCGATCGCGCTGTTCACCGGCGTGCTGATCCTGCCTGCGGTGTATCTGCTGTTCATGAACGCGCTCAACGTCGGCATCACCGCCGGATTGATGGCCGAGGCGGATCGGCTCGATTCCTTCTTCGGCTTCATCCTTCCGCACGGAACCCTGGAATTGACCGCTGTTTTCGTGGCGGGCGGCGCGGGGCTGAAGCTGGGCTGGACGCTCGTCGACCCCGGTCGGCTGAGCCGGATCGAGGCGGTCGCGCGGCAGGGCAGGGCAACGGCGACGATCGCGCTCGGTTTGGTCGCGGTGCTTTTCGTGTCGGGACTGCTCGAGGGTTTCGTCACGCCGAGTCCGCTTCCCGCCCCGGTACGGATCGGTATCGGCTTCGCGGCGGAGGCGCTGTTTCTCGCCTACGTATTCGGTGCGGGACGAAGAGCGGCGCTCGCGCAGGACGCGGCGGCAGCTTTGCCGGTCGAACAAGAGGATCGGTGGCAGACAACCTCGGGCACACGCTGAGTGAAATGGTCTCGGGCAATCGGCAGCAACGCCGTGCGCGGATCGATTGGTGTGTCCCCCATTTGAGTTCCGCTGGCCGCAGCGAGTCGTGCTCAGCTGCGGCCAGCGTTACCGTCGACTGTACACAATCGTTATGCCCGCGCAACCCTCCACACCGGTGTCGAGCGTATAAAGCAGCGCGCTGGCAAACCCCTGTGACCACACACTTTTTCACACTGGCAGCTAACTCTTGGCTGACGCTCGGACACCCCGATTTCACCCCTCCGGAGGGTGCCCGAAGTGCGCGCGAAAACTACTCCGTACACCCCTTCTGCACACCGAACAATTGGCTACGCAATGGTTAGCCGAAGCCTGTTTCCAGCATCGGTATGTACCGCTTACAACGCATCTACCAGCAGGTTTGTCAAATCTATTTTGGGTAACTATCTGTTCCAACGACAGAAAGAGACCTCAGGTTTGTTTGCAACCGAATAAACAAGATCAGCACCCTGTCGGGACGACATACGGTGTACTCGCATCAGGTGCACACGGATGGTTGCCAGGCGCGGAATTGCAGGCCGGAGCCGGAACCTCGAGCGGTACCCCAGCACCGAAACCGCAATCGAAACTGGTCGTGTGATCTTCGCCTCACCATCTCGCTCAGTGAGTCAAAAGACCAGGGCCGGGCCGGTTTCGGGTAAAGAAACGACAGCGTCCGGCCGAGCGGGAAAAGCTCGGCCGGACGCATTCAGATGTGTTGACAATCACGCCTCGGCGAGACCGATTCGCGCGTGCACCACCCGCAGCGGGCGCGGCGCGAACCAGGCCGCCGGGCCGAGCAGCCGCATCGCCACCGGAACGAGCACACCGCGCACCAGCGTCGCGTCGATCAGGATGGCCAGCCCGGCGCCGAGTCCGAAGAACTGGATGAACCGCACGTCGCTGGTGACGAAGGCGAGGAAGCTGATCGAGATCAGCGCCGCCGCCGTGGTCACCAACCTGCCCGTGCGAGCCAGCCCCTCGACGACGGCGTCGTGCGCGGAGGCGCCCTTGTCGTGCATCTCCTTGATCCGGCTGATCACGAAAACCTCGTAGTCCATGGACAACCCGAAAGTGATGCAGAACAACAACAGCAGCATCGACACGTCCAGCGGGGCGGGCGTGAACCCGAGCAGGCCGGACAGGTGCCCGTCCTGGAAGACGAAGACCATCAACCCGAGCGTGGCCGCCAGGCTCAGCACGTTCGACAGCAGCGCCCGCAACGGCTGCACGATGCTGCCGGTGAACAGGAACAGCAAGACGAAGGTGGTGAGCACGATCCACGCCACCGCCGCGGGCAATCGCGATCCGATCGAGGCCAGGCTGTCGCGCAGTTCGGCGACCTGTCCGCCGACCAGCGCCGTGGCCGGTGCGGGCACGTCGCGCACCCGGTCGACCAGCTCACGCGCCTCGGCCGAATTGCGGTCGAGATCGGTGAGGACATTGAGCCGTTGGGCGTCCGGCTCGGCGAACCTGGCGTCCGCGGGCGAACTCGCGGTGCGCTCGCCGCGCACGAAAGTGCCCGCGCTGGAATCGACCTGGGTGACGTGCGTCACTCGAGAGAGCGCGGCGGCGTATTCGGTGAGCGGCCCCGCGTCCACTCCCGTGGCGGTGACCACGGACAGGGCATTGGTGTCGCCGCCGCCGAAATCCTCGCGCAGCGCGTCGCCGACCTGGCGCACCTCGGTACTGACAGGCAGCACGCGATCGTCGGGTGTGCCGAACTGGACGTTCGACAGCGGGGCCGCGGCCAGCAGCAGCGCCGCCACCACCGGGATGCCGGTGAGCAGCGGCCGCCGCATCGCGAAACTCGCCACCCCCGCCCAGAACGGCGCCGCGTCGCCGCGAATACCGCGCACCCCGGGGATCTTCCACGCGTCGGCCTTCGATCCGAGCGCGACGAGCAACGCGGGCAGCGTGAGCACGGCGGCCGTCGCCGAGATGGCGACCACCCCGATGCCGGCGTAGGCGAACGAGCGCAGGAAGTACTGCGGGAAGATCACCAGCGAGGAGAGCGCCGCCGCGACGGTGGCCGCGCTGAACACGATGGTGCGTCCGGCCGTCGACACCGCGCCGATCACCGCGTCGTCGGGTGCTGCGCCCGCCGCGCGCCGTTCCCGGAAGCGGCTGACCATGAGCAGCCCGTAGTCCACGGCGAGGCCGAGGCCGAGCGCGGTCGTCAGGTTCACCGCGTACACCGACACGTCGGTCACCGATCCGAGGATCGACAGCTCGGCGAAGGTGCCGAGAATCGCGACGCCGCCGACCACCATGGTGAGCAGCGCGGCGACCACATTGCCGAAGGCCAGCACCAGCAGCGCGAGGATCAGCGGCACCGCGATGCCCTCGGCAAGGCCGAGATCCCTGCCGATCTGCTCGGTGATGGCATGGAAGATCGGGTTGGTGCCGCCGATCCGGACATCGGCGATCGGGCCGTCGGAGCCGTATTCGGCGACGATCTTCTCGGCGATCTCGGTTTCCCTGGTGGGGTCCTGGTCGGCTCCGCCCGCCAGGATGACCGCGGCCGTGCCGTCGCCGGAGCGCATGGCGGGAGAGCCGGTGTCCCAGTACGACACCACGTTGGTGAGCCGGTCGTCGGCGGCCAGCCTGCGCGCGAGCTCCCTGCCGAAACCGGCGGTCGCCTCGGCGTCGACGCTGCCCTGCTCGGCGCTGATCAGGAAGACGTAATCGGTGTCGGCGCCGAACTTGTCGGCCAATTGCGCGGTGGCGGTGCTGGACTCCGCGTTCGGATCCTCCTGACCGCCGGGTTGCATCTTGCCGAACGCGGTGACGCCGAGCGCGCCGCCCGCGATCAGGGCGAGCACGCTCGCCACGAGTATCCAGCGGGCATGTCGGGCCACGAAGCGGCCGAGTCGTTCGAACATGTCGAGCCTCCAGACAAGCATGTGTGCATGCGTAAACTTTATGGGTGTTAACTTGCCACCGATGTGTGCGGGTGTCAACATCGAAAGGGTGACGACATCGGAGTCAGCGACCGGACCAGCGGCGCAGCGACCGAGCCGGGAAGGGCCCTATCACCACGGGGACCTGCGCAATGCCCTGGTGCGGGCGGCCGCAGAACTCGCCGAGACCGGCGGGCCCGAGGCGGTCACCGTCCGCGCCGCCGCCCGCCGGGTCGGCGTGACGCCGACCGCCGCCTACCGGCACTTCACCAATCACGAGCAGCTGCTCGCGGCCGCGCAGGAGCAGGCGCAGCAGACCCTGTTCGATGCGATGGCCGAGACCATCCGGACGTTCCCGCCCGACGCCGACGCGGTGACCCGCCTGTTCGCGGTCGGGCGCGGGTACATCGTCTTCGCGCTGCGCGAGCCCGGCCTGTTCCGCACCGCGTTCTGCAACCGCGAGCAAGACGGCCCGGAGGAATGGAACTCCCCCGCCTTCGGTCTGCTCTCGGATCTGCTGGACGAGCTCGTCGAGATCGGCTTCACCGATCCCGCGCACCGGCCGGACGCCGAATTCGCGGCGTGGTCGGCGGTACACGGCATGGCCTCGCTGCTCATCGAGCGCGCGCTGCCCGAACAGGGGCCACAGGCCAGGGATCTGGCGATCGCACGCATGCTCGCGATGATCGAGCGCGGACTGGCGACCGGGCCGAAGGCCGCGGACTTCCCCCGCAGTGCGCAGCGCGCAGCAATGCTCGACGGGCTGGACTGATCGCCGCGGTGCGCACATCCTGTGGATAAACGCGCGGATGTCGTTGTGAGCGGGCGCAGTTCCGTTCTTCCGGCGCGGTGCCGATCGGATATCCACAGGCCGGACGACGGCTCGCCACTTCGAAAGCTGGCGTTCTACCAGCGAAAATAGGGTCTAAACCTGGCCGGGCTCGGGCACTCGCGCTGGCGCGCAAGGAGTTTCAATCGCCGCCCATCGAGTTGTGCACAGCCCGCCGCATATCCCCTGCGCCGCACACGTTTTCCACAGGAACGCCGGAGATATCCACAGGCAGGTGCAGGGTGGTCAGCCGACCCGCAAAACGCCGGTAACCGTGCCTTGCAGCACCCGCCCGCTCGCGGTGATCAGCGGAGACATCTGGAGCGGATCGTCCACGATGGTGCCTGGCAGCGGCGTATTCGAGACCACCGCTCCGGTGCCGGAATCGATGACGGTGAACGCGTAGCCGTCCAGCGGCGTGGTGACGTCCAGCCCGCGCCGGGTCACCGTGTAGACGTATCCGTCCGCAGTGGACAGATGCGGCACGGCCGCGCTGCGGACGGTGTTCTCCCACACCGTGCGGCAGCCGCCCGCGTCATCGATGTCCACGCGGGTCATCCCGCCGGCGAACGGCGCGCTCGGCGGCACCGCCGGGCCAGCGTCCTCCGGCACCGCGGGATACGGATAGCCGTAGGTGCTCGCCACGAACACCGACCCGCCGATGCCGACCGGCGAATTCTCACTGCCCGCACCGCCTTTCGTCAGCACCGGCTGCGAGCACACCAGCTGCCCGGTGCCCGAGGCGTAGACGAGCACCCGCACCTGTCCGTCGGCGTTGTCCACGATGGTCAGATAGTCGGCGCCGGTGCGCGGGCCGAAGTACGTCGGGGTGGAGCCGGTGCCCCAGCTCAACTGTCCCGGCTTGCGGGCGGAGCCGCGGTCGTAGGCCGCGCGCCAGATCACCTCGGGCCGCCCGGCCGCATCGGCACGCAACTCGTAGAGGGCGTGCGTGGTCGCCACGGCGATCCGTCCGCTCGGCGCCGCCGAAATGCTGTTGGCCACCAGTTCATCGGCGGGCAGCGGCACCGTCGCCACCGTGCCCGCCGGAGTGACCAGGCCGACGAGCCCCTTGCCGGTGGCGAACCAGACATTGCCGGACCAGTCGGGCACCAGCCCGGTCACGTTGTCGCCCACCGGAATCGCGCCGGAGAGATCGGTGCGCGCATCGACGCGCAGCTGCCAGTGATCCCTCGAATCCTTGGCGTGCGCGATCCGCAACAGCGCCCGGTCGCCGTCCACCACCACGAGCCGGTCGGTGTTGTCGAGGTAGGCGTACACGCCGCCGAGCAGGCTGCCCTTGGACAGTTCCAGCGCGGCGAGCGAGTGCCCTACCGGCCCGGCGCCCGGATCGAGCAGGTGCACGGTCGGCGCCCGCCCCACGATGGCGGTGCACAACGCGACGACGAGCCCGTCGGAGCCCTGAAGCAGCGTCGGGCACGCGGCGGCCAGCGGATGGGCGCCGACCCCGCGCAGTCCGGGCCCCGGCCCCGCCAGCGGAGTGGCGTCCGAGGACCCCGCATCGCCGTGCATGGTCGACGTGCCGTTCGGGCCGAGGTGCGGATTCGGCGGCGCGAGCGGCCCCCACTGCTCCGCGGCCTGCGCCTGCCCCGGCGAACCCAGCGCGAGGACGCAGGCGGCGAACAGCACGAGGGATCGTCCGTGCCGTGACGGCACGCCAGAGGTGATACCCATGGGAGCTACGAAATCAGACTGCGCGTCCGGGCGTCGCGAGGGAATCCTCGACGGCCCTCACATCAACGCGCCGCCGTCGATGCGAATCTCGGTGCCGGTCATATAGCGGCCGTCGTCGGAAGCGACCATCGCGACCACACCCGCGATGTCGTCCGGCGTGCCGAGCGCGCCGCCGTTGAGCCATCCGGTCAGCCGCGCGAACAGGCTGTAGTCCACGCCCTCGGGCTGCTCGAGGATCGACTTGGTGGTGATCCCGCTGGTGATGCCCGCGGGCACGATGTTCACCGCGCGCAATCCCTGCTTGGCGTATTCCAGCGCGATCGAATGCGTGAACGAGCTGACCCCGCCCTTCGACGCGGCATACGCCGCCAGATACGGCGCGGCGCTGTAGGCCGCGGTCGAGGACAGGTTGACCACCACGCCGTGCCCCGACTCCAGCAGCGCGGGCAGCGCGCTCTGTGTCATCAGGAAGGTTCCGGTCAAGTTGACCGCAATGACCTGATTCCACGCATCCAACGGCATCTCGTGCGTCCGCGCGGGCTTCAGAATCCCCGCCGCGTTCACCAGCACATCCAGCCCGCCGAGAAACTCGAGCGCAGCCGCCGTCCCCGCCCGTACCGACTCCACATCGGCAATGTTCACCTCGACCGCGCGAAACCGCCCACCCCCATCCCCCGCCTTCTCCGCGGTGACATCCAACCCCGCCCGATCGATATCGATCCCCACCAGCTGCGCCCCCTCGTCGAGCAGCCGCAGAGCAATCCCCTGCCCGATCCCCGACCCAGCTCCGGTGACGACAACCCGACGACCCTCGTATCTACGCATGCCCAAAATTAGAACAGGTTCCTACAAGGAATCAACCCATTCCACCACCACATTTCCGGTAAACCCCCCTGAAACCGGTTACAGAACGACCCCCCAGCCCTCCGACCGCACAACACACACATATAGATAAGGCCCTCAACCCCTGCGCACACGCCGGGGCCAACGCAACGCAGTCGCCAGACAACGCCGACCGAACCCAACCCGCAGAACCCCGGCTCCACAGCCCAAGGCCGACTGCAACGCCCATCAAGGCCCCAAGGAAGTAGCGCCCACGACCCACGAAATCCCCATTCGCCCCTACCCGAGCAACACCCCGCCCACCACCACAAGCCACCACCAAGCAGCACCAAAGCTCCACACGGCACCTACCAAATAGCGGCCACCACCACCAAAGCCCCACTCGGTACCTACCAAGTAGCGCCCCTCGGCACCAAAGCCCCCACTCGGCACCTACCAAATAGCGCCCACTCGGCACCCATGAAACGGGGGACTAGGGGGCAGAGCCCCCAGGCGGGGCGTGGGGGCTGCGCCCCCACAAAACACACGAAACGAGAAAAGGCTCATGCTCTCCATGAGCATGAGCCTCTTATCGAGTGCAGTGGGCGAAGGGGGACTTGAACCCCCACGTCCCGAAGGACACTGGCACCTGAAGCCAGCGCGTCTGCCATTCCGCCACTCGCCCGAGCGACTCCGGAACAGTATCACGGGCCCGGTAGAGAAACGAAATCGGCTGCTCAGTGGGGCTGGTGATGCCTAATGGGCATCAGGGGAACCTCCTGGGATTTCCAAGAGTTACAGGTGTGGAGGATCGTGGATATCATGCAATGAACGTGGTCGTTGCGCGACACGCCATGCGCGTGTGTCGTTGTTATGAAGCTGGGAACGAGATAGGAAGACGCTCACCGAAGGGAGGCCGAGATGGGCATCGTTTCGCGGTTCGAGCGTCGCCTGCAGGGCGCCGTCGGTGATGTGTTCGCCCGGGTCTTCGGGGGCAACGTCGTGCCCCAGGAGGTGGAGGCGGCGCTGCAACAAGAGGCCGCCGACCACGTCCAGGACGTGGGCGGTGGTCATATGCTGGCGCCGAACAGCTATGTGATCACCATCAACTCTTCCGACCACCAGCAACTGGACGCCGATCACGACCTCACGACCCGCGCGTTCGCCAAGCACCTCCAGGACTACATCCGCGATCAAGGGTGGCAGACCTATGGCGAAGTACACGTAGCGTTCGAGGCATCACCTACGCTGCACACCGGACAGTTCAGGGCGAGCGGCCGCGTCGATCCGGACGTCGGCCGTCGAGCTGCACCCGCTCGAAGCCCGGAACCCACGCCACAACGACCTGCACACCCGCAACCAGGAGCTGGCCCCATGACGCAGAACTCTGGCTACGACCCGAGCCGTGAGCCCGCGGAGTCCGATCCACGCAATCGCGGGTACGCACCTCCTCCCGGCGGGCGTGCCGGTGGTCCCCAGAACGGTGCGTACCGCGACGAGTACGGGCGCAGCGGCGCGCCGTACGGAGCCTCCGAGTACCCGGCGCCGGATTCGCAGCAGGCGTACGGCGACTACGACTACCAGCAGGGCGGCCAGGGCTACGCCGGCGGCCAGGGCCAGCAAGGCTACGCCGACCAGGGGTACGGCCAGCAGGGCGGCCAGGGTTACGGCGACCGCGGCGGCTACGGCGGCCAGCAAGGTTTCGGCGATCAGGGCTACGGCGCGCAGGGCTACCAGGAGCCGGGGTACGGCCAGCAGGGCGGCGGCTACGGCGACCAGGGTTACGGTCAGCAGGGCTACGGCCAGCAGCAGGGCTACGGTGACCAGGGCTATGCCGATCAGGGCTACGGTCAGCAGGGCTATGCCGGCCAGCAGGGTTACGGCCAGCAGGGCTACGCGGAGCCCGGTTACGGCGATCAGGGTTACGCCGATCAGGGCTACGGCTCCGAGGAGCAGGGCGGCTACGGCCAGGCCTACTCGCAACAGTCCGGCTACGCCGGCCAGCAGCAGCAACAGGCGGGTTACGCCGCGCCGTCGTACGGCGGCGGCGCCGCGGCGGGTTCCGGATACTCGGCCACGCTCCAGCTGGACGACGGCAGCGGCCGCACGTACCAGCTGCGCGAGGGCAGCAACATCATCGGCCGCGGTCAGGACGCGCACTTCCGGCTGCCCGATACGGGTGTCTCGCGCCGCCACATCGAGGTCCGCTGGGACGGCCAGACCGCGATGCTGTCCGACCTCGGGTCGACCAACGGCACGCTCGTCAACGGCTCACCGGTCCAGGATTGGCAGCTGGCGGACGGTGATGTGATCCGCGCCGGGCATTCCGAGATCCTGATCCGTATCGTCTGATCCCGTAAGCTCGCGGTGCAGGTCACGACATGGCTGCCACGGGTTCGTCGGTCGTATCGTGATCGGAATCGACCGACGGCCCTATGATGCTGCCAACGCGCGCGGCCCCGAACCCGGGGCCGGCAAGCCCAGCACGCCGTGGGGGTGGGTCGAACCGCACCTACGGCACCGACATACCTACAGCCGAACAGGAGGTGGAACGCCGTGCAGGGACTGATACTGCAATTGACCCGTGCGGGGTTCCTGCTGCTGTTGTGGCTGTTCGTCTGGGCGGTACTGCGGACCTTGCGCAGCGACATCTACGCGGCATCCGGCATACGGATCCAGCCCAGGGCCGCACGCGGTTCCGCGGTGCTGCCTTCCTTCAGCCGAGGCCAGAAGGGCGCCAAATATCTTGTGGTGACTCAAGGTTCACTCGCCGGCACTCGCATCTCACTCGGCACCCAACCGGTGCTGATCGGGCGTGCGGACGATTCGACGCTGGTGCTCACCGATGATTACGCCTCCACCCGACACGCGCGACTGTCCCCGCGCGGTGACGATTGGTACGTCGAAGACCTCGGCTCGACCAACGGCACCTATCTCGACCGCGCGAAAGTCACCACCGCCGTCCGAGTTCCGCTCGGCACCCCGGTCCGTGTCGGCAAAACAGTGATAGAGCTGCGATCGTGACACTCGTTCTCCGCTACGCAGCGCGCAGCGACCGCGGTCTGGTCCGAGGCAACAACGAAGATTCCGTCTACGCGGGCGCCCGCCTGCTCGCACTCGCCGACGGCATGGGCGGGCACGCGGCGGGTGAGGTCGCGTCGCAGTTGATGATCGCCGCGCTGGCGCATCTCGACGACGACGAGCCCGGCGACGACCTGCTCGGCAAGCTCGACACGGCGACGCGGTCGGGCAACGCCGCCATCGCCGATCAGGTCGAGGAGGAGCCCGAGCTCGACGGCATGGGCACCACGCTCACCGCGATCCTGTTCGCGGGCAAGAAGCTCGGGCTCGTGCACATCGGCGATTCACGCGCCTACCTGTTGCGCGGCGGCGAGCTGGCGCAGATCACCCGCGACGACACCTTCGTGCAGTCGCTGGTGGACGAGGGCCGGATCACGCCCGAGCAGGCGCACACCCACCCGCAGCGTTCGCTGATCATGCGCGCCCTCACCGGCAACGAGATCGAGCCGACGCTGATCATGCGCGAGGCACGCGCGGGCGATCGCTATCTGCTCTGTTCGGATGGCCTTTCGGACGTGGTGAGCGACGAGACCATCGCCAACACCATGCGCGAGGGCAGCACCGACGAGTGCGCCGATCGCCTGATCGAACTCGCGCTGCGCAGCGGCGGCCCCGACAACGTCACCGTAGTGGTGGCCGACGTCATCGATCTGGACTACGGCCAGAGCCATCCGATCGTGGCGGGCGCGGCCTCCGGTCAGGACGAGGACACCCCGCCGCCGAACACCGCGGCAGGCCGTGCCGCGGCGATGCGTCCGCCG
>NZ_BDBP01000071.1 GCF_001613045.1 Nocardia lijiangensis NBRC 108240 | reverse complement strand
CTGGGCGCGCGCGGTGGCCGACGCCGTCGGCGCGCGGTTGGTCCCGATGGGGTCGGCGGGGGCCAAGGCCATGGCGGTGGTGCGCGGCGAGGCCGACGGCTACCTGCACGCGGGCGGGCAATACGAGTGGGACTCCGCCGCGCCCGTCGGGGTCGCGCTGGCCGCCGGGCTGCACGCCTCCCGGATCGACGGCAGCCCGCTGGAGTACAACCGGCCCCGCCCCTATCTGCCCGACCTGCTGATCTGCCGGGCGACGTGGCGAACACCGCTGCTCGAGGCGGTGGCGGCCGCCGCGGCCGAAGCACGCTAGCCCGTCACCACCCTTTCGCGACACACAAGTAGTAACGTATCAAATATCTCGGGGCCGAGTCCGCGCCCCGATGTGACGTCGCGAGAGGATGGCCGTGCGCTCGAACCTGATCTCCCGCAGGGATCTCGACTTCCTGCTGTACGAATGGCTCCGGGTCGAAGACCTGACAGAATTTCCCCGCTTCGCGGAGCATTCCAGGGAGACCTTCGACGGCTTCCTCGATCTCTGCGAGGACCTCGCCACCCGGCATTTCGCGCCGCACAACAAGCGCAACGACAGCAACGAGCCCACCTTCGACGGGGAACGGGTGACGATCATCCCCGAGGTGAAGGCGGCCGTCGAGGCGTTCACCAAGGCGAACCTGATCGGGGCGGGCATGGACGAGCGGATCGGCGGCCTGCAGCTGCCCGCCGCCGTGGAGGCCGCCGGGTTCAGCTGGTTCCAGGCCGCCAACGTCGGCACCTCCGGCTACCTGTTCCTGACCATCGGCAACGCCAATCTCCTTGCCGCGCACGGAACTCCGGACCAGATCGACCGGTTCGTGCAGCCCATGGTGGAGGGCAGGTTCACCGGAACCATGTGCCTGTCGGAGCCGCAGGCGGGCTCGTCGCTGGCCGACATCGTCACCCGCGCCGAACCGCAGGCCGACGGCACCTACCGGCTGTTCGGGTCGAAGATGTGGATCTCCGGCGGAGATCACGAGCTCACCGAGAACATCGTGCACCTGGTGCTGGCCAAGATCCCGGGCGGACCGGCGGGCACCAAGGGCATCTCGCTGTTCGTCGTCCCGAAGTTCCTGGTGCGCGAGGACGGTACGCTCGGCGAGCGCAACGACGTCGTGCTGGCGGGGCTCAACCACAAGATGGGCTACCGCGGCACCACCAACACGGTGCTCAACTTCGGCGAGGGCGGGCACACCCCCGACGGCGCGCCCGGCGCGGTGGGCTACCTCGTCGGCGAACCGCACCGCGGCCTGTCCTACATGTTCCACATGATGAACGAGGCACGGCTCGGCGTCGGCCTCGGCGCCACCGCGCTCGGATACACGGGCTACCTCAAGTCCGTGGAGTACGCCAGGCAGCGGAACCAGGGCCGCGCGGTGACTACGAAGGATCCCGCCGCGCCGCAGGTCCCGATCGTCGAGCACGCCGATGTGAAGCGAATGCTGTTGGCGCAGAAGGCCTACGTCGAAGGCGCGCTGGGCCTGCTGCTCTACTGCAACCGGCTGGTCGACCTGCGCCGCGGCGCCGCCGACGACCAGGTCGCGCGCGAACACACACTGCTGCTGGAGATTTTGACCGGCGTCGCCAAGAGCTGGCCCTCGCAATGGTGTCTGGAGGCGAACAACCTCGCCATCCAGGTGCACGGCGGCTACGGCTACACCCGCGAATACGACGTGGAGCAACACTACCGCGACAACCGCCTCAACCCGATCCACGAGGGCACGCACGGCATCCAGGGCCTGGATCTGCTGGGCCGCAAGGTGATCCAGCACGACGGCGCCTCGCTGCGGCTGCTCGGCGAGCGGATCGCGGCGACCGTCGAAGCGGCCACCGGCAAGGGCGGCGACGCGGCAGAATTCGCGGCGCAGCTCGGCGCGTCCTGGCAGCGGCTGCTCGCCGTCACCATGGGCATGTTCGCGGCGGGCGATCCGGCCGCGGCGATGGCCAACTCGAGCATCTACCTCGAGGCGTTCGGGCACATCGTGGTCGCCTGGATCTGGCTGGAGCAGACCGTGGCCGCGGCAGGCCACGAGGGCGACTTCTACGAGGGCAAGCGCGCCGCGGCCCGCTACTTCTTCCGCTACGAGCTGCCCAAGACCGGCCCGCAGCTCGATCTGCTCGCGGCGCTGGACCGCACCACGCTCGAGATGCGCGACGACTGGTTCTGACCGAAGCGACTGGACCGTCGTATCTGTCGAAACGCGCTGCTGTTCATCACGTGTGATCGTCGGCCGGCCGCTGCCCTCGTCCCGGCCGACGTGAACGCGACCGCTGCGCTGGGTGCCGTGACAGTGCCGACTCGAGATCAGCGAGGTAGGCGCGCACCGGCCCCACACCGAGCAGACCGCTCTGTGCGGTGGTTTCGTCGATGGCGGGCGAGAGCTGGGTGTGGGCTCGTCGCATGACCGCGGCATCGTCGACGGCGACCGCCGCGTGGGCCACGACAGCCCACAGTGTTTCGAACAGCAAGTCGCGGGGCGGGGAGCCGAGGTGTCGCAATGCCATTCGCGCGCGGTCGATCTCGCCGCGGGCGACGAACAGTACCGGGCGAACCCACGGCGTGTAGGGACCCCAATCCGTGTGGGGGTCCATGGTGGCGATTCGTTCGGCTTCGTGGTGTCGCAGATACAGACTCAGCCGGGCCAGCGGCAGCAATCCGTGCTCGAGCCCCGGCATTCCCGCTCCGTCGAGGGTGGTGGCGGCCCTTTCGTAAGCCGCTTCGGCGGCGGCAAGATCCTTCGCCACCGCGGTGCGCAGCGCGCGGTACCAGGCGGTGAATACCGTGACCAGCGGCAGTTCGTGGCGCAGGGCGAGTGCGTCCGCGGCGGCGGCGTGCCGGTCGGCGCCGCGGTAGTCGGCCAGGGCGCAGCGTGCCTGTAGGCGGATGAGGTGCCCGAGTACTTCGTAGGTGGCCAAGTTGTTGCTCGCCGCCACCGTGAGCACCTCGGCGCCCAGTGCGTCGCGCCTCGGCGCCAGCCCTGCCCGCTGGAAGCTCTGCATGAACACGCCGTTGAGGGCGAACACCAGCAGCGACGGATCGCGCAGGCGCCGCGCGATCTGCTCGGCCTGGCGCGCGGCTCGCAGCGGCCGCAGCCCGCTCTCGCTCGGGTGCTCGGCGGGCAGCATGCCGCGCGATTCGACGGCGATTGTGGCCAGTAGCCGGGCTCGGTCGGCGTCGCCGTGGTCGGGTAGACGGCGCAGCGTCTTCTCAGCGATGTCCACCAGCCTGCGATCCTGCGCGGGATCGTCGGAGCGCGTCCAGATCGCGGGGACGTCGTAGATGCCGATCACTCGTGCGGTCAACGCGGGATCGCCGAGTTCATCGGCGGCGGCCACGGCCGCGATCCGGTGTCTGCGGGCGGCTGCGAGCCCGCCGCCACCGGTTACCGCGAGATCGCGCATCAGCCCGGCTGCCGACTCCAGCCGCCTTCCGGTACGTGCGGGGACCGCGCTGTCGTAGGCGGCTCGTGCCTGTTCCCAGACCTGCGCGGTGGGATCGGCCGCACCCGGGTCGAGATGCTCGGATTGCAGCAGAAGGTCTTGTTCGAGTCGCCGCAATCTCGGTCCAGGATCGATGCCCATGTGCTCGGCCAGCATCCGGCGAGCCCGGCCGACGACAGCCAGCGCGTCGGCTTGGCGACCCGACCCGTACAGGGCCGTGGCCAGTAGCCGCCATGCGTCCTCGCGCCAGGGGTGCTCGGCGACGTGAGCGTCGAGGTCGGGCACTGCCGCCCCGGCCGCGCCGATCGACAGTTGTGCTTCGGCGCGACGTTCGACGGCGAGCAGTCGCTGCTCGGTGAGTCGCGACCGTTCGGCCCGCGCCCACGCCTCGTCCGCGAAATCGGCGTACGCCGGTCCGTGCCACCAGCTCAGCGCCTCGGTGAGCACGCAGACAGCCTGCGCGGCAGGAAGATCCGCCGCGGCGCGGACCGTGTCGTCGAATCGCCAGGCATCGACCGCGTCGGGTTCGGCCCGCAGGGCGTAACCGGGTCCTTCGGTGACAAGAAGCCGGGCCGGCGTGCGCGGCGGACGGTCCGGCTCCAGCGCACGTCGCAGCCCCGCAACGAAAGTGCGGATCGCGCCGACCGCGTCCGCGGGCGGCTCGTCCCACAGATCGTCCGCCAGCCGAGTCACGGGAACCACGCGGCGGCGGGCCACGATCAGCCGCGCCAGCACCGCGCGATACCGCGGGCCGCGCAGCGAGACCGACGCTCCCGTCTCGTCCCGAACGATCACCGGTCCCAGCACCTGAAAGCGCATCCGGCCAATGTAGTGGGCGTTCATCGGTTGCTCATCGCGGCGCCACAGTCTGGAAATCGATCCGCCGAACCACACGGATCCCCTCCGAGAAAGAGACGCATCGAATGAACCCCGCCATTCCCGGATTCGACTACCGGCGTGTCCCGGTCGCCGAGGGCGTCGCCCTCAACGTCGCTGTCGCAGGGTCGGGAACTCCGATCGTGCTGCTGCACGGCTTCCCGCAGACCCACCTCATGTGGCGCCATGTCGCCGCCGACCTGGCCACCGCGTACACCGTGCTGTGCCCGGACCTGCGCGGCTACGGCGACAGCGACAAACCGGCCGCGGACTGTTCCGGCACCTATTCCAAGCGCACCATGGCCGCCGACATCGTCACCATGGCCAAGGCGCTCGGCCACGACCGCTTCGCCCTGGCCGGGCACGATCGCGGGGCCTTGGTCGCCTTCCGCGCGGGCCTCGATCACCCCGACGCGATCAGTCACCTCGCATGCCTGGATGTGCTTCCCACGCTGGACATGTGGGAAGTACTGCACGGCACCGGCGCCGCCGTCGGCTTCCACCTCTACCTGATGGCGCAGCCGCCCGGCTTGCCCGAGCAGATGATCTCCGCCAGCGCCGACGCGTTCTTCTCCTATTTCCTCGACCAGTGGACCAAGGATCCGGCCGCGATCCCCGCCGACATCCGCGCCGCCTACCTGCGCGCGTGCCGCCACGCGGTGCCCTCGATAGTCGCCGACTACCGCGCCTCGGCGACCGTCGATGTCGACGATGATCGCGCCGACCGTGCCGCGGGCGCCCGGCTGGGCATGCCTGTAACGGTCATGCAGCAGGACTGGGGAGCCGCACTCGGCTACGAGGCCGAGACGCTGTGGTCCAGCTGGGCGCCGAACCTGCATCACCGTACCGTCACCTCGGGCCACTTCATGGCCGAAGAGGCCCCCGCCGACGTCGCGGCGGCTCTCCGTGACCTCGTGCAGCGCTGACATCGTGTGCCGATCGCGACCGGTCATTCGGATCTGCGTGATCGAAACCCGGGACCGGCGAACAGGGTGGCGCAATAGGCGTTGGCCACCCTGTTTCGCCAGGTCAGCGCCGGTGGTCACTGGCGAAGAAACATCCCCTGATTCCACGGGCGCGCGAGCTGGATTTCGCGCGCCCATTCCGCGTCTATCGTCGCTGTTCGTGCAGGTCAGCGAGAGAGAGGCGGAACGGATGGGCGCGGAACCGTCCCCGGTGCGGCAGCTGCGCGCCGATCAAGCGCGCCGGGTCGCCGACGTGCTGCGCCACCAGATCCACGCGGGCGCGTTCGACGAGCTGCTGCCCACCGAGCAGCAGCTGGCCGCCGAGCACTCCGCCTCGCGCAACACGGTGCGCGAGGCCCTCACCCTGCTCAGGGACGAGGGCCTGATCGACCGCGCCCCGAAGGTCGGCACGCGGGTGGCGACTCGCAAGTACGACCACGGCTTGGACGCGCTGCTCGGTCTCCAGGAAACCCTCAAAGGCCACGGCACGGTGCGCAACGAAGTGCGCACCGCGCAACACATCACCGCGCCGCCCGCGGTGGCACGCAGGCTCGGCCTGGAACCCGGGCAGCGGGTCGTCTACCTGGAGCGGCTGCGCTATCTCGCGGACCTGCCGCTGAGTCTGGACCTGACCTATCTTGTCCCCGACATCGGCGCCGAGGTGCTCGCCGCCGACCTCGAGAACACCGACATCTTCGTGCTGCTGGAGAAGATCAGCGGCCGTTCCCTCGGCCGCGCCGATCTGGCGCTGGAGGCGATCGCCGCCGACCCGCACACCGCATCCACCCTCGACACTCCCGTCGGCGCCCCGTTGCTGATGCTGGAGCGACTGACTCGCCTCGAGGACGGCAGGCCGGTCGACCTCGAGTACATCCGCATGCGCGGCGACCGAATCACCATGCGCGGCAGCCTGTCCCGCGGCGCATCCGAATGGAAGGTCCTGTAGATGGCACTCGCGAATCAACGCGCCGACATCCCCGTCACGATCGACGAATCGCTGTGCATCCAGGGCTGCACCCTGTGCGTGGAGATCTGTCCGCTCGACTCCCTGGCCATCAATCCCGAGAACGGGAAGGCCTTCATGCACGTGGACGAGTGCTGGTACTGCGGCCCGTGCGCGGCCCGCTGCCCCACCGGCGCGGTCACCGTCAACATGCCCTATCTGCTCCGCTGATCTGGAAGTCTCATGAAAGCACGTCTCGTCCCCGTCCTGCTGGCCGCCGCACTCGCCGCCGCGGGCTGCTCACTGGAGAGCTCCAACGACGCCCCGGCGGGCACCGTCAAGGTGGTCGTCGGATACCAGTCCAAGACCATCAACACCGTCACCGCGGGCACGCTGCTGCGCGCCCAGGGCTATCTGGAGCAGCGGCTGCGCCAGATCACCGAGAACGGCGGCGCCGAATATCAGGTGGAGTGGCAGGACTACGACACCGGCGCGCCGATCACCGCGCAGATGGTGGCGGAGAAGATCGATATCGGGTCGATGGGCGATTATCCGTTGCTGATCAACGGATCCCGGACGCAGGCCAACGAGCGGGCCAAGACCGCGCTGGTGTCGGTCACCGGGTACAACCCCAAGGGCGCGCTGAACATGGTTGTGGTGCCCAATGATTCGACCGCGAGCGGGATCACGGACCTGGCAGGCCAGAAGATCTCGGCCAGCGTCGGCTCGGCGGGCCACGGCACGCTCGTGCAGGCGCTGTCGCGGGCGGGCATCGACCCGGCCAAGGGCGTCGAGGTGCTCAACCAGCAGCCGCAGGTCGGCGCGACCGCGCTGGAGTCGCACCAGGTGGGCGCGCTGTCCCAGTTCGTCGCCTGGCCCGGCCTGCTCGTCTTCCAGAACAAGGCCAAGCTGCTCTACGACGGCGCCGAACTGAACGTGCCCACCTTCCACGGCGTCGTCGCGCGCCGCTCCTACACCGCCGACCACCCCGAGGTGCTGCAAGCCTTCCTCGCCGCACAGCTCGACGCGACGAAGTTCCTCAACGAGCGCCCCTTCGAGGCCGCCAGGATCGTCGCGGAGGGCTCCGGTCTGCCGCAGGAAGTGGTGTACCTCTACAACGGCCCCGGCGGCACCCATTTCGACACCACGCTCAAGCCGAGCTTGATCTCCGCGCTGAAAGGCGATGTGCCGTACCTGAAGTCGATCGGCGACTTCGCGGAACTGCACGTGGACGGCTTCGTCGACGAGGCGCCGCTGCGCAAGACCTTCGCCGAGACCGGGCAGGGCGAGTACGACCGGGCGCTGGCCGCGACCGCCAACCCGAGCGCGCTCACCGGCACCGACCCGGTCTGCGGTGGCGCGGTCGCCGACCCGGCGCTGGCCGGTGAGCTGTGGGTGGACGGCGCCGACCGGCCGCAGCCCGCGGCCGACCCCACCTGCCTGCTGCGCGCCGTGCAGGCCGCCAAGGCCCAGGGCAAGGCGATCCGCGCGGTCTACGTGCCCGACGCCGAGCTCGGCACGCGCTGGTTCGCCGACAAGGCGGTGTGGCTGCGCGACGGCGCGAAGTACCTGCCCTTCACCACCCAGGCTGCCGCCCAGCGTTACCGGCAGAATCACCCCGCCGCCACGCCGGTCTCCTACGACCAGGCGGTCACGGAAGTCCGCGGATGAACGCCGTAGCCGTCGCCGACGAAGCGGTCGCCGAGGCGGAGACCGCGAGGGGCCGAACCACTTCCGAGTGGGGATCGCGGGCCATCCGGATCGTCTCAGTGCTCGCGGCCGTCGGCCTCTGGCAACTGCTCACCGTCAACGACGTGCGGGCCGGGCTCCGGTTCGACTCGCTGCCGACGGTGACCGAGATCGTGGCGGTGTTCGGCGAACATCTCGGCAAGGACCAGTATTACCTGGACATCGCCCAGTCGCTGATCCGCATCGTCACCGGCTTCGGGCTGGCCGCGGTGGCCGGCGTGCTCGCGGGCATCGGGCTCGGCCGCTCCCGGTTGCTGGCCGACGTCTTCGGCCCGCTCACCGAACTGGTCCGCCCGATTCCCGCCATCGCGCTGGTGCCGGTCGCGATCCTGCTGTTCCCCAGCGACGAGTCCGGCATCGTCTTCATCACCTTCACCGCGTCGCTGTTCCCGGTTCTGGTGAGCACCAGGCACGCGGTGCGGGCGCTGCCGACCATCTGGGAGGACGCCGTGCGCACGCTCGGCGCCTCGCGGCGAGATGTGCTGGTGCGCGTGGTGTTTCCCGGCATCCTGCCCGGTGTGTTCAGCGGGCTCTCGGTCGGCATGGGCGTGGCCTGGATCTGCCTCATCTCCGCGGAGATGATCTCCGGGCGGCTCGGCGTCGGCTACCGCACCTGGCAGGCCTACACCATCGTCGACTATCCGGCGGTCTTCGTCGGCATGATCACCATCGGCGTGCTCGGCTTCGCCACCTCCGGCCTGGTCGAGCTGGCCGGTCGCCGGATCACCCGCTGGCTGCCCAGGGAGGTTGCGGAATGACCACCACCACAACGGCTCCCGCTGCGCCCGTCACCGCGGGCATGCGGCTGACTCTGGACGGCGTGCGAATCGCCTACGGCGCGCGCACCGTCATCGACGGCCTCGACCTGGACATCGCCGCGGGCGAAATCCTCGTCGTGGTCGGCAAATCCGGCTGCGGCAAGTCGACCCTGCTGCGCGCCATCGCCGGTCTGCGCAGTCCCGACGCCGGAGTCGTGCGCGCCGACGGCGCCAAGGTCACCGGACCGTCGGCCGATCGCGCGCTGGTGTTCCAGGACGACGCGCTGCTGCCCTGGCGCACCGCCCGCCAGAACATCGAACTGGCGCTGCACCTGCGTGGCACCCCGCGCACCGAACGCAAGGCCCTCGCGCAACGCTGGGTCGCCGAGGTCGGCCTGACCGGCTACGCCGACTACCTCCCGCGCGACCTGTCCGGCGGCATGCGGCAGCGAGTTCAGCTGGCGCGCAGCCTCGCCGGAGCGCCGCGGGCCGTGCTGATGGACGAGCCGTTCGGCGCGCTGGACACTCAAACCAGGGCCACCATGCAGCGGTTGCTGATCGACACCTGGCGCGCCCATCCCACCACCATCGTCTTCGTCACCCACGACCTCGACGAGGCCCTGCTGCTCGGTGACCGCATCGCCGTGCTCGGCAGGCACGACGAACATTCCGCCCCGTTGCGAGCCGTCGTCGAAGTGCCCGAGCCGCGCAGGCCGGTGGACCGGCAGGCGGTGCGGGACGAAATCCTGGAGAAATTGTGAACATTCCCGAGCTATCCGATCGGATCCGGCTCGACTGCGACGTGCTGGTGATCGGCGGCGGCACGGCGGGCACCATGGCCGCGCTCACCGCCGCCGAACACGGCGCGAACGTGCTGCTGCTGGAGAAGGCGCACGTGCGCCACTCCGGCGCGCTGGCCATGGGCATGGACGGCGTGAACAACGCGGTCATCCCCGGCAAGGCGACGCCCGAGGACTACGTCGCCGAAATCACCAGGGCCAACGACGGAATCGTCGACCAGCGCACCGTCTACCAGACCGCGACGCGCGGCTTCGCGATGGTGCAGCGCCTGGAGCGCTACGGCGTGAAGTTCGAGAAGGACGAGTACGGCGAGTACGCGGTGCGCCGGGTGCACCGCTCGGGGTCGTACGTGCTGCCGATGCCGGAGGGCAAGGACGTCAAGAAGGCGCTGTATCGCGTGCTGCGCCAGCGCACCATGCGGGAGAAGATCCGGATCGAGAACCGGCTCATGCCCGTTCGGGTGCTGACCGAGAACGGCCGCGCGGTCGGCGCCGCCGCGTTGCACACGCGCACCGGCGAATTCGTCGCCGTCGGCGCGAAAGCGGTGATCCTGGCGACCGGGCCCTGCGGTCGTCTCGGGCTCCCTGCCAGCGGCTACCTCTACGGCACCTACGAGAACCCGACCAACGCGGGCGACGGCTACGCGATGGCCTACCACGCGGGCGCGGAGCTCTCCGGCATCGAATGCTTCCAGATCAACCCGCTCATCAAGGATTACAACGGCCCCGCCTGCGCATACGTCGCCAACCCGTTCGGCGGCTACCAGGTCAACGCCGAGGGCGAGCGGTTCGTTGACTCCGACTACTGGTCGGGCCAGATGATGGCTGAGGTCAAACGCGAGATCGAATCCGCACGCGGCCCTATCTATTTGAAGGTGTCGCACCTGCCCGACGAGACGCTGTCCACGCTCGAAGGCATCCTGCACACCACCGAACGCCCGACCCGCGGCACTTTCCATGCCAACCGCGGCCACGACTACCGCACCCACGATATCGAGATGCACATCTCCGAGATCGGTTTGTGCAGCGGACATTCCGCCTCCGGTGTGTGGGTCGACGAACACGCGCGCACCACCGTGCCCGGCCTCTATGCCGCGGGCGATCTGGCCTGCGTGCCGCACAACTACATGATCGGCGCGTTCGTCTACGGCGATCTCGCGGGCGCGCACGCTGCCACTACCCTCGCCGATCTCGCTGCGCCGCAGGAGCTTCCCGAGGACCAGCTGGCCGCCGCGCACGAACTCGTCTACCGTCCGCTGCGTCAGCCGGACGGCCCGCCGCAACCCCAGGTCGAATACAAGCTGCGCCGCTTCGTGAACGACTATGTGGCGCCGCCGAAGACGGCCACCAAGCTGTCCATCGCGGTGGAGACGTTCGAGCGCATGCGCGAGGAGGTCGAGGGCATCGGCGCGCGCACCCCGCACGAGCTGATGCGCGCGGTGGAGGTCTCCTTCATCCGGGATTGCGCGGAAATGGCGGCGCGCAGCTCGCTGACCCGCACCGAATCCCGGTGGGGCCTCTATCACGAACGCGCCGACCTGCCCGAGCGCGACGACAACGCCTGGCGCTATCACCTGAACCTGCGCAAGGACGCGGACGGGGTGATGGAGTTCCTCAAGCGCCCTGTCGCACCGTATCTCGTGCCCGTACCCGGACTGGACGACGTGCCGTCGACCGATCCCACCATCGTCGCGGTCGAACAGCCGCGGCTGCGGTCCGGTCGTCCGCCGCAGCGGGGCGACACGGTGGTCGTCACCGAGGCCGCGGCGGCCGCCACTCCCCCGTCCCCGCGACTGGTCACCCTGCTCGCCTTGGATTCGCCTACGGTGCAGGACCTTTCGAACTACCTCGCGGATGCCGACGCCGGTGTGCGTGCCGCAGCGATCTCGGTGCTCACCGAGCACACGCCGGACGGTTTCGCCTCGGCGCTCGCGACCGCGCTCGGCGACACGGCCGCGTCGGTGCGGCGCGCGGCCGCCGAAAGCCTGCGGGAACTGGTGGAAGTGCTGCCCGGCGCGGCGGGACTGCCCGAGCACCTGGACTCCGCCGACCCGCTGGTCCGCGCCACCGTCATCGATCTGCTGCGCGCCCTGCGCGCGGGCAGCGCGCCGCAGTTCGGTGCGGCGCTTGCCGATACGGACCACCGGGTGCGCATCGAGGCGGTGCGTGCGCTGGTCTCGCTCGACGACCGCGCCGGGGTCGCCACCTTGGCGGGCGATCCGAACCGGGAGGTGCGGATCGCGGTCGCCAACGGTCTGGCGGCCATCGGCGGGGGCGGCGCGGAGATCGTCCGCGTCCTGTCCATCGACCGCGACCCGTTGGTCCGCGCGGCGGCGCTCACCGCGTTCGCCGCGCTCGGCGCCGGTTCGGACGATGGCCCGAAGCTGTCTGTGGCGCTGCGTGATTCCGCCTGGCAGGTGCGCGTCGGCGCGGCGCGCGGCCTGGCGGGTGCCGCACCCGATCTGGCGATTCCGGCGCTCGCCGAGGCGTTGCTCGACCCGCACTTGGATGTCCGCAAGGCCGCGGTGCTTTCGCTGAGCAGATGGCGCGAGGACGAATCGGCGCGCGAGGCACTGAAACGCGCGATCGATGACACCGACGCCGACGTGCGCGCCTACGCCCGGCGGGCGATCGACGCGTGATCGGGCTCTGTACCCACCGTTCGGCGGGGGCCGATTGAAGTCGGCCGCCCGCCGGTCCGGCGACCTCGGTCTATCGACCGGCCTTCAATTGCGCACCGCGAGCGAGCAAGTCGTCGCGCAACTGCTTTCCCTGCGCCATCGCCGCGGCCCGCAGCTGCCTGATCTCCTGCTTATCGGGGCGGACGAACCCGCGCGCCTCCTCGATCCGGGCGGTGGCCTGCGACCGCGCCGCGTCGGCCGCGGTCATCCGCTGCTCGGCCCGAGAGCCTGCCCGATCCAGGTGAGCGTCGACGATTCCCGAGAGCGTGGTGTTCGACATGGTGTTTCTCCTCGTGTTGGCGCCGGAGTCGGTGTTTCCGGCTGACGAGAAAGACAATGACCGCTCCCGCTGACAGCGCACCGATAGCGCGCTGACACTGTCGGCGCTCGTGGCGGCCGGGCCTTCACGGCCGGGCGGAACCGAGTCCGGCCAGCGTGCGCAGGACGGTGAGGGCGGCGTCGTGGCCATCGGGGGCCAGGACGGAGAACAGAAGTTGTTGCACTTCATCGGCTTTCGGTAGGAGCTGGGCGTACTCGCGGCGGCCCGCGCGGGTGAGGGTGATGCGGCGTTCGCGTTTGTCGGCGGGATTGACGGCGCGCTTGATGAAGTTCTTTCGCTCGAGCGCACCGGCGGATTGCGCCATCGTCGAGGTGTCCGCGCTGATTCGTACGGAGACCTCCTGCTGGGTCATGGGGCCTTCCGCGTAGACGACATTGAGAATGGCGAACTGAGTGGGTGTGATCGAATCCCCGACGGTGGCGTTCCAGATGGCGTTGTGCCGTTGGTAGAGCAATCGGATCAGGTGTCCAGGTGTGTCTGCGAACACATGGGGCACCAGCCGCGAGGTCAGAGATTCCATCCGCCGATTAGACCACGATCTGGACACTCGACATGGGCGGTCCGGTCGTTTGCCCGCTATTTATCCGACCGATTTCCGCCAAATTCATACGTGTACGTACCATCTCCAGCCGCCACCGCTACCGATCAAATCTATTGCAGTCCAACATCTTTGACTGCTGAGACGGTCTTGCCCAGGCGTGGACCCCCTGGTTTTGGGGTTGTCGCCGTAGATCGCGCTGGTGTACTGTTCTGAATCGAGACGGGAGGCGGGGTCGAACCGGCGGGGGTCGCAACGAATTCGCTACCGTGAGATTTGCGTGTACGCATCGATTACCAAAATAATACGGGGGGTATTCGACGAGTCGTGATCAAAATTAATACTGCTGTGTAATTGCTTTATCAGGGTGCTCACCGATAATTCCGGTCGGCCCTGCCGCTCGACGGCAGGCCGTATTTCAACGCGCGCGGTCGCTCGCGTCCGAAAAGTCCGCCGGATTACCACATAGGGATCGACCTAAGGAATGAGCGCATGACCGCCTCGAGAACCATCGACATCGATAGACCCGACGAAGACCTACGGCCTGAACCCAGGTCCACGCGGCCCACGCAGCCCGCGCTGCCCCGGCTGCTCGGCGTAGCCACCGCCAACCCGCCCCACCGCTACAGTCAACGCGAACTGCTCGACCTGCTGAATATCACCGACGCCAAGATTCGTGGCGTCTTCCTCAACGGCGGCATCGAGACGCGGTACCTGACCTTGCCGCCCCGCGATCGCGAAGGCGAATTCCGAGTCGAGACCCAGGGTGAACTGCTGGCCAAGCACCGAACGCAAGGCGTGCGGACCGGGGCGGCCGCCGTGCGCCAGTGCCTGGCGGGCATCGGCCGCGACCTCCGCGACGTGCGTTATCTGGTGGCCGTCACCACCACCGGCTTCCTGACACCGGGATTCAGCGCGCTGTTGATCAACGAGCTGGGGCTGGACCCGGACACGGCCCGGCTCGACGTCGTCGGCATGGGCTGCAACGCGGGCCTCAATGGTCTTGCCGCCGTGACGAATTGGTCGGCAACGCATCCGGACGAGCTGGCCCTGCTGGTCTGCTCGGAGGCGTGTTCGGCGGCTTACGTGTTCGACGGCACGATGCGTACGGCGGTCGTCAACAGCCTCTTCGGCGACGGCGCCGCCGCGTTGGCGGTACAAGCGAGCGGCGACACCGGGGCGGCCGGAAGTGTCAGCTCGTCTCCGACGCCCGCACTGTTGACGACCAGCAGCTACATGATTCGGCACGCGGTCGGTGCGATGCGCTACGACTGGGACGAGGACGCCGGGAAGTTCAGCTTCTACCTGGACAAGGAAGTGCCCTACGAGGTCGGCGCGCACGCCGAGATCGTGATCGACAAGCTGCTGCGCGGTACCGGATTGCGGCGCAAGGACATCGCGCACTGGACCGTGCACTCCGGCGGCAAGAAGGTCATCGACGCGGTGAAGATCAACCTCGGTCTGACCTCCCACGACCTACGGCACACCTCCAGTGTCATGCGCGATTTCGGCAACCTCTCCAGCGGCTCGTTCCTGTTCTCCTATCAACGGCTGCTCGAGGAGGGCCGGGTCCGGCCCGGTGACCACGGCGTGCTCATGACGATGGGCCCCGGCTCGCAGATCGAGTCCGCGCTTCTCCAGTTCTGACGCTTCTCCAGTTCTGACACAGACCAATGAATTCGACTCCGGGGGTAACAATGAGCTTCGAAACCGCTACGCATGTCTTGCCCGCGGTGATCTCCGCCGATCAACCGCTGACCGAGGACCTGCTCGCCGCGGTGTCCGCGATCGCGGTCCGCGCCGAGGACGCCCCGGCGGACAAGCCGCATGCCGTGGTTCTCTACGTCACGGGAACCCGTTCGGGACAAGAGTTTTCGTGGCCGGGGCCGGTGGACATCGGTCTCGTCGGCAAGTGGGAAGCCGCGCTGCGCCGGCTCGAACAGGCGCCGGCACCGATCATTGCTGTGGTCGGCGGAAACGCCTACGGGCCCGCAGCGGAACTCCTGCTCGTCGCGGATTACCGCATCCTGCGCTCCGGCAGCACTTTCGGGCTCGCCACCACCGATGGGGGAATCTGGCCGTCCATGGCGTTGTATCGGCTGGTCGCCCAGCACGGGGCCGGTCCGGCGCGGGCACTCGTCGTGCAGGGTCGGACACTGTCGGCCGCCGAGGCGCAGGCGCACGGTCTCGTCGACGCGGTGATCGCGGAGGACGATGCTCGAGCGGAGACCGCGATGGTGCAAGCGGGCCTCAGGTTGTTCGAGTCGGCCGCCGGGACGGAGATCGCCATCCGCCGCCGACTGCTGCTGGACGCGACCGCCATGCGTTTCGAAGACGCGCTCGGCGCGCACCTGGCGGCCTCCGACCGATCCCTGCGGCGGCTCCGGGCGGCATCATGACCATCCCACCCTCGCCGTTCACCGGAGACCTCGCCCACGACAGCGCCGCGCTGCGAGACTTCGCCGCCGAATGCGACCGCACGCTGCGCCGGCTCGGTCCGGTCGCGGAGCGAGACGCCGACCGGGCCGCGCAGGCCGCACGCGCCCATCACGCGGTGCGCGCGCTGCGCAGGGCATTTCTGCGCAGACATGCGTCCGCGGTGTACCGGCGCGCGACCGGCGACCTGCGTGACTCGCTGCGGCTGGCCGACCTGGCGGCCGCCGCGACCGCCCGATTCCCCGGCCTACTGCCGCAACCGGCGCAGCTCGCCGCCGACGCCGCGGTCGTCCAGGCGCACAAGGAAGGCTGGGAGATCGATCAAGGGATCTTCTTCCACGCGGTCTTCGCCGACCCCGTCGCAGGCGAGCACCTGCTCGACGCCATGCGCCGACCGACGCCAGCCGCTCGAGCGCTGCTGGCCGGCTACGAGGCGACCGGCCGGGTCGCGCTGCCCGCGGTGACCTTGACCCGATCCGGGCACACCGCGACGCTCACGATCATCAACGTCCACTGCCTCAACGCCGAGGACAACCAGCACGTCGCCGACATGGAAACCGCGGTGGACCTGGTGCTGCTCGACCCGCGCTCCAAGGTCGGCGTCGTGCGCGGCGGCGAGATGACCCATCCCCGCTACCGGGGCAAGCGAGTGTTCAGCGCGGGCATCAATCTCGCCGAACTGCATGCGGGCCGGATCTCCTACCTCGAGTTTCTGCTCGGGCGCGAAACCGGATACCTCGCAAAGATTTTGCGTGGTCTCTCCGACGACAGCGACAGCTGGCCACCCACTCCGCGCACGAAACCCTGGATCGCCGCGGTGGACACCTTCGCGATCGGCGGCGGTGCGCAACTGCTGCTCGTCTTCGACCGCGTCATCGCCGCAGCCGACAGCTATTTCAGCCTCCCCGCCGCGCAGGAAGGGATCGTGCCGGGCGCGGGCAACCTGCGGCTCGGGCGCACGGCGACCTCACGGGTGTCGCGCGAGGTGATCCTGTGGGGCAGGAAGATTCGCGCCACCGAACCCGACGCGCGCTACGTCTTCGACAGCGTCGTCGAACCCGGGGCCCTCGCCGCCGAAATCACCAGGGCCGCCGAGCAACTCGCCGCCGACGCGGTGATCGCGAACAAGCACATGATCGTGACCGCCGAGGAACCTCAGGACGCGTTCCGCCGCTACATGTCCGAGTTCGCGCTGCACCAAGCGCTGCGGCTCTACGGCGAAGACGTGCTGGCGAAGGTGTCCCGGTTCAGTGCTCGCGCACACGACAGTGCCCCATCGCAGGCCGACGCCGCAGCCCAGACCGGTGCGTCGGTACCGCGCGAGGCCGGAGCGCGGCGGTGACCCTCGAGGACCTGACCACCGTGGTCTATCGCAAGCAGGGGCGCGTCGCCACCGTCGAACTCGACCGGCCCGAAGTCCTCAACGCAATGAACCTGCGAATGCACGCGGAGCTGGCGCGGGTGTGGGATGACATCGAACGCGACGACGACATCTGGGTGGCGGTCCTCAGCGGCCGCGGCGGGCGCGCATTCTCCGTCGGTCAGGACCTGAAGGAACTGTCCACGCGCAATGATCGCGGCGAAGGACATTCGTCGTTCGGCAGCGCGGGCAAACCGGGGTACCCGCGGATCACGGAGCGGTTCCGGTTCGCCAAACCGCTCGTGGCGAAGGTCGAGGGGTACGCACTCGGCGGCGGCTTCGAACTGGCCCTCGCCTGCGACATCGTGATCGCTGCCGACAACGCTGAATTCGGGCTCACCGAGGCCAGACTCGGCCTCATCCCGGGTGCGGGCGGGGTATTCCGGCTGCCGCGCCAAGCGCCCTACCGGATCGCGCTCGGACATCTGCTGACGGGGCGGCGCATGAGCGCCGCCCGCGCCGCCGAGCTCGGGCTGGTCAACGACGTGGTCCCGATCGACGACCTGGACGCTCGCACCGAAACCTGGGTGGCCGACATCCTCGCCTGCGCGCCGCTCTCGGTGCGCGCCATCAAAGAGGCCGCCGCGGCGGCGGCAACGATGCCGCTGCCCGACGCCTTCACCGCCGCCTACCACTGGGAGACGTTGCGAGCGAATTCCGCCGACGCGAAGGAGGGCCCGCGCGCCTTCGTCGAGAAACGACCGCCCAGCTGGACCGGTCACTGAACTACCAACCCGCCCGATACGGATCTATCAGAAACAAAGGACCGATGATTTCACCGACATCGCCCCGGCTCGGCCGCGACATCATCTTCGATTACCTGCACGAAGTGGGCATCGAGTACGCCTTCGGCGTGCCGGGCACCCACGAAATCCCGCTGCTCGACGGAACGACCATCCCCGAGAACGGTGTCGAGTACGTGCCGTGCCTGCACGAGAACATCGCCCTCGGGGCCGCCATGGGCTACGCGCGCATGTCGGGACGCCCTGGCGCCGCTATCGTGCACATCACTCCCGGCACGGCCAACATCATCGGCAACCTGTTCAACGCCTACCGATCGAACATCCCGCTCATCGTGTTCTGCGGACAGCAGCACAGCGAACTGCTCGTCCAGGAACCGATCCTGGCTTCCGACCTGGTCCACACGGCCGAGCAATACGCCAAGTGGGCGTACGAGATCCGCAGCGTCGACGAGATGCCGCTGGTCTTGCAACGCGCGTTCAAAGAATTGCTGGTCCCGCCGTTCCGCCCGGTGTTCCTCTCGCTGCCGTGGAACTTCCTGATCGAAGCGCCTGCCATACAGGAGCGGGGCCGGGTGACGCGCATCGCGCACGCGGTGGCGGGAGATCCGAACGGCATCGCGGCCGCCGCCGAGCAGCTCGCGCGGGCGAAGAATCCGGTGGTGCTCGTCGGCGACGGCGTCGGCGAGGCCGACGCCTGGCCGGAGATCGAGCGGCTGTCGCGGGTATTGGGCGCCGCGGTCTACTCCGAGAACCAGGCCAGCCGGATGAACTACCCGAACGACTTGCCGCACTGGCAGGGCGAACTGGTGCCCACCCAGGACGGTGTGCACATGCAGCTGGCCGACTTCGACACCATCTTCCAGATCGGGGTGAACTCGCAGGCGCAGATCCTGGTGTTCCGCTGGGAGAAGGGCCCGATCATCCCGGCCGGTCTGAAACAGGTGACCTTGCACAACGATCCGTGGGAGATCGGCAAGAACGCCTATGCCGAGGTCGGCGTGCTCGGCGACGTCAAGCGCACCCTGCCGCTGATCATCGACGCCATCACCGGCCACACCGAGTACGACGAAGCAGCCGTCGCACAACGCAATCGGCGCGTAGTCGAACTCGACGCCCGCCGCGACGCGGAGTTCGCGGCCGCCGCGGCCACCGCACGAGGGAAGGAGCCCATTCCAGACCACGTCGTGCCGATGGTGCTCGCCGAAGTGCAGAAATCCCTCGACAAACCGCTCACGGTCATCAACGAGGACTTCGCGATCTCGGCCGCGATCCAGAAAGCGATCGCCTACGACAGCCCCGACGCGTACTTCTGCACCTCCGGCGGTTCGCTCGGGTTCTCGCTGCCCGCGTCGATCGGCATCTCGCTGGCCCTCGGCGACGAGCGCTACGTCGTGACGATCGTCGGCGACGGTTCCGCGCTGTTCCACACGAATTCGTGGTGGACCACCCGCAAGTTCGAGCTTCCGGTGCTGTACCTGGTGATGAACAACCACGAATACAAGACCCTGATGACCGGACTGTCCGCGATCGGACAGATCTACGGTTGGCAGCCGACCAACGACGCCTGGTATCTGCGGTTGGGTCGCCCGGCCCAGGACTTCGCCGAGATCGCTGCCTCGTTCGACATTCCGGGTGAAGTGGTGGCCAAGATGGGCCAGCTCCGCGATGCCATGGAACGGGGGTTCAAGTCCCTCGACAACGGCGAACCGTACGTCATCGACATCCGCATCGCGTCTTCGCCCGCGCCGCCCATCGACATGCTGCTGGCCGACAAGCCCGACGTCGACCCGGTGCTGATCGACCGGCTCCAGGCGATGGGACCGCCGTGATCCGCACCGCGCACCCGCCGCACCGGCGCATGGAGAAAGGGAAACAATGACCGACGCACAGCCGAGTTCCTTCCCACTGAACCGCCGCACCATGCTCGGCGGCGCCGCCATCGCCGCGCTCGGAGCAGCGGGCCTCGGCGGGTTCCTGGTCACCGAGAACCGCATCGGGCCATGGCGATTGACCGCGCGCGGCCTGGTGGACCGACTACAGGACACCGCGGGCGGCTCCTTCCCGGGATGCCGCCGCAACCATGCCAAGGGGGTCGCCGTCGCCGGATACTTCGAGAGCAACGGCAACGGTGTCGAGCTGTCGAAGGCCTCGGTGTTCCGGGCCGGTCGCTACCGCTTGGACGGCCGCTTCTCCCTAGCGGGCGGCAACCCGCATATGCCCGACGTGCCGACCGCTCCGCGCGGGCTCGGGTTACGGCTGTTCCTGCCCGGGCGAGAGGAGTGGCGGATGGCGATGATCAACGTTCCCGTCTTTCTGGACGCCACCGCACAGGATTTCTACGACAGGACCCTGGCGTTCGCGCCGGACCCGGCCACCGGTAAGCCGGACCCCGCCGTGATGAAACGGTACATCGAGACACACCCGAAAACTGCTGCCGCGCTAGGCATCATCGAGCAAGGCGCACCGCCGCCCACCTTCGCGACCTCGGCCTTCTTCGGGCTCAACGCTTTCCGGTTCACCGACGGCGACGGCGTCACCGTTCCCGTGCGCTGGCGGCTGGAACCGGACAGCCCGCCTCCTGCGACCGGCCCCGGAAGCGGTGATAGCGCCCTTTTCGACGGCCTTGTCGCCGACCTCGAGAGGGGCCCGCTGCGATGGCGGCTCGTCGTTGTCGTCGGGGAGCCGGGGGATCCGACCGACGACGCGACCCAGATGTGGCCGAGCAACCGCCGCGCCGTGCACGTCGGCACAGTCGTGCTGGACCGCGTCGCCACCGAATCGGCCGGCAACGTTCAAGACGTCAACTTCGATCCGCTGGTGCTGCCCAACGGAATCGAGCCCTCCGACGATCCGCTGCTGCACGCACGATCGGCGGCCTACAGCGAGTCCTACCGTCGCCGCGCCGGGGAATCGAAACCCCTCGGCGCGGTGGTGGTGAAGGAGGTCTGACGACAATGGTGCTCGACGAAGTTGCGACCGGCACAACGCGTTTCGGCCTCACCGCGCGGATCCTGCACTGGACCATGGCCGTCCTGATCCTGGCGATGATCGGTATCGGCGCGGCGATGGTGGGCTATCTCGGCAACTACAGCCGGTTGCTGACCTGGCACAAAACCATCGGCTTGGCGATCCTGGTGCTCGCCGTGATCCGCATCGCCTACCGCATCCGTCGCAGGCCGCCACCGCAGATCGACACCATGGCCCGGCCGGAGCGGCTCGTCGCGACCGGCTCCGAGATCCTGATGTACGCGCTGTTTCTGCTCCAGCCGATCGTCGGGTGGGCTCTGGTGTCGGCATCCGGCATCCCGATCCGTGTGCTCGGAGGCCTGCGCGTTCCCGCGATCGCACCCGCCGATCCGGAACTGTATGCGCTGTTGCGCACCGCACACAGTGCGCTGGCCTACCTTCTGGTGTTCGCGCTGACCGCACATATCTGCGCGGTCCTGTTCCACGCGTTGGTCTTACGCGACGGGCTGCTTCGTCGCATGACCTTCTCGTACCGCCGCTAGATGAACGGAACGGCCGGCCCCGTCACCGGGATCGTCCTGGCGGGTGCGACCCTGCGGGCGCCGTTGACCTGCGTCGGACCGCTGGTACCGGTCATCACCCACGACACCGGGCTGTCCGCCGCGGCAGCGGGACTACTCACGGCCCTGCCGCTGCTGGTTTTCGCGGCGGTGCCCGCGGTGGTGCTCCACACCGTGCATCGCGGGGCCGAACAGCTCGTGCGGCTGGCCATGGCCGCGCTGCTGCTGGGGATCGTGCTGCGCTCGATGCCCGGCTCCTCGGGTCTGTTCGCCGGGACCGTGGTCATCGCGGCGGCGATCGGGTACGCGAACGTGCTGCTGCCCGCGATCGTGCGCGGCGGCGTCCCTGCGGCGCGGATCATGACGGTCACCGCGGGCTATGTGGCGGCAATGACCGCGGCGGCGGCCGTATCGTCCGGGATCGCGGTGCCACTGGCCGAAAACCTGCCTGGCGGATGGCGTTCCGCGCTCGCCGCCGGAACGCTGCTGGTCGTTCCCGCACTACTGGTGTGGCCGATCGCGGAGTCCGGGCCGAAGCCGCCGCGGGCCGAGCCGCGCGCGTCGATGCCGTGGGGCTCGGCGCTGGCCTGGCAGGTCAGCGTCTTCATGGGGTTGCAGGCGCTGGGGTTCTACACCACGCTCGCGTGGCTGCCCAGCGTGTTGCACGACAACGGAACATCGCCGAGGGCAGCGGGATTCGCGCTGTTCACCATCCAAATCCTCGGCCTGGCGGCCATCAACGCGATGCCGTGGCTGGCCCGCACGATATCCGCAAGGCGCCGCCTCGCGGTGGTGGCCAGCGCGGTCGAAGCCACGGGATTCCTGCTGCTGGCCCTCGCACCCGACCTCGCCCCGCTGGCGATCGGAATGCTGGGCATCGGCTCCGGCGCCTGCCTCGCCTCGGCGATGGCGTTCCAGAGCGAACGCGCCACCGACGTCGGCCGAGCCACCGCCCTCGCGGCCATGGCCCAAACCGTCGGCTTCGTCCTCGCCGCCCTCGGCCCCGCCCTCCTCGGCCTCCTCCGCGACCACACCCACAACTGGGTCCCCGCCCTTCTCACGCTCACCGCCGCCACCGTCCTCCAAGCACTCATGGCGGTCGGCGCAGGCCGCCCAGAAACCGTGCGCCACTAGGCATCCCGCCCGGCGGCGACAGCAGGCCCCACACACCTTCTGCACGCGCCACAGACGCCGTGCCTATGTGACGCGTGCGGAACGTCTGTGGCGGTTCAGGTCGGGTTGACGGCGAGGACGGTGGCGGCGTTGAGAGTTATGCCGATGCCGATCCCGCCGACGGTCCACCCGAGGGCTTTTGCGCTGTTTCGGGTGAACCAGTCGTTGATTCGTTGCAGGAACGGATCGACCCGCTGGTGTGCGGCGAGGCGGGCCAGCGCCAAGGCGATGGCGGGCAGGGTCATGACGACGCAGTAGGCGGCCAGCACGAAGCCCGTCAGCTGCCAGGCGAGATCGGCGTTGGCGATCAGGCCGACGGCGGCGAGGTAGGGCAGCATGGTGGCGACTTCCAGGGCGGCGGCCACGAGTGCGAGCTTCATCAGGCTCCGTGCGTTGCCGCTGCCCGACATCGTTCTGGACCGCCAGCGCTGGATCTTGCCGGGGCTCCCGGACCGCCGTTCGGCCCTGGCCTCCAGCCGATAGCTCAGCGCGATGATGAGGATGCCGAGGATCAGTTGCCCGATCCGCAGCGGAACCGGTGGGATGTCGATCGCGCCGACCGCTGTCAGCGCAGCATCCGCGCCGAGGACCAGCAGGATTCCGATGCCGAAGTAGAACACCGCGACGGTCCCGAGGTAGGCCGCGATCCGGCCTGCCCGCAACCGCCCCGGAGTCAGCAACAACCAGATGGGGATCAGCAGCGTGCCGAAACTGGTGCTGTCGATGAGCGCGAGTCCGATCAACGCCGCGACAAGTGTGAAAGTCATCCATTCCCTTTCGGACCGGCAGGACTCTCATCGTCGAGCAGCCGAACTCCTACCCGCATCCGACAAAAGAAGGACACCGGGTCGTACATCGATGCGAGTGTGGTGCGTCGTAGGCTGCCTGCCGGGTCTCCGGCCTGTTCCATGGAATGGGTCGAGTGCTGAGGGCAGGCAGTGGCGGATCGTGTTCGGTGAGGAGTTGGTTGGTGTCTGTCGATGTGCATCCCGATGTCGCCGAGGCGAGGCTTCTTTTCAGCCATCTGGGTTTGGAGATTTCGGCTGCGGTTCCCGAGACGGAGAACGCCGAGTACGGAGCGTTCGTCTCCAGCGTGGGTCGCGGGTCGGTCAGGTTCCGGGTGGGCAAGCTGACGCCGACCAAAGTGGGTCTGTTCGTGACGGTGTGGAAACGTGCGGCGGACGGGTCGACGGAGCCGTTGGCCGCCGAGGACTCGATCGACCTGCTGGTGATCACTGCCCGGGAGGGGCGGCATTTCGGTCAGTTCGTGTTCCCGAAGGCCGCGTTGGTCGAGCACGGCATCGTTTCCGTGGCCGGTCGCGGCGGCAAACGGGGGTTTCGTGTGTATCCGCCGTGGTCGGCGACCCAGAATCGTCAAGCGATGCGGTCTCAGAAGTGGCAGTGCGACTACTTTCTCGAGCTCGACGACGGCGAAAAGGTAGATCTGCAGCGGGCGCAGCGGCTCTACGACATGGTGTATCCGACGTCCGGGCCGCAGCGGTGATAGCAGACCTTGTGCGCGACCTGGCGTTTCAGGTCCGAGGCCACACTCGCATCAGCTCGGAGAGGTACCGAAACTGCCCTCGAGCCGGTTCCGCGACCCCGGGTGTATCAGTCGGGCCGCACTGACCAGGCCGGTCGACGACCAGGTACGCCGCCGGATCAACAGGCACGGTTCCGAACGCGGAATGCCGAGCAGCCGGCATTCCTCAGCGCCGGCCAGGACCGCCTCGACGACATGCTCACCACGCTCCAGCGGGGCCACCTTACTGAGATAGGTGTTCGGGGTCAGCGTGGTGAAATCCTGCTGGAGGTACTCCGGCGCCTCGGCCGGGTTGACGTAGCGGTCCTCCACCTGAATCGGCACATCGTCCTCGAAATGCACGATCAGCGAATGGAACACCTTGCCGCCCAGTGCGTTACCCAGCACCGGGTGACCGATCTCGACCTCCTCCGCCCGGACGAACACCACCTCGGTGCGGTGCCGATGCCCGCGCTGCTGGATCTCGTCGGCGATGTTCTTCACCTCGAACAGCGGTGAGGCCGTTTTGGTCGGCGCCACGAAGGTGCCGACGCCCATCACCCGGTTCAGCATGCCCTCGGCGGTGAGGTCGCGCAGAGCCCGGTTGATCGTCATCCGGGACAGGCCCAATGCGTTGACGAGTTGGTTCTCGGAGGGGATCTGATCGCCCTGCTGCCACCGGCCGCCCTTGATCTGCGAAGTGATCAACTGCTTGACGCGCTCGTACGCGGCGCACTCGGTACCGAGTCCGTCGTACAGCGCGGCCAGGTCCGCGTCGACTATTGCGATCGCCACCACCGACATCCGTTCCCTTGCCTCACGGGGCTTCCCACCGACGCGCATCATCATCGCGCCAGCGCCCGTAGCTGCCGAGTCGCGACCGACAGCGCCACCAGGTCTCGGTCGCCCGCTTCCGAGATTGCCTCGAGAATACGTTGTGCACGGTCCAGCTGGGCCACGCTGCGGTCCGCCCAACGATCGATGACGTCCTCGGCGCGCTCATCCGGGTCGCCGTCGAAGTTGGTTTCATCTCACTACCTTCCGGCGAAGATCGCCACTGACGACGAGCTTGCTTGACAGTTAGTTGTATATACAGGAATATACACCTAATTCCGGCTTCTAGTGACCCGGCGCACATCCGTCATTTCGAGGAGAGAACTCATGACCGACGCTTCCACCACGCCCGAACCCGGCCCGCGTCCCGTGTCCGCCGGCCGTGGCACCGAACTGAGCACTCTCGGATGGCAGCAAGAGGGTGCGCTGCGGATGCTGATGAACAACCTCGACCCCGAAGTCGCCGAACGCCCCGACGATCTCCTCGTCTACGGCGGCACCGGCCGGGCCGCACGCAGCTGGGCCGCGTTCGATGCGATCGTGCGCACCCTGAAGACCCTGAAATCCGATGAGACGCTGCTGGTTCAGTCGGGCAAGCCGGTCGGCGTCTTCCGCACCCACGAGTGGGCGCCCCGCGTTCTGCTGGCCAACTCCAACCTCGTCGGCGATTGGGCCAACTGGGAAGAGTTCCGCAAGCTGGAGCAACTGGGCCTGATCATGTACGGCCAGATGACCGCCGGTTCGTGGATCTACATCGGCAGCCAGGGCATCCTGCAGGGAACCTACGAAACCTTCGGCGCGGTGGCGCGTAAGCGCTTCGGCGGATCGCTGGCCGGCACCATCACGCTCACCGCGGGTCTCGGCGGCATGGGCGGCGCCCAGCCGCTGGCGGTGACGATGAACGGGGGCGTGGCCCTCTGCGTGGAATGCGATCCGGCACGCATCGACCGCCGCATCGACCACGGTTATCTCGATACCAAGGCCGAGACGGTGCAGGAGGCGCTGGACCTGGCGATCCGCGCCCGCGACGAGCGCAGGCCGCTGTCCATCGGCCTGCTCGGCAATGCCGCCGAGGTCTTCCCGCAGCTGCTGTCCATGGCGGCGCCGATCGACATCGTCACCGATCAGACCTCGGCACACGACCCGCTGTCCTACCTGCCGATCGGCGTCGCGCTCGAGGACTGGCACACCCTCGCCGACAAGGATCCGGGCTGGTTCACCACCGAGTCGCAGGCATCGATGGCCAAGCACGTCGAAGCCATGGTCGGCTTCATGGACAAGGGCGCGGAGGTCTTCGACTACGGCAACTCCATCCGCGACGAGGCCCGCAAGGGCGGCTACGACCGGGCTTTCGAGTTCCCCGGCTTCGTCCCGGCCTACATCCGGCCGCTGTTCGAGGAGGGCCTCGGCCCGTTCCGCTGGGCCGCACTGTCCGGCGATCCGAAAGACATCGCCGCCACCGACCGGGCGATCCTGGAACTGTTCCCGGAGAACGAGCACCTTCATCGGTGGATCACCCTGGCGGGCGAGAAGGTGAAGTTCGAGGGTCTGCCCGCGCGGATCTGCTGGCTCGGGTACGGCGAACGGCACCGTGCCGGGTTGAAGTTCAACGAGATGGTCGCCTCCGGCGAGCTCTCCGCGCCCATCGCCATCGGCCGCGACCACCTCGATTCCGGCTCGGTGGCCTCGCCCTATCGAGAAACCGAGGCGATGGCCGACGGCTCCGACGCCATTGCCGACTGGCCGCTGCTCAACGCCCTGGTCAACACCGCCTCCGGCGCCTCATGGGTGTCGATCCACCACGGTGGCGGCGTCGGCATGGGCCGCTCCATCCACGCCGGGCAGGTATGCATCGCCGACGGCACCGAACTGGCCGCCCAGAAGCTTGAGCGCGTGCTCACCAACGATCCGGGTATGGGCGTCATCCGGCACGTCGACGCCGGCTACGAACGGGCCGCCGAGGTGGCCCACGAGCGCGGCGTGCGCATTCCGATGCACTCTTGACAGCTTGTATATACAGGACTAGACATATCCCGGTGCGGCGTGATCCAGCGCACAGCTCCGGATCGTTGTGAAAGACGCCACGAGCCGAGACGCCGCACGACGGATTCGCTGCAGAAAGCCAGGCCCGCCATGAAAAACGACGGCAACCAAGAGGATCTCCTCACCCCCGAACGCCGCACCATCGACGTCGTGCCCGACAACGAACGCCACGGCACCCCGCGCAGTCAGTTCACCCTGTGGTTCGGGGCGAACATGCAGATCACCGCGATCGTCGACGGTGCGCTCGCGGTGGTGTTCGGCGCCGACGCGCTGTGGGCGATCGTGGGTCTGCTGATCGGCAACGTCGTCGGTGGCGCGGTGATGGCGCTGCATTCGGCCCAGGGCCCGCGCATGGGGCTGCCGCAGATGATCTCCAGCCGCGCCCAGTTCGGCGTCAAGGGCGCGGTGGTGCCACTGATCATGGTGATCCTGATGTACCTCGGATTCGCCGCGACCGGGACCGTGCTGGCCGGCCAGGCCGTGAACAAGATGCTCGACATCGACAACCCGACGATCGGCATTCTGATCTTCGGCGGCCTCACCGCCTTCGTCGCGATCACCGGCTATCGACTGATCCACGTCGTCGGGCGCATCGCCACCGTCATCGGCATCATCGGCTTCACCTACCTGGCGATCCGGCTGTTCGCCGAATACAACGTGGGTGATTTCGTCGGCGTCGTCGGCTTCGACACGGCCACCTTCCTGCTCGCGATCTCCCTCGGCGCCGGTTGGCAGCTGACCTTCGGCCCTTACGTCGCCGACTACTCCCGTTATCTGCCGCGCAGCACGAGTGAGCGCACCACCTTCTGGTCCACCTTCCTCGGCAGCGTGATCGGCTCGCAGTGGTCGATGACCTTCGGTGCGCTGGTCGCCGCCGTCGCGGGTGATGCCTTCCTCGGCAATCAGGTCGGCTTCCTGGGTGAGCTCGCCGGTCCGGCCGTCCTCGCGTTCCTGATCTACCTGGTGATCGTGGTCGGCAAGCTGACGGTCAACGTGCTCAACGCCTACGGCGGATTCATGTCGATCCTGACCACCGTCACCGCGTTCAACGGCCGGTCCCAGATCTCCACCGCCGCACGCGCTCTCTACATCCTCGGATTCGTCGCGGTATCGATGCTGATCGCCATCGCAGCCAGCGCGGACTTCCTGAACAACTTCAAGAACTTCGTGCTCGTGCTGCTGATGGTGTTCACCCCGTGGAGCGCGATCAACCTGATCGACTACTACCTGATCTCCAAGGAACGCATCGACCTGCCCGCGCTCTACGACCCGAAGGGCCGCTACGGATCCTGGAACGTGCCCGCACTGAGCTGCTACGCCCTGGGTGTCGTCGCACAGATCCCGTTCCTGGCGCAGAAGATGTACACCGGACCGATCACCGGCATGCTCGGCGGCGCCGATATCTCCTGGATCGTCGGCATCGTGTTCACCGGTGCGATCTATTACCCGCTCGCCAAGCGCACCAACAACCCGCCCGCGCAGATGATCTATCCCTCCCAGACCGAGATGGTCGATACCCGGATCTAGGAGTCATCCATGCCAACCACCGCACTCACCGATATCGGGCTGCTCGTCACCAACGATCCCGCCCTGGGCGACGGCGTCCTCGGCCTGCGACGGAACGCGGCGGTCGTGTTCGAAGACGGCATCGTCGTGTGGGTCGGTGATTCCACCGACGCACCCGCGGCGGATATCGGCCACGAGCTCGGCGGTCGCGCCGTGCTACCCGGATTCGTGGAATCGCATTCGCATCTGGTGTTCGCCGGCGATCGGGCCGAGGAGTTCGCGGCCCGGATGTCCGGGCAGAAATACGCCGCGGGCGGTATTCGGACCACCATCGAGGCCACCCGGGCCGCCACCGATCAACAGCTCGACGCGAATGTGCGGCGGCTGATGGACGAATCACTGCGGGCGGGCAGCACAACCGTCGAATGCAAGTCCGGGTACGGGCAGTCGGTCGAGCACGAATTGCGCAGCGTTCAGGTGGCGGGACGCCACACCGACGAGGTGACGCTGTTGGCTGCGCACGTCCCACCGCCGGAGTACGCCGGGCGCGTCGACGACTACGTCGCGATGGCGTGCGCGGAGATGATCCCCCAGTGCGCGCCGCACGCGAAATGGATCGACGTGTTCTGTGAGCAGGGCGCCTTCGACCGGGATCAGGCACATGCCGTGCTCAGCGCCGGTATGGCGCACGGGCTGATTCCGCGGGTGCACGGAAACCAGCTGCGGCAGGGGCCCGGTGTGCAACTCGCGGTGGAGCTGGGCGCGGCCTCGGTCGACCATGTCACGCATGTGAACTCCGCCGATATCGACGCGCTCGCCCACAGCGACACCGTCGCCACCCTGCTGCCCGGCGCCGACTTCTGCACCCGCAGCAGCTATCCCGACGCCCGCGCACTGCTGGACGCCGGGATCACGGTGGCACTCGGCGCGGACTGCAATCCCGGCACCAGCTACACGACCAGCCTGCCGTTCTGCATCGCGATCGCGGTGCGGGATATGCACATGACTCCCGACGAAGCCGTCTGGGCCGCCACCGCCGGTGGCGCCCGGGCACTGCGCCGCACCGACATCGGCGCCCTCACCCCCGGCGCCCGCGCCGACGCCCTGGCACTCGACGCGCCTACCCACCTGCACCTGGCCTACCGGCCCGGTGTGCCCCTGATCAGCCGAGTGTGGCGCGAAGGCACGCTCGCCTACTCGAAGTGAGGAGGCCACCACGATGCACCCCGCACCCCGCTGGACCGGCCGCACCGACGGCACCGCGCCCGAGCACCTGCGCTGGCACCAGGTCGTCGAACCGTACGAACCGGGCACCGAACCGGGCGCCTGCGTGTTCGTCGGCTTCGCCAGCGATGAGGGGGTGCGGCGCAACAAGGGCCGCGTCGGTGCGGCAGCCGGACCCGATGCCCTGCGGCAGGCACTCGCACCGATGGCGCTGACCGGACCGCACCGCGCGTTCGACGCGGGCACCGTCACGGTAGCCGACGAGAAATTGGAGGAAGGCCAGCGCGATCTCGGCGCCACCGTCAGCGCCCTGCTGGACGCCGGCCACTTCCCGATCGTCCTCGGCGGCGGGCACGAAATCGCCTACGGCACCTACCTCGGCGTCGCCGGATCCACGCGGCGTACCTCGGCCACCCGCATCGGAATCCTCAACCTCGACGCCCATTTCGACCTCCGCGCCGATCCGGTACCCAGCTCCGGCACCCCGTTCCGGCAGATCCTCGAAGCCGAGGGCGACGCGGTGCGCTACGCCGTGCTCGGCATCAGCCAGCCGAGCAACACCGCCGCGCTGTTCGGCACCGCAGCGAAGTTCGACGTGCGCTATCTCCTCGACGACGAGTGTGACCCCGCCACATCGCTCGCCTTCGTCGAGGACTTCCTCGCCGAAGTCGACCTGGTGCACCTCACCATCGACCTCGACGTCCTGCCCGCCTCCGTCGCGCCGGGCGTCAGCGCGCCCGCGGCGTTCGGGATCCCCCTCCCGACGATCCAGGCCGTCTGCGACCGGGTGACCGCGAGCGGCAAACTGGCCGTCGTGGACGTGGCCGAGCTGAACCCGAGACTGGATATCGACAACCGGACCGCGCGCACCGCGGCACGACTGCTCCACCGCATCACTACCCGGCACATCCCGTACCGGACCGTCGGCTGACCGTTCGGTTCATTCGGTGCACACGCGAATTCCGGTCCATCCCAACGGCAATTGAAGGCGTCGTGCTTGTATCTCCTTCACCAATTCGGCGTACCCCTCTCGGGCCTCGCTCAGGTGAAACCATGCCCGGTGGCGCGCTTCTTCATCTGCCGAATGCAGTACGGTCCACCACGTCTCGGCGTAGATCTTGGCGATGTGGCTCAGCACCTCACCCAGCGAATGCGTGTGCTTGGGCGCACCTTTCGTACGCGATATGTTCCGCGCTGCCCACGAATCGATCTCGTGCACGACTCGATCGATCCCTGCGCGAACCTGCTCACAAAAACCCGCTCTGTGCTGCGGTGTCCGGGTGGCCCGTACCGGTATCAGTTCGGCATGCATATCGCCGAGTTCTCGTACCCATCCAACGAGGGGCAGGTTGCTGGTATAGCGGCCTGAGATCGCCTGAAGTACATGCGTGGGCTCCAATAACGGAACCTTCTCGGCCGACGGTTTTCGGCCGCTCATTCGGTCCATTGTGGGTGTAAATCCGTTCAGATACATCACTCACTGCCTCACTCGCTGCCTCGAGCCGGAATCGGGTCGGACTCTTGTGGCGCCAGTCGGGTCAGCGCGAGGTATCCCGCACCGACGGCTACCGCCCATACGGCGCCGACGACTATGGCGGTGCGCCCGCTGCCGGTGAACAACAGCAGGATCACAACGAGAACGAGGAGTCCGAGCGCGAACGCGGTGGTCACCGGTGCGGCGGGCAGCCGGTAGTCGCTGGCAGGCAGGGCACCGGCCTTGACGCGGGCGCGGTAGATCATGTGGCAGACGAGAATGATTCCCCAGACGAAGATGATGCCAACGGTGGAGACCGAGGTGATGTAGGCGAATGCCTTGTCCGGGGAAATGGCGTTGACGATTACGCCGAGGACCATGACACCCGCGGAGAGACAGATTCCGGCGAAGGGCACCGAGCGGGAGTTGAGTGTGCCGACCACGGCGGGCGCTTCCTTGCGCAGCGACAGGCTGCGAAGCATCCGCCCCGTGGAGTAGATGCCCGAGTTACACGACGACAGTGCGGCGGTGAGCAGCACGAAGTTGATGATGCCTGCCGCGGCGGGGATTCCGATCTGCTCGAAAACTTCGACGAACGGGCTCTTTCCCGCGTGAAACGTCCGCCAGCTGGCAACAGACATGATCACCACAAGCGAACCGATGTAGAACAGGCCGATGCGGATCGGAAGAGTGTTGATCGCTTTCCGCAGCGTCTTCTTCGGGTCGCGGGCCTCGCCCGCGGTCACGCCGACGAGTTCGACGCCGACGTAGGCGAACAACACGATCTGCAATGTCATCAGAGACTGTCCGAAGCCCTGGGGGAACACCCCGCCGTCGTCCCACAGGTTGGTAACGGACGGCTGCGCGGCGTGACCGAATCCTATTGTCAGGACACCGATCCCGATCATGATCATGCCGACGATCGCGGTGATCTTGACAGCGGAGAACCAGAACTCGGCCTCCCCGAACAGCCGTACCGAGACCATGTTCGCACCGAACAGCGCGGTCAACACGACCAGCGCGGTGATCCACGGCTCGATGTCGAACCAGTACTCGACGTACTTGCCCGCGACGGTGATCTCGGCCATGCAGGTGCTCACCCACACCGCCCAATAGGTCCAACCGGTGGCGAACCCGGCGAAGCGGCCGAGGAACTCGTTGGCATACTCTGCGAAACTGCCGGACACCGGCCGGTAGGTCAGCAACTCCCCCAGTGCGCGCATGATGACGAAGACGGCTAGGCCCGCAACGAGATACACCAGAATCAGCGCGGGCCCCGCCTGCTCGATCGCTCCGGCCGAGCCGTAGAACAGACCGGTGCCGATCGCCCCGCCGATCGCGATCATCTGGATCGTCCTCGGAGTCAATCCGCGGGCGTAGCCCTCCGACTCGCTGGTCGTCAGTGCTGGCTGCGCACTTTCCTTCCCCTTCGTATGGCTCTGCTGATCGGAGGTTGTCATACATCTCCTTCGGTGACTGCGGCCGCTATGCGGCGCGGGTCATCGTCTGGATTGATTCCGGTTCGATTCGCCGAACAGAGGCTGCCGCCTCCGAATGTTGCGGTACTTCGGCCCTTCGGCCGCGAATTTGCCCGGTAGGGACAGGAGCGCCCAGCTCATCAGAGCTGGCTAGACGGCCATTGCGCGAGCGGCGAACTTGTGGTTCTCGATATCGCGGAAGATTCGGATCTTCGCTGGCAAGCTCCAGAGCATGTGTGTCGAGGATTGCCCGACAACGTTGTAGCCGATGGTGAATGTGGGGCGCATCACCAGAAGGCGAGTACAAGTATCGAATATTCATCACAGACCTGTACATTGTGATGAAGATAATTCTTATAATATGGCTACAAGCTGCTACATGTTCAATCGAGGCGCCGGATCTCGGTCTGGAACCGTGAGATCTTCGGTATCGAGCGCTGAGTACAACCGTGCCGCTCGATGTCCGGCGGGCGCCCACGCGCCGAGTTCGACGGGGGCACACCGAGTAGCGGCAGCGTGACGATCAGCCCTGAGGGGCTCGAAGCCAGGGAGCCTCCGGGGAGTTGCGCCAGGCCTACCAGCCGGGCGGGAGGTCGGCGAGAGATTCCATCGAGGGATCGCGGTCGACCATCTCCTCGAGGCCGATCATGGCGTCGTCGTCGGCGGTGGGCGGTGCGGGATCGGAGTCGTGGAATTGCCATCCACCGTTGTCTGCGTCGTGGAAGACGTAGGCGACCCAGTCATTACCAAAGGCAATGTCCCGAGTCGTGAAGGCCGCCGTGTTGCGAGGGTCGGCGAACTTCCATTGAGACCCCATGGGGCGCACGCTACTTCGCAGGGGTATCGGTCCACGCGGAGATGACACGGTGAAGGTTGGCCAGGACATAGGTATCGGTTTCGGATCGGATCATGTGTTGCAGGGCCGGGAGTGATTGACGGACATGATCAGCCGGCCACCGGGCTTCAGCACGCGCCGCAACTCGGCCAGCGGCGCGGTCCAGTCCTTCAGGTAGTGGAGCACCAGGGACGCGACGACATCGTCGAACGCACCGTCGGGAAACGGCAGCGGACTGCCGATATCGGCGACCCGCAGGGCCGCGTCGGTGCCGAGTCGCCGCCGGGCCAGCTCCACCATCTTGGCGCTGGAGTCGAAGCCGGTCACGATGGCACCCCGTTCGCGCAGCGCCGCGAATATGGGGCCGGAGCCACAGCCGGCGTCGAGGACCTGCCTGCCAGCCACATCCCCGGCCAGGTCCACGATCGCGGGCCGCGCGTAATAGCCGTTGATGAGGTTGGTTTCGGTCTCGGCTGTATACCCCTCGGCGAAGCTGTCGTAGTCGTTTTCCACGGCCTCGTCGGCGGCTCCGACAGAACTCTCGGGAACGGCAGGCATGTGACCCATCCTGCCGACTGATCCACCACGGTGCCAGGAGATCATCTCGCCCACTCGGGCAGCAGGCCTCCCACAACGTCGGAATCGCCTGTGGCCCAATCCATCTCCATGCGCAGCCGGGTTACAGGTTGTCGACCCGCAGAGCGGCCACCCTGTCCAGGAGGGCTCGGCGGACGGTGTCGGGGCTCAGTACGCGCAGTGTGGTGCCCAGGCCCATCAGATAGGTGACGAGACAGTCGATGTCGTTGGCGCCGATATCGATGAGGGTGGCGTCGGGGCCGTCGGGGCGGTGGGTTCCGATGGTGGCAGGCACGATCTGTAAGGCTTGCGGGAGGGGCACGGAGAGCCTGATCGTGGCGTAGAGCGGGTAGGTGACCGCGGCGATCGCTTCGGTGACCAGCGTGGCGGGGTCGGGCGGGTTGTCGTGTTCGATGCGGTGTCCGGTGAGTTCGGTGTGTAGTACCCGGTCCACCCGGAAGGTACGCCATTGTTGTTTGTCGACGTCTTCGGCGAGGAAGTACCAGCGGCGGTTGGCGCGCACCAGACGATAGGGGTCGACGTAGCGGCGGGTGATGTGCTGGTGATGATCGCGGTAGGTCAGCGCGAGGCGTTCGCTCTGCCGGCAGGCCGTGGCCAGAGCCCACAGTACGGACGCGTCGGCTTGCGGGGATACATCCGCCCCGTCGTCGGAGTGGGCGAGGGTGCGGTTCACCGCGTCGAGGTGGCGCGCCAACCGTTCGGGTAGCAGGGTTTGCAGTTTGAACAGCGCCGACAATGCCGAGACGCTGCTGCCGAGCACGCCGCCTGCCGCCGCTTCCCGCAACGCCACGGCCACTGCGAAACCCTCTTCGTCATCGAGGGCGAGCGCTGGAACCCGTGGGCGACGAGCCAGGCGATAGCCTCCCCACGGGCCGGGATCGGAATCGATGCCGTACCCCAGCTCCCGCAGGCGTGCGATATCGCGGCGCACCGTACGGTCGGTCACTCCCAGCCGCCGGCTCAATTCCTGACAGGTCCATGCCGGGCGTGAATCCAGCAGAGCCACTATATGCAGCAACCGCGCAGTAGATCCGATCACAGTCGGTATTCTCGTCCGAATCCAGGACCGGACCTGTCCTGGTCGGACCCCATGGTCTGAACCATGACTGCTGACCAGACAACACAGAACCCTGAAGTCGCGGAACATCGGCCGAGGATCCGTTGGCTCTCAATAGATTTCGACTGTCCAGATCCTGTCGAGTTGGCACAGTTCTACAGCCGTGGACTCGGCCTGCCGGTGCTCTACACCAGCGATGACTTCGTCCTGCTCGGGACCGAGACCGCCGGGCCGGGGCTGGGTTTCATCCGCATCCCGGACTATCGACGCCCGAGTTGGCCGGAATCGGTGGTGGCCAAGCAGGCCCACCTGGAGTTCGGGGTCGACGATCTGGATTCCGCGCAAGCGTGGATGGGCGAGCTGGGCGCGGTCCTGACCACCTTCCAACCCGACATGAGCCAGCGCCGGGTGATGCTCGATCCCGCGGGGCACCCGTTCTGCCTGACCGCCGACGGTGTCTGAACCGTAGTATCGAATTCCGTGAGCCGGGTCACCGGAGCTGAGTCATGTCGTCAGTTCGCTGGCTGTCCATCCCTCGTTGCTGTTCGAGTGTGTTCGGCGTGAGCTGCGATGAGTTCGGCGACTTCGCGTGGTCGCAGACCGGTGGTCTCGACGACGTGCGCTTCGTGGCTATGCCAGGTGCGGGCGGCCTCGTAGGCGTCCAGGTGGTCCAGGCGCCATTGCCGTGCACCGGTTTCGACGGTGTCGGTGTCGATACGCCGGACGAGTTCGTCACGCTCGGCGTGCAGCACGACGTGGCAGACCAGGACGCCGGCGGCCTGCATCCCGGTACGGATCTCCTGCCAGTATTGGTGGATGAGCACTGTTTGGGGGATAACGAGCAGGCCGCCGACGTAGTCGAGGATCTGCGTCGCGGCGGCCACGACCAGCCCTCGCCAGGGCTGCCAGTCCTGGAAGTCGTCGACCTTCTCCGAGGCCAGTACGTGGCGGAGCATCAAGCCGACGTATTCTGTGTCGAAGATCCGCGACCCTGGCAGCAGGGTGGTCAATTCTGTTGCGGTCGTGCTCTTTCCGGCACCGAAGGTTCCGTTCAGCCAGATGATCATGGGATCGAGCGTATCGGGCGCGGGGCGGCGGCTTGGTCCGCTGAGTCAGCCGCAGGCAGCAGCCCCGCCATCCCACAGTCGGCGCGTTTCGGGACGGGCCGACCGAGACCGCGATCGCCGACACGTACGCGAAGTGCGGCTTCACTCAGCCGGGCAGACGATTCTCACGATGGCGCCCGATCTCGTCAGTGACAGGCGTCGGCGATTCCTGACATCCACTCGCGAATCGCCTTGCGCTGCGCCGGAGTGAGGCCGGCTTCCAGCTCCGCCTCGCGCCGCGCGACGGCCACCCGAGCCGCCGCGTATCGTTGCATTCCCGCCTCGGTCACCTTGATCTGATGCGTACGACGATCGGTCGGATGCGGGCGGCGTTCGATCAGACCCTCCTTCTCCAGTCCACCGATCATCTCGTTCGCTGCCTGCCGTGTACTCGCCACCTCTCGTGCGATATCGGCCACCGACATCCCCGGCTGTGCGGCGGTCATCATCAGCGTGGCGTACTGCGAAGTCGACAGTCCGAACTCCTTGAGCTCCTCGCCGATCGCCGCCCGCATATTCAGCCAGACCTTGCGAACGATGAAGGTCAGCGACCCGCCTTCGGCATCCACGCACAGCCCTTTCCCAGAACAGATTGACAGGTTCCTGACGATAATGCACTCTCTAAAACGTCAGGTTCCTACCAATCGTATCGAAGGTTTCCATGACCACGCCCGCGACACTGCCGAACATCCGGCAGCGGTTGATCCTCGCCGTACTCCTGCTGTCCTCCTTGCTCATCTGGATGGACAACACGATCCTCAGCACCGCTCTCGAAACTCTCTCCGATCCAGTCCGCGGACTGAATGCCAGCCCCGCGCAACTGCAATGGACAACCGGCTCTTACACATTGGTCTTCGCCGCCCTGATGTTCACCGCCGGCGCCCTCGGCGACCGCTTCGGGCACCGGGCCGTGCTCGCCACCGGGATGACCGTCTTCGCCGCCTCGTCCATTTGGGCCGCCTACTCCGCCGACGCCGGGCAGCTCATTGCCGCCCGCGCCGCCATGGGGGTCGGCAGCGCGCTCATCATGCCCGCGACGATGGCCATCCTCACCTGGACCTTCACCGGGCCCGCGCGAGCGACCGCCATCGGTATCGCCTCGGCGTCGGCCGGTGTGGGTATCGCGGCGGGACCCTTGATCGCGGGTGTGCTGCTCGACCGTTTCTGGTGGGGCTCGGTGTTTCTCGTCAACGTCCCGGCTGTTGCGCTCGGGTTGGTGGGGATCGCGACGCTCATCCCGGACTTCCGCAGTCCCACCCGGCGTCCGCTGGATCTTCCTGGATTGGCGCTGTCCATCACTGGACTTGCGCTCCTGGCCTACGGCCTGATTCGCGCGGGCCAGGTCACCACCTGGGGGCGCGTGGATGTCTGGCTGCCGGTCACCGCAGGTATTCTGCTACTGGCCACCTTCGTGATCGTCGAATTGCGCAGTGCCCAGCCCAGTTTCAACCCACGACTGCTTGCGCAGCGCACCTTCGGCGGCGGTAACGCCGCCATCGGCTTGCTGCTGTTCGCCATGACCGCCGTCGGTTTCTACGGCGCTTTCTATCTCCAAGGCGCACGCGGCTTCTCGGCATTGCAAGCGGGACTGGCCAGCTCCCCGGGCGCACTCGGCGCGATCGTCGGCGGCCCGCTCGGCATCCGCTTGGTCCGCCGCTGGGGGCTGCGTCCCGTCACCGTGACCGCACTGACCATCGCGGGACTGGCCATGGGCACCTTCGGCTATTTCGGACTGGACACTTCGATGGTCTGGTACGAGATCCTCGTCCTCATCCAGGGCCTTGCCATCGGCCTGGTCATCGGCTCGGTGACAGCGGCCCTAATGGCCACCCTGCCGATGGAACAGGCCGGCGCCGGATCGGCCGTCACCAACACCGTGCGTCAGACCGGCAGCGTGCTGGGTATCGCGGTGGGCGGGACGATCATGTCCCTCGTATACAGCCGTGGCATCGAATCGGCGTTGCCCGGTCTGCCCCCTGACGTGCAGGACCGAGCGCGCATCTCCGCGGAACAGGCCCGGCATGTCGCCGACGCCGTCGGGCTGCCTGATCTGGCGCGCGCCGCCGACGACGCGTTCGTGCACGCCATGCACGTCGGCGCGGTCTGGACCATGCTCATCGCACTCTCCGGAGCGGTCGTACTGGCCATCGCCCTGCGACCCACGCGTAAAACGAATACCGCTGAAGTGCCCGCCGATCTAGCAGCTGGACAGCCCGCCAGTCGGCAACTGGTAGGCAATTCCCGGGGGACGGCGTCGGATGTCGGGTGAACATCCGGGCCGATGGCGTAGCCATTGCTTGGAGCTGGTTCCGTACGGGCGCGCCGAGGCCGTCCGTCTCGGCCCAGGTCTCGACAGGGCCTTGTTCCGCTAGGAACGATGCAGGATCCCGGATGACAAGCACTCTCATCCGGCATCCTCATCACCCGGCACGAGTTCCAAGACGCGGACGCGTAGCCGAGCCCAGCGATCCGAGCGACGGTCAGCGCGCGGATCGTTCGGCGACGATGGTGTCGAGCCGGGCGCCGAGGGCGTTGACCTGGTCGCGCAGCTCTGTCACCGTCTCGATCGAATAGCCGACCTCCGCAAGCACCGCGGCGATCATCTGCCTGGCCTGCTGCTCCAGCGCGAGCCCCGCCGCGGTGGCCTGCAGCTGCACCGCCCGCCGGTCGTGCGAACAGCGGATGCTCTCGACCAGGCCGCGGGTCTGGAGCCGCTGCACGAGTGGAGACACGGTGCCGTAGTCGAGCCGTAGTCGATCGGCGAGCTGCTTCATCGTCATCTCCGGGTTCTCCCAGAGCGCGACCAACGTGAGGTACTGCGGGTAGGTGACCTGCATGGCGTCGAGATACGGCCGGTAGGCGGCGGTCATCGAGCGCGAGGTCGAATACAGGGCAAAGCACAGCTGGGCCGCGAGCGAGAGCACGTCATCGGTGCCCGCGGCGGCGACCTCGACCGTGCCTGTATGCGCTTCTTCGGGCATATCTGCACTGTACGAGAGTGCGAGTCCTTCGTGAACCGTCGTATGTTCCGTGACCGCGGCCGCCCGACCGGATCCCGGATCTCTGTTCCGTGACCGAAGCATTCAGGCCGTCTCGACCGGCGCGCGCGAAAATCGGTGGCTCGGGCGGACGTCCCGGATTAGCTTGCCCCGTATGGCTGAGATCCACGGGCGGTGCGCGAGCGAATTCGGCACGGTGGCAGACACTTTGGCGGCATCGTTGGACCGCGACGACGTGGGCGCCTCGGTGGCGGTGTCGGTGGGCGACGAGCTCGTGGTCGACATCTGGGGCGGATATACCGACGAGTCGCGCACCGCGCGGTGGCAGCGCGACACCATCACCAACGTCTGGTCGACGACCAAAACCATGACAGCGCTGTGCGCGCTGGTCCTCGCGGACCGCGGCGACCTCGATCCGGCGGCGCCGGTGGCCGAGTACTGGCCCGAATTCGGCGCCGCGGGCAAGGAATGCGTGCTGGTGCGGCACGTGCTCTCGCATACCGCGGGCCTGCCGACCTGGGACGAGCCGATGACGGTGGAAGATCTCTACGATTGGTCGACCGCGACGGCACGGCTTGCGGCGCAACCTCTCCGCTGGTCGCCAGGGTCTGCGGCCGGCTACCACGGGCTCACCCAGGGTTATCTGGTCGGCGAGATCGTCCGGCGGATCACCGGTCGCAGTCTGGGCGTCTTCTTCGCCGAGCAGATCGCCGGGCCGCTGGGGGCCGACTTCCACATCGGGTTGCCCTCGGAGCACGACCACCGCGTGGCACCGATCATCGCGCCGCCCGCAAGCCCGGGGCGCGACGATTCCGCGCCGCGCGGCCCCGGCAATCCGTCGGTGCCCGCCGCCGCGGCCAACACCGCTGCCTGGCGGCGCGCCGAGATTCCGGCCGTCGGCGGATTCGGCAACGCCCGCTCGGTGACCGCCGTGCAGTCGGTGCTGGCGAACGGCGGCACCTGGCGCGGCGTGCGGTTGCTGTCGCGACAAGGCTGCGAACGCGCCGTCCACGAGCAGTTCCGCGGCATGGACACCGTGCTGGGCACACAGATGCGTTACGGCCTCGGGTACGGTCTCGGCGGCGGCGAATCCCCCAGCGCCCGTACGTGTTTCTGGGGCGGCTGGGGTGGCTCGCTCGTCTGGGTCGACATGGACGCGCGGATGACGGTGTCCTACGTCATGAACCGGATGCTCGACGACGACCGATCGCTCACCGACGACCGGTCGCTCGACATCGTCGCGGCCGCTTACGATGGGGTCACGGCGTGACCCGCGCCGCTCAGCCCGCGGCGACCTCGCTGCGGTCACCGCTCCACAGCGTGTGGAACTTGCCCTCGGCGTCGATGCGCTCGTAGGTGTGCGCGCCGAAGAAGTCACGCTGTCCCTGGGTGAGCGCGGCGGGCAGCCGCTCGGCGCGCAGCGCGTCGTAGTACGACAGCGAGGACGCGAAGGCCGGGACCGGGATGCCGAGCAGGGTCGCGGTGGACACCACGCGCCGCCAGCTGTCGATGGCCGTCTCGATCGCTTCGCGGAAGTAGGGCGCGAGGATCAAGCTCGGCAGGGCGGGGTCCTGGTCGTAGGCCTCCTTGATCCGGTTCAGGAATCGGGCACGGATGATGCAGCCGCCGCGCCAGATCGTCGCCAGGTCGCCGGGGTGCAGATCCCAGCCGTATTCGACACTGCCCGCTGCGATCTGATCGAAGCCCTGCGCGTAGGCGACGACCTTCGACGCGTACAGCGCCTGCCGGATGTCCTCGGTGAATTGCTCGACGTCCGTGGGCTTTTCGGCAAGCGTGCCCGAAGCCAGACCCACCGCGGCCTTGCGCTGCGCACGGGAACCGGACAGCGCCCTGGCGAACACCGCCTCGGCGATGCCCGTCACCGGCACGCCGAGATCGAGCGCGGACTTGACCGTCCAGCGGCCGGTGCCCTTCTGCTCGGCGGCGTCCACGATGACATCGACCAGCGGACGACCGGTCTTCGCGTCGACCTGCGCGAGCACCTCGGCGGTGATCTCGACCAGGTAGCTCTCCAGATCGCCGGAGTTCCACTGGGTGAACACGTCCGCGATCTGCTTGGCGTCGAAACCGAGCGCGTCGCGGAACAGGTGGTAGGCCTCGCCGATCAGCTGCATGTCGGCGTATTCGATGCCGTTGTGCACCATCTTGACGAAGTGCCCGGAACCGTCGGGGCCGATGTGGGTGCAGCACGGGGTGCCGTCGACCTGCGCGGCGATCGATTCCAGCAGCGGACCGAGCGATTCGTAGGACTCCTTCGGCCCGCCCGGCATGATCGCCGGACCGTTGAGCGCGCCCTCCTCGCCGCCCGAGATGCCCGCACCGACGAAGTTCAGCCCGCGCTCGCGCAGCGCGGCTTCGCGGCGGATCGTGTCGGTGTAGAGGGCGTTGCCGCCGTCGATGATGATGTCGCCCTGCTCCATCACGGCGGCGAGCTCCTCGATGACGGCGTCGGTCGCCGCGCCCGCCTTGACCATGATCAGCACCCGGCGCGGCTTCTCCAGCGCCGCGACGAACTCCTCGACGGTTTCGGTGCGGACGAAATCGCCGTCGCCACCGTGCTCGGCCAGCAGCGCGTCGGTCTTGGCGACGGAACGGTTGTGCAGCGCGACGGTGTAGCCGTGCCTGGCGAAGTTGCGGGCGATGTTGCTGCCCATGACAGCCAGGCCGGTAACACCGATCTGGGCACGCGCGGTAGAGGTCGGCATCGATCAGCTCTCTTCGTTCGTCAGGTCCGGTGGGTGTGCGAAAACTGGTTCCGCGGCGGCATCGTCGGCTCGTGCGAGCGACGCGGCCACCCTGCGTGCCAAGCTACTGGATGGCTGCTCGGCGGGGCTGACACGGGTAGAGGGCTGACGCGGTGCTCGCGACTCAGGCCAGGACGAGATCGACGTCGATATTGCCGCGGGTGGCGTTCGAGTACGGGCAGACCTGGTGCGCCGCGTCCACCAGGGCGCGCGCCGCGGCGGCCTCGATGCCGGGCAGATCGACGGTGAGGGTGACAGCCAGACCGAAGCCGTCTCCGTTCGGGCCGATGCCGACCGCGCCGGTCACCGAGGAGTCCGCGATCTTCACCTTCTCGCGGCGGGCGACCAGCTGAAGCGCGCTGTGGAAGCACGCGGCGTAACCCGCGGCGAACAACTGCTCGGGGTTGGTGCCGGCACCGCCCGCGCCGCCGAGCTCCTTCGGGATGCTCAGTTCCAAGTCGAGCTTCTGATCGGAGGAGCGGACGTGCCCGCCGCGTCCGGCGCCGGTCGCGGTGGCCTGTGCGGTGTAGAGGGTGCTCATGGGGGTGCCTTTCTCGATGAACGTGCCGTGCCCCATGAACAGTAGCGAGCAACTAAGTTGCACACAACTAATATGGATGTGAAAAGGGTCGCACACCGCGGGCGGAGTCGGTTCCGCCCGCGGTGTGCGACCCGACCGGCGGCTAGATCACCGCGCTCATGATCGTCCCCGCGCTTGTGGCGACAGCACCTCCTGCCATCGCGCTGGCGATCATCTTCGGCGACTGCAAGCCGCCGCCGTTCCATTTCTCCCAAGCGAAACGGCCACCGCCGTAAGTGATGGCGGTGATCCCCGACAGCTGAACGAGCCAAGTGAAGTACCGACCCATTTGCATGAGCTTGTCCGCCAGCGGCGGCGCTTCCGGGGTCGGATTGTCGTACTGCGCGAGGATGGTGTCGTGTAGCGCGCAGAGGATCGTGCTCACTGGCGTGCTCCTTCACGGATACGGGAGTGATGCTGGGGATTCGTTTTCACGAGAGCGCGATACTTCGAAAGCTCATAGACCTCCTTCCATTGAACCTCATCAAGATCATGTGATGTGTCAGACACACGGAATTCGACATGACTCGACTCACACTGGTGCCCCCGTGCCACCGACAGCCCGCGGTTCTAGGATTCGAAGGGTGCAAGCGGATTGACAGGGAACGAGCGCGACGCGGCGCCATCCCGCTTCCGACGCCGAACTCACACTGATTTCGGGGAGGGCACATGGCTTTTCTGCTCCCACTGCTCTTGATCGCACTCGCTGTCACCGCATCCGTCGTCGTTGCGGCGTACGGCACGGTGACAGCCACGTACTGGTTCGAAATGCGCCACCACCACGCCGACCCGCCGGACCTCACCACCACGCGCTGACCAGCCGATCGCGAGTTTGAGACCGGTCGGTCCGGCAACCCCGATGCTGGGCGCAACGACGCCCGTGACCGCGATCGGAGGTGAGCAGGCGGATGGTGAACGATGTCGAGAAGCGCTGGTCCGATCCCGAGGGATTCCGCCAAGCGGTCCGCTACGACCTCGCGATCCTCGGCACGGCGGCGTTCGTCGCGCTGGTGGCCACGGTCTGGGCCGCAGGTCGAGACGAGTGCCTGTCCGGTCCGCTGCTGTGCGACGCCGCCTCGGGCATCGCGGTGCTGCTCGTGCCCGCCGTCGTCCTGCTGGCGGGCGGAATCGGCGCCTTCGTCATCACCTATCTGCGCTGGCGCAGCGGCCGGGTCTGGCCGATCTGGCAGGGCGCGGGATGGTTCCTGTTCGTAATGATGCTCGTCTACGTCTCGATCGGCGGGACCGCGATGGCCCGCTGATCGGCAGGGAGGCGCGGCCGCGCTCATCGGTTGTAATCCCAGTAGTGCAGCCACTTCACCGAAGCGAACAGCAGCAGCGTCAGACCGTAGAGGACCACGACGATCGCGGCTCCCAGCGCGCTCACCCGCCAGCCGGCACCGTCGACCGGATCGAGCCACCGCCGGAAGCAGGCCGCGACGGCGGGCGAGAGGATCCAGCTCATCAACGCCACGCTCACGATCTGGCTGAGCCACATCGCGAGCCAGGGCGGCGCGCCGTTCTCGTCCAGCACCGGACCGAGAAACCGGGACAGCGTCATCACCGTCGGGTACAGCACGAGCAGCACCAGCATCGCGATCTTCCAGGTGGGCGTCACCCGGGTCCTGCCGTCGACCGTGCGGAGCGTGGATCCGAACGGCGTGGTGTGCGCGACGACGGAGAAGTCCTCGGTCAGCTCGGCGCGCAGCGCGGGCAGGGTCGCGACGCGCTCCGGCGAGCGCATCCAGTTCGACAGGTGATGCGCCGTGCGGAATCGCAGCACCGAGAACCAGCGGCCGGCGTCGCCGCGCGCGAACAACGCGACGCCCTCGAATCCGGGGAAGGTGGCGCTGAGGGTGACGAGTTCCGCTTCCACCGCAAGGAAATCGGCCTCCTTGCCCCGGGTGACGCTGTGCTGGACCACGCCGACGCCGGGCGGCGGCAACTCTCCCTCGACGATGACGAGGTCCGAGCTCTTCCGGTGAAATCCGAGCGCCTCCCCCTCGGCGAGCACGCGGGAACAAGCGGCCGAGTCCAGGAAATCGTGCACCTGCCGCTCGGAGCCGAATACGGCGCCGAACCCGGGTTCGAAGGCGGGGTGATCGTTCACCGCGCGGCAACACTCCACGAATCCTTCCATGACAGAGGCGATTTCGTTCATCCGATCGAGCCAGGCCCCGAAGGCCGCAAGGTCCGTGGGGCGGTGGAAGACGGTGACGGTCGTCGCGTTCATCGGCGGGCCGCTAGTGGTCGTCGATGCGTCGACCTCGGACGTAGACCTGCGCGATGGTCGATTCGCTCATCCCCATCAGCAGCGCGAACAGCATCTGATCCCGCGCGAGGACCGGATCCTCGGATCGAATCCCTTGCGCCAGTGTGTCTTCCAGTGCAGGCGTGCCCGTGGGATCGACGACGAGGAAGTCTGCCTCCTTGCCGAGATCGAAGTTCCCGAACCGGCTCTCCATATCGAGGGCGCGCGCACCGGCCAGCGTTCCGGTGAACAGCATCTCCGCCGGATGCATCGAGACCCCGCCCTCCCCCGGTTCGGAGATGTGCACCTTGAACGCCGCCGCGAGCACCCGTGGGATCGACCATTCGTCGCCGCCGCCGTAGTCGGTGCCCGCCGCCACCGTGACACCCGCGGCGACGGTCCGTTTCCACGGCATGGTCCCGGACCCGAGGAACTGCTGGGACACCGGGCAATGCGCGATCGAGCTGCCGGTCTGCGCCAGGCGCCGCAGTTCCGCGTCCTGGCAGTGCACACCGTGCGCGAAGATGCTGCGCTTGCCGAGCAGGCTCTTGCCGCCCACCTGCGAGCCGGGCAGGAACTTCCCGTCGTAGGTGTCGAGGTACGAATCCACCTGGTACGCCTGCTTGGTGCTGTCGACCTCGCCGGTGCCCGGGCGGTTGTTCTCGTTGAGGTGGCTGTGGAAATAGACGCCACGATCGCGCACGGAGTCGTAGAGCTCACCGAGGTTTCGCAGCGTTTCGCAGGTCACCGCCAGCGAGAAGCGCGGAACTATCGCCACGTGCAGCAGGGCGGTGTCGACGTCGCCGGTGTCGACGGCATGCCAGGTGTCGATCTCCGACTTGGCGAGCCGGATCGCCTCGTCCTCGGAGGTGATCAACGGAGCGACGGCGTCCTCGCCCGTGGTCTGGATACCGCGGCCGCTGACCATGCGCAGGCCGCGGCGGCGCGTCTCGCCGAACAGCGCGTCCTGCGCGTGCGGGAAGGCCGACCCGAAGACCATCGCGGCGGTGGTGCCCACGGCGATGCGCCGGGTGCAGAAGGCGACCGCCGCGCGCTGCGCGTACACCGGATCGGCCAATTGAGCTTCGGACGGGTAGATGCAGCGCGTCAGCCATTCGAGCAGCTGGCCGCCGCCGTAGGCGTCTCCCGCGAAGGTCTGCGGGAAATGGATGTGGGCGTCGACGAAGCCGGGGAGCAGGAAGCCCGGGCGATGGTCCGTCGGCTCGGTGCCGCGGAATTCGGCGGGGAGCTCGTCGCGGCCGCCGCAGTAGGCGATCCGGCCGTCCTTGACGACCAGAGCGCCGTCCGGCACCGAGACCAGCGCATCGGCCGCCTCCTGGACGTGTGGTCGTCCAGCGATGTGGAAGATGTGCCCCAAGTGGACTTGGCTCACGACTCGAGCACAACACAGTGGGCCAGCGAATATTGGGCAATTCCCGGAAAATGCGTTTCTACCTTGGGCGCGTCGCGGCGGCGTTCGTCACCGCGATCAGCGGTTCGGCCGGTTCGGTCGCGGTGAGGCGATGGCCGCCGGTGGCGGTGAGCCGTGCCATACTCGATAGGCATGACCGCAGAAAACGCTCGTGCCGGATCTGCAGTTCCCGACGTCGCGGCCGTCACCGCCGCGCTGCAGATCGCTCGCCGCGCTCCGTCCCTGCACAACTCCCAGCCCTGGCGCCTGATCTTCGACGGCAAGCGGCTGCATCTGCACAGCGACCCCGACCGATCGCTTCCGATGGCCGATCCGGACGGTCGACAGCAGGTGATCAGCTGCGGCGCGATGCTGCACCACACCAGGACCGCCTTCGCCGCAAACGGCTGGCACACCGACGTCGTTCGCCTGCCCGATCCGGCGCGGCCGCGCTATCTGGCCGCGCTGGCCTTTCGTCCGTGGCCCGACCCGCCCGAACGCATCCGGAATCAGGCCCGCATCATCGGGCGCAGGTACTCCGACCGGCTCCCCATGGACGCACCCGACGGCTGGGACGCGCTCCTGCCCGGCGTGACCGAAGTGGCGCGCGCGTGCGAGATCACCCTCGACGACCTGCCCGACTCGGTGCGCGAGCGGCTCGCCGCGGCCTCCGACCAGGCCGAGGCGATGCGCCGCTTCGACCAACCGTATCAGAGCGAATTGCGCTGGTGGACCGGACATTTCGATCCCGCCGAGGGCATTCCGCCGACCGCGCTTGCCACCGCGGCCGAGGCAGGGCGGGTGCCCGTCCGCCGCGAGTTCCCCACCGCGCCGGGAAGCACCCGCCGGACGATGGCCGAGGATCACGCCCGGCTGCTGGCGTTGAGCTCCTCCGACGACGGGCCCGCTCACTGGTTGCGCACCGGCGAGGCACTCTCGGCGGTACTGCTGGAATGCACCGGCGCCGGACTCTCGACCTGCCCGCTCACGCACATCACCGAGTTGCCCGCCGCCCGCCGTGTGATCGCGGCACTGTTGCCCGGCCACCTGCGGCCCCAGGTCGTCGTCCGGGTGGGCATGGCGCCGGAGCCGGACCCCGTGCCGCCGACACCCCGTTTGCCGATCGAGGACATCCTGACGATCACCACCGACTAGGCGGCTCGTCCGCTCACATCGTTCGGGGATGGAACCGGACCAAGCGGACAACGTCGCGAGGTTTGCTAACGGCCCCGCGCCGATCGCCGATGGACCTCGTGTCGACGACGCCACCGGCTCGGCCGCGCTGGGCAGGCCTCAGCCTTCGCTTCGGCCGCGCGCCGGCCGGGTAGCGCCTCGTCCGGCCGCGCCCATCGGGCCGTCCTCGCACGTCGACACCGGGCTCATCGCGATTCCGGTCCGCCAATCCAGTACCCACAAGGAGTTCAGTTGGCTCGGCAACATCGCACCAGCCGCCCGTCCGCCCGCCGCGGCGCCATCGCCACCGCCGCACTCGCGGTCGCGCTCACCGCGGGCATCGGCGCCGCCACCGCGCGCCCCGTCGGCCCCTTCGACGTCGGCGGCGCCATCGAAGTCGAATACGACCGAGCGGGCGGACCCGCCGTCCTCGGCGACCCCGTCACCCCCGAACTCGACGCCGGCCGCGGCGGACGATTCCAAGCCTTCGAACGCAACGCGGCCGTCTACTGGCACCCCGAGGTCGACGCCCATCAGGTCGGCGGCTCGATCCGCGCCAAATGGGACACGCTCGGCTCGGAGAACGGCGTCCTCGGCTACCCCGTCACCGGGGAACTCGCCACACCCGGCAGGCCCGGCCGCTTCAACCACTTCCAGGGCGGATCCATCTACTGGTCCCTCGGCACCGACTCCCACCGGATCGGCGGGGCAATCCGCGACAAGTGGGGCGCCTACGGCTGGGAAGGCGGCGCCCTCGGCTTCCCCCTCACCGACGAAGCCACCGCCGCGAAGGACAACGGTCGCTACAACCTCTTCGAGGGCGGCGCCGTCTACTGGTCCGCCCGCACCGGCGCGCACGCCGTCTGGGGCGCCATCCGCGACGACTGGGTCCGCGCAGGCGGCGAGAACGGCCGCTACGGCTACCCCACCAGCGACGAATACGACTACCAAGGCGGCAAGGCCCAGGACTTCCAAGGCGGCCGCATCACTTGGATGCCTTGACAATCGGCTCGCTTACCGCGAGATCTACTGATCACCAAAGCATTTCGTCCTGACTGTGCCTGCACACATGCACCGCCGCGGCGCTGATTCGCGGCGGCGCATCCATCGTTCGACCGAGGCGCTGATTGCCCGAGGAGGTTCCATTCAGCCGGAAGCTGGATAGCATCGATGCCATCGTGAGCGATGGCGACCGGGACTCGACATCGGAACGCGGCTGCCGCACAGGTTGTGTCGGCTTGCGGTTGTCGTCGGACTGCTGCCGCCGATCGAGTTGCCGACCCCGCTGCTGAGCGCCAGCCTGCCACTGACCCTGGCCGCCATCGGATTCGCGCTGTTCGTGGCGCGCCGGTCGTCCAGTGAAGTCCCCTTGGCGTCGCTGATGGCGCGCGAATAGAACTCGGAGAATCCTTCGTATGATATGGAAACCATACGAAGGAGAGGGCGATGCGATGAGCAGGGACGCCGCGAAACGCCGGCACCGCCGCGAGACGCAGACGGTCAAACGCGGGCTGCGCGAACTGAATACGCAGCTAGCCCTGCTGAACCGGCGCTTCGGCGGCAAGGTGGAACTCAAGGATGCCGACTGGACCTGCCTGGATCTGATCGACCTGCACGGGCCCTTGACGCCCACGGCGCTGGCCCGCATGGCGAATCTGCACCCGGCGACGCTGACGGGCATTCTGGACCGGCTCGAGCGGGGCGGATGGGTCGCCAGGGAGCGCGACCCCGAGGCCGCCGACCGGCGCGCGGTGACCGTCCGCGCGCTCGGCGATCGCAATCAGGAGTTGTACGACCTGTTCGCGGGTATGTCCGGCCGAATGGACGCGCTCTGTGAGAGCTACACGGCCGCCGAACTGGAGCTGATCGCCGGATTCCTGCGCCACGCCGCGGAGGCGGGCCGCGACGCCGCCGACGAACTCGCAGGCTGAGCGCACCTCAGGGCCAGTCCAAAACTGTTACGAAAACCATATGAACTACCCTACGGCCTCCAGATAATATGAGATACATATCTTATGTTGTAGAGAGGAACCTCATGTATCTCGTAACAGGCGCCACGGGTGTGATCGGCCAGCCGTTGGTGGCTGCCCTGATGTCGGCAGGACTTCCGGTCCGGGCGGTTTCCCGGCGGCCCGACGCCGCACTGCCCCACGGCGTCGACCTGGTCTCGCCCGACGAACTGGACCTCGCCGATGTCGAATCCCTTTTCGTCCACCCGCGAGCGACCGAGAACTACATCGACGACCTGCTCCGCCGGGCGGTCGAGCACGGCGTCCGACGCGTCGTCGTCCTGTCGGCGATCAATGCCGACGACGATCCGTCGCATCAGCCGTCCCGGTACAACGGCGATCGCAACACCGAAGTGGAGAATGCGGTCGTCGCCTGCGGACTGCCGTGGGTGAGCGTGCGGCCCAGCTCGTTCGCGACGAACACCCTGGCGATGTGGCGAGGTCCGATCACACTGGGCGACACGGTGTTCGGTCCGTACGCGGCGTTCGCGGAAGCCGTCATCCACGAACAAGACGTCGCCGATGTCATCGCGCGCGCCATGGTGGACGACGCACTCGACGGTCGGCGGCTCTCGATCACCGGTCCCGAGGCGCTCAGCATGGAGCAACTCGTCGCGATCATCGGCACAGTACTCGGCAAACCCCTGCGGTATCAGGAGGTTCCGGCCGAAGCAGCCGCATCGGCCATGGTCGCGCACGGCCTGGACGCGGGATTCGTGCGCGCCTTGATGAGCCGCTACGCTCGCGAACTCGAACGCCAACCGATCGTCACCGAGGAGCTGGCGACGGTCCTGGGGCGACCCGCCCGCTCGTTCGCGGAGTGGGTCGACGATCACCGGGCGGAGTGGTCGTGACGCTATAACAGAGATCGAGGCTGCCGCCGACCCACGCGGTCAGCGGCAGCGGCACGGGATCCGCAATCAGTGGGTCACAACGCCGCTCAGCTCGTTCGGGCTGTCCGGCAGGGTGACGGACGCGGCGACCGTCCCGGTCGCCAGGTCGACGCGGTGCACCTTCTTGGTGGCCGGGTCCGAGACGTAGGCGATGGCGCCGCGGACGAACAGGGCCGGGCGTGCCTGCTGCCACTTCAACGGCTCCTGCCAGGCGTCGATGACCGGGATGGTCCGGGTGACCGTGCCTGCCGCCGGGTCGATGACGTGGATGCGGCCGTCGGTGCCGAGCACCAGCGCCTCGCCCTGCGGACCGCGGCCCAGCGAACGGAATGTGTAGCTGGTGCCGATGTCGACGAGGCGCAGCGTGCCGGTGACCGTGTCGATCAGCGAGACCTGCTGCGGCCGTTCCAGTTCCGCGTCTTTGTCCTTCTTGTAGTCGCCGAGCACGATGGTCGATTCGGAGCTGCCCGCCTGGTTGCCGATGCGGCCGTACGGGGTCGGGGCGGCGACCTTGGTGATGACGCCGTCGCGGTAGACCAGCGCGCCGGTCTGGCAGCCCACGATCACGGTGTCACCCTTGGCGGTGGCTTCGCCGTGTACGCCGGGGCAGTCCTCGTTGCGGGCGATCTCCTTGCGCTGCTCGTCCAGCACGGCGATGCCGGTGCGCTTCTCCTCGGTGCCGAGCGTGACGACCAGCGAACCGTTCGCCAGCTCGATCGCGACGCCGTGGTGCGGCGCGGCCGCCCGATACACCTCGGTGGCGGGCTTTCCGTCGGACAGCAGCATCGGATCGAACGAGGTGACCTCGCCGGTGCCATCGGCGAACAGCACGGTGCGCCCGGCGTGCTGGACGACGTGTCCCGGTTCGACGCCCGGGAATTCGATGTCGGTGAACTCGGCTGCGGTGGCGTCGTAGACGCGGAAAGCGTCCTTGTGGGAGACGAGAAGATGCCGCTCGTCGCCCGCCGGGTTCAGCCGGTTGAATCCGTCGACTGCGGTGCTACCCCGCAGCTCTAGCGTTGCGCCGTCGAGCACGTGGATGCCGCCGTCGTAGGTGACCGCGATCGGCTCGGCGATCTGTTCGCCCGCGGACTCGGCGTCGTCCGAGCCGCATCCGGCCAGCGCGACGGCCGCGGTGAGCAGACCCGACAGCGCGAGCGCAGTGCGGGCCTGGGACCGAAAGTGCATGTGGTGCTCCCTTTTTCGTTGTAACTCTGCGTTCACGGGGCCAGTCCGCGCGCAATGGCCTCGGTGTTGGCGCGCATCATCGCCAGGTAGGTCTCGGCGCCGCCGCCCGGTCCGGTGAGCGATTCCGAGTGCAGCGGAACGACCCGGACGTGGACCCCGGCCTGTTCGGCGAGTACGCGCGCGAGGCGGTCCGGCTGGGCGGAGTCGGCGAAGATCGCGCCGACGCCCGCTGCCCGAACGGCTTCGGCGAGCCCGGCCAGATCCGCGGGGGAGGGGAGGCGAGCGTGGTGCCGCCGGGGATCACCGCGCCGATCACCTGGAAGCCGTAACGTTGTGCGAGATAACCGAAGACGTGATGGTTCGTGACGAGCTTGCGCCGTTCGGCGGGGATGGCGGCGAATCGCTCGGTCATCCACCGGTCGAGCCGATCGAGATCGCCGAGGTAGCGTTCGGCGCGCTCGCGGATGGCCGCGGCATCGATTCCGGCGACGTGCGCGACGACCTCGTCGCGGATCACCTCGACCGCGCGGCGCACCCGCCGCGGGTCGGTCCAGAAGTGCGGGTCGGGGCGGTCGGCGCCGACCTCGGGGCGATAGACCAGCGGGTCGACCCGGTCGCCGACCGCCACCGTCGCGACGCCGGCGTGCGCGGCCGCGTCGACGTGGCGCTGCACGCCCTCTTCCAGTCCGAGCCCGTTGTGCACGATGAGGCCCGCGCGCTCCAGTTGCGCGGCCTGCCTTGCCGATATGGCGAAGAAGTGCGGATCGGTGTCGGGCTGCATGAGCACCGTCACCTCGGCCGCGTCGCCGACGATCACCCTGGTCAGATCGCCGAGAATGTTCGTGGTCACGATGATCTCGCGCCGCTGCGCACCGGAGGACAAGCATCCGGCGAGCATCAGCACGGCGACGAGGAGGACAGCGACGCGCGCCACCACCCTCATTCGCCCACCTCCACCATCAGCGCGGGAGCGATATCCAGCGCGAAGGTGCGGGCGATCCGCAGGTCGGAATAGTCGATCTCCAGTACTCGTCGGCCGCCGGGATCGTTGACGTAAGCGCGGCTCGAATCGACCACGATGCCCGCGGCGGAGCCGGGCTCGACGAGCTGTGTGCGCGTGAGTTCGGTACCCGTCGCGGCGTCGTAGGCGTGCAGCACGCCGTCGGCGCTCAGCACGAGCAGCGGCGCGCCCGCACCCGCGGTGGTGGTCGCGAGCACCGGGCCGGTGTCCACGAAAGTCCATGTCTCGCGGCGGATGTCGAGCAGCCACACCCCGCGCTCCCCCGCCTTGGCGGCCAGCGTGGTGCTGCCGGGCCGGTGGTGGAATTCGACGGCGCGCTCGTCGTCCGGAACGGGCCGCGGGTAGGCGATCTTGGTCGCGACGGCCGAGCCCTCCTGCACGCCGACCACCAAAGCGCCGTCGGCGCAGCCGAAGACGACGCCGATCCGGGTCTCGGCCGTGCCGCGCGGGTCCGGGCACGTCTCCGCCACCGAGGCGACCACAGCACCGTCACGGCCGCGCACCTCTACCCGGCCGTCCGACCGGCGCGCCACCACCGTGTGTTCGCCTGACGGCACGGCGGGCCCATCCGCCAGCACGACGCCCTCCGGCACCGAGCCCGCGTCCAGTGCGGCGCGGTCCAGCAGGACGCTCTCGCCGCTGTCGAGCACGAGCGCGGCCACCGACGGGTCCGCGGCCGCCGCCAGCGCCGGTCCGCCCAGGTACGTGCCGATGTCACGAAGGGGCGCCTTGTAGTAGTGCACGTGGTCGCCGTGGTCCACCAGCCAGGTCCCCATGTCGATGATCCGGATCCCGTCCCGGGTCGAGAGATACGCGTAGCGGCCGTCGCTCGCCAACCGGGTGATTCCCGCGGCGGTCGCGAGGTCGGTGACCTCCTCGGAGATCAGGTCCACGACGCGCACCGCGCCGGAATCCTTGTCCACCACGACGAGTCGCGGCTGTGGTTCGGCGGTCTCCTCCGCGCCCGCGACGTAGCCGTGCGGCGCCGGTTCGGATTCGCCGGAGGCCTGCTCGGTGCCACAGCCCGCGAGCGGAAAGACGGTCACAAGCGCCGCCAGTGGCCCGATCACGGTGCCGGAGAACCGGATTCGGCCGCGCAACGCGGAGGCTGCCGCGGACAGGAAGAACAGCGCCACCGCGAACGCCGCGATGGTGGCACCCGCCGCGGTGCCGAGATGCCAGGAGATCAGCAGCCCGGCCACCGTCGCCGCGGACCCGAGCAGCGCCGCCACCGCCATGATGACCGGAATCCGGTGCGCCCAGTACATCGCGGCGGCGGGCGGCGCGATGAGCAGGCCGAACACAAGCAGCGTGCCGACGATGTGGAACGAGGCGACGATAGCCAGCGTGATCAGCGCGACCAGTGCCACCTGCGCGAGCTTCGGACGCAGCCCGAGCGTGTGCGCGGTGCGCGGATCGAAGGCCAGCGCGACGAAAGCACGGTGACCGAGCAGCGCGACGGCCGCCGCGGCCAGCAGCGCAAAAGCCAGACAGACCAGATCGCGGCCCTGGATCGCCAGCACGTCGCCGAACAGGAAACCGGTGAGGTCGACGGCGAACGACTGTGCGCGCGAAACGATCACGACACCGATCGACAGCATGCCGACGAACAGCAGCCCGATCCCGATATCGGCCGACAGCCGCGCATTCCTGGTCAGCGCGGACACCCCGAGCGCCATCGCGCCCGCACTGAACGCGGCCCCCACCAACAGGTTTCCGCCGAGCAGCGCGGCGATCGCGATGCCAGGCAGCATGCCGTGCGCCATCGCGTCGGCGAGAAAGGCCATGCCGCGCACCACCACCCACGTTCCGGCGATGGCGCACAGACAGGACACGAGCAGACCGCCCCAGAGAGCCCGCTGCACGAACGACACCTCGAACGGGGCGATCAACCATTCCATGAGGCGACACCATAGAATGAAAATGGTTATCATTACAATATGCGTGACGGGAGACACGGTGTGAACCCAGCGAACCTGCGCCTGGTGGGACTGTCGGCGGGCTACCGCGGGCGGACCGCGCTGGCGGACGTCACCGCGACCATCCCGGCGGGCCGGATCACGGTGGTGCTCGGCCACAACGGCTCCGGCAAGTCGACTCTGCTCGCGGCGCTGGCCGGCGTGCTGAAGCCGCTGACGGGGACGATCGAACGGCCCGGCATCCGGCGGACCGCGTTCGTCGTGCAGCACAGCGCGGTGCCCGCGACGCTGCCGATCACGGTCCGGGAGACCGTCGCCATGGGACGGTGGGCGCACCGCGGACCATGGCGGCGACTGCGGCGGGCGGACCACCGCGTCATCGAGGAGTGCTTGGCGCGCATGGACATAGCCGACCTGGCCGACCGCAGGCTCGACACGCTCTCGGGCGGGCAGCGTCAGCGGACCCTGCTCGCCCAAGCCCTCGCCCAGGAAGCCGACCTCCTGCTCCTCGACGAGCCCACCACGGGACTGGATGCCGAAGCGCGGCAACGGATCACGGACCTGCTCCCGGATGTCGTCGCCCGCGGTGTCACCGTCGTGCACGCCACCCACCAGCACGACGAGGCGCTGCGCGGCGGGCACTGTCTGCTGCTGGAGAACGGCAGGCTGCGCGCCGAGGGCGATCCGGAATCGACCGCGGAGCTCGGTTCGATGTCGCGAACGCGCTGCTAGCGTCGTGGTCGTGTCCGATGCGCCGACCCGATTCCGACCGGTCCTCCCTGCCGATTGCGAGTGGGAACCGGTCGATGGCGGGGAGTCAGGGGCCGCCGTGTTTCGCGCCACCGACGGCTCGCGGTACGCGAAATGCGTCGCGGCGACCTCGGCGGCGGAGCTGGCTCAGGAGCGCGACCGTGCCGAATGGCTGGGCGCCCACGGGATTTCCGGGCCACGGCCGCTCGAATGGCGTGAGAGCGCCGATGCCGCCTGCCTGGTGACGAGCGCCGTGCCCGGCGTTCCCGCCGACCGCGTGCCCGCCGAGACGCTGGCTGCCGCGTGGGAATCGATGACCGACGCCGTCCGCGATCTGCACGAACTGCCCACGGACACTTGCCCGTTCGAGCGCGGCCTCGGCACGATGTTCGCGAAGGCGCAGGACGTGGTCGCCCGCGGCGCCGTCGATCCGGAGTTCCTTCCGGAGGATCAGCGCGACACGCCGCCGCCGGTGCTGCTGGCTCGGCTGGCCGCTCAGGTGGACCGGTGGATCGCGCGGGAATCCGCGGAATCCGTGGTGTGCCACGGGGATCTGTGCCTGCCGAACATCGTTCTCGACCTGGACACCCGGTCGTTCGCCGGGTTCCTGGATCTGGGCAGGCTCGGGGTGGCCGACCGCTACGTCGATATCGCTCTGCTGCTGGCCAATTCGCGGGAGACCTGGCCGGACGAGCGGAGCGCGCTGGACGCCGACCGGCGCTTCGCCGAGCGCTACGGCATCGACCTCGACGCCGAACGGCAGCGCTTCTATCTGCACCTCGATCCGCTCACCTGGGGCTGACGCGGAGTCAGGCCATCGAGATGCCGGTGATCAGGGTGCGGCCGGTGACGGTCTTGGTGGTGATGATCTGGGTGAAGGTCTTGGGCTGCTGACCCGGATATTGCTGGGTGAGCCGGACTTCCCAGTGCGACTGCCCATCCCCCGCCCCAGCGGCGGTGCGGGTGATCTGGACGCAGTAGCGGGTGCCGACCGGCACCTGGTCGATGCCGCGCTGGATCTGCTCGGCGGGCGGGACCGCCGAGTCCTGGGTGACCAGGGCGCGGGCCGCCGGACCCGAGCGTTGCACGTAGTAGGCGCGTTCGAAGGCCAGGATCGCCGACGGCCCGTCGGTGGTGCCGCCGACGTCGGTGCCGGAGACGACATCACCGGTGCGGCGCTGGACGCATCCGGGAGTCGCGACGGCCGCAGGGGATTCGGGTCCCGTCGGCGTCGGTGTCGGCGTCACCGTGGCCGGGGCGTCGTCCGCAGCCGCCACCGCGCTGGTCGGCGTCGGCGCGGGGCGAGTTCCCGAGCTGGGCAACACCGCCCAGAGAATCGAGCCCACCGCGACGAGCACGCCGAGCGCGATCAGCACCGCGAGGACCTTGTTGCCACCCTCGGCCCGCTGCTCCTGCTGGCGCGGGCGCGGACGGCGCAGCGCGGGACCGGGATTGCCGCCGGTGCGGTCGACGATCGCGGGGACGAACGGCCCGCTGTCGTCGCGCTCCGGTTCGGGCTCTTCGTCGACCGGGACCTGAATCTCGACGGTCGCCGACTCCAGGGGTTCCTCGGCGCGGGCAGGCGGATCGAGCCATTCGGCCCACTCGCCCATCCGTCGCGGCGGCCGCCGCATGGGTGGCGGTGCGGCCCGCGGCGGCTCGGGCTCATACGGCGGCTCGGCC
>NZ_BDBP01000070.1 GCF_001613045.1 Nocardia lijiangensis NBRC 108240 | reverse complement strand
GGTCCAGACCGCCCAGCACCGCAGCCCGCGCCAGATGGTGTGCCGCGCCGCGCAGGGGCTCGCCCCTGGTGAACCCGGCCGTCGAGGTCACCTCGGGCACGGCGTTCAGCAGCGCCGAGGACACCGCGGCCGAATGGGCGTCCACCCGGGCCAGATACACCTGGCGGCCGGGGCCCGCGGCGGCGTCGATCTCCTCGACCGTCGGCGGGCGGCCCTCCGGCCAGCGGGTCTCGTCCCAGCCGTCGCCGAGGATCGCGCCGTCCGGCCGGGCGGCGGCGTAGTCGCGCACCGCCGAAAGGCAGTCGGCGAGCGATCGGGCGCCCGAAAGATCGAGTCCGGTGAGTTTCAGGCCGAGCGCCGTCACGTGCACGTGCGGCTCTACGAACGCGGGCGCGACGAACGCGCCGTCCAAGTCGATGATCTCGGCGTCCGGGTGCAGCGCACGACCCGGACGTTCGGCGCCGAGCCACACCACCATGCCGTCGCTGACCGCCATCGCGGTCGCGTCCGGTGAACTAGAGCTGTAGAAACGACCGCCGATCAGCAACTGGGTACCCACGGGTCACCAGTCTGCCGTATGCCGGATTCGGTCGGTCACCGTGGACGGCGCACCCTCAGGCCGGGCCGACCGCCCGGCGGGCGTTGCCTTGGCCGTCGTCGTACCACTGCTGCACGACGACGCCGTCGATCACCTCGTCGCCGTCGATGACGACGCCGCGGTAGGGCGCGCTGCGCAGCAGGCGGCCGAAGCGGCGCGCGGCCAGCGCGGTGACGACCGGACGCACCAGCATCCTGGTCGGCGGCAACAGCAGCAGCAACCCGAGCAGCGAGGTCACCAGTCCGGGCACGAACATCAGGAATCCGCCCGTCGCGACCAGCGCGCCGTCGGCGACGGCGGTGCCGGGCGCGATCTCGCCGCGACCGGCGCGGCGGAACTGTTCGAACACCCGCCGCCCCTGGGAGCCGATCAGCAGCATGCCCGCCGCGGAGCCGGCGATGAGCAGCAAGATGGTGGGCATGACGCCGATCAGCTGACCGACGGCGAACAGCGCGGCGATCTCGACGACCACGTAGAGCACGAACAGCAGGGCGGGCATGGCGTTCCTTCCGGACGATCTACCCCTACCAACGCGCGCGAGCGGTGTTTTTCTCCCGGGCCCGGCTGATAGCTCGCTGAGATTCAGCCGCCGGGCCGCACCAGCCCGGTCTCGTAGGCGAGCACCACGGCCTGTACCCGGTCGCGCAGGCCGAGTTTGGTGAGCACCCGGCCGACGTGCGTCTTCACGGTGGCCTCGGAGAGGTAGAGCTGTTCGGCGATCTCGGCGTTGGAGCGGCCCGCGGCGATCTGCTCGAGCACCTCGCGTTCGCGCGCGGTGAGCACGTCGAGCACCGAGGGGTCACGCATGCCGGCGGGATCGTCGGCGATGAGCCGGTCGAGCAGTCGCTTGGTGACCTTCGGCGAGACCACCGCGTCGCCCGCGGCCACGCTGCGGATGGCCGAGACCAGATCCTCCGGCGGCGTGTCCTTGAGCAGGAAGCCGCTGGCGCCGGCGCGCAGCGCGCCGAGTGCGTGTTCGTCGAGGTCGAAGGTGGTCATCACCAGGACACGGCAGCCGTCGCCCGCTTCCACGATGCGGCCGGTGGCGGTCACGCCGTCCACCACGGGCATGCGGACGTCCATCAGCACCACGTCGGGACGCAGTTCCTTGGCCTTGCCGACCGCCGCCGCGCCGTTCTCGGCCTCCCCGATCACCTCGATGTCGGGATGCGCGCCGAGCACCATCTTCAGCCCCATGCGCATCAATTCTTGGTCGTCTACTACGAGAACGGTGATCGGCACGGCTCCAATCTAGGCCCTGTGTCGAAGTCCGGCCGGATGCATCCGTGGCTCAGATCGTCGCCTGGCAAGGCGGAGGAGGAGCCGATACCGGGGTTGTATCGGTGACGACGACAACGCGGCCAGGCGGCGATCTGGGCCGCGGAGGCGCCGGATGGGACTTCGACACAGGGCCTAACGGTGCCCGGCCACGATTCGGTTACCCCTTGCGCGCGTCTCGCGGAGTTGTCGCCGCGCGCCGATAGGCTCTGGCGTTCCCTGTTAATCGACTCTCGTGGTGGAGAGATGTGCGAACAGATTCGGCTTCTGGAGATCGCGATGATCCAGCAGCGCACCTGGACCGGCGGCCAACATCGGACCTCCGTCCTGGACCATCCGTTCCTGCGCCATCCGGCGCGACGGCTGGTCTGGCTCGGCTTCGACGAACGGGCCAACCCGGAGGTTTCCTTCCGTATCGCGGTGGACGGCACCGCGACAGACCGCGACGGGCGAACTATCGGCGTCGACTCGGCCCGCATCGCGGTGGCCCACCCGCTCCAGCTCGCGGGCGAGCTGCCGTACTGGGTCAGCCACTTCACCGATCACGAACTACGCCAACCCTTCCCGCAACTGGCCAGGGAGGTCCACGCGCTGACCGAGCGGGAACGGATGGCGACCTCGCTGGAACGTTTCGCGCACCGCATGGTGCCCACCTCCGCGCTGCTGCGGTTGGAGGGCTTCGGCTGGCGTCGCGGCGCGCCGGTCGACGGGGTGCACGATCACCTGTACCGCCAGGTCGACGGCGACCTGCAGGTGCTGCTGCACCTGGACGACGGCATCGCCGTCGAGGATTCCGAACCGGAGGGCGAGCAGGTCATCGAGGCGGTCGAGCTGAGTTCCCGGCCCGCGTCACCGTGGTGGCGCCGGTGCGGTGACACCGCCTTCGGCGCATTGAACCCGATCACCGCCAGCGAGGTGCTGCGCGAGCTGGCGGCGGTTTTCGAGTGAGCGAGCGTCGGTGGCGCCTAGTAGTCCGCGCGCTCCTGATCGAGCGGGATGGTCGCGCGCACCCGCCAGGCGCCGTCGGCGGCGCGGCCCACGTCCAGCGCCCCGCCGAGCACCGCGATGCGTTCCCGCATGCCGACCAACCCGAGGCCGCTGCCCTTGATCGGGTTGTCGTGCATCGGGACGCCGCCGGAGTCGGTGACCTCGACGAGGACGTCGCTGTCGCGCCGGTGCACCCGAACCCACGCCTTGGGGTGGGCGCCCGCGTGGCGCAAGGTGTTCGTGAGCGACTCCTGCACGATCCGGTGTACGCCGAGACTCACCTCGGGCGCGATGTCATCGATGTCGCCGGTCAGCTCGAGCTCGACGGCGAGACCGGTGCCGCGCATCATCTCGACCACCCTGGCGATGCCTGCCGTGCCGTGCTGCGGCAGCTGATCGGGCGCGTGTTCGGTGCGCAGCAGCGCGACCGTGCGGCGTAGCTCGCGTAGCGCCTCGCGGCCGGTGCTCGCGATGGTGGTGACGGCCTGTTCGGCGATGTCCGGATCGTGGCGCAGCGCGTACTTCGCGCCGTCTGCCTGCACGATGATGACGCTCACCGCGTGCGCGACGACATCGTGCAGTTCGCGCGCGATGCGGGTGCGTTCGAGTGCGACCGCGTCGTGCGTGCGTCGCTCCCGGTCGTAGTCGGCGACCGCGAGACGCGCCGCCACCTCCGCGTCGTAGGCGTGCCGCGCACCGTTGAACTCCGCGAGCGTCCAGCACAGCGCGTAGTACAGCGATATGAATGCGACTGTCGACCACACCGGTTGATCGAGCAGCAGCGTGGACAGCGTGCTGTCGAGGACCAGACCCGCGAGCAGCAGCATGCCCTCGCGCCTGCCGACGTAGGCGACCAGCGTGTACAGCATGATCCCGAGCGCGATCAGCGCCGGGTGCATGGCCTTGTCGTCGAGCACGTAGCTCAGCAGGGTGGTGCAGAGCGCGAGGCCGAGCATGATGGCGGCGGTGGCCCTCGGGTAGATCCGGCGGAAGGCGACCGGGATCGGCAGCAGTCCGCCGACCACCAGGTACACGGCCTTCTGGTCGGTGTCGCCGAGAGCGGTGAGGTCCAGCAAGAGCAACCCGAACGCCAGGATGGAATCCGCTACGAGGGGCTTGCCGCGAAGCCACAGACTGAACCGGCGCACGCCAGCCAGCCTAGGCGTACCTCCGGCCCGCGCCGCGACCGTGCGCGGGCTGTCGACGCACGTCGTCCGGCAGTGCCTCCTTCACTGCAGAACCGGTCATGGGCTGGGCTGTCGACGCACGTCGCCGGTCCGAATCCTCCCGGCTGTCGACGATCAACCGTCCCAGGCAGCGTGAAAACATGGGACGTCTGGTTGTGTTGCACCGTGGATCTTGCAGACTGGGCGGCCCTGGTGGCGGCCGCGACCGCCGCCGGATGGGTCGACGCGGTGGTCGGCGGCGGCGGCCTGATCATCCTGCCGACGTTGTTCCTCGTGGCGCCGGGCATCGCGCCGCAGACCGCGCTGGGCACCAACAAGCTGGCCGCGGTCGCGGGCACCACCGCCTCGGTGCTGACCTTCGCCAGGAAGGTGCCGATGCAGTGGCGGGTGCTGTTGCCCGCGGCGGGCATCGCCGCCGTGGCCGCGGCGGTGGGCGCGGCCGCGGTCTCGCTGATCGACCGCGACCTGTTCATCCCGATCGTCATGGTGGTCCTGGTGACGGTCGCGATCGTCGTGACTCTGCGCCCGTCGATCGGCGTCACCGTGGCGACGCATCCGCCGACCCGCCGCAAGGTGGTGCTGGTCGTGGCGCTGTCCGCCGGGCTGATCGGGCTCTACGACGGCTTGCTCGGGCCGGGCACCGGCACCTTCCTGATCATCACCTTCGCCACGCTGCTCGGCACCGAGTTCGTGCGGGCCGCGGCCATGGCGAAGGTGATCAACTGCGGGTCCAATCTCGGCGCGCTGATCTTCTTCGGCCTGACCGGGCACATACTGTTCGCGCTCGGCGTGACGATGGCGGTCGCCAATATCGCCGGCGCGATCGCGGGCTCGCGGATGGCGCTGAGCCGAGGCGCCGAATTCGTCCGCGTCGTGCTGCTCGTGGTCGTGGTGGCGATGGTGATCCGCCTCGGCTGGCAGCAGTTCGGCTGAGCCGCGCGCTCAGCCCACCGGTTCGGCGTGGGCCGGGCAGGTGGCGGTGAGCCACGGCCGCAAGACGCGGGAGGTGGTCTCGTGGATTTCGCGGTGCAGCCGTTCGCCGTCGTCGGGACCCGAGTGCGGTCGCTGGAAGAGCACAGTGAGCGCGCCGGACACCGCACCGACGACCGCGCCGACCAACGCTGCGGCGCCGACCTCGTCGAGTTCGTCGGGGAACGCGGCGTGCAGCTGCCTGCCGATCTCGCGCTGCGCCACCAGCTGCGCGTGCGCGGCGCGGCCGCTCACCGCGGGCACGGTCCGCGAGACCTGGGCGCGAACCGCGGCGATGCGGGCGCCGAGATCATCGATGAGATGTTCGCCCGGATTGTCGCCCGCGGCCCGCAGCGCGCGCAGCAGCACCTCGACCGGAGGCTCGCCGACGCGGCGGCTCGCGATGGCGGCCACCGCCATCCGCACCCGCTCGTCGGGCTCGGGGAAGAGCAGTTCTTCCTTGCTGGCGAAGTAATTGAAGAAGGTGCGCGTGCCCACCTCCGCCGCGGCGGCGATGTCGGCCACCGTGGTGTCGTCGTAGCCTCTGGTCTCGAAGAGCTCGACGGCGGCCTCGAGCAGAGCGCGGCGGGTACGTTCACGTTTACGGTCACGGAGGGCGGATGGCGGCACGCGGGCACAGTACGGCATTTCGCAGCGCCGATGCGGTAACCCGCGTCTCGCGCGCGCCGTTCGCGCCGGTGCGATCGCACACGTGCGAGCGGCCCTCGGCAGATGTCGTCTTGCGCCGCTGGGCATTTCGTGCGGGTGTGGCCACCGCGCCGAGGCAGGCGGCGGGTCGGCCCGCTGCCGGGTCCGCGGGCACCCGGTAGCGTAGCCGGGGTGAGCATCGCGACTTCCGAGGATGCGTCGGGCTCGGTGATCGACGCCGAATTCCTCTCCCTGCCACTGTCCGCGCTGGCCGACGCCGCGCTCGCGGCGGCCACCGCCGCGGGGGCCGAACACGCCGATCTGCGCGTGCACCGCTTGGTCTCCCAGTCCATCCGGCTGCGCGACGGCCGCGTCGAGGCGATCAGCAACGCCACCGATCTCGGGTTCGCCGTCCGCGTGATCGTCGACGGCACCTGGGGTTTCGCCTCGCACGCCGCGCTCGCGCCGGACACCGCCGCGGAGGTGGCGCGCCGGGCGGTCACCGTCGCCAAGGCGCTGCGCGACCTGAACCGGGAGCGCGTCGAACTGGCCGACGAGCCCCGATACACGGACGCGCGCTGGGTCTCTGCCTACGACATCGACCCGTTCACCGTGCCGACCGCCGAGAAGGTTGCACTGCTGCAAGACTATTCGGGCAGGCTCGCCGCCGCCGACGGCGTCGATCACGTGACCGCCTCGGTGTTGCAGGTCAAGGAGCAGACCTTCTACGCCGACACCGCGGGCTCATCGATCGCTCAGCAGCGGGTCCGGCTGCACCCGCAGTTCGAGGCCACCACCGTCGACTCGGCCGCGGGCGTCTTCGAGACCATGCGCACCCTGGCCGCCCCCGCCGGACGCGGCTGGGAGTACGCCACCGGCGCCGACGGAATCTGGGACTGGGATGACGAACTCGCGCGGATCCCCGGCTGGCTCGCCGAGAAGGTGAAGGCGCCCAGCGTCACCGCGGGCCCGACCGATCTGGTCATCGATCCCAGCAACCTGTGGCTGACCATCCACGAATCCATCGGTCACGCCACCGAATACGATCGCGCCATCGGCTACGAATCCGCCTATGCGGGCACCTCCTTCGCCACCCCGGACAAGCTCGGCACGCTGCGCTACGGCACCCCGATCATGCAGGTCACCGGCGACCGCACCGAGCGTCACGGCCTGGCCACCGTCGGATACGACGACGAGGGCGTGGCCGGGCAGCGCTGGGATCTGGTGCGCGACGGCGTGCTCGTCGGCTACCAGCTGGACCGGGCGTTCGCCCCGCGCCTCGGGCTGACGCGCTCCAACGGCTGCTCCTACGCCGATTCCGCGCACCACGTGCCGATCCAGCGGATGGCCAACGTCTCGCTGCAACCCGACCCGGTCCGCGACACCAGCACCGAGGAACTGATCTCGCGGGTCGAGGACGGCCTGTACATCGTCGGCGACAAATCGTGGTCGATCGACATGCAGCGCTACAACTTCCAGTTCACCGGGCAGCGTTTCTTCCGCATCCGCAACGGCGCCCTCGACGGTCAGGTGCGCGACGTCGCCTACCAGGCCACCACCACCGATTTCTGGGGCGCGATGGAGGCCGTCGGCGGTCCGTCGACGTGGCGGCTGGGCGGCGCGTTCAACTGCGGGAAGGCCCAGCCGGGTCAGGTGGCGGCGGTGAGCCACGGCTGCCCATCGATCCTGGTGCGCGGCATCAACGTTCTCAACACCAGGACGGAGGCCGGTCAGTGAGCGAGTCGAGCATCGGCACGGCGCGCGGCGTCGCGCCCGCGGGCGAGGTCGTCGAAAAGGCGCTGGCGCTCTCCCGCGCCGACGAGGTGATGGTGATCGTCACCGACGCGCACGAGGCCTCGCTGCGCTGGGCGGGCAATTCGATGACCACCAACGGCTCGTCGGTGTCGCGGGACTGGGCGGTGGTGTCGATCTTCCGCGACGGACCGCATGCGGCCCGGGTCGGCAGCGTCAGCTCGACGAGCGTCGAGCTCGCCGAGATCGAGGCGGTCGTGCGGGCCAGCGAGGAGGCGGCGCGCACCGCCGAACCCGCGAAAGACGCCATGCCGCTGCTGGAATCGGACGCCGCCGCCGAGGACTGGGCCGCGGCCCCCGGCAGCACGGGCATCGAGGTCTTCGCCGATCTGGCCCGCGACCTGTCGGCCGGTTTCGACGGCGCCGACCTGCTCTACGGCTTCGCCCATCACCAGATGCACACCACCTGGCTCGGCACCTCCACCGGCATCCGCCGCCGCTTCGTGCAACCGACCGGTTCGGTGGAGATCAACGGCAAACGCGGCGCGGGCGCGGAGCTGGCCAGCGCCTGGGTCGGCGTCGGCACCGCCGATTTCACCGATGTCGACACCCAGGGCCTGCTCGCCGAGCTGAGCCGCCGCCTGGATTGGTCGGGGCAGCGCGTCGAACTGCCCGCGGGACGTTACGAGACGCTGTTGCCGCCCTCGGCGGTCGCCGACTTGATGATCTACATGGCGTGGTCGATGGAGGGCCGAGGCGCACAGGAGGGGCACAACGCCTTCGCTCGCGCGGGCGGCACTCGAATCGGCGAGCGGCTCACCGACATTCCGCTCACGCTGTACTCCGATCCGAGCGCGGCGGGGTTGGAGTATCGCCCGTTCGTCGCGACGCCCGCGTCGTCGGAGTCGCTGTCGGTCTTCGACAACGGCCTGCCCGCCACGCGGGTGGACTGGCTGCGCGAGGGGGTGGTCGAATCGCTGGTCTATCCGCGCGCCACGGCCGCGGAGTTCAACGCTCCCGCCACGGTGCCCGGCGAGAACCTGTTGCTCGCAGGCGGTTCCGGGGCGAGCCTGGACGAGATGATCGCACGCACCGAGCGCGGCCTGCTGCTCACCACGCTCTGGTACATCCGCTTGGTCGATCCGGCCAGTCTGCTGCTGACCGGTCTCACCAGGGACGGCGTGTACCTGGTGGAGAACGGCGAAGTCAGCGCGGCGGTGAACAACTTCCGTTTCAACGAGAGCCCGATCGATCTGCTGCGCAGGGCCACCGAGGCGGGCGCGACCCAGGCCACGTTGCCGCGCGAGTGGAAGGACTGGTTCACCCGGACTGCCATGCCGCCGTTGCGGATTCCCGACTTCCACATGTCCTCGGTCAGCCAGGCCACCTGACACACGACCCACCCGGCACACGACCCACCGCACCTACGACACAGGGCCGCTCCGCGCTCGGAGCGGCCCTGTGCGGGTGGGATCGTTGTGGCGACCGGCCTCAGTGCGGGCGGCCGACCTCGTAGGTGCCGTCGCTGTCGGTGATGGTGACCGCCACGGACTTCTGTGTGCTGCCGACCTTCACGAGGCAGTCGAAGGTCGCGCCGACGATGACGGCCTGGCCCGCGGGGCAGCGGACGTCGCGGACGTCGTCCACGCCGTAGGAGTCGACGAGTACCAGCTGCACGCCGCGTTGTAGGTCCACCTGGTCGAGCTGCTGGGCAGGTGGGTCGACGGCGCGAACCGGCGCGGCGGGGGCCGAGGTCTGCGCCAGCGGCGCCGAGGCGGCCGGTGTCCGCGCGGGGCTGTCGGCCACCGTGCTCTCCCGGAGGTTGACCACCACGAGACCGGCGATCACGCCGGCGATCGCGATGACGACGGCGCCGACCAGAGCGGCGACGAACACGGAAATCCAACCGCCGTCGGTGGTTTCGGCTTCCGGGTGGTCGGCGACCGGATAGGGCTGCGAGGCCCGCGGCGGCCGAGTCGGTGCTGTCATGAACGATCCCTCCCCCCGGGGCAGGGTCGAGACATCGTGTCCGCCTGGGGACTACCCCGGTATGCCCGACGAACAATAGCCGAGCCGTGATCGCCGCGTCCGCCGGTCCCCCCGGAATCCCCGTGTCCGCCTTGCCTATTCCGGACTTACCGGGCATTCAGCCGAATCCGCTAACCTCGCTTCCGCGCCGAGTGTGCCCGGGCCGGAGACGGGCGGCGCCGGTCAGGCGTCGGGGGTGAACTCGATGCCGATCGTGCCCGCCTTGCCCCTGCGCAGAGTGCTGCCGAGGATGAGCAGCGGTCCCAGCAGCCAGTACTTCTTGCGCAGCAACTTGCGTACGCCTTCGGTACCGTCGGCGTCCAGCACACGCCCCGTGCCCGCGACGACGGCCCCGCGCACCCGCTTACCTCTGGCGTCGCACGCCTGCACGGTGCAGGCGGGATTCCGGCGCAGCCGCTTGACCTTCCAGCTGTCGGTCTCCGTCCAGATGTACAGCTTGCCGCCGTCGGCGACCGCCCACACCGGCGTTCCGACAGGCGTGCCGTCCTTGCGGTAGGTCGTCAGCTGCACGTAGTCGGCGGAGCCTGCGTCCCCGAGCGAGTTCGTCATGATCACAGCGTATCCGCGGGCGCGGCGGGGGTGCGAGAGCAGCGCGAGTAGATCACTCCGGCATGCGGTAGTCGCCCGCCTCCAGGCGGGCGAGCAGTCCGTCGGTCCACCGGGTCAGGTTGTCGAACACGCCGCTCCACAGCTCGAGCAGATCGGGCATGTGCGGCGCCTCGTAGCGGCCGGGGAAGGTCGGGATCATGGCCAGCAGGTCGTCGCGGACCGCGGCCGCGTTGCGCCGCTGCTCCCCCAGTTTGGCGATGACGTGCGCGCGCGGCAGCGCATCCATGAAAGCGATCGCGGCGCCGAGTTCTTCCATGTCGATGCTCACCAGCGCGGCGTCCATGAGCCTGCGGAACTCGGCCTCACCGGCCTCGGTGAGTTCGAACAGCGTCCGGCCGGGACCCTGGTCGCTGTCCTCGGTGCCGAGCGCCCGCAGCTTCCCTTCCTGCGCCAGCTGTTTGAGCGCGTGGTAGATCGAGCCCGGCTTGACGTTCGTCCAGGTTTCGGCCCGCCACGACAGCAGCTCGCGCCGCACGGCATAACCGTGGGCCGGTTGCCTGCTGCGGATCACCCCGAGGACGAGCAGACGCACGGCCGCCACGCACGGTTCCTTTCTCCCTGCCGCAATGAACGACCCATGCTACTCAAATTTGACTTCCGCGAGCGAACGCACCTAGCGTTGCGGTAATCAAATTTGACTAGTGTCGGAGGAACGACTCATGGACGACTTCCCGGTCCCGGTGCTCTGGACCGCGTCACCGGCCACCACCCTCGACTTCTACCGGGCCCTCGGCTACACGGTGACCCACGAACAGACCCGCCCCTACGTCTATCTCGCGCTGGAATTCCATGGCTGCCCTGTGCATTTCAACTCGCCCCAGGGCTTCGAGCCGCCGCCGGAGCAGGTCGGGTGCCTGGTGATGGTCGACGACGTGGCCGCGCGCCACCGCGAGTTCACCGCCGCGTTGCGCGCCGCCTTCGGCAAGGTGCCTGCCAAGGGCCGTCCGCGCATCACTCGTTTCCGCCCCGGACAGAGCCGCTTCACTCTCGTCGACCTCGACGGCAATACCCTGCTGTTCATCCAGCGCAACGAACCCGCGAAGCTCGAGTACGGCGGCTCGAGCGACCTGGAGGATCTCGCGAGAGTCCTCGACAACGCGCGAATCCTGCGCGATTTCAAGAACGACGACAGGGCGGCAGCGCGCGTGCTCGAAGTGGGCCTCGGCCGCTTCGCCGCCACCGCCGCACCGGTGGAGCGCGCGCGGGCGCTGGCCATGCTCGCCGAGATCGCCGTCGCCGCGGAGGACCCGGAGCGCGCCGCCCGATACCGGGACGAAGTGCGTGCGCTGGAACTCTCGGCCGAGGATCGCGCGGCGGTGGCCGCCGAGCTCGGCGCGGGCGCCGACCTCGAGCGGTGGTTGGCCGAAACGCACTGAACCGAAACGGATTCCGTCAGGCCGCGCGGGTCAGCACCAGCGGCCCGTCGGCCGTGACGGCGACGGTGTGCTCGGAATGCGCGGTGCGCGAACCGTCGGCGGAGCGGATGGTCCAGCCGTCGGGGTCGGTGTAGATACGGTCGGTGGTGCGGGCGAACCACGGCTCGATGGCGATGGTCAGCCCGGGTCGCAGCGCATAGCCGCGTCCGGGGCGGCCCACGTTCGACACATGCGGGTCCTCGTGCATCGTGCGCCCGATACCGTGCCCGCCGAACTCGGTGTTGACCGGATAGCCGTAGGAGCGGGCCACCGCCTCGATGGCCGCGGAGAGATCGCCGAGGCGATTGCCAGGCACCGCCACCGCGATGGCCGCCGCCAGCGCCTCCTCGGTGGCACGCACCAGCCGCAGGTCCGCTTCCGCCGCCGTCCCGACGATCACCGTGATCGCCGAATCCGCCACCCACCCGTCGACACCGACCGCGAGGTCGATGCTCAGCACGTCACCGTCGCGCAGGACGTAGTCGAACGGAAGGCCGTGCAGCACGGCATCGTTCACGGACAGGCACACCGTGTTCCGGAACGGGCCGCGCCCGAACGACGGCGCGTAGTCCCAATAGCACGAGACCGCACCGCGCTCCCGGATGCGTTCGCGCACATAGGCTTCCAGGTCCAGCAGGTTGACACCGACCCGCGCCCGGGTGCGTAGCTCGGCGAGCACGTCCGCGACGAACTCCCCGGCCACTCGCATTCGAGCGATCTCCGCGGGCGACTTCAACTCCACCATTCCGACCTCCACTGCACCGGTTCCACTACCGGACCGAACCCGACCGCCGGGGCGCGCCGAAGCGCCATCGACCGGTATTTTTATACCAGCGTAGCGCCAACGGTATTTAAATACCAACCGGGCGCGAGAGCCCACCGCACCCGGCGATCCCCGGGCGCGGCCGAACTCGGGAGACGCATACGCGCCGGATCACCCGGCGGGCGGCCCTACTCTGCGTCGTCCTCGCCTTGCTCCATGGCGCGCAAGGCCTCCGCCAGCTCGGCGCGCAACCGTTCGGACGCCTGGCGATCATTGCAATCCTCGGCCGTGGTGATGTCCTGACGAAGCTGGGCGATCGTGTCGCGGGTAACCATGGATCTTTCCTCTCACCCTCGCGGCGTTGTCGTTCCACTCGGGGTGTGTCCGGTTTCCCGGCGCGGAAACCCGTCGTCACGGGCGCGAGATTCCGCGCCGCGACCGGGCATTCGGCCTATGAGCGGCATCACATCAGACTGGTGAACAGTCGTACTCCGAAGACGGACGGACGACGTCGCACGCGCCACCCCTCGCGACGCATGCGACGCCCGTTCCAGCATCGACGGAATGCGGTCCGAACTGCCCACCATTGGCGCAGCTCAGCAAGCACACCACACGGTCTCTATTATGTGCTACCGTTCGTAACATCAAGAGGCGACGAGTGTAAACTCAGTGCGGTTGGAGGTTCTCGTGTCCGGCACGATCCACGAAGCGATAGGACGGCTCGCCGCGCCCGGCACCGAGGGCGGCGGCGCGGCGTTGGATCAGGTGGCGATCATGACCGGCTCCGCGGGCCTGATCGCGTTGGCGCTGCTGTGGGTCGGGTATCTGCACCGGACGCGGCGCATCACCTGGCTCGGCGCCGCGGCCGACCGCATCGGCGCCGTCTTCAACCGGCCCGGCTGGGTGGCTTTGCCCATCGTGATGTTCCTGGCCACCATCCTCACCGCACTGCTCGGCTTCATCTGGGACGTCAGCCTGCACGTGGGCAACGGCCGCGACGAAGGGCCGCTGGCCAACCCGGCGCACTACTTCATCCTGGCCGGCCTGTTCTTCCTGTTCACGGCCGGAATGCTGGCGATCGTGCTGCCCTTGGACGAGAAGCCGGGCGCGGCGGCGGTGCGGATCACGCGCACCTGGTACGCACCCGTCGGCGGCGTCCTCATCGCGGGCGCGGGCCTCTACGCGCTCATCGGGTTTCCGCTCGACGACATCTGGCACCGGATGTTCGGCCAGGACGTCACGCTGTGGGGACCCACGCACCTCATGCTGATCGGCGGCGCGGGCCTGTCCCTGGTCGGGGTGCTGCTGCTGGAATTCGAGGGCGGCCGTAACCGGCCGGATCCGGACCGCGCGGACGGCCGTCTGATCTGGATGCTGCGCGCGTTCGCGTTCGGCGGCCTGATCATCGGCCTCTCGGTGTTCCAGGTGGAGTTCGATTTCGGTGTCGAGCAGTTCCGGCTGGTCCTGCAGCCGATGCTGATCGTCGCGGCGGCGACGATCACGTTGGTCGCCGCCCGTGCGACGCTCGGCGCGTTCAGCACCTTCGTGGTGGTCGGCTTCGCCGCGGTGGTGCGCGGCGTGGTGGCCTTCCTGGTCGGCGGGCCGATCATCGACGCGCCGCGCAACGTGTTCCCGCTCTACCTCGGCGCCGCCGTGGTCGTGGAGCTGGTCGCCCTGCTCCCGTTGGCGCGCAAGCCGCTGTGGTGGGGCGCGGTGGCGGGCTTCGCGGTGGCCACCGTCGGCGTCTGGCTCGAATCCCTGTGGGTCGAGGCCGTATTCGTCGATCCGTGGCCCGCGGCGATGTGGCCGGAACTGCTGGCGATGAGCGTGCCCACCGGTATCGCGGGCGGCGTCGTCGGCGCACTGCTCGGCACGGTGCTGCGCGGCGAGCCGCTGCCGCGCCCGCCGGTGCGCCGCGCCATCATGGTCGCCGCGGTGTTGATCGTCGCCGCCGCCACGACCAACGGCCTGCTCATCCGTGTCCCGGACCAGGCGAGCGCCACGGTCACGCTGCGCGACGCCGAGCCCGTCGACGGCGGCCGCATGGTGACCGCCGACGTGCGGCTCGATCCGGCGGATCTGGTCGGCTCCGATCCCGAATGGGTGCAGATCCTGGCCTGGCAGGGCGGTGCCGGGTCGGACAGCCCCGGCCGGGGCCTGGTCATCGACCAGCTGCGGCGCGTCGGCGACGGACACTACGTCTCGACCGAACCTGTTCCGGCGCACGGCACCTGGAAGACCGTGCTGCGTGTGCAGGACGGCCGCATGCTGACCGCGCTGCCGATCTTCATGCCCTACGACGCCGGCATCGGCGCCGCGGAGGTGGCCGCGCCGCCGGAGTTCACCCGCCCGTTCGTCGCCGAGATCACGGTGCTTCAGCGGGAGCGTTCCTTCGACCACCCGGCCTGGCTGTTCGGCGCGGCCTCGCTGGTCGTGCTGGTGTGCAGCCTGATCCTGATCGGCGCCCTGTCCTGGGGCGCCGCGCGGATCAACGACCGTTATGCGACCGCCGCCAGGACCGCACCGACCGCACCGGTGACGGCGGGATGACCGCGCCCGCCGACGGTGTGGACCTGCTGGCGGACCATTCCATCCTGCTGGCGATACCCGCCTTCCTTCCCGCGTTCGCGGTGGTGGGCATCATCGTGCTCATCGCGGTGCGCGACCGCCGCGCCGAGCGGCGGGAGGGCGAGCAGAGCGCGACGACCCCGGCGAGCAGCGACGAGGAGACCCGATGACCCGCACGTGGCGCTACGCGGCACTTGCCCTCACGGTGGCGGCGGCCGCGCTGGGCTGCGCCGCGGAGGAGACCCCCGACGCGGGGCAGCCGGGCGCGAGTTCGCTCGCCGACGCCGTCGTCGTCGAGTTCCGCATCGCGAACGGGTCGGTGAGCCCGGTGAACGCGCGCAAGGAGGCCGAGGTCGGACAGCCGATCGACTTGGTGGTCGACAGCGACGCCGCAGACGAGCTGCACGTGCACGCCACGCCGGAGTACACCTTCGCGGTCCGCCCCGCGGCCGGTCAGCGTTTCCGTTTCACGGTGGAGGTGCCGGGCCGGGTCGAGGTCGAGCTGCATCACGCCGGCAAGATCGTCGCCACGGTGGTCGTCCGCCCGTGACCGAGGTCAGCGCGCACGGGATCTCCGGTGCGACCGATCTGCCGATTCCGTTGTCCTATGCGCTGATCGGCGCCGCCTGGGCTCTCACGTTCTCCTTCGCCGTGCTGGCCGTCACGTGGCGCGAACCGCGACTCGATCCGGATTCGCCGGGCGCGGCACTGCCCGGGTTCGCGCGCGCCGTGGTCGATTCCGCCGCGGTACGGACGGTGCTGGGCGGACTCGGGCTGCTCGGCGCGATCGCCCTCCTCGCGGTCGGGTTCTTCGGTACGTCCGAGCCTGCGCGCAATCCGGTGCCGGGGATCGTCTACATCTTCCTGTGGGTCGGGGTGATGGTGGCCTCGCTGGTGCTGGGGCCCGTGTGGAAGGTCCTCTCCCCCGCGCGCGCTCTGCACCGCGTGGTCTGCCGGATGACGGGGCGAGCGCCGGAGCGCGGACTGCTGTGCTATCCGGCATCGTGGGGCAACCGTCCCGCGGCGCTGGGTCTGTTCTCCTTCGTGTGGCTGGAATTGGCGTTCCCCGAACCGGGTTCGGTGCTCGCCGTGACGATCTGGTTTCTCGGCTACCTGATCGTCGCCATGGCGGGCCTGGTGGTGTTCGGCACGGCATGGGGCGAACGCGGCGATCCGCTGGAGGTGTACAGCAGTCTGCTGGCGCGGCTGAGTCCCTTCGCCCGCCGCGACACCGGTGTCCCGGTGGTGCGGTGGCCGCTGAACAATCTCGCGGGCACACCCGCACTCGCCGGATCGGTCGCGGTGGCGGCGACGCTGCTGGGATCCACGGCCTTCGACAGCTTTTCGATGTTCGCCGGATGGCGCGACTTCCTCGATCGCGTGGGCGGCGATTCCACCCTGCTGACCACGCTGGTGCGCACGGCGGGGTTGCTCGGGTTCATCGCCGTGGTCGGCGGCGTCTTCGGGTTGTCCGCGCGCGCAACCGGCGGCCTCACGAAGCCGGAGCGGGCGCTGCTGCCGAGACGGCTCGCGCACAGCCTCACCCCGATCGTGGCGGGCTATCTGGTCGCGCACTATCTCAGCTTCCTCGTCGAAAAGGGACAGGCCACGCTGATCCTGTGCGCCGACCCGTTCCAGCGCGGGTGGAACCCGCTCGGGCTGGCCGACCTCGATGTGCACTACGTGCTGTCCACCCATCCCGCCGTGCTGGCAGGTATGAAGGTGCTCGCCGTTCTCACCGGGCACATCCTCGGCGTCGCCGCCGCACACGATCGGTGCTTGCGGCTGCTGCCGCCCGCGCACCGGCTGACCGGCCAGCTCGCGCTGATGCTGACCATGGTCGGCTTCACCTTCACGGGCCTGTACCTGCTGTTCGAGGCATGACCGTCCCGGACAGGTCAGGCCATTGCGGTATTTAAATACCGCCTCTACTCTGGTGCGCATGGTTCGTCTGCCGCTGACACCCGCCCAGATCGAGGCGGGTCGCCGCTTGGGCACTCGGCTGCGCGCGGCGCGTGGCACGCGCGATCTCACCGAGGTCGCCACCGCCGCGGGGATCTCGCCGGAGACGCTGCGCAAGATCGAGACGGGGCGGCTGCCGTCGCCGGCGTTCGGGACGGTCGTGGCGCTGAGCCAGGCACTGGACCTTCCGCTGCAGGAACTCGCCGACACCTGGCGCTCGGCCGGGCTGGCCGAAACCGCCTGAGCCGCTAGCCGGGTTCGCGGCCGTCCTGGTTTCCCTTTCCGTGCCTGCGACAATAAGCTCCCGTTCGTGACGAATCTGCGGATCAGCGAGGCGGCCGCCCTCATGGGCGTCAGCGATGACACCGTGCGTCGGTGGATCGATCAGGGCCGGCTGCCCGCGATCCAGCTCGACAATGGTCGCAAAGGCATCGACGGCCGCGAGCTCGCGCAGTTCCTGCGCGCCAACGCGGAGGCTCCCGAACCGGGCGTGACGGTGGCGGCGTCGGCGCGCAACCGCATGCGCGGCATCGTGACACGCATCGTCAAGGACACGGTGATGGCCCAGGTCGAGATGCAGGCCGGGCCGTTCCGGCTGGTGTCGCTGTTGAGCCGGGAATCGGTCGACGAACTCGGCCTCGAGGTCGGCAGCGTGGCCGTCGCATCGGTGAAGTCCACCCACGTCGTGGTCGAGATACCGGAAAGCTGACGAGGATGCGGGTGACACGCGGCGACGCGGTGTTCGCGCGGGCGGGGTCCGGCACGCCGTGATCGGATCCGCGCGACGGCGGGCGGTCCGAGGGCGACGTCCGCTCATCCTGGTGCTGCCTGCCGTCTGCGGGCTGCTGTTCCTTCTCGTCCCGCTGGCCGGTCTGCTGCTGCGGGCGCCGTGGGCGACCATGCCGGAGCGCTTGTTCAGCCCCGAAGTGGGTGAGGCGCTGCGGCTTTCGCTGTTCTGCGCGAGTCTGGCGACGGTCGTCTGCCTGATACTCGGTATTCCGCTCGCGTGGCTGCTCGCGCGCGGCGAGGTGCCGGGGCACGGGCTGATCCGCGCACTCGTCACCGTGCCGCTGGTGCTGCCGCCCGTGGTGGGCGGCGTCGCCCTGCTACTGGCGCTCGGTCGGCGCGGATTGGTCGGCCGGTACCTGTACGACTGGTTCGGCGTCTCGCTGCCGTTCACGACGGCGGGCGTGGTGGTGGCCGAGGCCTTCGTGGCGATGCCCTTCCTGGTCATCTCCGTGGAGGGCGCGCTGCGCGCCGCGGATCCGCGGTTCGAGGAGGCCGCCGCCACCCTCGGCGCGTCCCGCTGGTACACCTTCCGGCGCGTCACCCTGCCCTCCGTGCTGCCCGGCGTCGTCGCGGGCGCGGTGCTGTGCTGGGCCCGCGCGCTCGGCGAATTCGGGGCGACGATCACGTTCGCGGGCAATTTTCCCGGCAAGACCACCACCATGCCGCTGGCGGTGTACCTCGCGCTGGAGACCGATCCGGACGCCGCGATCGTGCTGAGCCTGGTGCTGCTGGTGGTCTCCGTCGCGGTGCTCGTCGCACTGCGGGAGCGCTGGATTCGAGGTGCGCTGTGACGCTGGACGCCGAAATACGCGTCACCCGGGGCGCATTCACCCTCGATCTCGCGCTCGTCGCGGAACCGGGCGAGGTAGTGGCGCTGCTCGGGCCGAACGGCGCGGGCAAGACCACCGCGCTGCGGGCGCTGGCGGGTCTGCTCGCGGTGACCGACGGGCACCTGCGCCTCGGCGAGCACACCTGGGACACACCGCCGTCGGTGTTCGTGCCCGCCGAACACCGCGAGGTGGGCGTGGTCTTCCAGGACTACCTGCTCTTCGCGCACCTCTCCGCACTGGACAACGTCGCCTTCGGCCTGCGCGCCCGCGGCCACCGTCGCGCCGCGGCCCGCCTGCGCGCCGCCGAATGGCTCGATCGCGTCGGGCTCGCCGAGCACGCGCACCGCAAACCTCGCGCACTGTCGGGCGGCCAAGCTCAGCGCGTCGCGCTGGCCCGCGCGCTGGTCACCGACCCGCGGCTGCTGCTACTCGACGAGCCGCTCGCCGCGCTCGATGCGAGCACCCGGCTCCAGGTGCGCTCCGATCTGGCCCACCATCTCCGCGACTACCCCGGCCACACGGTGCTCGTCACCCACGACCCGCTCGATGCCATGGTGCTCGCCGACCGGCTGATCATCCTCGAGCACGGCCGGGTCGTTCAGCAGGGCCCACCCGCCGAGGTAGCCAGGCAACCTCGCTCCGATTACGTGGCAAACCTGGTGGGCCTCAACCTGTATCGCGGAACCGCCCGCGACGGCGCTGTCGATCTGGACGAGGGCGGCAGCCTCACCGTCGCCGAACCCGTCGACGGCCGCGTCCATGTCGCTTTCCCGCCGAACGCGGTCAGCCTGCACCTGGAACACCCCGAAGGCAGCCCGCGCAACACCTGGCCGGTCACCATCACCGGCATCGAACAGCACGCCCACACCACCCGCGTCCGCCTCGACGGCCGCCCACCCGTGCTCGCCGACATCACCCCGGCCACCGTCGCCGAACTGCGCCTGCAACCCGGCCTGCGCTTGTGGGCGGCGGTCAAGGCGACCGAGGCGCGGACGTATCCGGCCTGAGCCTCGCCGCCCCGTTCGGGTTTCGCTAGGCGACCCGCACGTCCGGGATCGTCTCCATCAGCCGGGCCCAGTCCGGGTACATCGCGAGCTTGCGTTCGTGCAAGGCCATGATCTCGGCTCCGAGATCGGGGTCCATGTCGTCGGAGACGTCCGGGCCGATCGCGAGCTTGGCCAGGTGCGGGATGATGCCGGGATCGCCCGCGAGGTGCACCGGGTCGTGCATGTAGCGCTCCAGCGCCGCCAGGTCGGCGATGCCGACGCAGTAGCCGTGCGTGTATCCCGCCGCAGGATCCCCGAGGTGCTGCCCCACCGCCGAGAACGACACCGATTCCACCGCCGCCGTGCGCCGCATCGCGGCGAGGACATCCGCCTTCTGCTCCTCTGTCGCCTCGTCGCGGAACGCGAAACGCAGCAGGTGAACGATCATGACAACCTCCTGAATTGAACTGGCTGGTTCAATCTAGTGTTCTTCGCAGTAGTTGCACAAGACTTGAACCCGAGGGTTCATGGAAGTGGACGCGATAGGATGCGCCGGTGACTCGCGCCAAAGCCGCGCGCGGACGGATCGACAAGCGCCGCGCCATCCTGGAGGCCGCCTTCACCGTGTTCGCGCGCCGCGGCTACAACCAGGCCTGCGTGCAGGAGATCGCCGACGCGGCCGAGGTCGCCAAGCCCACCGTGTACAACCACCTGAACGACAAGGAAACGCTCTTCCGGCACGCGGTCGAAGCGGCCGCCGACGCGGTCGGCGCGCAATGCCTGGACGCCATCGAGCGCCTGCGCGATCCCGGCGCGGATCTCCCTGCCGCGCTGACGGATTCGGCTCGCCGCCTGCTGCGCGTCTGCGCGAGCGATCATGCCAGGGCGCTCCGGTCACTGACCTACGCGCAGCTCACCACCTTCCCCGACCTGGCCGGCACCGTCCAGGAACGCACCTCACGCCACTTGGCCGACGCCTTGAGCGACCGCCTCGCGCGGCTCATGCTGTCCGGACGCCTTCGCACCACCGATCCCGCCCGCGCCGCCGAGCACTTCCTCGCACTGCTCACCGGCCCCCTGGAAGCCCACTCGCGCCTCGGCACCCGCAAGGTCCCGGTCGCCGAACTCCGCGAGCTCGCCGACAGCGCGGTCGACACCTTCGTCCGCGCCTACGCCACCACGGATACCGCCGGGAGCTAGCGCTTCCCGCCGCGTAGCGTCACGGCAGCATCTCCCAATCGGCATTGCCCGAATTGACCTGAACCTTTGTTCAGGTACCAAGCTGATCTCCATGAACGCAACGACATACGAATCACCGGTGGTCGAGGACACGACCGTGGATCACACCGAGGACATCGCCGCGATCGAGCGGTTGGTGGCCGATGTGGAGGAGGGCTTCAACAACAAGGACGCGGAGCTGATGGTCAGCGGCTTCACCGCGAACGCGTCGGCAGGGAACGCGGTCGGCACGGTGATCACCGGACGGGAGGCGCTGCTCGAGGCCGGCCGCAAGGGGCTGGCGGGTTTCCTGAAGGACGAGTACGTGCGGTACGAGGTGACCGACATCGTCTTCCTGCGGCCGGATGTCGCCATCGCACACAAAGCGGCGCGGGCGATCACTCCCGAGGGCGACGCGATCGATGCGGATCCGGCGATGGTCGCGCTGTACGTCCTGGTGAAGGAGGACGGCCGGTGGTGGACGGCGGCGCGGCACAACACGCTCGTTCCGAAGGCCGGATGAGGAACCGCCGCCGCAGGCCCGGACGCCGGGCGAACACCCCCCGAACAGAACAGTCCCCGGTAGTCTTCATCGAAACCATGAGTATCAGTCGTCGCTGACTACTCCGGTCTTCGACTGGCTTGCCGGGGGCCTGGCCGGATCTTGGAAAGTTGTCACTACTTTCTTTGGACGTCTCCGCCGATTGTATGACTCTCTCCGGTGTTCCGGTGTATAGATTAGTGTCCTCGGTTTTCGCCGGTAGTCAATACCTGGACACCCCCGATTTCGGGGTATTTCCGCTGATCACCACCGCCATCGGCATCCGGCGGTGCGAACCCCGCGAATCCGGAGCGGACGCCCGTCACGAACCCCCGAAACGGCCGTCCGATCGTCCTTCGGCAGCCGCTGCGCCGACCCGATCCGCGCCCCCCGGAGTTCGCCCGGAGACTTCTGCCGCCGCACCGATGTCGTGTCCTCGGCGAGGCCCGAGAAAGATCGGCAACGACCTATTTCGAGAGAAATTGAAAAACGGCGTGTCCGGAATTCGAGAGGGCGCGAGTGCGGCCCGTCCGGTTATTCGCCCGGACGGGCCGCAGGTGGTCGCGGGGTGGTTCACCCCGCGGTTGCTCGCCTCACGCGTTGGCGCCGATGATCCCGCCGATCACGCCACCGATGATGCAGCCGGGAATGGCGGGCAGGATCAGGAAGATCGCCCCGATCAGCGCGCCGATCACACAGCCGATCGCGATACCCGCGATCGTCGTGCCCGCATCGCCGATGAACGCCAGTTCCGGCTGGGCGGGTCCGCTCACCGGGGTGAGCGTCAATTCCGTCGCGCTCGCGTCGACTACCGGCGCGATCCGCACCTGCTGCCCCGTCACGGTGTGCAGCGTGGTCGGCAGGCTGCCGACCACGGCGCCGTCGGGCGCAAGCACCAGCACCGCGTCCGGCGCGACCTCGAAGGTCCCGGACGCGAGGGTGAGCGTCGCACCCGAGCGATCCGGCGCCACCGAGGCGGTGTACTCGACACCCTGGTCCACCCCCGCCACCACGCCGCCGGGCGAGCCGTTGGCGGTCGCGGTGGCGATGCCGGTGGTCGCGGCAACAGTCAGCACCGCGGCCGCTATCAACTTTTTGATCATGATGAATTCCCATCATCCGGCCGATCCGAATAGTGTGTGCCCCGAGAATCGGCTTTCAGGACATCGATAATGATGCGCCTCAGGCACTCTCGATGTCGATAGGATGACGAGATCGAATTGTGTTGCAAGATCAGCGAATCGGCCCTGCAATTGGGGGGTTGCCATTACGGGCCGATTGTATTTGCACGTCCGAATCCAGCGATAACCCACACGAAACAACATGCGGCACAATAAAAACCGAGGTGTCGTTTTGCGCTGGTGTACCGAAGAATTGAGGGCGCGGGCGGGCCCGATCACGATCGGGTCCGCCCGCGCACCGGCCCGGCTACTCGAGCTCGCCCTCGGTCTCCAGGTACACCTGGCGCAACCGGTCCAGCGTCTCCGGCTCGGGGGCCGCCCACATGCCGCGCTCGGCCGCCTCCAGCAGCCGTTCGGTGATGCCGTGCAACGCCCACGGGTTGGACTGCTCCATGAACTTGCGGTTCACGTCGTCGAAAACGTAACTCTCGGTGAGCTTCTCGTACATCCAGTCGGCGACCACGTCGGTGGTGGCGTCGTAGCCGAACAGGTAGTCGACGGTGGCGGCCATCTCGAACGCACCCTTGTAACCGTGCCTGCGCATCGCCTCCAGCCAGCGCGGGTTCACCACGCGCGCACGGAACACGCGCGAGGTCTCCTCGGAGAGCGTCCTGGTGCGCACCGCGTCGGGGCGGGTGCTGTCGCCGATGTAGGCCTCCGGGTTCTTTCCGGTGAGCGCGCGCACGGTGGCGACCATGCCGCCGTGGTACTGGAAGTAGTCGTCGGAGTCGGCGATGTCGTGCTCGCGGGTGTCGGTGTTCTTGGCCGCCACCGCGATTCGGCGGTAGGCCGAGCGCATGTCGTCGGCCGCCGGCGCGCCGTCGAGATCGCGGCCGTAGGCGTAGCCGCCCCACGCGGTGTAGACCTGCGCGAGATCGTCGTCGGTGCGCCAGCTCTTGGAATCGATGAGCTGGAGCAGACCCGCGCCGTAGGTGCCCGGCTTGGAACCGAAGATGCGGGTGGTGGCACGGCGGGCGTCGCCGTGCTCGGCCAAGTCCGACTCCGCGTGCGCGCGAATGTAATTCGATTCCGCGGGCTCGTCCAGCTCGGCCACCAGCCGGACCGCGTCGTCGAGCAGGGCGAGCACATGCGGGAAGGCGTCGCGGAAGAAGCCGCTGATGCGCACCGTCACATCGATGCGCGGCCTGCCGAGTTCGGCGAGCGGGACCGCTTCGAGGGTCGTGACACGGCGGCTGGCCTCGTCCCACACCGGCCGCACACCGAGCAGCGCGAAGACCTCCGCGATGTCGTCGCCGGAGGTGCGCATGGCCGAGGTGCCCCACACCGAAAGACCCACCGAGCGCGGGTATTCGCCGTGGTCGGCGCGATACCGTTCGACCAGCGATTCGGCCATGGCCTGACCGGTCTCCCAGGCCAGCCGCGACGGCACCGCCTTCGGGTCGACCGAGTAGAAGTTGCGGCCGGTCGGCAGCACGTTGATCAGGCCGCGCAACGGCGAACCGCTCGGGCCCGCCGGGATGAACCCGCCGTTCAGCGCGTGCAGCACCCGCTCGATCTCGACGCCGGTCTCGCGCAGGCGCGGCACCACTTCCGTTGCGGCGAAGCGCAGTACGGCACGCACCGCACCGGCCGTACCCGGTTCCGCGCCGCCGATGGCCGCCGCACCCGAGGGCACGAGGGTGTCGGCGAATTGCGCGACCAGTCCGTCGATCGCGTCCACCGACCAGTCGGCGGCCTGCAACGCGCCGAGCAGTTCGCGCGCGCGGCCCTCGATCACGTCGACCCGCTCGCGCGCCTCGTCACCGGATTCGTTCAGCCCCAGCGCCTCTCGCAGCCCGGGCACCGACACCTCGCCGCCCCACAGCTGCCGGGCGCGCAACATCGCCAGCACCAGATCGAGCTCGCCGTCGCCTGCCGGCGCCTGGCCGAGGACGTGCAGTCCGTCGCGGATCTGCACGTCCTTGATCTCGCAGAGCCAGCCGTCGACGTGCAGCAGCATGTCGTCGAAGGACTCTTCGTCCGGGCGTTCGGCGAGCCCGAGGTCGTGGTCCATCTTGGCCGCGCGCATCAGCGTCCAGATCTGCTGGCGGATGGCGGGCAGCTTGGCCGGGTCGAGCGCGGAGATGTTGGCGTGCTCGTCGAGCAGCTGCTCCAATCGCGAGATGTCGCCGTAGCTTTCGGCCCGTGCCATGGGCGGGATCAGGTGGTCGACCAGGGTCGCGTGCGCGCGGCGCTTGGCCTGGGTGCCCTCGCCGGGATCGTTGACCAGGAACGGGTAGATCAGCGGCAGATCGCCGAGCGCCGCGTCGGTGCCGCACGAGGCCGACATGCCGAGGGTCTTGCCGGGCAGCCACTCCAGGTTGCCGTGCTTGCCGAGATGCACCATGGCGTCCGCACCGAAACCGCCCGCCGCCTCCGGCGCCGCCAGCCAGCGGTAGGCGGCCAGGTAGTGGTGGCTCGGGGGCAGGTCGGGATCGTGGTAGATCGCGACGGGGTTCTCACCGAAGCCGCGTGGCGGCTGCACCATCAACACCACGTTTCCGAAACGCAGTGCGGCGATGACGATTTCACCCTTCGGGTCGGCCGAACGGTCGACGTACAGCTCGCCGGGCGGCGGGCCCCATGCTTCGACGACGGCCTCGCGCAGGTCTTCGGGAAGGGTCTCGAACCACGCGGTGTAGGTGGCGGCGCCGATGCGGATCGGGTTGCCCTCCAGCTGTTCTGCGGTGAGCCAGTCCGGGTCCTGGCCGCCCGCCGCGATGAGCGCGTGGATCAGGGCGTCGCCGTCCCGCTCGTCCAGGCCGGGAACCTCGCTCGAGTCACCGAGATCGTAACCGGCGGAACGCAATTCGGTGAGCAGCCGGATCGCGCTCGCGGGTGTGTCCAGGCCGACGGCGTTGCCGATGCGGGCATGCTTGGTGGGGTAGGCGGAGAGCATGACGGCCAGCCGCTTCTCGGCGGCCGGAATGTGTCGCAACCGCGCGTAGCGCGTGGCGATGCCCGCGACTCGCGCGGCCCGCTCCGGGTCGGGCACGTAGGTGGACAGGCCGTCGGCGTCGAACTCCTTGAAGGAGAACGGCACCGTGATGATGCGGCCGTCGAATTCCGGCACCGCCACCTGGGTCGCCACGTCCAGCGGCGAGAGACCGTCGTCGTTGTCCTCCCACTGGGCGCGCCCACTGGTCAGGCACAGGCCCTGCAGGATCGGCACGTCCAGCTCGGCGAGCGCGCCCACGTCCCACGCCTCGTCGTCGCCGCCCGCCGACGCGGTGGCCGGTTTGGTGCCGCCCGCGGCGAGCACGGTGACGACCAGCGCGTCGGCCTGGCGCAGCGTGTTCAGCAGCTCGGGTTCGGCGGTGCGCAGCGAGGCGCAGTACAGCGGCAGCGGTCGCGCGCCCGCGTCCTCGATCGCCGTGCACAGGGCATCGACGTAGCCGGTGTTGCCCGCCAGATGCTGAGCGCGGTAGTAGATCACCGCGACGGTCGGCATGCCCGCGACGGGCGCGGGGTGGCGGGCGTCGCGCTCGAGCTCGCCCCAGCTCGGCAGCTGCACCGGCGGCGCGAAGCCGTGGCCGGTGAGCAAGACCGTGTCGGACAGGAAGTTGTGCAGCTGCAGCAGATTCTCCGGGCCGCCCGCGGCCAGATAGTTGTGCGCGTCGGCCGCGACGCCGCCGGGCACCGTGGAGCATTCCATCAGCTCGGCGTCCGGCGCGATCTCGCCGCCGAGCGCCACCATCGGCACGCCGCTGTCGCGCAGCGCGGCGAGCCCGTCCTCCCAGGCGCGCTTGCCGCCGAGGATGCGGACGACCACGAGATCGGCGCCGTCCAGCAGCCCGGGCAGATCGTCGACCAGCAGACGGGCGGGATTGCCGAGCCGGTAGTCCGCGCCGCAGGCGCGCGCGCTGAGCAGATCGGTGTCGGACGTGGACAGCAGCAGGATCACGGGTGACCTTCCTCGGGTGACGCGCCCATCGGGGTGTGGTGCTCGCCGGAGAGGGTCTGGCTGTTCACAGTGGCGCGACCGCACCGGAATTGCACCGGTTTCCTCGACGCCCGCCGAGCACGCCGATGCTACCCGGACCGGTGCGGATAACCTCACACCCGGTTCGGGACAATTCGGCGTTGCCGTCGATGACGTCGAGGAGCACGCGAGTCGCCGCGCTCGGCGAACTCCCGCACCACGCGCGGTCTTCGGCGTCGGCGCGGCCGCCGCCGGGGTCGCCGTCGAACTCGGCGGCTGCGCGGACGACGACGATCGCGGCGCGGCCGCGCACGTAGGCTGAAGAAGTTATGACCCGAACCGCCCCCGACTCCTGCCCCGGCGTGCTCCGGCTGCACCAGGCCGCCGACGGACCGCTCGCGCGCATCAGGGTGCCCGGCGGACACCTCACGCCCGCCCAGCTGGTGGCCTTGGCCGCCGCGGCGACCGAACTAGGCAACGGCGCGATCGAACTGACCTCGCGCGGCAATCTCCAGCTGCGCCAGGTGCGCGACGCCGCGCAGCTGACCGAACATGCGACCGCGGCCGGGCTGCTGCCGAGCCCGACCCATGAGCGGGTGCGCAACATCGTGGCCTCGCCGCTGTCCGGTCGGGTCGGCGGGCTCGCGGATGTGCGCGGCCTGGTCGGCGAGCTCGATGCCCGGTTGTGCGCGGAGCCGCGATTGGCGGACTTGCCGGGGCGGGTGCTGTTCACGCTCGACGACGGGCGCGGTGACGTCAGCGCGCTGGGCGGGGACATCGGCGTGCACGCGGTCGGGCCCGACGAGTTCGCGCTGCTGCTGGCGGGGTCCGATACCGGCATCCGCGGCACCGGAGCCGAGGCCGTCGATCTCGTGCTGGCCGCGGCAGAGGGATTCCTCGAGGCGAGCTCGGGACAGTGGCGGCTGCACGAGATCGCCGACGGTCCGGCCCGCATCGTCGAGTCGGTCGGCCTGACCCCCGGCATCGAGCGCGTGGAAATCGAGGGCGCCCAGGACATTCCGATCGGCTGGCTGGACCAGCACGACGGCCTGGTCGCACTCGGCGCGGGCATCCGGCTCGGCGCGCTCGACGCCCGGCTCGCCGAGTTCCTCGCGGCCGTGGAACGTCCGGTGATCGTCACCCCGTGGCGCAGCCTGGTCATCGCCGACCTCGACGAGTGGGCGGCCGAGCAAGTGGTCCGCGTCCTCGCCCCGATGGGCTTGATCTTCGACGCCGCCTCACCCTGGCTGCACGTCAGCGCCTGCGCCGGACAGCCGGGATGCGCGAAATCGCTGACCGATGTGCGCGCCGACGTCACCACTGCCGTCGAGTCCGGCCGCGTCCTGCCCGAGGGCGCGTCGACCGACACCGCAGGCGAGCAGGTCGTCTCCGCCGAGGACGTCACGATCGCCGGCCGCCAGCACTGGTCCGGCTGCGAGCGCCGCTGCGGACGCCCGCGCGGCGACGTCACCGATGTGGTGGCGACTCCCGACGGTTATCGCGTCGACTGATCGCACGCGGCCACCGTCGGAAGCTCGCGAGGTCGCTCGTCATGACTCCGAGGACCCCGTGGGTACCGGTAACTGCCGACGACTCTCGCCCGTGGCGACCGAGCCGACGGGCAGGTGCGATATCCGCGGGCAGAGGCGATCACCGCTCTAGGTCAATGCAATTCCAGGGTGCAGCACTTGATTCCGCCTCCTGCCTTCAGCAGTTCCGAAACGTCCACCGGGACAGGGAGGTAGCCGCGGGCGCGAAGGGCGGCGTCGAGGTCGGTGGCCAGCGGGCTGAGGAAGACGTGGTACCCGTCGGAGACGCCGTTCAGGCCGAGAACCGCCGCGTCGGCGTCGGTCGCCTCGATGGCGTCGGGGAAGAGGCCGGTCAGGACGGTGCGGCTGGTTTCGTCGAAGGCGGGCGGGTAGTAGGCGATGGTGGTGTCGTCGAGGACCATCAGCACGGTGTCCAGGTGGTAGAAGCGCGGATCCACCAATTCCAGTGAGATCACCGGGATTTCGAAGTGCACCTCGACCTCGCGGTGGGCCGCCGCGGAGCTGCGGAAGCCGGTGCCCGCCAGGAAGCGTCCGCCGATCAAGGCGAAATCGCCCTCGCCCTCGTTGAGTTCCGCGGCCGCCGCGACCTCGACGCCGCCGCGTCCGGTGAACCAGCGGTGGAAGGCGGGGCCTTCGGCGGCGCGCTCGGGGTGGGTGAAGCGCGCCGACATGATTCGGTCGCCGACGACGAGGCCGCCGTTGGCGGCGAACACCATGTCGGGCAGACCGGGTTCGCCGGGCACCACGTCGACCCGGTGGCCGTGGCGCTCGAAGGTCTCGCGCAGGGTGTCCCACTGGGCGAGCGCCCGTGCGCGGTCCACCGGCGCTTCCGGATCCATCCACGGGTTGATCGAGTAGCGGACGTCGAAATGGTCGGGGCGACACATCACGAACCGGCGCGGCACGGGTCGGCGTGCGGAGGCGGGCTCGGTGGTCTGGAGGGTAGCTACTGAGGTCATCGTGGCTCCCGGGGTAGGCGCGGCTGTTCGGCTGGTCCGAAGGTAATCGGCCTACCATTGCGTGAGGAACGCCGAATCGTTGCGCAAATAGACGCGCAGACGGTGAATCATTGCGCCGCGCAGAAAGTGATGTGACGTGGACGATATCGACCGCCGGATCCTCGGCCACCTGCTGCGCTCGGCCCGCGCCTCCTTCCAGGAGATCGGCTCCGCGGTCGGCCTGTCCGCGCCCGCGGTCAAGCGCCGGGTGGACCGCATGGTCGCCAGCGGCCAGATCACCGGCTTCACGGCGCTGGTGAACCCGGCCGCGCTGGGCTGGACCACCGAGGCCTACGTCGAGGTGTACTACCGCGACAACATCACCCCGGCCGAGCTGCGGCGCAGTCTCGAGCCGATCCCACAGGTGGTGGGCGTGTGGACGATCGCGGGCGAGGCCGACGCGCTGGTGCACGTGATGGCCACCGACATGGCCGAGATCGAGTCGACCGTCGAACGCATCAGGGAGAACGCGCGCGTCGGGCGCACCCGCAGCGCGATCGTCATGTCCCGCATCCTCGAACGACCACGCACCTGACCCACATCCGGAGAGCACGCTCCCCTGCCTGCGCTCCAGGCCGTGCGCGGGCTGTCGGCGAAGTCCGTCCAGCGGTGCCTTATAGGGTGGACCCATGTCCGACGTGCGCACCAGCTACCTCACCGACGGGGCCGAGATCTATCGGCAGTCGTTCGCGACGATCCGCGCCGAGGCGGACCTGAGCGCGTTCCCCGCGGACGTGGCGCGGGTGATCGTCCGCATGATCCACGGCTGCGGACAGGTGGACCTCACCGAGGACATCGCCTTCTCCCCCGGCGTCGTTGCGGCCGCGCGGGCGGCGCTGCACGCGGGCGCGCCGATCCTCTGCGACGCCACCATGGTCGCCTCCGGCGTCACGCGCAAACGGCTGCCCGCCGACAACGAGGTGATCTGCACCCTCGCCGACCCCCGCGTGCCGGAACTGGCTGCGGCACTGGGCACTACCCGCTCGGCGGCGGCGCTGGAGCTGTGGCGCGAGCGGCTGGACGGCGCGGTGGTGGCCATCGGCAACGCACCGACCGCGCTCTTCCACCTGCTGGACATGCTCGACGCGGGCGCCCCGCGCCCGGCCGCGATCCTCGGCATTCCGGTCGGTTTCGTCGGCGCCGCCGAGTCCAAGGACGCGCTCGCGGCCTACGGCGGCGTCGAATACCTGACGGTGCGTGGCAGGCGCGGCGGCAGCGCGATCACTGCGTCGGCACTCAATGCGATTGCGAGCGAAGCGGAATGAACACGGCGGGCAAACTGTGGGGCATCGGGCTCGGACCGGGCGACCCCGAGCTGGTGACGGTCAAGGCGGCGCGCATCATCGCGGCCGCCGACGTGATCGCCTTCCACAGCGCGCGGCACGGCCGCAGCATCTCCCGCGGTATCGCCGCGCCCTACATGCGGCCCGGCCAGCTCGAGGAACACCTCGTCTACCCGGTGACGACGGAGACCACCGACCATCCCGGCGGATACCAGGGCGCGATCGACGAGTTCTACGAACAGGCCGCCGAACGACTGGCCACGCACCTCGCCGCGGGCCGGTCCGTCGCCCTGCTCGCCGCAGGGGATCCGCTGTTCTACAGCTCCTACATGCACATGCACCGCAGGCTCGCGGACCGCTTCGAAGCCGAGATCATTCCCGGCATCACCTCCGTGAGCGCGGCCTCGGCGGCGCTGGGCACCCCGCTGGTGGAGGGTGATCAGGTGCTGACCGTGCTGCCGGGCACCATGCCGACCGAGGAGCTCACCCGCCGCCTTCGCGACACCGACGCCGCCGCCATCATGAAGCTCGGCCGCACGTATCCCGGTGTGCGGCAGGCGCTCTCGGACGCCGGACGGCTCGGCGACGCCTACTACGTGGAGCGGGCGAGCACCGACCGCGAACAGGTGCGCACCGCCGCGGAGGTGAACGACGCCGACGTGCCGTACTTCTCGATCACGCTGGTGCCCGGTCCGCGACCGACCACGCCGCTGCCCAGGGTCGCCGCGGCGAGCGACGACAAGGACTCGCCCGCCGCAGACTCCACAACCGTTCCGGCGGAAGCGGATTCGCCCGGCGAGGTGGTCGTCGTCGGCCTCGGCCCCGGCTCGGCGGACTGGACCACACCCGAGGTGCGGGAGGCACTGGCCGCCGCCACCGATCTGGTCGGCTACACCACCTACATCGACCGCGTCCCGCACCGGCCCGGCCAGCGCAGGCACACCAGCGACAACCGCGTCGAGTCCGAACGCGCCGCCATGGCCTTGGATCTGGCCAAGCACGGCGCCAGGGTCGCCGTGGTCTCCTCGGGTGATCCCGGCGTGTTCGCGATGGCGGCCGCGGTGCTGGAGGAAGCCGCCGATCCGCAGTGGCGGGACGTGCCGGTGCGGGTGCTGCCCGGCCTCACCGCCGCCAATGCCGTCGCCAGCCGGGTCGGCGCTCCGCTCGGCCACGATTACGCGATGATCTCGCTGTCCGACCGGCTCAAGCCGTGGGAGGTCGTCGCGCAACGTCTTTCGGCGGTGGCCGCGGCCGATATGGCGATCGCCGTCTACAACCCGGCGTCCTCGCAGCGCACCTGGCAGGTCGGCGCAATGCGCGATCTGCTGCTCGAGCACCGCAAGCCCGACACCCCGGTGGTGCTCGGCCGCGACGTCGGCGGTCCCACCGAGTCGGTTCGGGTGGTCTCGCTCGCCGATCTCGATCCCGCGGACGTGGACATGCGCACCCTGCTGATCATCGGTGCATCGACCACGGCCGTGGTCGACACCGCGCACGGCACGCGCGTCTACACCTCGCGGCGCTACAGCCGACCGTGAGCGGGCCGAACGTGAGCGCACCCTTTTTGGTATGCGCTTACCAATACGGCAACTGCCGCTTACCATAGGGCACTTCGGCGGGACGAAAGGAGACCTCGGTGCCGCGGCTGGCGGATCACGAGCAGCGCAGGCGGGAGATCACCGACGCGGCGCGGCGCGTCATCGCGCGCGGCGGACTGGAGTCCGCCACCTTCCAGTCGGTGGCCGCGGAAGCCGGGATCTCGGTGCGCTTGGTGCAGTACTACTTCGGCACCAAGAAGGACTTTCTGCGCGCCACTCACCTCGCGGTGAGCGCGGACGCGGGCGATCGCTTCGCCCAGCGGTTCGCCGCGCTCGGCGAGGCGGCCGAACCGCGCGACGTCATCTACGCGATGCTCGAGGAACTGCTCCCGATGAACGAGGCGCGGCGCCGAGATACCATCGTGCTCGGCGCTTTTCAGGCCGCCAGTCTCGCCGGGTCCGGCCTGTCCATGGACGAAACCCTCGGCGGCACAAGGTGGCTCATCGCCGCGGTCGCCGAGCAGCTCCGCCGGTCCTGCGACTCGGCCGACACCGACCGCGACGCCACCCTGATCGTGCTCGCCGCCGCCGCGCTCACGCAGAGTATGGTGGCCGGAGTTCACACCAACGAAGCGGCGACCGAGCTGCTCGAACACCTGCTGCACCGCATACCCGGACCGGACGCCGCCCGGCGGAGCGAATGAGAACCCGAACGCCGACAGCGGGGGTTTTCCGCTAACATTCCACTATGGAACGTCGAGAAGGGAGCGTCCGGTGACAACGATCCGGCGCAAGCCGTTGAATTCGACGGCCGCGTCACTGCTGGGTTTCCTGCACGAGGGGCCGATGTCCGGCTGGGACCTGGTGACGCTCGCCCAGGACCGGATCGGCGATTTCTGGACGATCACGCAGAGCCAGGTGTACCGCGAACTGGCGGCGATGGACGCGGCGGGACTGGTGGTGAAAGGCGAAACCGGGGCGCGCGAGCGCACTCCCTACCGGATCACCGACTCGGGCCGGGAGGCCTTTCTCGAATGGGTCATCCGCGATCCCGGCGCCGAGACGATCCGGGTGCCGCTACTGCTCACCATGTCCTTCGGCGATCACGTCGACCCCGACCATCTCGATCGGATCATCGCGACCAACCGCGAGGTGCACCAACGCCGCCTCGACCACTACCTGAAGGACGAGTGCGACACCCTGCGGCCGCACCAGCGGGCCACCCTGGAGTTCGGCATCGGCTACGAACGCGCGGTGCTCGCCTGGTTCGATCGGCTGCCCGAGCTGCTCGGGCGCTGATCAACGCGCGCCGGATGCCCTGGCCCGCAACCATTCCCAGGCCTCCGCCACCGTCTCGACGACCTCGGCTCCGGCAGGCAGGGGCGGCCGGTCGATCACGACCACCGGAAGGCCTGCCGCGCGGGCAGCGACCAGTTTGGCCTCGGTCCGGTCGCCGCCGCTGTCCTTGGTGACGAGCACCTCGATGCGACGGCTCGCCAGCAGCCGGGACTCCTCATCCACCGCGAAAGGTCCTCGGGCCAGCAGCACTTCGTGCCGCGGCGGCAGCGGAGCCTCGGGCGGGTCGATGGCGCGGATGAGGAACCACTGCCGGGTGAGACCGGCGAACGCGCCGACGCCCTGCCTGCCGATGGTGAGGAACACGCGCTCACCCAGTTCCGGAAGCGCGCGGGCGGCGGCGGCCGGATCGGGCACGCGAATCCATCGGTCACCCGGCGTTTCGGACCAGCCGGGCCGTCGAAGGTGAACCAGCGCCACACCCGAATCCCGTGCCGCAGCAGCAGCATTCGCGGAAATAGTGGCGGCGAAGGGGTGGGTGGCGTCGACTACGGCCTCGATCCCGTTGGCCACCAGCCAATCCCGCAGACCTTCGACGCCGCCGAAGCCGCCGATCCTGACCTCGCCCTCCGGCAACAGCGGGTCGCGAACGCGACCGGCGAGCGAGGAGACGATGTCGAATCCTCGCTCGCCGGAAGCGATGTGGGCCAGCTGCCGGGCTTCGCCGGTGCCGCCCAGAATCAGAGTCCTCAGGGCTGACCGCTGAAGTAGGCCATGCCTGCGTTCAGCAGCGACGGGCCGCCCGCGACCAGCAGGCCGATCACGCCGCCGATGATCGCGCCGGGGATGACGCCGACGACCAGACCGAGCAGGCCGATCAGACCACCGATCACGGCGCCGACCGCGGCGCCGAGCGAGGCGCGCTGCAGCTCGGCGAAGAACCACTCCTGCGCGCTGATGTCCTGCACGGCGATCACGTCGGCCTTCGGGGTCAACTTGAGGGTCTGGCCGGTGGCGTCGAGCGCGGCGGCGATCTCCACCGGCGCGCCGTTGCTCGCCTCGCGCGCGGCGAGCGGGATCGACGTGACGACCTCGCCCGCATCGTTCTTCAGCGTGACGGCCTTGCCGTCCGCATCCAGGGTGAACGCGCCGCCCGTCACGGTGGTGACGATGGACTTGCCCGCTTCGCCGAGCTGCGCGGTGTAGCCCACGCCCTGGTCCACGCCCTGCGCCGCGAGCGCGGTCTGCTCCTGAGCGACCGGGGGCTCGCCGGGGGCGGCGTAAGTGGTGCCCGCGGTGACACCGGTGGCAGCGATCGCCAGCAGCGCGGTGGCGGCGAACTTCTTGTATTTCATCTATCTCCCCATCAGTAATCGGTTGTCCGATAACGACTGGATTTCGCGACCCGACCCTACCCGCTGACAGATGCGTATTTCACCCTCGCATCGACGATTTCAGGGTGAACCCTTACGCCGTTTTGACGACCGACCACTGGGCGACCGGCAGCTGGGGACGCCACGCGGTGAACCCGCCCAGCGGTTCGGCCCGATAGATCTGGAACTTCCGCAGCTCACCGCCCCGCTCGGCGGCCATGGCGACCAGCAGCGCTTCCGATTCGGCAGTGACGGCGTTCGCGACCAGACGGCCGCCTTGGCGCAAATGGGCAAAGCATGTCTCGAGCAGGCCAGCCTGGGTGACGCCGCCACCGACGAAAATCGCATCGGGCGCGGCTGTTTCGTGCATATCGGCCAGTTCGGCGAGCACCTCGCCGCGCACCTCGACATGCGGGACGCCCAGCGCGGTGGCGTTGGCGATGATCTGTTGCCTGCGGCGCTCGAGCCGCTCGAAGGTCACCGCACGGCAGGCCGGATGGGTGCGGCACCACTCGATGGCGATGCTGCCCGAGCCGCCGCCGACGTCCCACAGCAGTTCGCCCGGCGCGGGCGCCAGCGCGGACAGAGTCAGCGTGCGCACCTCCGCCTTGGTCAGCTGGCCGTCGCCGCCGTAGACCGCGTCGGGCAGGCCGGGGACGCGGGTGCGGCGGGTGTGGCCTGCGTCGGCGGCGCAGTCGATGGCGACGATGTTGAGCGGATCGCCCGGGTCGAGCTGCCAGGACGTCGCCGCGCCGGAGCGCAGGCGTTCCGCCGCACCGCCGAGCTGCTCGAGCACGGTGAGGGTCGATTCGCCGAATCCGTTGTCCCGCAGGAGTTCCGCGAGGCGCGCCGGGGTGTGTTCGTCGCTACTGAGTACCAGCAGGCGCCGCCCGTCGACCAGTTCGGGCAGCACAGCGGCGATGGGGCGGCCCACCGCGCTGACGACCGGCGTCTCCGCGAGCGCCCAGCCGAGTCGCGCGCACGCCAGCGACGCCGAGGAGGGTTGCGGCAGCACGCGCAGGGCGGTGGGCCCGAACAGCCGGGCGAGCGTGACACCGATGCCGTAGAACATCGGGTCCCCGCTGGCGAGCACGCAGATCCGCCGCGCGGTGTGCTCGGCGAACAATCCGGGCAGCGCGGGCAGCAGCGGCGAGGGCCATGTTCGCCGCTGCCCGCCGAGATCCGTTGGCACCAAAGTCAATTGCCGCTCGGAGCCGAAGATCACCTCAGCTGTGGCGACCGCTTCCCGTGCCGCGGTGCCGAGTCCGTCCCATCCATCGGCTCCGATTCCGATGACCGCGATCGGGAAGCCGTGCCGAGGGCCCGTCATAGCGCGGCAATCTCTTTCGCGCGGCTCGAACTCGCCGCAAAGCCCTTCTGCCGCAGCGGCATTCGCGCCAGTGTCGCGAACGGGCTCATCGAGGCATCCGGCGCCAGAGGAATTGCGGGACCATGCGCGCCACGACAGCGGCCGGGCCGAGGGCGCGGGGCACCCAGATCTTGCCCGCTCGGCGGCGCAGCCCGTCGACGACGGCGTCCGCCACCCGGCTGGGAGAAACCGACAACGGCGCGGGCTTCATGCCCTCGGTCATCCTGCCGATGACGAAACCCGGGCGGACCAGCAGAAGATGGACGCCGCTGCCGTGCAGCGCGTCGGCGAGGCCGCTGGCGAAACCGTCCAAACCGGCCTTGGCCGAGCCGTAGACGTAGTTGGCGCGCCGTACGCGCGCACCCGCGATGGAGCTGAAGACGACGATCTGGCCGTGCCCCTGGGCGCGAAGAAGATTCGCGAGAGTGGTGAGCACGCCGACCTGGGCGACGTAGTCGGTGTGCACGACGGCGAGAGCGTGCTCGGGTTCGCGCTCGGCGCGGGCCTGGTCGCCGAGCATGCCGAAGGCCACTACGGCGACGCCGATGGGCCCGTGTTCGGTGGCGATCTTCTCGAGCAGCGCGGGGTGGCTGCCGGTGTCGTCGGCGTCGAATTCCACCGCGTGCACCGCGGCCGCCCCGGCCTGTTCGACGGTCGCGATCGGCGTCGCCAAGTCGTCGCTGCGCCGCGCCGCGAGGATCACCACCCGGCCGGGGGCCAGGCGCTCGGCGATCTCGAGACCCATTTCGCTACGTCCGCCGAGTACCAGTACCGAACCCTCGGCGATCCCTCGCTTTCCCATGCGCTCAGTCTGTCATCCCGGCTTGTGATCTCCACGATCCCCTCGCGACGCGAAAACGCCCGTGCCGTGACAACCGCCGCGCAACGCAGGACTACCGTCGAGGGATGCCGACCACCACCGCCGGGCTCTCCCCCGCCGCCCTCGAATTCGTCGCCGAACGCCACCTCGCGACCTTGACCACGCTGCGCGCCGACGGCACGCCGCACGTCGTCGCGGTGGGATTCACCTGGGACGCCGACGCCGGGATCGCGCGGATCATCGCCGACGGCGGGTCGGTCAAGGTGCGCAACGTGCGCCGCTCCGGATACGCGGCGGTGAGCCAGGTGGACGGCATCCGGTGGCTGACGCTGGAGGGGCCCGCGACGGTGCTCGACGACCCGGACAGCGTCGCCGACGCCGTCGAGCGGTACGCGGGCCGCTACCGGGTGCCGCGCGAGAACCCGACCCGCGTGGTGATCGCGATCGAGGTGCGCCGCGTCCTGTCGTCGAGCATGCTGCGCTGACTTCGCCTTTCGCCCGTCACAGCACGGTCAGGCCGTGCGGGCGAGCGTTCATGGACTCGCAGCCCTCCGGCGTGACCACGACGATGTCCTCGATGCGAGCGCCCCACTCACCGCGGAAGTAGAGGCCCGGCTCGATGCTGAAGGCCATCCCCGGCTGCAGGACGAGGTCGTTGCCCGCGACGATGTAGGGCTCCTCGTGCACGGACAGGCCGATGCCGTGACCGGTCCTGTGCACGAATGCCGCACCGAAACCGGCCTCCGTCAACGGATTACGGGCCGCGGCGTCCACCGAGGCGGCGGTGACGCCGGGGCGGGCGGCGGCGACGGCCGCGGCCTGGGCGCGTTCCAGTTCGGCGTAGCGCGCCGCGATGTCGGGGCTCGGCTCGCCGAGGACGTAGGTGCGGGTGGAGTCGGAGTAGTAGCCGGGATCGACGGGGCCACCGATATCGATCACCACCACGTCGCCCTGCTCGATGCGCCGATCGGAGACCCCGTGGTGCGGGTCGGCGCCATGCGGTCCGCTGCCGACGATCACGAACGCCGCCTCGGTGTGCCCTTCTGCCACGATCGCCGCCGCGATATCGGCGCCGACCTCGGCCTCGGTGCGGCCGACCTGGAGGAACTCGCCCATCCGTGCGTGCACCCGATCGATGGCCGCGCCCGCTCGGCGCAGCGCGTCGACCTCGGCGGCGTCCTTGAGCATGCGCAGCTCCCGCAGGACGGGCGTGGCCGAGACCGGCAGGCCGCTGAACGAGGCCGCCAGCGGCAGCAGGTGCAGGGCGGGCATGGCGTCGGCGACCGCGACCCGGGAACCGACGTGCAGCGTGGACTTCACCACCTGGTACGGGTCGACGCCGTCGACCCAGTCCAGCACCTGCAGGCCGAGTTCGCCCGCCGCCGAGGCGGACAGCGACGCCAGCTCGAGCTTGGGGATGATGACCGACGGTGTCGCGCCATCGGCAGGGATCACCAAGCAGGTGAGCCGCTCGAAGGATTCGGCCGCCGAACCGATCAGATAACGCAGGTCCGGGCCGGGGGTGATGAGCAGGGCGTCGAGGTGCGCCGCGCGCATCGACTCCACCGCCCGCTCGAGCCGGTCTCCGTAAACATCCGCCGCGAACCTGGACTCCGTGTGCCCACTCATACCCGTCGACGTTACCCGCCGTCGGCACGCGGCAAACCCGAACGCCGGGCGGCCCTGGCGGTCTGGGCGAGTGTCGCGCCGGATACGGTCCGGCCTGTCGGAGCGTGCGGGTAGCCTCAGCGCGTGACCTCTGCTGCGACTTCCGGCCCGCTGCTGCTGCTCGACGGGGCCAGCCTGTGGTTCCGCGCGTTCTACGCGATTCCGGACAAGATCACCGCGCCGGACGGGCGTTCGGTGAACGCGGTGCGCGGCTTCACCGACATGGTCGCCTCGCTGATCACCAAGCACGCGCCGAGCAGGCTGGTCGTGTGCCTGGACCTGGACTGGCGGCCGAGCTTCCGCGTGGATCTCGTGCCCTCCTACAAGGCGCACCGCCTGGACTCCTCGGCCGACGCGGCGCCGGGTGCGGAGGAGGTGCCCGATCGGCTGACCCCGCAGGTCGACATGATCCTCGAGGTCCTCGACGCCGCGGGGATCGCGACCGGCGGCGCGGCGGGGCTGGAGGCCGACGACGTGCTCGGCACGCTGGCGAGCCGGGAGCGCACCGACGCGGTGATCGTGGTCAGCGGCGATCGGGACCTGCTGCAGCTGGTTCGCGACGAGCCCGCGCCCATCGTGCGGGTGCTGTACGCGGGGCGCGGGCTGGCCAAGGCCGAACTCTTCGGTCCCGCGGAGGTGTCCGCGAAGTACGGCGTGCCGGTGCCCAATGCCGGACCCGCCTACGCCGATCTGGCGACGTTGCGCGGCGACGCTTCCGACGGCCTGCCCGGTGTCTCCGGCATCGGCGAGAAGTCCGCGGCGACACTCATTTCTCGCTTCGGGTCGCTGGACGCGCTGGTGGCCGCGGTGGACGATCCGGAATCCGACCTGGCGCCGGGCGTGCGCGGAAAACTGCGCGCGGCCGAGGACTACCTGAAGGCGGCGGCCCCGGTGGTGCGCGTGGTGCGCGACGCCGACGTCGACCTCTCGCGCCCGGACACGCTGCCCACGGCACCCGCCGACCCGGACCGCCTGCGGGAACTGGCGGTGGCCTACAACGCGGAAAGCCCGGTCGGCCGGCTCATCACCGCGCTCGCGGCACCGCGCTCCTGAAGCGCGAGCACTCCCGCGACGACATTCACCGCACCTCCGCATGGGCTGCAATTTCGCAGCTCATGCAGACGCGCACCGAGCGGCGCCGCCTCCCGCAGACCTGACCACGCGATATGGGGCTGGCGGCGTCTGGTGCGGCGATCCGATCGGTGAGCGCGTCGATGAGAAGGGGTGTGGTCACCGAAGCCGACGTGCCCGAGAGCCGTTTCCATGGTTTGGGCTGGAGGATCTCGCTCGCTCGATCGCTGCGGTCGTGCTGGTCCTGGCGGGGCCCAGTGAGCCACCACCGCCCGCGCTTCCGGACTGACGAAGGTCCGGCTTCCGAGTTCGCGTTCTCACCTGCTCACCCTTCGGCGAAAATGTAACGAGCCCACGAACGACGACGGCTGATACCGCGATAGCGGTGTGCCGCCGAACCCGTTCGTGGGCTCGATCTCCCTACCCCACCGGACGCCCGCGCCGTAGCACGGGCCGCCCGGCCCGGATCACGCTCAGTTCGGTCGACCGACCTCGTAGGTGCCGTCGTCCTTGGTGATCTTGATGTTGACCTTCTTCTGCTCGCCGCTGACCTTCAGGGTGCACTCGAAGGTGGCGTCCACCTTGACCTCCTGGCCCGACGGGCAGGAGACGTCGGAGACGTCCTGGATGCCGTAGGAATCCGTGAGCACCTTCTTGACACCGTCCTGGACGGCGGCCTGGTCCAGCTTGTCCTTGGAGGTCAGCACCACCACGAGGGCGACCACCGCGCCGATCACCAGCACGCCGAGCGCTGCCAGACCGATGATCAGGCCCTTCTTGCCGCCCTGCTTCGGCGGCTGCTGCTGACCCTGGCCCCACTGCTGCTGCGGCTGCTGGGGCTGCTGACCCCACTGCTGCTGAGGCTGCTGCTGGCTCCAATCCTGCGGCTGCTGCTGCCCCCACTGCTGCTGCGGCTGACCCGGGGTCTGCCCCCACTGCTGCTGTTGCGGCTGCTGAGGTTGTTGCGGCTGGCCCCACTGGGGCTGCGGCTGACCGGGCGTCTGACCGGGCGTCTGCCCCCACTGCTGCTGGGGCTGATTCTGGTCACCCCAATGCTGGGTGGGCTGCGCCTGCGACGGAGTCTGCTGGCCACCCCAGTGCTGGGTCGGTCCGGCGCCACCGGGCGCCTGCTGTCCGCCCCACTGCTGGGTGGGATCGTTGCGTCCCTCCCCGGGGTCGTTCGGTCCGTACGGGCCGCTCATCTGCTTGCCTCCACTCGCATCGTTATTCATACGGTAGCCCCCCGCCGGCGACTGGTCGTGGTATATCACGACTCCTCCCGCCACGGTCGGTACGCGAAAGAAATCAAATCACAATCGAATCCGCTACGCGGCGTCCACCGCCACGACACCCCGCCGGATCGCCCGGACCGCCTTCGCCGCCGTCCCCGCGATCTCCGGGTCGTCGGCCGTGCTGTGGATCTGGTCGAGCAGGTCGATCACCTGCCTGCACCACCGGACGAAATCGCCGGCGGACAGCGGCGCGCCCTGGTCGCCGCTGGCCAGCAACGACTCGGCCAATCCGTCGCCGTGCGCCCATTTGTAGACGCCGGTGACGAATCCGAGATCAGGTTCCCTGGTCGGCGGCAGCTTGTGCCTTGCCTCGTCGGAGCGCAGTTCGCTCCACACGCCGATGGTCGAGGCGATCGCCCGCCGGATCGGCGCGGTGGGACCCGACGCACCGAGAATGCCGCCCTCCTGGCGGGATTCGTAGACGAGCGTGGATACCACGCCCGCCAGTTCGGCGGGGCCGAGACCACGCCAGAGACCGTGCCGCAAGCATTCGGCGACCAACAGGTCGCTCTCCGCGTAGATGCGGGCGAGCCTGCGCCCGTCCGTGGTGACCTCACCCTCGTGCACGAAACCGCGTTCCTCCAGCAGCCCCACGATGCGATCGAAGGTACGCGCCAGCGAATTGGTCGTGGCGGCAACCTTCTGGCGCATGCTTTCGGTCTCGCGCAGCAGCCGGTTGTAGCGCTCACCGATCCGGCTCATCTGCTCGCGGTCCGGCCGGGTGTGCGCGGGATGCGCGCGCAAGCTCCGGCGCAACGTGGCCAGTTCGCGGTCGTCCGCCGCCTCGGAACGCTTGCCGCGGCGGGACCGGCCCGGCGCGCTGATGCCGGTGCTGCGCAGAGCGGACGCGAGGTCACTGCGAGCGCGGGCCGTGCGGTGGTCGACGCGCCGGGGCAACCGCATGTGGCCGAGCGGCTCCGCGGGCACCGGGAAGTCGGCGACCGACACCCGGCCCGCCCACTTGTCCGCGGTGAGCACGAGCGGTCGCGGATCGTTGGGTGTGGTGTCCGGTTCCAGGATCACCGCGAGCCCGGCGCGGCGGCCGTGCGGAATCGCCACCACGTCGCCGCGACGCAGCGCGGTCAGTGCGCTGACCGCAGCGCCGCGCCGGTCGGTGCGGCTCTGCTGGGCCAGCTGACGTTCCCGCTGCCTGATCCGCTCGCGCAGCGAAATGTATTCCAGGAAGCCGCCGTCCTCGCCCCCGAGCTGCCCGCGCAGCTTGCGCAGCTGGCCTTCGTTGCGCTCGATGCCGCGCACCAGCCCGACCACCGAGCGGTCGGCCTGGAACTGGGCGAACGAGCGCTCCAGCAGGGCGCGCGATTCGTCGGCGCCCATCCGATCGATGAGGTTGATCGACATGTTGTAGCCGGGCCGGAACGAGCTGCGCAGCGGATAGGTGCGGGTGGATGCCAGGCCCGCCACCGCGCTGGTGTCGACCTCCGGCTGCCAGAGCACCACCGCGTGGCCCTCGATATCGATACCGCGACGGCCCGCGCGACCGGTCAGCTGCGTGTACTCACCGGGGGTGAGCTCGGCGTGCGTCTCGCCGTTGAACTTGACCAGTCGTTCCAGCACCACGGTTCGCGCGGGCATATTGATGCCGAGCGCGAGCGTCTCGGTGGCGAAGACGGCCCGCACCAGCCCGCGCACGAACAGGTCTTCCACGGTGTGCCGGAAGGCGGGCAGCATGCCGGCGTGGTGGGCGGCCAGCCCGCGGTGCAGCGCCTCGCGCCACTCCCAGTAGCCGAGCACCTCGAGATCGGTCTTCGGTAGATCGCCGGTGTGCTTCTCGATGATCGCGTCGATCTCGGCGGTCTCGCCCTCCCTGCTCAGATCCAGCCGGGACCGCAGACACTGGGCCAGTGCGCCGTCGCACCCCGCGCGGCTGAAGATGAAGGTGATCGCGGGCAGCAGGCCCTCGTCGTCGAGGCGCGCCAGCACCTCGGGGCGGGGCAACGGCCGGAAGTCGCGGCGCATGCCGCCGCGGCCGCGCGGCACACCCCAGTTGTTCATCCGGTCCGCGGACTCGCGATGCCTGATGTAGCGCACCAAGTCCTCGTCGACGAGCACCTTCTGCTCGCTGGACTTGGTGTCGAACAGGTCGAACATCTTCTTGCCGACCATCACGTGCTGCCACAGCGGCACCGGACGCGTCTCGTCCACCACCACCGCGGTGTCGCCGCGCACCGTTTCCATCCAGGCGCCGAACTCCTCGGCGTTGCTGACCGTGGCCGACAGGCTCACCAGCCGCACGTCCGAGGGCAGGTGCAGGATGACCTCTTCCCACACCGCGCCGCGGAACCGGTCGGCCAGGTAGTGCACCTCGTCCATCACCACGTACGACAGCCCGCGCAGCGCGTCCGAGGATGCGTAGAGCATGTTGCGCAGCACCTCGGTGGTCATCACCACCACGGGGGCGTCGGGGTTGATCGACTGGTCGCCGGTGAGCAGGCCGACGCTGTCGCGCCCGTAGCGCTCGGTGAGGTCGGCGAATTTCTGGTTCGACAGCGCCTTGATCGGTGTGGTGTAGAAGCATTTGCCGCCGGAGGCCAATGCCAGGTGGACGGCGAACTCGCCGACCACGGTCTTGCCCGCGCCGGTCGGCGCGCACACCAGCACGCCGTGGCCGTCCTCGAGCGCACGACAGGCGTCACGCTGGAAGGGATCGAGAACGAACTTCAGCTCGGCGGAGAACCTGGCCAGCTCGCTGGTGCGGGACCGGTGATCTGTCACCGTTCAGAGAGTATCGGAGTAGTCCGACACCGGTCGCGTGGATTTTGCCGCCGGATCCATGATCGGCTCCGTCGCTCCGATCGGCTCCGGCGTGGCGATCGAGGAGGCCTCGTCGTCGGCCAGCGCGTCCTTGCGCGCCTTGCGCTTGTCGTTGAGCCTGGCGACCTGCACCGCCACCTCGAACAGCACCGTCAAAGCGCAGGCGAGCGCCAGCATCGAGAACGGGTCCTGCGGGGTGACCACCGCCGCGAAGACGAACAGACCGAAGATGATGCCGCGCCGCCACGCCTTGAGCCGCTCGTAGGTGAGCACGCCCACCAGGTTCAAGCCGATGATCAGCAATGGCGTCTCGAAGCTGACGCCGAAGATGATCAGCAATTGGATGATCATGCTGAAGTACTGGGAACCGCTCAACGCGGTGATCTGCACGTTGTCGCCGATGGTGAGCAGGAAGCTCAACGCGTGCGCGACCACCATGTAGGCGAGCACGGCGCCCGCCGCGAACAGCACGGTGCCCGAGGTGACGAAGCCGACCGCGACCTTGCGTTCCTTCGCGTAGAGGCCGGGGGTGATGAACGCCCAGATCTGGTAGAGCCAGATCGGCGCGGCCAGCACGACGCCCGCGGTGAAACCGACCTTCAACCGGAGCATGAACTGCTCGAACGGCGCGGTCGCCAGCAGGCGGCACGACCCGTCCGGGGTCAGCGCGGCCCTGGACTCGGGCGGCAGCGAACAGTACGGTCCGCGCAGGATCTCGCCGAGGCTCTCGATGCCGAGGAACGAATGCGCGTACCAGAAGAAGCCGAGCACGGTGGTCAGCAGCACCGCGAACAGTGACTTCAGCAACCGGCTGCGCAGTTCCTGCAGGTGCTCGACCAACGACATGGTGCCGTCGGGATTCGTCCTGCGTCTGCTGCGCCGGGGATCGAACGGGATTCGCATATCTGTGGTTGCCCCTGTGCTCGAGTGCCGCGACTGGCGCGGCGGTATCGCGTCCCGCGGGTACGGGACCGACGCCTTCACGGACCGGCCGAACAGCACTGACCGGGGTGAGTCCGACTCACCCCGGAGGGAGCATTCGACTCAGGCCGACTTGGTCTCGGTCTGCGGCGTGGTCGCCTGGTTCGCGGGCTGCGCCTGCGGCAGCTGCGGCGTGGGCTGCTGAGCGGGCGCGGCACTCGCGGTGGGGCTCGCCTCGGTCTGCATCTGGCTGACCTCGCTCTTGAAGATGCGCAAGGACCGGCCGAGGCCGCGCGCGGCGTCCGGCAGTCGCTTCGCACCGAACAACACCACGAACAGCAGCGCGATGATCAGCAGGTGCGTCCAGCTGAACGTGCCTGACATCTGTTACCTCCCAAGACTGTGGTAGCTCCGATGCTACCGGACCGCCTGACGCCCGAACTCCCCCGACTTCGCCCGTTTGCCGGGCGTTCAACCTCGACTTTTGCTATAGGGGCGGCGCGGCCGCAGCGGCGGCGCGCAGGTCCGCGAGCAACTCCGGCCCCGTCCAGGTCCGCCCGTCGCCCTGCTCGGCCGCGACGATGAGCTCGATGAGCCGCTGGTTCACGGGGGTCGGCGCGCCGACCATCGCACCGAGGCCCACGATTTCGCCGCAGAGCCAAGAGATTTCGGTCTTGCGCCCGGCGGCGAGATCATCGGCCATCGAGGAGCGGGCCACCGGATCGATGGCGAGCACCTGCCCCGCGACCCGGCGGAACACGCCGTCGGGCACGGTCAGCAGCCGGGTCATCAGCTCCGCCGGCAGCGGGGTGAGCCGGGCCGGGCGAATTCGCGCCTTGTTCATCGCGGCGAGCGCCTCGCGCTGGGCCAGCGCCAGGCAGCGGCGATAGTCGCGGTCGGCCAGTTCCTCGCGCAACGGGCGTCCGGAGAGCGCGTTGATCGGGTTGTTCAGATTGAGCAGCAGCTTGGCCCACTGCACCGGCCGCAGATCCGCATAGCGGCGCAACGGCAGCCCGGCCCGCTCGAAGACCTCGACGTACTCGGCCAGCGCAGGATCGTCCTGCACCGCGAGCCCGCCCTCGGTGCCGCGGTGGAAGCGGCCTTCCGGGTGGTGCACGACGTTGAACATCACCATCCCGGCGAGCACCACACAGGTGGGCAGGATCTCCCGGATCACCGTGTCGTTGCCGATACCGTTCTGCAGGCTCAGCACCAGCGTGCCGGGGCGGATCTTGCCGGTCAGCTCGCGCACCGCGGTGGCGGTCGCACCGGATTTCACCGCGACGAGCACCAGGTCGGCCGAGCCGACGTCCTCCGGGCCGGTCGCGAGGGTCAGCCGGTCCGGTGCGACGAGCACCTCACCGCCCTCGAGATCGGTCAGGCGCAGGCCCGAGGCGCCGACCTCGTCGATCAACCACTGCCTGCCGACGAACGTGACGTCCGCACCGGCCGCCGCCAGCTTTCCGCCGACGAAGACGCCGATGCTGCCCGCGCCGAGCACCATGACCCGCCGCGGCATCTTGTCGAGCCCCGTCACCTCACTCCAATTCCTCTAGTCCGGCGTCCCGGTACGCGGCCAGCGCCGCGTTGGACCGCTCACGCACGGCGGCGACCAGCTCCGGCGGGCCGAGAACGGTCACGCCCGATCCGAAGCCGAGCAGCAGGCGCGCCATCCAGTCCAGGGTGGCGAAGCGCATGGTCGCCTCCAGGCTGCCGTCCGGGTGCACGGCCAGCCGGTGCATCGGGTACTGGTCGAGCACCCAGCCGTAGTCGCCGCGAATGCGCAGCCGCGCGGACGGGACCGCGGGATCGTCCTGGAACAGGTCCAGCGAGGCGGCCGCCTCGGTGGCGGCGTGGCTGGGCGGCCGGGCGGGCTCGGCGAGTTCGGTGGCCGCCTCGATCCGGTCGAAGCGGAACAGCCGCACGCCTTCGGCCTCCCGGCACCACGCCTGCAGATAGCTGTTGTCGTCGACGAGCACGATCCGGATCGGATCGACGACGCGCTCGGAGACCACGTCGCGGCTGGCCGAGTAGTAGACGATGCGCAGCGCGTGCTGACGGGCAAGGGCCGAGCGCACGGTCGCGACCGCGGGCGCCTCCACCGGCGTCGCCGGGGCGCCGTCGGCGGGCCGCGGTGCGCCACCGGAGATGGCGGACTCGATCTTGGCAATGGCCGCGTGCGCGGCGGTCGGATCCACCATGCCCGGCATCTCCACGATCGACCGCAGGGCCACCAGCAGCGCGGTGGCCTCGGTGGAGGTCAGCCGCAGCGGCCGGTCGATGCCCGCGGAGAAGGTGACCTCGATGCTCTCCTCCGAGAAGGACAGATCGATGAGATCGCCGGGGCCGTAGCCGGGCAGGCCGCACATCCACAGCTGATTCAGGTCGCTCATCAGCTGCTTGGTCGTCACGCCCAAGTCGGCGGCGGCGTCCGCGGCGCTGATGCCGGGGTTGGCGATCAAGTACGGAATCATGTTGAGCAGCCGGGAAAGCCGCACCGAAAGCCGGCTGGTCGTCACGCCCGCACCTCCGTCGTGTCGAACACCGAACGCAGCCGGGTCACCACATCGGCGCGCAAGTCGTCGGGGGCCAGCACCAGAGCGTCCGGTCCGAGACCGGTGATGAGCCTGGCCAGCCAGTCGCGCGAGCGGACGGGCACTTCGACCACCATGCCGCCGCGCCCGCCGACACTGCGTTCCTCGACGACCTGCCCGAGCCTGCGAATCTCCTGACCGCGTCCGTCGGCGACCCACACCGTGGCCGAGCCGCTGACCGGCGCGCTGCTGGTGACGCGCGCAACGATTGCGCGCAGGTCGACGTCCACGGGTTTGTGCACCGCGTTGACGGGCCCGTACGGCGTCACGTCGTCGCCGATGCGGGAGAGCCGGAAGCTGCGCACCGCGTCGCGGTCGCGGTCGTGGCCGACCAGGTACCAGCGACCGTGATGGGTCACCACGCCCCACGGCTCCACGTCACGCATCAGATAGGGCGCGTTGACCGCGCCGCGATGCTCGAAGCGCACGGCCTGCCCGGCGTCGACGGCCGCGAGCAGCTTGCCGAGCACCGGCTCCGACCCGCGGGCGCGGGCGGGCACGGCGGGCACCGAGGCGACGGCCGCGTCCGTTTCGACGTGGATGCCCGCGGCCCGCAGCTTCAGCAGGGCGCCCTCGGCGGCCGCCGCCAGCTCCGGTGACTCCCACATCTGCACCGCGACGGCGACCGCCGCGGCCTCCTCGTCGCTCAGGTCGATGTCGGGTAGCTCGTAGGCGTCGCGGTTGATCCGGTACCCCTCCAGCGTCGAATACCGGTTCACCGGTCCGACTTCCAGCGGAATGCCCAGGTCGCGCAGCTCGTTCTTGTCCCGCTCGAACATTCGGCTGAACGCCTCGTCGCTGGCGGAGTCCTCGTAGCCCGCGACGCTCTCCCTGATCCGCTCCGCGCTCAAGAACTGCCGGGTCGACAGCAGCGCGATGACCAGATTCATCAGCCGCTCGACCTTGGATATCGCCACCCGATAGAGGGTAATCGCCGCCCCCGAATCACCGCGCGGCGGCGCGCATTAATTTCAGCGCGGCGGCGCGCAACGAATCCAGCGCGCCGGGGACAATGGTCCGGTGATCGTTGCCTTCTCAGTGACCCCACTCGGCACGGGCGTGGATGTCGGCCCGGCGGTAGCGGAGGCGGTGCGCGTCGTGCGGGCCAGCGGACTGCCGAATCGCACCGACGCCATGTTCACCACCCTCGAGGGCGAGTGGGACGAGGTGATGCGCGTCGTGAAGGACGCCACCGACGCCATCCTCGCCATTGCCCCGCGCTGCAGCCTGGTCCTGAAGGCCGACATCCGCCCCGGTGTCACCGACGCGATGACGGCCAAGGTGGAGTCGGTCGAGCGCTACCTGGCCGAGGGCTGACCCGCAGCGACAGCTGGCCCTCAGGACACCAACTCGACGCGGCAGGGCAGACCGGGCGCCTTGCTGAGCTTCTCGTCCGCGGTCAGCAGCGGAATATCGAGCCTCGCAGCCAATGCGACATAGAGCGCGTCATAGAACGTCACCGTGTGCCGCAACGCCCACGCGTCGACGGTCATCCAGCCGTGGTGGGCATACCGCTCGTTCACCATCGACTTCAGCAAGCGCAGGCTTGTCATTGCGGAGGTCTCGCTGATGAGCCCCTTCTGCTCATGACGCCGCAAGACGCTGCCGACCTCTGCATCGATCAGGTGCGGTGCATGGCATACCGATGAGGCGATGCGGTGGGTGACGACCTCACCCACCGCGTCTTTGCGCAGCAGCGCCTCCGCTGCGGCGGAAGCGTCCACGACGTACTCGTCATTCACCACGGACCTCCCGCAGCGCTTCCATGATGCTCTCGCGGTCGCCACCGGGTCCAGGATCGCGCTCCAGCGCATCTCGGATCGCGGACATGGCTTCGGCCTTGGTCCGCCGCCGTGCCATCGCGATCAGTTCTTGACGCATGTACGCCTGGAGCGACATTCCGGCGGCTTCCGCACGCTGGCGGAGCACCTCCGCGTCCGGCTCGGGAATGTCACGAATCTGAATAGTGGCCATAGCGCTACTTTAGCGCGCCTCTAGCGCTGAAGCAGCGCCTCCTCCTGTCGACAAGCCGCTGGTTCACGACCCGGAGGTCGCGGACCAGCGCTCCGGCTACATCGAGGCGATCAAGCGGTCGACGCGCTCGTCGACCGAGCGGAACGGATCCTTGCACAGCACGGTCCGCTGCGCCTGGTCGTTCAGCTTGAGGTGCACCCAGTCGACGGTGAAGTCGCGGCCAGCCTCCTGGGCGGCGGTGATGAAATCGCCGCGCAGCTTGGCGCGCGTGGTCTGCGGCGGGGTGTCGACCGCAGCGTCCACCGCGTCGTCCTCGGTGACGCGCTTGGCCAGGCCCTTGCGCTGCAGCAGGTCGAAGACGCCGCGGCCGCGCTTGATGTCGTGGTAGGCCAGGTCGAGCTGGGCGATCTTGGGATCGGACAGCTCCATGCCGTAGCGGTCCTGGTAGCGCTGGAACAGCTTGCGCTTGATCACCCAGTCGATCTCGGTGTCGACCTTCGCGAAGTCCTGCGCCTCCACTGCGTCCAGGGTGCGGCCCCAAAGGTCGACGACCTGGTCGATCTGCGGATCGCGGTCCCGGTTGCGCAGGTGCTCGACGGCGCGGGCGTAGTACTCGCGCTGGATGTCGAGCGCGCTCGCCTGCCTGCCGCCTGCCAGCCGCACGGGACGGCGGCCGGTGAGGTCGTGGCTGACCTCGCGGATGGCGCGGATCGGGTTGTCCAGCGCGAAGTCGCGGAACGAGACGCCCGCCTCGATCATCTCCAGCACCAGCGCGGCCGTGCCCACCTTGAGCATGGTCGTGGTCTCGGACATGTTCGAGTCGCCGACGATCACGTGCAGGCGCCGGTACTTCTCGGCGTCGGCGTGCGGCTCGTCGCGGGTGTTGATGATCGGGCGCGATCGCGTGGTCGCCGAGGAGACGCCCTCCCAGATGTGCTCGGCACGCTGCGACAGGCAGAACGTGGCCGCCTTCGGCGTCTGCAGCACCTTGCCCGCTCCGCAGATCAGCTGCCTGGTCACCAGGAACGGCAGCAGCACGTCGGAGATCCGGGAGAACTCGCCCGCGCGCACCACAAGGAAGTTCTCGTGACAGCCGTAGGAGTTGCCCGCCGAGTCGGTGTTGTTCTTGAACAGGTAGATGTCGCCGCCGATGCCCTCTTCGGCCAAGCGTTGCTCGGCATCGATCAGCAACTCCTCGAGCACCCGCTCGCCCGCCCTGTCATGGGTGACCAACTGGTGCAGACTGTCGCATTCGGCCGTGGCGTACTCCGGATGCGAGCCGACGTCGAGATACAGCCGAGCGCCGTTGCGAAGGAACACGTTAGAGCTACGGCCCCAGGACACCACCCGGCGGAACAGGTACCGGGCTACCTCGTCGGGGGACAGCCGACGGTGACCGTGGAAGGTGCATGTCACACCGAACTCGGTCTCGATCCCCATAATTCGTCGCTGCACACCATCGACATTACAGCCATGTCATGTACTCGCGTGGCGCTGCGGACAACACGGACGCATACGTCTTCACAACGATTCGGCACCGTATGCCCGCTAGCCTCGGCCGGTCAGACGCGGATTCCTGCCCGCGGGGCCGCGGCGAAAACTCGTGCGCCGAGCGAACGGAAGCACACAGAATCGTCGGCTGCTCCGACGGCACGCGACAGATCTTTCGACGCACCGCCGATGCACGCGGACCCGGCGCCGTCCGCGTGAGCTCTTGCGCGGCGCGTTCACGACGCACCGAGAACGGCGGAGGGCCCGCGTGGGCCGCCTCGAGGCGGTCCACGCGGGCCCTGCGTCTTTCTTCGACTACTCCGAGTCCGACGACTCCTCGGGGAGCTCGACCACGGTGGTCTTCGCCGCACGCCCCGGCTTGCCTGCCGGCAGCAGCTTCTCCAACGCGGAGTCGGAGATCCTGCGGAACGCCCGGCGTGGCCTCGCCTGCTCCAGCGTGGCCACCTCGAGCGAGCTCACGCCGAGCATCCGCTTGTCCTTGTCGGCGCCCTCCGGAAGCCCGGCCTGCAGCGCCTTGATCGCGACGCCCATCGCGGCGGACAAGTCGAGACCGGGCCGGTAGGACGCCTTCAGCGCGGAGACGATGGGCTCGGTCGTGCCGCCCATCACCACGAACTCGCGCTCGTCCACGATCGAGCCGTCGAAGGTGATCCGGTACAGCACCGACTGCGGCGACTGCTCCGGATACCCCACCTCGGCCACACAGAGCTCCACCTCGTACGGCTTGAGCTGATCGGTGAAGATCGAGCCGAGGGCCTGCGCGTAGGCGTTGGCCAGCGCCCTGCCGGTCACGTCCCGCCGATCGAACTGGTAACCGCGCAGGTCGGCCTGCAGGATGCCGCTGCGGCGCAGATTCTCGAACTCGTTGTACTTGCCGACGGCCGCGAACCCGATGCGGTCGTACAGCTCACTCACCTTGTGCAGCGTCGCGGAGGGATTCTCCGCGACGAACAACACGCCCTTGTCGTACGCCAGCACGATGACACTGCGACCACGAGCGATGCCCTTGCGCGCGAGCTCGGTCTTGTCGCGCATGATCTGCTCGGCCGACGCGTAGTACGGCAGTGTCATGCGTTGGCGCTCCCTTCCTGTGCCGCCGCGCGGTCGGCGACGATGCCGCGGGCGATCTCCTCCACACGCTCCTCCGGCACTTCCACCGCACCGTCTTCATCGATCGTGACGATCGTCGGGTAGATGCCGCGCGCCAGATCCGGGCCGCCGGTCGCGGTGTCGTCGTCGGAGGCGTCGAACAGCGCCTCGACGGTGATCCGCATCGCGCGGTCCGCGTCGATTCCCTTGGCGTACAGCTTCTTCAGCGACGTCTTGGCGAACATCGAACCGGAACCCACTGCGGTGTAACCGAATCGCTCCTCGCTGCGCCCGCCGACCACGTCGTAGGACACGATGCGACCGGTTCGGTCGGGATCGGTGGCCTGCTGGTCGTAGCCGACCAGTACCGGCACAACGGCCAGACCCTGCAGCGCGGCGGGGAGGTTGTCGCGCACCATCTTCGATAGCTTGTTGGCCTTGCCGTCGAAGGTGAGCGGAACGCCTTCGATCTTCTCGTAGTACTCCAGCTCCACCGCGAAAAGGCGCACCATTTCGACCGCCATGCCCGCGGTGCCCGCGATGCCCGCCGCCGAATAGGTGTCGGTGATGTACACCTTCTCCATATCCCTGCTCGCCACCAGGTTCCCCTGGGTGGCGCGGCGATCGCCCGCGATCAGCACACCGCCGCGATAGGTCACCGCGACGATGGTCGTGCCGTGTGGCGCGACGTCCTTCGCGACGGCGCCACCGGAATGTCCGGTGGCGCCATCGATCGCGGCGAACCTGTTGCCGGGCAACAGTTCCGGTGCGTGTGCGCGCAGGTGTTCGGTGAACGAGGAGAGGGCGTACCCCGGGTGGAGACGCATGGGGTCACCTGCTGTCACTGGCCGCCCTTCTGCACATAGGCGCGGACGAAGTCCTCCGCGTTCTCCTCGAGCACGTCATCGATCTCGTCGAGCAGGTCGTCGGTGTCCTCCGCCAGCTTCTCGCGGCGCTCCTGACCGGCGGCGTCGACGCCGTCGGGACCCTCGTCCTCGTCGCCGCCCCCGGTGCGCTTGGTCTGCTCTTGTGCCATGGCAGCCGACCTCCTCTGTCCTCATCATGACCGGAGCCAAAAGTCTGAGCACGGTTCCGATCATGAGCAATGTGCGTGCTCGTACAACAACACTACCCAGCCGAACCGACACGATGTCGGATCTGTGCTCAATTCGCCGCGCGGACAGTGCCCGATTCGCAACCCGGCCCGCGCAGGAAGCGCGCGATTACGTGGTCAGCTGTTCGACCAGCTGGGCAGCGGTGTCCACGCCGTCGAGCAGCTTGCCGACATGCGATTTGGTGCCGCGGCGCGGTTCCAGGGTCGGAATGCGCACCAGCGAGTCACCGCCGAGGTCGAAGATCACCGAGTCCCAGCTCGCGGCGGCGATGTCCGCGCCGAAGCGCCGCAGGCATTCGCCGCGGAAGTAGGCGCGGGTGTCGGTGGGCGGCTTGGTCATCGCGTCCAGCACCTGCTGCTCGGAGACGAGCCGCTTCATCGAGCCGCGCGCCACCAGGCGGTTGTAGAGGCCCTTGTCCAAGCGTACGTCGGAGTACTGCAGGTCCATCAGGTGCAGTTTCGGCGCGGCCCAGCTCAGGCCTTCGCGCTGGCGCATGCCTTCGAGCAGGCGCAGTTTGGCGGGCCAGTCGAGCAGGTTCGCGCATTCCATCGGGTCGCGCTCGAGCAGATCGAGCACCATCGCCCAGTTGTCCAGGATGTCCTGCACGCGGGCGTCCTCGTTGCCCTCGCGGTCCATGAACTTGGCGACCCGCTCGTGGTAGAGCCGCTGCAGCGCCAGACCGGTCAGCTCGCGGCCGTCGGCGAGCGCGACGGTGGCGCGCAGGCTCGGGTCGTGGCTGATCTGGTGCACGGCGGTGACCGGGCGGGCCAGCTGCAGATCGGACAGGTCCTCGCCCGCCTCGATCAGGTCCAGCACCAGCGCGGTGGTGCCGACCTTGAGGTAGGTCGACATCTCGGCCAGGTTGGCGTCGCCGATGATGACGTGCAGCCTGCGGTACTTGTCGGCGTCGGCGTGCGGCTCGTCGCGGGTGTTGATGATGCCGCGCTTGAGCGTGGTCTCCAGGCCGACCTCGACCTCGATGTAGTCGGAACGCTGGGACAGCTGGAACCCGGCGTGGTCGCCGGACTGACCGATGCCGACCCGGCCGGAGCCGCAGATCACCTGCCGGGAGACGAAGAACGGCGTCAGCCCGACGATGATCTGGTTGAACGGGGTGTCCCGGTTCATCAGGTAGTTCTCGTGGGTGCCGTACGAGGCGCCCTTGCCGTCGACGTTGTTCTTGTACAGCTGCAGCCGCGGGGCGCCCGGCACGCTGGAGGCATGCCGCGCAGCGGCCTCCATCACGCGCTCGCCCGCCTTGTCCCAGATCACCGCGTCGAGCGGGTCGGTGACCTCGGGCGCGGAGTACTCCGGGTGCGCGTGGTCTACGTACAGGCGGGCGCCGTTGGTGAGGATCATGTTGGCGGCGCCGACCTCGTCGGCGTCGATCACCGGCGCCGGTCCGTTCATCCGGCTCAGGTCGAAGCCGCGCGCGTCGCGCAGCGGCGACTCCACCTCGTAGTCCCAGCGCGTCCGCTTGGCCCGCGGCACGCCTTCCGCGGCCGCGTACGCGAGGACCGCCTGGGTAGAGGTGAGGATCGGGTTGGCCGACGGCTCGGTGGGGGTGGAGATGCCGTATTCGACCTCGATACCGATAATGCGCTGCATACCACCGAGCCTAGGCGACACCGGCCAATGTCATACCGAGGGTGGTACTTCCGGAGGATCACGGAGCCCGCTCCCGCGCCGGATAGTCGACGCATGACCGAATCCATCGCCGAAACCGGGGCGGGAGCCGTCCAAGAGGCCCGCGTAGCGGGCCAGCGGCCCGCGCGACTCGTCGCGCTCGACGTGCTGCGCGGGATCGCGATTCTCGGCACGCTCGGCACCAATGTCTGGATCCTGACCAATCCCGAGGGCCTGATCGGCTACATCGACGACCTGGGCACCGCGCCCGAAGGCGGCTGGCTGTGGACCGAGCGTGTCCTGCAGCAGCTGGCCCAGGGCAAGTTCCTCGGCCTGCTGACCATCATGTTCGGTATCGGTCTCGCCATCCAGCAGGCCTCGGCGGTGCGCCGCGGGCGGGCGTGGCCGGGCAGCTATCCGCTGCGGGCCGGGCTGCTGTTCCTGGACGGCGTGCTGAACTTCGTCCTCGTCGCCGAGTTCGACGTGCTGATGGGGTACGCGGTGACCGGTCTGATGGTCGCCTTCGTGCTCGCCACCGGTGAGCGCGCGCAACGCCGCTGGCTGGCGATCGCGGCGAGCGTCCACCTGACCATCCTCACGCTCATCGCGCTCGCGATGGCCTTTGCCCCGCCGCAGGATTCGGCACCGGGCTCGGCCTCGCGCGAGCCGCTCGACCCGAATCCCTATGCGGACGGCTCGTTCTGGGATCTGGTCGTGTTCCGCTTGGAGAACGCGCTCACGTTCCGCGTCGAGGCCGTCTTCGTCTTCGCCATGTCGGTGGCGCTGTTCCTCGCGGGCGCCCGGCTGTACCGGGCGGGCGTGTTCGGTCCGGACGGTGCGCGAATCCGCCGTCGCCTCATGCTGATCGGCGCGATCGCGGCGCCGATCGATTTCCTCGTCGGCGTGATCGGCGGCGATCTGGTGCTGCTCACCCGGTACGGCACCGCGCCGTTCGTCGCCTTCGGCATCCTCGCGGTGGTCGCCGAGTTCTACCTGCGCCGCCCGCGGCTGGGTTTTGCGGGACGACGGCTCACCGAGATCGGCCGGACCGCGCTGTCCTGCTACATCCTGCAGAATCTGGTGGCCTCGGCGGTGTGCTACGGCTGGGGTCTCGGCCTGGCCGCGCGGGTCTCCCCCGATGCGCGGGTGCCGTTCACGATCGCGATCTACCTGGTGGTCGCGCTGATCATCGCGACGGGCGCGCACCTGTGGCTGCGGCGCTTCGAGCGCGGGCCGGTCGAGTGGGCATGGCACACCTGCTACCGGGCACTGGCCCGCGAGGGCTGATCGCCCCGGTCCGCGCCGTGGCACGGAACCCCGGCGGCGAACACGAGTAGCCGACTACTCGTGTTCGCCGCCGCGCCGCGTTTCATGCTGAAACGAAACCTTTCCGCACTATCGACGGAGGGAATCGTCCATGAAGGCCGCGGTGCGCCGCGTCTGGCTGCCGTTCAACGTGCCGTTGGAAGGCCGGGTGCCCTGGATGTACCTGGATTCCGAGGGCTTCGTGACCACCGGTGTCGGCAACAAGCTCGACGACACCGCACGGGTGCGCGCCGCGCCGACCCCGGCCGAGCGGACCGCCTCGCTCATCGCGGCCCGCAGGCTGCCCTGGCGTCGCCCCGACGGCTCGGCGGCCACCGGCACCGAGATCAACGCGGCCTGGGATGCGGTGAAGAGCCGGATGGACCTGGTCGTGGGCGGCAACCGCGGTTTCGCCGCCCTCACCGAGCTCCGGTTGACCGACGAGGACATCGATCGCACCGTGTTCGCCAGGCTCGACGAGCTGGAGACGCTGTTGCGCGGCCGCATGGTGCGCCACGGCACCGGCGCGGTGGTCATGCCGTTCGCGGCCTTCGACTCCTGGCCCGCCGACGCGCAACTCGGCATGCTCAGCATGTGCTGGTCCATGGGGCCGAAGTTCAGCTTCCCCACGTTCCAGGACGCCGCCTTCGCCCGCGACTGGCTGCGCTGCGCCGCCGCCTGCCGGGTCAATCCCGAGATCGGCACCGTGATCCGGCGCAACGATCGCGATCAGGAGTTGTTCCGCAACGCTTTTCGCGTCGAGGAGGAAGGTCTCGATCCGGAGGTCCTGCTGTTCCGGCTTCCTGAACTACCGTCTTCCTGAATTACTGTCGCGCAGGTGAGTTTCGCCGAGCGCTACCCGCTGCTGCACACCCCCGCCCGCTGGGAATGGGGCGGTCTGGACGTCCGCTTCTCCACCGAACTGCCGCCCGACGAGCTCGTGACCAATGTGCACGCGGTGTGTTTCGTCGGCGAGCGGATCGTGCTGTGCCGCGACGACCGTGACATCTGGCTGCTGCCCGGCGGCACCCGCGAGGCGGGCGAATCCATCGACGAGTGCCTGCGCCGCGAGCTGCGCGAGGAGGCAGGCGCCCGCCCGATCGGTCCGGTCCGGTGGCTGGGTGCGCACCACGCGACGAGCGATGCGCCGGAGCCGTACCGGCCATGGCAGCCGCACCCGCACAAGGCGTGGCTGTGGTGCGCCGCCGACATCGTCCTCGACGGCTCCCCCAGCAACCCTGACGACGGCGAGCAGATCCTCGAGGTCCGCGCCTTCCCATTCGAGGACGCCCTCGAGCACGTCGCGACGGACGGCATGCACCTGCCCGAACTCCTCACGCTCGCAAGGGAACTGCACCGGCCTGCCGCGACGTAGCTGCTCGTGGTTGCGGCACGAGCGGGCCCGCCGCGCTGATGTTCCGCGGAGGCCGGGTGCGCGACGGTTTGGTCCGGTGCACAAATCGCGGTCGCACAGTCTTCTGCTTTGCCCCTGGCGTAGGGGGTCCGCGATGCGCTGAGCTTGGACGGGCGACGAGGTCGCCGCCACCGTCCTGGGCGCGGTGTTGCCCCGAACACATTCGAGCAGAAGGTTTCGGTCTTGGCTTCTTCCACAACTGCGGCGGTCGAGCGGGCGCGTCCGGAGACCCTCTGCGAGGCGTTCCAGGCGAATGTCGCGCGCTACGCCGACGCGGTCGCGCTGCGCACCCTCCGCGGCGGGCAGACGATCACCTGGCGTGTTTACGGAGAGCGGGTGCGCGCCATCGCGACCGGACTGGCCGCCCTCGGCGTCCGCCCCGGCGACACCGTCGCGCTGATGCTGACCAACCGGCCGGAGTTCCACCTGTGCGACACCGCCGTGCTGCACGCGGGAGCGACGCCCTTCTCGGTGTACAACACCAATCCGGTCGACCTGCTCGCCTACCAGTTCGAGAACGCCGGCAATCGGGTGGTCCTCTGCGAAAGCCAGTTCGCGCCGCGGATTCTGGAAGCGGTGGCGAAGGCCGCCGTGCAGGGACACCGGGTCGAACACGTGATCGTCGTGGACGACGCGCCGGCCGGTACCCTCGCGCTCTCCGCGCTCGAATCGACCGCCGCCCCCGCGGGTTTCGACTTCGAGGCGACGTGGCGGGCGGTGCGCCCCGAGGACCTGCTCACCATCGTCTACACCTCGGGCACCACCGGCCCGCCCAAGGGCGTGGAGCTCACGCACACCAATTTCATCGAGAACTCCCGCGTCATCGACCAATTCGGCGGTGGCGGCCAGGACGACCGGGTCATCTCCTATCTGCCCGACGCGCACTCGGCCAACCGCTGGTTCGCGCACTACCTGACCATGCTGGAGGGCGGGCAGATCACCACGGTCCCCGACCTGAAGCAGGTGGCCGCCGCGCTGGCGGAGGTGCGGCCGACGGTGTTCCTCGGCGTTCCCCGGGTGTGGGTGAAAGTCAAAGGCGCACTGGAGGAACGCTTCGCCGCGGAGCCGCCTGCGCGCCGCGCGCTGGCCCGGTGGGCGGTCGGCGTCGGGCGGGCCCGTGCGTGCGCCGCCTCCGACG
>NZ_BDBP01000069.1 GCF_001613045.1 Nocardia lijiangensis NBRC 108240 | reverse complement strand
GCCTGCGGCAGCGCGGCAACGGCTGCGACCTCGGCGCCCGCCGTGCCCGGTGCGGGATCCGGCGTCTGCTTGCCCGGCGAACCGGGGAACAACGGCGCACCCGGGTTGCGGGTCGGATCGGCGAACAGCGCGACGGCCGCGACGCGGTCGGCGGGCACCACCCCGCGACCCTGTCCGACCTCCTGGGCGAAAACCGAGGCGACATGCGCGCCCTGGGAATAGCCGACGATCGCGAGTCGCGTGTCGGCGCACCGCTGGGCCACCTGGGCAGCCATGTCCCGCAGTCGCGTCAAGCCGCCTTGCACCGACTCCACATAGGGGGCAGGTCCACCGTTGACGAAGCCGCCGAAGCCGGATTCGTATGGCACGTAAGCACGATCGACCAGACCGGACTGAGGAGCCTTGGCCAGCAACGGAAGAAAGACCGTCGAGAGCATGCCGGTGTCGGTGGTGGGCGCGGCGTCCGGGGAGGACTCCCCCGTGCCCTGAACGCCCAACGCGTACAGCGCGGGACAGTCGTCGATGGCCAGATCGGTCGAGGGTGCTGCGGAATTCGACGGATCGGCAAGCGCAGGGCTTGCCGTCGCGGCGGCGACGGCAACGGTGGTAGCGACCACCAGCCCCGAGAGTCTTGCCGTGTAATCAGTCATAGCGATCCGCAATCAATCCCGTGTTGCCGCAGTTACCCTCAACGCCATGAAACGCAATAGACCGTAACAGATTCCGGCTATTACTGCGGCACCAGCGAAAACTTTTCGCAAAACGCCGAAGCATACCCCACTAGCATCGGCGTGGCACGGAACTTCGCACGATAAGTTTCCGACGGCCCCCGCGAGACCGTTACCGGCGGGCGACAATTGGGCTCGGCAAGGGCGAGGGAACCGCCCCGCCGCACGGCGAACGTTTCGAGGTCGTCAGCAAACCGTCTGGGCGGCAAGGCGATTCGCCGGCACGGCGAACGAATCGATCAGGCAGCCGAGGTCACGCGGTAGACGTCGTAGACGCCCTCCACGTTGCGGACCACGTTCAGCAAGTGGCCCAAGTGCTTCGGATCGCCCATCTCGAAGGTGAACTTGCTGATCGCCACCCGGTCACCGTGCGTGGCCACCGAGGCGGACAGGATGTTGACCTTCTCGTCCGCGAGCACCTTCGTGACATCCGACAGCAACCGGGTGCGGTCCAGCGCCTCGATCTGGATGGCGACCAGGAAGACCGAGGAGGGCGAGGGCGCCCACTCCACGTCGATGATCCGCTCGGCCTGCTCGCGCAGCGAACCGGCGTTGGTGCAGTCGGTCCGGTGCACGCTCACCGCGCCGCCGCGGGTCACGAAGCCCATGATCTCGTCGCCCGGCACCGGGGTGCAGCACTTGGCCAGCTTGGCCACGGTGCCCGGCGCGCCGGGAATCAGCACGCCCGCGTCGCCGGTGACGCGCTGGCGGCTCGGCGTGGTGGACGGCGTCGAGCGCTCGGCGAGCTCGTTCTCCACATCGCCGATGCCGCCGAGCTGGGCCATCAGCCGCTGCACGACATGGTGCGCGGAGACCTGGTGCTCACCGACCGCGGTGTAGAGGGTGGAGATGTCGGTGTAGTGCAGTTCGTGCGCGACCGCGGTCATCGCGTCCACGCTCATCAGCCGCTGCAGCGGCAGCCCGACGCGACGGACCTCCTTGGAGATCTGCTCCTTGCCGCTTTCCAGGGCCTCCTCGCGGCGTTCCTTGGCGAACCACTGCCGGATCTTGGCCTTGGCGCGCGGGGAGACGACGAAGTTCTGCCAGTCCCTGCTCGGTCCGGCGTTCTGCGCCTTGGAGGTGAAAACCTCGACCACTTCACCGTTTTCGAGCTGACGCTCCAGCGCGACGAGCCGCCCGTTGACGCGCGCGCCGATGCAGCGGTGCCCGACCTCGGTGTGCACCGCGTACGCGAAATCGACCGGGGTCGACTTCTGCGGCAGCGTGATCACATCGCCCTTCGGGGTGAACACGAAGATCTCGGGCGACTTCAGGTCGAAGCGCAGCGACTCCAGGAACTCCGCGGGATCGGCGGCCTCGCGCTGCCAGTCGAGCAGCTGACGCATCCACGCCATGTCGTCGACCTCGGCGGCGTCACCGGAGTGCTTGCCGCGGGTCTCCTTGTAGCGCCAGTGCGCGGCGATGCCGAATTCCGCGGTGCGATGCATGTCCTGGGTGCGGATCTGCACCTCCAGCGGCTTGCCGTCCGGGCCGACCACGGTGGTGTGCAGCGACTGGTAGACGCCGTAGCGCGGCTGGGCGATGTAGTCCTTGAACCGGCCCGCCATCGGCTGCCACAGCGAGTGCACCACGCCGACCGCCGCGTAGCAGTCACGGACCTCGTCGCACAGGATGCGGATGCCGACCAGGTCGTGGATGTCGTCGAAGTCCTTACCCTTGACGATCATCTTCTGGTAGATCGACCAGTAGTGCTTGGGTCTGCCCTCGACGATCGCGTTGATGCGCGAGGCGGCGAGGGTGTTGACGATCTCCGCGCGCACCTTCGCCAGATAGGTGTCGCGCGAGGGCGCGCGGTCGGCGACCAGGCGCACGATCTCGTCGTACTTCTTGGGATGCAGGATCGCGAAGGCGAGGTCCTCCAGCTCCCACTTCACCGTGGCCATGCCGAGGCGGTGGGCCAGCGGCGCGATGACCTCGAGCGTTTCCTTGGCCTTCTTCGCCTGCTTCTCCGGCGGCAGGAAACGCATGGTGCGCATGTTGTGCAGGCGGTCGGCCACCTTGATCACCAGCACGCGCGGGTCGCGTGCCATGGCGATGATCATCTTGCGGATCGTCTCGGCCTCGGCGGCCGCGCCGAGGTTGACCTTGTCCAGTTTGGTGACGCCGTCCACCAGGTGCGCGACCTCGGCGCCGAAATCGGCGGTCAGCTGCTCCAGCGAGTAGCCGGTGTCCTCGACGGTGTCGTGCAGCAGGGCCGCGACCAGCGTCGTGGTATCCATGCCGAGTTCGGCCAGGATGTTGGCGACGGCCAGCGGGTGGGTGATGTACGGGTCGCCCGACTTGCGGAACTGGTGCGCGTGGCGTTCGTCGGCGACGTCGAAGGCCCGCTGCAGCAGGGTGAGGTTCGCCTTCGGGTACAGCTCGCGGTGCACCGTCGCGAGGGGTTCGAGCACCGGCTTGACGGCGGCGATGCCGCGCTGACCGGTCATCCGGCGGGCCAGCCGCGCACGCACTCGCCGCGAGGCGGAGGTGGGGACGGCGGCGGTGCCCGGCTGTCGCTGGGGCGTCTCTCGCTGCGGCGCGCTCGACTGCCGCTGGGGTACATCGTTGGGTGTCGGCCGGGTGGGCGACGGGTTCGCGGCGGCGGGCGCCGCACCGTTCGACTGTGGGGCAGACGCCGCCGATTGCTCGACATTCGCCTCGCCCAGATGCTGAGTCATGCCACCACCTCTCCACGCCGCGGTCGGACCACCCTATCCGACCGCTGCAACCGCCCAGACCACAACTTTAGTCCCCACCCCGGCGCATAGTCGGATCCGCAGATGCCGAGACCGGAACCTGTCCGGTTTCGGACGCTGCGATCGGACTTTCCGACCCGATCGCAGCACCCGGCCGGCCGAATCGCCCAAACCCAACCCGCCCGGGGCACAACGAATTTGCCACCGTCCTCGGGGCGCGAAGCGGACCGCCCCCATCCTCGAGGCGCGAAGCGGACCGCCCCCATCACCGGGGCGCGGAGCGGACCGTCACCTGCCACCTCACCGGGGCGCGAAGCGGACCGCCCCCATCCTCGGGGCGCGGAGCGGACCGTCACCCACCGTCATCGGGGCGCGGAGCGGACCGCACCTCACCGGGGCGCGGAGCGGACCGTCCCTCACCGGGGCGCGAAGCGGACCGCACGCATCACCGGGGCGCGAAGCGGACCGCACGCATCGAACCGCCGTCGAGGCCGCGCGGGATCGGGACGCCGAGCAGATCGAGGGCGGTCGGGGTGATGTCGACGAGGGCGTAGTGGGCGTCGGTCACCCCGGGGTCGAAGCCGGGGCCGCGGGCGATGACGAAGGTGGCGGTCTCGTCGCGGGTCTGGCCGCCGTGGCCGCCCTTGGGGAGGTGGCCGTGGTCGGTGGTGACGAGCACGGTCCAGCGTTCGCCCGCGCGCGCGTCCACCGCCGCGACGATCCGGCCGACCTCGCGGTCCACCCGGGTGGTGGCGTCCAGGTAGGCCCGCGAGGCCGCGCCGTGCCGGTGGCCTGCGAAGTCCACCTGGTCGAGGTGGACGAACAGGAAGTCGGGGGCGTCGCCGGTGAGGGCGGCGATCGCCGCGTCGGCGGTGGCGGCGTCGGTCTTCGCCTCGTCCGGGTCGTCCGGCACGGGCGCGGTGGTGACGATCCGGCCCGCGGGCGGCGTGCCGCTGCCCGCGATGGTGGCGATCTTCGACCAGGTCGCGACGGCGGCCGTGCGGCGGCCCGCGCGCTCGAGCAGGGTGAACACCGTGGGGTATCGGTCGAACGGCGCGGCGTCGAAGTCGTTGTGGGTGATGCCGTGTTTGCGGTCCCAGACGCCGGTGAGGGCCGTCGCCCAGGAGGGGCCGGACAGGCTGATGTGCGGCACGAGCGAGGTCTGAGACAGGGTGCCCGCCGCGACCAGCCGCAACAGGTTCGGCGCACGGACCTCGCGGATCTTGTTGTACATCGCGCCGTCGAGGCCGATCACGAGGACCTTGGCGCCGGCGGGAGCGGCGGTGGCGGTGTATGCGCCGGGGACCAGGGAGGCCGCCACGAGAGTCGTGGCGCGCAATAGCGACCGTCTCCGCATACCGTGACGATGACGGCTCGCCCACTCCCCCTGCCAGCCTCTTCCCGGTCTGTTCATCGAGCTTTCATCGCTCGACTCGGTGCCGGTCGCCTCCCTGAACTCCCGCCGAACGGCGCCCGACCGGTAGGTTCCGCGGCATGATGGTCGCCCGGTCCCTGCTGCTGTTCGCCTTGGCCGCGCTCGCCGAGATCGGCGGCGCCTGGCTGGTGTGGCAGGGCTGGCGCGAGCACCGCGGCGTGCTCTGGATCGCGGCGGGCGTCCTCGCGCTCGGCGCCTACGGATTCGTGGCCACCTTCCAGCCCGATCCGCACTTCGGCCGCATCCTGGCCGCCTACGGCGGCGTCTTCGTCGCGGGCTCGCTCGCCTGGGGCATGGTCGTCGACAAGTTCCGCCCCGACCGCTGGGACTACCTCGGCGCGGCCATCTGCCTGATCGGCGTCGCGGTGATCATGTACGCCCCACGCACCTGACCACCTCTCACGCGGCCGCGAAATGCGTTGCCAGCCGCGCGCAGAGCGCGGCGAGCCCGGCCTCGTCGAGCGTGGGAGCCTGTCCATTCCTGCGCCCGAACCAGGGCACTTCATCGGGCGTGCCCCCCACGTCGCCACCCTACGGCGGGTAAGCCGTTCGGGCGCAGTTCTATTCGGCGATATCTGGCTCCGGCGAGGTGAACGCCCAGACGGCGGCGGGGCGGCCGGTGGACTTGGTGCGGCGGCGTTCGGCGGTGCGTTCCAGGCCGGGGAGGGCGGAGAGGGTGCGGTTGAGGTTGGCCGGGTCGGGGCGGGTGCCGAGCAGGGAGGTGCTGAGGTCGACGGCGCGGGTGGCGGGGAATTCGGCGCCGAGCAGGGCGCGGGTGAAGACGCCGTCTTTCCAGAGCAGCCGGGCCAGTACGGCGCGCGACGCCTCGACGATGCGGTTGTGGTCGAACGCCAGCGCGGGTGTCCGGTCGAAGGGGACCCACCGGGCCGGGCCTTCGTGCACGCCGACCACCGCCCACATGGCGATGGACAGGGTGGGGCCGCGCGGGTCGCGATGCGGTTCGTCGAAGGTGACGAGCTGGCCGACCGCGCCGATCGCGGCCTCGGGGACGCCGAGTTTGGTGTGCACCGCGCGGCGCGCGGCCGCGACGAGGCGCTCGCCGCGGCCGAGCAGCACGCCCGGCAGCGCGAGTTCGCCGGTGAACGGTTCGTGGCCGCGCGGCGCGATTCCGATCGTGACCCCGGCGTCCTCGGGCCAGAACCGGAGCGTCACCACATCGACCGACACAACGGATTGCTCCACGCCGAACCATCCTGCCCTCAGGCGGCGGCCGCCGCCCGGTGCGGGGTTCGGTGCGCGCGGGCAGGCCCGTCCGCGCTGAGGACGACCGGCGCGCCGAGCGTCCGCTCGAACCAGGACAGCCGGTCGCCGGGGAGCTCGGTGAGGATCGGCTCCGCGGTGGCGAGCAGCCGCGTGAGCAGGCGCTGGTGGTCGAGGTCGCGCCACGGCCCGAGCGGGAGTTCCCGGACGACACCGGCGCGCGTGCGGTAACCCGTTGCGGCCCGGCCGGTTCCCGCCGCGTCGAGGTGGTTCACCACGAGTCCGTCGATACCGCCGCACGCCGCGACGGCGTAGCGCAGCAGCACCGCGTCGAGGTGGCCGAGGCGGAACGCGCCCTGGTACTCCCCGAAGACGTTGTGCGGTTCCGGGATAGCGAGTCCCGGGTCCGCGGTCGGCAGCGGGCCCGCGCCGTGCCTGGTCTGATAGGTGCGAGTGACGCCGAGGGTGCGGCCGGTGTGGCCGATGCCCGCGAGCATGGCGCGCGCGTTGCGCGGCTCGACGGTGGACCAGGTGGTGTGCGGGTGGAATCCGCGCCACTCGTCGAGCAGCACGCCCTGCGCGCCCTCGAAGACGAGGCGGCCGCGCCGGGCCGCCCGCGCGAGGTAGCCGCCGTCCACGATGCGCACCGCGGCCGCGAACTCGCGGTACATGTCGACCAGGTCGTCGATCGGCTCGTAGCGGTGCGGCGCGATCAACGGCGCGTAGTGGGCGGCCAGCGCGCGCAACTTGGCGCGCAGGGCCGCGGGGTCACGGCAGTCGGCGACCGTCGGCGCGTCGTGTTCGAGTGCGTACCAGGCGGTTTCGCCGATGCCGCGCCCGCAGGACCCGTGCCGCGCCGCGCCGCGGGCGTCCTCGCGGGCACGGTTGGCGGCGATGTGGATCGGCGTGGTCAGCAGCGCCCGGCCCTCGATACGCAACAGCGACAGCGGATCCCGGACGCCGAGCATGGCCAACCGCCGCGCCTCCCCCGCCAGGGCGATCGGTTCGACCAGCATGTGCCGCGACAGCAGGGTCGGTACGCCGGAGAACGTGCCGGACCCGAACTGCGCGAACGTGTGGTGCCGCCCGTCGGCGACGACGTTGTGCGCGGCCTGCGCGCCGCCGTTGAAGCGGACGACGGCCGATACGTCCAGACCCGCCTCCGGCGAGCACAGCCAGTCCACCGTCGCGCCCTTCCCCGCGTCGCCGAAGCCGAGGTCGACGACGATCAGATGCGAGCCGATCATCCTGTTCCGCCTCCCTGTGCGCCGAGGCTGAGTCGCCGCCTCGGAACTCCCAGAACCTGTGCGCATTCCCGAACGCGCCGCACCGACCCCGCGACGATGCGGCGCACCCGCGTTCAGTGCGACCCGCCCGGCAGCGCACGCATCGCGGAGCGGTCGTGCGCACCCAGCGCCTTGCCGACCGAATCCACTTCCGTCCCCGACCCGACGTCGCGCAGATCCGCCAGACCCGTGTCGATGTCGACCCGCCCCTCCGCGAGCCCGATGGTGAGCGCGATGAGTTCGCACACCGCGGCGGGGTCGTCGTAGTAGCTGGACTGGTTCGGCAGGATGTAGTGCATGTGCCACTTCTCGGCGAGTTCGCGATAGATCGAGTCGACCGCGATATCGCTGCGCACGTGGTCGCCGATGACCGCGCGGATGTGCCGCGAGGCCAGTCGCGGCTTGTTCAGCTCATCGCCGATGAAGAACAGGTACCCGCGCTTGCGCCGCTTCTCCCACGCGTCGGTGACGATGTGGGTGGCCATGAAGTACGCGGCCAGCTCGTAGCTCTCGGATTTCTGCCCGCCACCGCCGCCCTCCAGCAGGATGTTGCGCAGCTGCTCGTCCATCCGGTTGTCGGATTCGAACTGCCCGATCTGCAGCGGCACCCGATCGGTGTCGGCGTCGCCGACCGCGCCGAACAAAATCTGCGGATCCTCCGCGTACTTCTTGCGCTGCAGCAATCCGTGCAGCTTGCCGAGCTTGTCCTGCATGATGATCGGTACCTGCCCCATCGAGCCGGTCACGTCGAACAACACCGCGATGGGCAGCGAGTTCCCGTGCTCGTCGGAGTCCCGGCATTCCCGCGCGCCGACGCCCAGCGGGTCGAGCGCCGGGTGCGCGCGCCAGCTCGTGTACGGCTGCGCGCGCATCTCGGCGGTGTAGCCGAAGTCGTCGATCCCCCGGCTGGCGCGATAGGTCTTGGCCGCCCGGTAGGCGGTGTCGTCCCAGTGTCCGTATCCCATGTCGCCGCTCCTCTCGTGATGAGTTTTAGTGTATTGGACCAAAACAAATCCAGTCAAGGGCGCTGACCCGATCCGGGCCCCTCGGCGTGTTAATACCCAAGGCACGCAGCGCGATTCAGGCTTAGGCGGCACGTCGCCTATTGCATGCCATAGCGACGCTGGCCGTTCACCCTCCGGATGGACCATCGCGGAACGGGAAATTCGGACTCGCCGGATGCGCGGTGCGGAGCTCCCCGGAAGTGCGGTGTCATCAGGGGAAAAACCGCCGAGGCCGGTGCTCGCTAAGGCGGTGCGCGTCATGGGGGGAGCCGACAAGGTTGTCGGCTGCCAGGCAGCGGTACAGGGGCAAGTGTGCCGCAACGCATTTCAGGGAGTGGAGCACCGATGGGGAGACGAGAGAAGCCGATCGATATCCGGTCGGGCCCGGTAGCCGCGTTCGCGGGAGATCTGCGCAAGCTGCGAGCCGCGGCAGGCAATCCGTCCTACCGGCAGCTGGCGAGCGTAGCCCTCTACTCTCCCTCGGTGCTGTCGGACGCCGCGGGCGGTCATCGGCTCCCGACGCTGCCGGTGGCGCTGGCGTTCGCGCGCGCCTGCGGCGGCGACCCCGCGGAATGGGAGCGTCGCTGGCGCGAGGCGCGCGGGGACGGCGCGCCGACCGAGCCCTTGCCGATCGTGGTGGACGAGGCATCCGATGCCGGACCGCCCCGTCCCGTCCAGCTTCCCATCGGCCCGCACGATTTCGTGGGCCGCGTAGCGGAATTCGACGGCACCCGCGCGGCGACGGCCGGCATCGCGGATTCGCGGGTCCCGGTGGTGGTGCGCGGGTCGGTCGGCGTCGGCAAGACCGCGTTCGCGCTCCGTTTCGCGCACCGGCTCGCCGAACAGTTCCCCGACGGGCAGCTGTTCGCCGACATGGCCGTCCGCCGCGGCGACGAAGCCGCTCCGCTCGAGGTCATGGCCGGTTTCCTGCGCGCGCTCGGCGTGCCGCCCGAGCAGGTGCCCGCCGACGACATGCACCGCATCGGGCTGTACCGCTCGATGCTCGCCGAGCGGCGGGTCATCGTGCTGCTCGACAACGTCCGCGACGAACCGCAGGTCCGTCCGCTGCTGGCGCGCTCGCTGAACAGCCAGATCGTGGTGACCAGCCGCTCGCGGCTGCTCGGTCTGGACGGGGTGCGTCGGATCACGCTGGGCCCGCTCGCGCAGGCCGAGTCGGTCGATCTGCTGCGCCTGCTCATCGGCGGCGACCGGGTCGGCGCCGAGCCCGCTGCGGCGGTCCGCATCGCCGAGTTCTGTGGACATCTGCCGCTGGCGCTCACCATCGCGGGCCGCAAGATCGCCGCCCAGCCCGGGCGGCGGCTTTCGGAGATCGCGGCGCGCCTCGGCGAGGGAGTGAACGTGTCGAACTGGCTGCGGATCGGCGACGTGAGCCTGGCCGACGCGGTGCTGCCCGCTTACCTGTCGCGTCCGCCGCTGGCCAAGCACGTGCTGCACATGCTGGCGGGCGGTGCGGACGAGGTGACGCCCGCGGACTTGGCGCGCTCCCTGCACATCTCGATCGAGTCGGCCGAGTACGCGATGGACAGCCTCATCGACGGCGGTCTGCTGCACCGGGTTCCGGAACCGGAGCGCTATGTGATGTCGCCGCTGTTCGGCCAGCTCGTCGCCCAGGAAGCCGACCGGTTCGCGCTGCGCCGCCGGGCCGACGAGCTCGACGCCGACCCGCTACGCGCGGCCATCGGTTTCGAGGGCGGTTTCGCACGCTGAACCGCTCGCGTTGTCCGGCTTTGACGTTCGTTTGTCCGCGGTGGTCGTGAGCAGCGTGGACGTGGCCGGATCCGGGGTTAGGTTCGTCGAACAGATCAGGATCAACGACTCAGGAGGAGCCGACGTGGCGGACGACATCCAGCAGAGCCGGGCGAACGCGTTTCGAGACCTGCACGCGGCAGGCACATTCGTGCTGCCCAACGCCTGGGACCCGATCAGTGCCGCGGTGATCGCGGAGGCGGGCGCCCAGGTGATCGCGACCACCAGCGCGGCCGTGGCCTGGGCGCTGGGCCGCACCGACGGCCAGCAGCTGACCAGGGACGAGGTCGTCGCCCAGGTGGGTCGCATCGTCGCCGCCGTGGACGTGCCGGTCACCGCCGACGTGGAGGACGGCTACGGCCCCGCGCCGGAGGATGTCGCGGCTACCGTCGCCGCCGTGATCGGCGTCGGTGCGGTCGGGGTCAACCTGGAGGACTCCACCGCGCCGGGCGGACCGCTGTTCGACCGCGCCGCGCAGCGCGATCGGCTGCGCGCCGCCCGCACCGCGGCTGCCGAGGCGGGCCTGCCCGAACTGGTGATCAACGCGCGCACCGACGTGTACCTGTTCGGCATCGGCGCACCCGAGGACCGCTTCGACGAGGTGCTGGCCCGGGCCGTCGACTACGCCGAGGCAGGCGCGGACAGCCTGTTCGTCCCCTGCCTGCTCGACGTGCCGACGCTCACCGATCTGGCGGGCAAGTCGCCGCTTCCGGTGAACGTGATGACCGGACCTGGCGCGCCCAGCGTGCCGGAACTGGCCGCCGCCGGTGTGCGCCGGATCAGCCTCGGCCCCGCGCTGGCCCAGGCCGCCTACGGGCAGGCCGCGGCCGCCGCCCGCGAACTCCTGGACACCGGCACCTACGGCGCGCTCGCGGGCGCGCTGGACTTCGGCGCCGTCGAAGCGCTGCTGCGCTGAGCCGTCTGGGCACCAAGGACTCACGATGAACGCAATCAGAACCGACTCCCGCACCGGCGTCTTCGCCGCGCTGCGCCAGACCCCGCGCCCGGTCGTCTATCTGCTCATCGGCGTGCTGGTGAACCAGCTCGGCGCCTTCGTGCAGACCTTCCTCGTGCTCTATCTGACGCATCGCGAATTCAGCATCGGCCAAGCCGGTCTCGCGCTCACCGCCTACAGCGCGGGGGCGGTCTTCGGGACCATGCTCGGCGGCGAGCTCACCCACCGGCTCGGCCCGCGATCGACCATCATCGCCGCGATGACCGGATCGGCCGCACTGCTCGCGGTGATCCCGCTGCTGGCCGCACCGGGCAGGTTCGCCGTGCTGCTCGTCGCGGTGGGCGCGGCGGGTCTGGTCACCCAGTCCTACCGGCCCGCCGCGGCGCTGCTGCTCGGCGACCTGATGCCGGAAGAGCATCGGGTGATGGGCTTTTCGATGATGCGCATCGCGCTCAACGCGGGCGCGGCGCTGGCGCCGCTGGTCGCCGCGGCGGTGATCCTGATCGACTGGAACCTGCTGCTCTGGCTGGACGCCGCGACCGCCCTCACCTACGCGGTGCTGGCGCTGCTGCTCCTGCCGAACGTGTCCGCGGTGCAGGACGCGCCGGAGCCGGCGCCGGGCAAGCGCACCGGCTACGGCGTGATCCTGCGCGACCGGCGCTACCACCTGTTCCTGGCTTCGGTGCTGGTCGGTTCGATCATCTACGTGCAGTACACCGTCGCACTGCCGCTGAACATCACCGCCGATGGTCGTTCCACCGGCCTGTACAGCGCGGTGCTGGTCACGGCGTCGGTGGTGCTGATTCTGTGCGAACTGAAGATCACCTCGTACGTCAAGCATCTGCGGCCGCCGCTGGTCGGCGCCGTGGGTACGGCGATCATGGGACTCGGCGTCGCCGGGTACTCCTTCGCCGGGCAGGGCGCCGCGCCGATCCTGCTGGCGACGGTGGTGTTCGTGCTCGGCGTGATGATCAACGGCCCCACCATGTTCGCCTACCCGTCCAGCTTCCCCGCCGCGGTGAAGGCCCGCTACATCGGCACCCATCAGGCCACCTTCGGCTTGGGCATGGCGCTGGGCCCGACGCTGGGTGTCCTCGCGTGGGACCGCCTCGGCGCCGGAATCTGGCCGCTGTGCGGCGTGCTCGGACTCTTCGCCGCCTGGTGCGCCTACGCCGGGATGCGCGAGGACGACGACGGGGACGTGAGCCCAGCGGACGACGCCGAGACATCAACGGCGACAACCGATATCGAAGAGTCGACCGCGGATTCCGACACTCCGGCGGCGCTCGCCGAATCCAGCACGCCGGTACCGATTCACAACACCGGCGCCCCCGCGCCTGCCGCGAAAACCAGCACCGGGGCGTGAGCTCCGGACTCCGCCGAGGCATCCGCCGATCACCGCCACGATCGGCGGATGCTTCGCGTTCACGCCAGGTTTCCCCGCGGTCGCGAGGATCTCGCATCGCCGCGCGACGACACCGCCCGCTGCGTTAGCCTCGGGACCCGCAGGTCGCACGACATCCCCTGCCGAACAGGCACTTTCGTACGAGACGAAGGCATCCATGAACCTGACATCCCACCTTCCCGCCGGTCGCCGCGCGTATGTCGAGGGCAGGCTGCGCAGCAATCTCATCGCGTGGCTCACGACGGTCCGCCCGGACGGCAGGCCCGACAGCGTGCCGGTCTGGTTCCTGCTGCGCGAGGACGAGACGATCCTGGTCTACAGCCAGCCGGGCAAGCAGAAGCTGCGCAATGTGGCGGCCAACCCGAATGTGAGCCTCGGCCTGGACGTCACCGACATCGGCCGCGACATCGTGCGCCTGGAAGGCACCGCCGAGCTCGCCCCCGACCTGCCGCCCGCGGACCGGGAGCCGCACTACGCGGCGAAGTACGCCGAACGCATCGGCGCGATGTTCGGCGCCCCGGCGGAGTTCGCCGCGATGTTCTCCGCGGCCCTGGTCATCACGCCGCGGCGGCTGTACAGCAGCGGCTCGGTGAGCGCACTGGACTAGCGGCGAATTCCGTTCCGGCACAGCGAAAGGCGGCGGCGTTTCACACGCCGCCGCCTTTGTCGTGTCCGGCGCGGTCAGTCCACCTTTACCGCGAACAGGTCCAGTTGCAGCAGCTGCGAGACGGCGACGTCTCTGGTCCGGTTCGACCAGCCGGACTGCACCTTCTGGAACCACAGCGGGATCGCGGGCATGTCCTGCAGGATCCGCCGCTCGGCCCGCTGGTAGAGCACCCACCCCTCGCGCTCGGTCGGCGCGGCGTCCGCGCTCGCCAGCAGCGCGTCGACCTCCGGGCTGGAGTACGCCGTGCCGTTCACCGCGGCGCCGGTGCGGTAGATCGGGTTGAGGAAGTTCTCGATGGAGGGATAGTCGGCGACCCAGCCGGAGCGGAAGATCGTCGACATGCGGCGGTCGTTGATCAACGTCCGGAATTCGCCGAACGTGGGCACCGGCGCGTACCGGCACTCCCGGCCGAGGGCTTTGCCAATTGTCGCGCAGGCCGCGTCCATCCACACCTGATTGGCCGAGTCGTCGTTCGAGGTCAGTTCGATCGGCCCCGCGAAGCCGGTCGATTCGAACAGCTCGCGCGCGCGTTCGGGGTGGTACCCGCACAGTTGCCCGCACTGTCCTGCGACGTGACCGGGCACCGCGGACGGCACCAGTCCGTCGGCCAGGATCTTGTCGCCGTCGAAGGCCGTGTCCACCACGTACTTCCGGTCGATGGCCATCGAAATCGCCTGCCGCAAGCGCGGATCCGCGTATCGGGGGTCGTAGAGCGGGAACGACACGGATTGCACGCCCAGATAGGTGTGCGACAGATTCCGTCCGGACAACTCGGATTTGTACCGGCCGCCCGCGAGCGCGTCGGCGGGCACGAAGTCGAGGTAATCCAGTTTGTTCGCGACCACGTCGGCGTAGGCGTCCTCTAGCGCCTTGTAGAACCGGAATTCGACGCCCTCGATGTGCGGCTTGCGGGCGCCGCCGTAGGCGTCGTACCGGCGCACGACGATGTTCTCGCCCGGTGTGTGCGAGACGAACCGGAAGGGTCCGTTGCCGACGGGGTGCGTCTCGAACGCGGCCCGGTCGGCGAAGAAGCCGGCGGGCAGCGGGAAGAACGCGGCGTAGCCGAGCTGGGTCGGGAAGGCGGAGAACGGGGCCGCCAGGGTGACCTCGAACCTGCGGTCGTCGATGATCCGCAGTCCCGAGAACTGCCGCGCCGAGCCGTCTTGCAGCGCCTCGTAGCCCTGGATGTGCGACAGGTAGGTCGCGCCCTGCAGTTTGTTCGGCCCGTAGGCGGTGTAGTTCCAGGCATCCACGAAACTCTCAGCGGTGACCGGTGTTCCGTCGTGGAAGGTCCAGCCCGGCGCGAGAGTGATGGCGTAGACGCGCGAGTCGGCGGTGGCGATGGATTCGGCCACCGCGTTGCGGGGTTCGGCGGTGGCCGTGTCGTATTCGACGAGCCCGGTGAACAGCGCGTTCACGATCTTGACGCTGTCGCGTTCGGTGGCGTCGCCGGGGATCAGCGGGTTCTCCGGTTCGGTTCCGTTGTAGCTGATGACGCCCCGGTCGGGAGCGTTCGCGCGCGGCGAACTGTCGCAGGCGACGGTGAGCAGCGCGGCGGACGCGAGAACGGTGATCCCCGCGGCGGCGCGGAGCGCTAGTGATCTGGTCGAGATGCTCATCTGGCCAGCTCAGCAGAGCTCGGAATTGATCGGCGGTGCTGCGCCGGAAGAACATTCAATCGACTGTCAGGGCGCTCGGAGCGGCCGAACGGCCGCCGTTTCGACAGGTTGTCGTGCAGATCGGCACGCGGGTTTCGGTCAACGCGCGCAGCGCATTCACTGGATCGGAGCAAGTGGTAACCATCGAGACTCAGGTGGAAATGTGAGCGATCACGAAGTCGACGTCCTGGCCATCGGCGCCGGTCCCGCCAACCTCGCGCTGGCTGTCGCGCTCGAGGAATCCGACGCGCCGCGGCTGGCCCAGCGGACCCTGCTGCTCGAGCAGCATCCCGACGTGAAATGGCAGCGCAACCTGTTGCTTCCGTGGGCGCGCAGCCAGGTGTCGTTCCTCAAAGACCTGGTGACCCTGCGCAATCCGCGCAGCCGGTTCTCCTTCCTCAACTTCCTGTTCGAGCGCAGGCGCTTGGACGAGTTCGTCAACCTGGCCACCTTCAACCCTTACCGGTGGGAGCTGTCGGACTATCAGCAGTGGGTGGCGCATTCGCTGGAGCACGTCTCGGTGCGCTACGACGCCCGGGTCACCTCGGTCGAGCCCCGCCGCACCGGCGACGGCAGGCTCGTCGGCTGGACCGTCACCCTCGCCGACGGCGACACCGTCGACTGCCGCGATCTGGTCATCGGCACCGGCCGCGACGCGCACGTTCCCGAGGTCTTCCGGAACCTGCCCGCCGACAGGGTGATTCACAGCACCCAGTACTGCACCCGGGTGGCGGAGCTGCCCGCAGGCCGCCCGATCCGGCCGGTCGTGGTGGGCGGCGCGCAGAGCGCCGCGGAGATGTTCATGGCGCTGCACACCGATCTGCCGCAGAGCGCGCCGGTCATCGTCATGCGCTCGATCGGCCTGCAGAACTACCAGACGAGCAAGTTCGTCAACGAGCTGTTCTTCCCGTCCTTCGTCGACGAGTTCTATCACTCCGAGGCCGACGTGCGCGGCCGCATCCTCGACGAGGTGCACCTGACCAACTACGCGGGCCTGGCCCCGCCGTTCCTCGACGAGATCTACGCCATGCTGTACCAGCAGCGCATGCTCGGCAAGGAGCGCTCCACCGTCCGCTCGATGACCGAGGTGGTCGGTGCGCGCATGGACGGCGACGAGGTGGTGCTCGAGCTGCGCGACCTCAAGAACGGCAAGATCGAGCCGCTGCGCTGCGACGTGGTGCTGCTCGGTACCGGCTACGAGCAGCAGATGCCCGCGCTGGTCCGCGATCTCGCGGATCGCCTCGGCCTCGACGAGGTCTCGGTGAGCCGCCGCTACCGCCTCGATCTCGGCGAATCCGCCTGGGGCGCGGTGTATCTGCAGGGCGTCAACGAACAGACGCACGGCATCTCCGACACCCTGATCAGCGTGCTCGCGCACCGCTCGCAGGACATCGTCGACGACATGCTCGACCGCCGCCACGTCACCGCGGGCGCCTTCCCGGAAAGCCGCACGGCATGATCGAGATCCGCAGCCTGAACCGGGACGGCCTGACCGAGGCCTACGGCGTCGCCTCCGAACGCCTGCTGCCGTGGCCCGGGCTCAACGCGCCGTTCGAGGGCGCGTGGTGCGTGCTGCGCCCCGGCGACGTCTCCACCGCGCACGCCCACCACGAGTACGAGCTGTTCATCGCGCTGACGGGCCGCGCGGTCCTCGACGTGGACGGCGAGCAGCGCGAATTCGTGGCGGGCGATCTGGCCCACCTGATTCCCGGCACGACCCATCACGTGCGCAATGCCGGGACCACCGATTTCGAGTGGTACGCGCTCTGGTGGGACACCGACATGTCGGCCGAATTCGCGCGCAGGCACGAAGCCGGATCGTCGCAGGAGACGAATCCGGCTGGGCAGCAGGAAGATTCGGTGACGTCGTGAACGGGCCCACCCTCATCATCTCCCCCGCGCCGACCGCCAACGGCGATCTGCACCTCGGGCACATCGCAGGCCCCTTCCTCGCCGCCGACGTCTACACCCGCTACGCCAGGGCGACCGGACGGGAGGTGCTGTTCGGCACCGGTGTGCAGGACACCTCCACCTACGTCACCACCACCGCGCACCGGCTCGGCCTCGAGCCGCAGGCGCTCGTCGAGCGTGCCGCCAAGGAGGTCGAGGCGACGCTGGCGGCGCTGGGCATCGCCGTCGACGCCTTCACCGGGTGGGAGCGGCGCTTCACCTCGTACGTCACGCGGGTCGTCACGGAACTGCGCGCCAAAGGCGCACTGCGCGTGCGGCCGATGCCGTTCCCGTACGCGCCGAGGACCGGCGAGTACCTGGTGGACGGGCACGTCGCCGGCGCTTGCCCGGTCTGCCTGACCGACAGCTGCGCGGGACTGTGCGAGAGCTGCGGGCACGCGGTGACCGCGGGCGAGCTGCTCGATCCGCGGTCGACGAGGAACCCCGGCGAGCCGCTGGAGATCCGCGAGGTCGAGGTGCTCGTCCTCCCGCTGGAGGACTATCGGGAGCGGCTGCGCGCCCACTTCGCCCAGGCCGCCGGACTGCTGCGCCCGCACGCGGCGCAGGTGGTGGCCGAGCTGCTGGACCGGCCGATGCCGGACTTCCCGGTCACATACCCGGTCTCCTGGGGTATCCCGGCTCCGGATGTGCCGGGACAGGTGGTGAATCCGAACGCCGAGCCGGTCGCGTGGACGATGTACTGCACCATGCTGGCCGCCGAAAACCGTGGCCTGGAACCGGGTTCGGAGGACGCGCTGTGGCGTCCCGAGGCCGCGGCGGAGATCGTCTACTTCCTCGGCATCGACAACATCCACCCGTTCGGGATCTCCGGGCTGGCGATGCTGCTTGCCCTCGGCGACTACGCGCTGCCGAAACTGTTCCTCACCAACGAGTTCTACGAGCTGCGTCACGAGAAGTTCTCGACAAGCCGGGGACACCTGGTGTGGGGCCGCGATCTGGCGGCGCAGGCGCCGCGCGATCTGATCCGCTTCCACCTCGCGGGCAACAGCCCGGAATTCCAGCGGACCAGCTTCAGCCACGACGAACTGGTGGCGCTCACCAAGACCCGGCTCGTCGAGCCGTGGAACCGGGTGGCCGCCAAGGCCGACGACTGGGTGTGGCGCGGCGGTTTGCCGGTCTCGGATCGGGGCAGGTCCGACGCGCTGCGCATGGTCGAGCGGTTCCGCGCGGCCTACGAGCTGCCCGGGTTCAGCCTGAACCGGGTCGCCGAAACGCTGACCCAGCAGCTCGCCCGGCTGGACCGCGCGCCGGTCATCGACGGCGGGGACTTCTGCCACCAGGCCGACATACTGGTGCGTTGCGCTGCGCCGCTGCTCGTCGATCTGGCCGAGGCGGCGCTGGCGGGCTCGGACATGCTGCCGGGAACCGATCTGCGAGAAGTGGCCCGGCGCAGCGTCATCGAACCGGTCCGGCTGCCTCGCCTGTCAGCGGTGAGGGCCTGACATGACCGACGTCGTCATCGCGGGCGCCGGTGTCACCGGCCTGATCGCGGCCGTGCGCTGCGCGCGGGCCGGGCACCGGGTCACGGTGGTGGATCGGGGCCCGATCCCGAACCCGGCGTCGAGTTCGTTCGATCACCACCGGGCCGTGCGGGCGCTGAGCCCCGGCGACCCGGGCGCCACCGCCGCCGCGGCGGCGCTGCACCGGCGCTGGCTGCGGCTGCAAGCGCTGCTTGGCGGCCACTTCTACCGGCGTATCGGCGTGGTCACCGGCTGGCCCGCCGCCTCGATCGACGCCGTGGTGGACGTGGCCCACCGCGGCGGACTTCCCGTGACCGTGGTGGAGCCGAAGGCGCTGCCGCACATCGTATTTCCCGCGGGTCACTGGGGGCTGCTGGAGGCCGATGCCGGTGTGCTGCTCGCCGAACGGGTGCTGCACGCCGCCGCCCGCTGGCTGCGCGCGCACCCCGCGGTTACCTTGCTGCCTTGGCGGCAGGTGGTCGACGTGGACACCGACGCCGCCCGGCTCCGGTTGCGCGACGGCACCCGGCTCACCGGTGATCTGGTGCTGCTGGCGACCGGGGCGTGGACGGGCGAACTCGTCGACGTGCCGACGGTGCTGCACCGGCAGACCACCGTCTACCTGCGACCGCCCGCGGATCTGGCCGCGTGGTGGGAGCAGGCGCCCAGCGCCGGGCGGATCGGCGCGGACGGCACCGGCTGGCTCATGCCGCCCGGGGCGGGCACCCTGCTCAAGCTCAGCTCCTCGCGGCTGTGCCGCATCGTCGAGAACCTCGGCGAGGACGCCGAAAGCCTCGGTGCGGCAACGGACTACGTGACTCGAGTGCTCACCGACGCGCACCGGTACCGGATCGCCGCGGTCAAGCAGTGCCACTACACCGTCGACGCCGCGACCGGCGGCGCCACCCTCGCCCGGCCGGGACCCGCGGTCGTGGCCCGCGCCGCCACCGGCGGCGACGGGTTCCGCACCGCCCCGCTGGTCGCCGACCACCTCGTAGAGCTTGCGGCCGCCCGACCGGCCGCCTGATGCGCAAAGGAACAACCATGACCCCCACCAACGACGTACTGCTGGTGATCGGCAGCGGACTGCGCCTCTACCGGGAATACCTGGTGCGCTCGGTCACGGCGCGGGCCCGCTCCCGCGGCCTGGACCTGGTGCTGCTCAACAACATCGAACCCACCTGGCAGCACGCCTATTTCGACGAGATCGTGGTCGCCAACGTCTTCGATCACGCCCTCCTGGCCGCCGAGGCGCGCAAGGTCGCCGCCCGCAGACGGGTGGTCGGCGTGCTGTGCTGGGACGAGCCGCTGGTCCAGCCCGCCGCCGACATGGCCGACGAGTTCGGTGTGCCCGGGCTCACCGCCACCGGGGTGCGCGGCTGCCGCGACAAGAACCGGACCCGCTCGGTGCTCACCAACGCCGGCCTCGTCCAGCCCCGTTTCGAGCTCACCGGCACGCTCGAGCAGGCGCGGGCGGCCGCCGACCGCATCGGCTATCCGGTAGTGGTGAAGCCGCAGGCGCTCGGCGCGAGCATGGGCGTGGTGCTGGCCGCCGACCGCACCGAACTCGACGCCGCCTTCGCCACCGCCACCGGCGCGAGCACCATCGGCGACGAGCCGTTCCGCGGCACCGCGATCGTGGAGGAGTTCGCGGTCGGACCGGAGATCAGCATCGACGCCGCCGTCTACAAGGGCGAGTACCTGCCGATGTTCCTGGCGCGCAAGCGAACCGGGTTGGAGCCCTACTTCGAGGAGCTCGGTCACCTCGTCGACGCGGCCGACCCGCTGCTGGACGACGAGACCCTGATCGGCACGCTGGCCGCCGCGCACCGCGAACTCGGGGTGGAGAACGGCATCACGCACTCGGAGGTGCGATTGACCGCGCGCGGCCCGCTCATCATCGAGGTCAACGGCCGCCTCGGCGGCGACCTGATCCCATTCCTCGGCAAGATCGCCACCGGCATCGACCCCGGCGAGGTGCTGGTCGACGTCGCCACCGGCCACCGGCCCTCGACCGGCCCGACCCGCAAGGCCGCGGCGGGCATTCGGTTCGGCTACCCCGAACGCGACACCCTGGTGCGCTCGGTGACGGTGCCCGAGCACGCGCCCGGTCTCGTCACCGCCGCCGCGATGGTGGAGCCCGGCGCCGAGCTGCGGCTGCCGCCCGGCGGCTACATCGCCCGGCATTCGTTCGTCGTGTGCGAGGCCGCCGACGCCCCGCGCTGCACCGAATTGCTCAAGGCGGCAAGCGCTTCGGTCGAACTGGTCGGCGATCCGCTGGAACCGCTCGCGCCCGGCTCCGCGTTCACCCTGCCCGCCGGACTCCTGGACGCCGACAAATGATCGATTACGACGGCCGCCGGTTCCGTAACCCGGACAGCGACGACGGGGTCGTCGCGCGGTACCACCAGCGCGGCGATCTGGTGTGGGCGGTCTTCGCGGGCGGCAAGGTGCGCCGCGGCGCGCTCAACGGCCTGTGCGACGCCGATGGGGTGCTGCACCTGGCCTACACGATGGTGCTGCACGGCGGCGATATCGTTTCGGGCTTCACGCGTTCGGAGCCCGAACCCTCCGACGGCGGCCCGCTGCGGCTGCGCGAGGAATGGGAACGCTACGGGGCCAACCCGAGCAGCGGGATCTCCTACCTGGAGGAGATCCGATGAACCGGCTGCTGCGAAGGTTCGGGGCGCGACCGTGGGATGAGTCCGCCCGCGTCGAGGAAGACCGGGCGTCGGCATTGCCTGGCAACACGATCGACGAGAGCCCCGCCTCGGTATGGCGGGCTGCGATGGATCAGGCGGAACGAACCACGGCCCATACGGCTCGACGAGTCACTCTGTCCGGCAATGGAATCGATGACGCGGATCGGTCGGCTGCGGCGAGCCGCGGGTCCGGTCGTCGCTGGGCGGCGATCGGACGCGGTACGCCGGACTTCGCCGCCTTCGACGGTTACGGCCGCGCGACCTCGGCAGAGGTAGGCCGATGATCGCGAGTCTGGATCACCTCGGCGCGGGGACGGTGCGCTACCCCGGCGACGACGGCTTCGGGGCGGCCAGCGTCCCGTTCAACAAGCGCTACGCCGACATCCAGCCCAGCGCGGTGCTATCGGTGCGCGACACAGCCGACGTGGCGCGCGCCATTCGCTGGGCGCGCGAGGAAGACGTGCCGCTGGTGGCGCGCGGCGGCGGGCACAGCTACGCGGGTCATTCGGTCGGCACCGGGCTGGTGCTCGACCTGCGTGGCCTGGGCGACGTGCGGGTCGACGCGGCGAACGGGCTGGTGACCGTCGGCGGCGGCGCCACCAACGGTGCGGTGTACGCCGCGTTGCAGCAGCACGATCTTGCTGTGCCGCTGGGCAATTCGAATCAGGTCGGCATCGGCGGGCTGGTGCTCGGCGGCGGCGTGGCCGCGGTGTCGCGCGCGTTCGGGCTCACCGCGGACGCGTTGGTGGAGACCGAGATCGTGCTGGCCGACGGCACCACGCTGCGCTGCAACGCGCGCGAGAACGCCGACCTGTTCTGGGCCTGCCGCGGTGGCGGCGGCGGAAACCTCGGGGTGAACACGTCGTTCACGTTCCAGGCCCGCCCCATCGTCCTCAGCTCGACCTGCCTGCTGCTGTGGGAGTGGAGCGACGCGCGGCGCGTGCTCGCGGTCATGCAGGAGATCATGGCGGCCGCGCCCGACGAGTTCGCGGCGCGCATCGGCGCGAGCCGCGCGGGCGACGCATCCGGCGTGGTCTCGGTGATCGGCCAACACCTCGGTCCCGCATCGGAATTGCGCGAACTGCTCGAACCCGCGCTCGCGACCGCCACGCCGCACCGGGTGGACATCGCCGATCGCGACTACTGGCAGGCCAAGGACTTCCTGCACCACGAGACCTCCGGCGACCCCTTCGCGGTGCGCACCAGGTGCACGCCGAAACCGCTGACCGAGGCCGGAATCGACGTCGTGATCGATGCCGTCGATCACTGGCCGGGCAGCGCCAATCCCGACGGCGCCGGGGTCGCGCTGTTCACCTGGGGCGGCGCGATCAACCGAATCCCCGTCGGCGACACCGCCTTCCCGCACCGCGACACGCTGTTCCTCGTTTCCATGGACACCTCGTGGAGCGACACCGATTCGGCGCAGACGGTGTGGTGCAACCTCGAATGGCTCGACGGCCTCTACGAGGAGATGGGCCGATACGCCACCGACGCCGCGTACGTGAACTTCACCGACCCCGCCCTCACCGACCTGTCCGCCTACTACGGACCGAACCACCCCCGCCTGGCGCGGCTGAAGCACCGGTACGACCCGGACGGCTTCTTCCGTTTCCCCCAGGCGATCACCCCGCTCAGCAAGGAGATCCGAGGATGACCCTCGTCGACGAACCCCGCACCTCACCGCTCGGCTCCGGCGCCGAGATCCTGGCCCGCGCCCAGGCGCTGGCGCCGCAGCTGCGCGAGCGCGCCGAGGAGATCGAGGCCGCCCGCCGCCTGCCCGGCGATATCGTCGAGCTGCTGCGCGACGCGGGCGTCTTCCGTATGGCGTTCGCCCGCGACTGGGGCGGGCCCGAACTCACCTCGATCGAGCAGACCGAGGTGGTCGAGGCGCTGGCCTACGGCGACGCCTCGGTCGGCTGGTGCGCCATGATCGGCTCCGACACCGGCCTCTACGCCCGGTTCCTGGACGAGACGGTCGCCAAGGAGATGTTCCCGAGCCTGGACATGGTGACCGCGGGCCTGCTGTTCCCGACCGGCCGCGCCGAGCGCGTCCCCGGCGGGTTCCGGCTCAGCGGCCGCTGGCAGTTCGGCAGCGGCATCACCCACGCCGACTGGGTGGTGTCCGGCGCGTTCGTCGTTCGCGACGGCGAGCCCGAACGCGACGCCTCGGGCGCACCGGATTCGCGGCTGTTCATGGTGCCGCGCGCGCAGGTGGAGATCGTCGACACCTGGCACACCACGGGCCTGGCGGGCAGCGGCAGCTGCGACTACCGCATCGCCGAGGTGTTCGTTCCCGAGGAGCACACGCTCGAGTTCGCTTCCGTGCGACACGGTTTCGGGCCGCTCGGCCAGCCCGAGGTGCACATGCGCAACATGCCCGCCGTTCCGTTGGGCGTCGCGCGCGCCGCGCTCGACTACGCGCGCGCCGAATCCGCCGCCAAGGCCGACGATTACCGCGTCCAGGTGACCATCGCCGAATGCGAGGCCGACCTGCACGCCGCCCGTTCCGGCGTCTACGCGGCGCTGCGGCGCCAGTGGGAAATCCTCGGCGCGGGAGGCACACTCGATGAGTTCACTCCGACCGAGCGCGCCGCACTGCCCCTCTCCCGCCTGCACGCCTTCCGCACCGCCCGCACCATCGTCGGCCGCCTCTACGACCTGCGTCAGACGGCCTCCATCTACCGGCCGTCGCCGCTGGATCGCTGGTTGCGCGACACCAACACCATGTGCCAGCACATCGTCGCCCAGGACCGCATCCTGCAGTCCGCGGGCGCGTACCTGATGGGCGGCACGCCGTCGTTCAAGCTGTGCCTCGGCCTGGTGAGCTGAGCGCCGGTCGACGAAGTGCCGGTTCACTCCGAAGGGCGGCGGACGAGGATTTCGAGGCGGACGAAGGTCTGGTCGTAGGTGCCGTCCGAGCGGAGCAGGTCGTCGGTGGCCGCGACGAGCTCGTCGACCAGGTGATGGGTGTCGGGGCCATCGACCTGGCGGGTGAGGGAAACGGACGCCGTCGTGCGCACCATGTCGGCGAGCTGGGCGCGGGTGAACGGGCGCAGCTGGGCGACCGTGCGCACGCCGTCGGCCGGAATGTCGAACCCCGTGGTCCGGAGCATGTCGAACACGGTTCCGGCGTCCGGAAACGGCGCGGGCGGCCGCAGCTCGTTGGCGACCGCGATGCGCTCGAGCAGCGCCATCAGGCCCGCCGTGTTCCCCGCGCCGCCGGATTCGGAGTGGAACCAGCCGCCCGGTCGCAGCGTCCGGTACACCGCGGCGAACACCGCGGGATACTCCGCGACCGCGAGCCAGTGCAGCATCGACCGGCTCACCACCAGATCGGCGACGCCCGGCTCGAGATGCCGATCGAACTCGGTGGCCGAGGCGCGCACGAACTCGAGGTTCGGCGCCGAGAACCGGTCCGCTGCCGCGAGCATGGACGGATCGTCGTCCACCCCGATCACGCGGCCGCGTGGCACCGACTCGGCGAGAACGGCGGTGAACTCACCACTACCGCATCCGAGGTCGACGACGGTGTCCTCCGGCTCGGGCCGGATCCGCGTCAGGAACCATTCGTCCACCGCGCGGTGATGCGCGGAAGTCTCCGTGTACTCCGCGCCGAGCCACCGGGATTGTCGCTCGCCCGCCATCCACCGATCCTACGACCGCCGTCTCGGCTCGGACCACTGCCGCTCGTCCCGGCCGCGATCGGGCGCCTTCGCTCGCTGTAGATCGCTCGCCCGGCGAAGACGCCTCGGCTCCGGCCGACGGCGCCCGTCCCCGCGGCGGTTTGCCGCGCTCCGACGTCGGTTCGACAGGCAGAAAGTGCCACCTTCCACCAGCGTCACCGACCCGCCTCCCTCGCTACCGCCGCCCCGTCCGGCGATGGCGCCACGACCGGCCTGCGGATCAGGGATCAGCGCTTCGATTCGCAGGCGATGCCGTCGCGGTCGCGGTCCAGGTGCTCGGCGTAGCCCGGTTCGCCCTCGTGCAGGGGGGCCTTGCCCGCGGCGCGGACCTCGGCGCAGTTCTTGTAGTACGGCTCCGACTGGGCCGTTCCCGCGGCGGCGGAGCCCAGCGCGACCAGGGCCGCGGCGGCGAAGAACGTGGTGGCGAGGCGTCGGGCGAACTGCACCGGGTCGACCCCCTTCATTACGGGGCGCCGCGGAAGCGTCTGCCCGACAGTACTTTTCATCCCGAATCGGACGACCCGGACATATTGCCAGGCGGAAGCGCCTGCGCGCAAGGCGCGCACGTCAGACCACCGGATCCGGCTCCGGCGCCTCGTCGCCGGCGATTCTGTCGGCGTCGACCAGCCCGTCCTCGGTGAGTTCGAGCCGCCGGGTGACCCCGATGTCGTCGAGGAAACGCGGGTCGTGGCTGACCACGATCAGCGCGCCCTCGAATCCGGCCAGCGCCTGGGTCAGGTGGTGCAGGCTGGGCAGATCGAGGTTGTTGGTCGGCTCGTCGAGCAGCAGCAGACGCGGCGCCGGGTCGGCCAGCAGGAGCATGGCGAGGGCGGCCCGCAACCGCTCACCGCCCGACAGCGCGCCCGCCGCGACGTCGGCGTCGCCGCCGCGAAACAGAAAGCGCGCCAAGCGGGAACGGACCTGCAGCGGCGTCGCGTGCGGCGCGGCGGCGGACACGTTCTCGAACACCGAGCGGCTCTCGTCGAACAGGTCGAGCCGTTGCGGCAGCATCCGCCACGCCACCGTGGGCGGTGCGTCCGCGATCCGGCGCAGCAGCGTCGATTTGCCGATCCCGTTGCGTCCGGTGAGCGCGATCCGCTCGGGCCCCGACACCCGCAGCGTCACCGTCGGCCCGCAGGCCAGCGTCACCTCGTCCAGCGCGAGCACCTCCTGCCCCGGGTAGAGCCGGGTGCCGGGCAGGTCGATGCGGATCTCCTTGTCGTCGCGGACCAGTTCCTCCGCCTGCTGGAGCTGTTCCTTGGCGGTGTCCAGCCGCTCGATGTGGGTGTTGCGCAGCTTGCCCGCCGACACCTGCGCCGCGCGCTTGCGCGCCCCGACCAGGATCTTCGGCATGTTGTCGGCCTGCTTCTTGCCGTAGCGCTGCCTGCGGTCGAGTTTGATGCGCGTCTCCGCCAGTTCCTGCGCCTGCCTGCGCACATCGTTGCGTGCGTCGCGCACCGCGGACCGCGCCGCCTGCTGTTCGGCCTCGACGACGCGCTCGTAGTCGCTGTAGTTCCCGCCGAACAGCCGCAGCTCGCCGGTCCGCAGCTCCGCGATGGCGGTCATCCGCTCGAGCAGTTCGCGATCGTGGCTGACCGTGAGCACCGTCCCGGAGAACTGCCCGATCACCTCGTAGAGGCGTTCGCGCGCAACGTGATCCAAGTTGTTGGTCGGCTCGTCGAGCAACAGGACGTCCGGTTCGGCGAGCAGTTCGGCCACCAGCCCGAGCAGGACGGTCTCGCCGCCGGACAGCGTGTCCAGGCGGCGGTCCAGCCCCTCGGCCGAATCCGCCACGTAGTGCAGACCGAGCCTGCCCAATAGCGCGACGGCCCGCTCCTCGACATCCCATGCGGCGCCGACGGTCTCGAAATCGCGCTCGTCGCCCGCACCGGATTCGATGCGGTGCAAGGCCTTTCGCACCGCATCGATGCCGAGCACGGCGTCGACCCGCTGACCGTCGGCCAGCCCGAGGTCCTGGCGCAGATAGCCGAGATGCCCGGCCACCGTGGCCGATCCGCGCGCGGGCGTCAGCTCACCCGCGATCAGCCGCAGCAGGGTGGATTTCCCGGCGCCGTTGACGCCGACCAAGCCGATGTGCCCGGCCGGGAACACCGCGCCGAGGCTGTCGAACACCGGGGTGCCGTCCGGCCAGGAGAACGTGAGATCGGAAAGAGACAGAAAGGTCATGCGGAACCCCTGAGGTTGCGACGGAAACGCGGCGCGCGAACGCGGGCCGCCCGAAAGCGCTACCTCAAGAAATCAACACATGCTCCGATCGACGGGGACAAGACTCGTCCAGGTTAGACACACACGGGGCGATCGTGCCAGTGCAATTTCGCTCACAATATCGGCGGCGGCATTACCGGCCTGGTCGCGGAATCATTCGGCGGCCTCGATGAAGTCACCCACCAGCATCGTCCCCGGCCCCCGCCGCGCGCCGGGCCCCGACTGCCAGTGCACCGACTCGGCGGTGAGCGGTTCACCACATTCCTCGCACACCACCACCCCCGACGCGTGCTGCCCGCACGACCGGTGGACGGTGACCACGGGCGGGCCCTCCGTCCCCGCGCTCCACTTGTCGCCCCACGCGATCAGCGTCGCCAGCACCGGATACAGATCGCGCCCCTTGCCGGTGAGCAGATACTCCTGCCGCACCGGATTCGTTCGGTAGACCCGGGATTCGACGATGCCGTGCGCCCGCAGGGTGTCCAGCCGGGTGGATAGCACGTTCGAGGCGATGCCGAGATCGCGGCGGATGTCCTCGAAGCGGGTCATCCCGACGAACAGATCACGCAAGATCAGCGGCGTCCACCGCTCCCCCACCGCGTCCAGCGTGCGGGCGATCGAGCAGACGATCTCGGAAAGGTCAGCCTTGGCCACTGCCCCAGTCTAGTCCGTTGCAAAAAGCAAGTGACTCGATTACGTTGGCGCCCAGGCGATCGACCGATGCGACCAACAGAAGGATGCGAAGACATGTCGGACGTGGTGGACCAGTTCTGTGCGGCGACCGAGACCGCCGATATCGATGCCCTGATGGACACGCTCGCCCCGGACGCCGAGCTGCACTCACCGATCTCGGGCACCCTCGTCTTCCGCGGGCACGACGACCTGCGGATCCTGCTGACCGTGGTCTACCGAGGCATCTCCGGGCTGCGCTGGACCGCGCGTCTCGGCGACGGCGCGCGCCGGGTGCTGCTGGCCGAGGCGAAGGTCGGCCCGTTCCGGATGACCGAGGCCATGGTCCTCGACCTCGCCGAGGACGGCCGCATCCGCAGGCTCGATCCGCACCTGCGCCCCTGGCTCGCGCTGAGTTTCCTGGCGGCGAAGCTCGGCCCCGGCCTGCTGCGCTACCCGCAGGTGATGCGCCGGGCGCGGGCCGCCCACTAGCACGCCGCGGTCGCCCGATCCGGCCTTGGGCGCCGCCGGACGTAGTCCGCCCTCGATCCGCGCACGGCCGGAACGAGGGCGGAGGTACGCCTACAGCGGGCGATCGGTGGGCAGGTTGACGAAGCTGGGCGCGTCCGGATCGATGCTCAGGTACTGCGGTTTGAACTCGGTGTTGTTGAGCATCGGCCGGAACGCGAGCGCCTTCGGCGAGTTGCCCGCGAAGACGTCGATCCGCAACCGATGGCCGGGTTGGAGCACCGCCTGGGTGGGAATGACGGCGATGTCGAGCGCGACCGGTTCGCCGGGGACAACCGGCAGCATGCTGTCCAGGGTGATCGGGTTGTGCGGCGCGGTGTAGTCGCCGGAGGGCGAGCGGGCGCTTTTGGACTCGTCGACGGCGCGCATCGAGGCGGTCAGCTGGCCGGTGGTCAGTACCCGCGACGTTCCGTCGGGCGAGACGTCGTTGACGGTGACGTTCCAGTAGCCGTCGTTCGCGTCGTGCACGGTGTTGAGGTGCACGTTGATCGGCCCGGAGATCACGGTCGCCTCGGCGACCGGCGGACTGGTGAAGGTGAGCGCATTGCGTTCGGCGACCCGAGAGTCCTTGGTGCACCTGTCCACGAACGCGCTGAGGCCCGCCGAGGCCTGGGCGGTGTCGCGGGAGCAGATCGTGGTGAGACCGGGCGCGACGGTGAGCATCTGCGCGTCGGCCGGATGGGTCGCGATCAACGAGCCGTCGTGCACCACGTCGCCCGCGGTGCCGCTGGCCTGCGCCGACAGATAGACGCGACGGTGCACGACGCCGGGCTGCGGGAAGCGCTCCAAGGTGATCCAGCTGCCACCCTGCTCCCAGACCACGACCGGACCGTATCCCTCGATGCCGTTGTCGATGTCCTTGAGCCACTTGTCGAACCAGGCGCGCTGCAGTACGTCCAGCCGGGGCGGGGCGCCGGGCACACCGGTGCCCGCTCCGGGATTGGCGTGGTAGGTGTCGCCGACGACGAGCTTCTTCTGGTTTTCGGGCAGCGGTATCGCGTTGTACAGCGTGGTGGCGCTGTTGGCGAAGATGTCGTGCCAGCCGCCGTAGACGAAGGCCGGGACGTTCACCCGCTCCGGATGGCCGAGGATGCCCCGCCGGAACGGGCTGTCGGCGTCGAGCGCAGCCGCCAGTGCGGGCGGAACGTCCTCCAGCGTCGGCGTCAGCAGCGCTTGGGCGAGCAGGTCGAAGTGGGTGCCCGGATCCGACATCCGCTCGTGGAACCACTGCCAGTCGAACGTGCCTTTCAGCATCGAGGAGACGTCGGGGATCAGCTTCAGCTGGTTGACGTTGTTGAGCCACATCGGCAGGAAGGTGGTGCCGATGCCGCCGCCGGGGGCCACCACGTCACGCATCAGGTCGCTGCCCGGCTCCACCGGGAAGATCGCCTTCAACGGGGCGGGCGCGTCCTCGGCGGCCCGCAACTGGTTGATGCCCGCATAGGACCCGCCGCTCATCGCGACCTTGCCGTTGGACCAGGGCTGCACCGCGGCCCAGTCGATCACCTCACGCGTGTCGAGCTGTTCGCGCTCGCCCAGAGTCTCCCAGGCGCCCTGCGAGAAACCGGTGCCGCGGACGTCGACCACGACGAGGTTGTAGCCGCTGCGGATCAGCTTGCGATCGATGCCGAGCACGGTCTGCACGGTTCCGCCGTCCAGCGCGTGCAGCAGATCGCCGAATCCGGTGTACGGCGTGCCCGAAACGTTGGTCCGCCGCACGAGATCCAGCGTGAGCGGCTGCAGGCCCGGAATCGCCAACGCCGAATCGATGAGATTCGTCAAGAGCTTGGTGTAGGGCGTGAGATTCACGATCGTCGGCAGCGGCTGCGACTCCACCGCCCCGCCGGTCCGCGCGGGCCGGTACACATTGGCCTTGAGGACGACGCCGTCGCTCATGGCGATCGGGACGTCCCACTGGATGTTCACATCGGAGTACGGCTGCGGCCCGTCGTGCAGTTCGGTCCACCGGTCGGTGAGAGTTAGATCCGGCTGCTGCGGGGATGGGTGATACACCCCGACGGCGACCACCGCCAGCACGACCGCGACCGCGCCGATCGCGGATCTGATCATCGAGCCCGACAGCGCACGCGGCTGCAACGTCCTGGCCACCCCTACCCTCTCCATCGTCACCGATCACTCGAGAACGACAGGGACGATAGCAATCAGCTACCGGGGGATACGGGATCTACGGGCCGGTCGGCACGTCGAAACATGCCACGTCAACCGTCGCCGGCGAGATCAGAGCCGGACGATGGAGGTCAGCGGGTAGTCCCCCTGACGGCTCCGGCCCTCCAGGAAGCTCAGCTCGAGAACGACGGCGGCCGAGACGATCTCGGCGCCCGCCGCGAGGAACAGGTCCGCGGCGGCGGCCAGTGTGCCGCCGGTGGCGAGCACGTCATCGAGCAGCAGCACCCGCCGCCCCTTCAGGTCGACGCCCTCACCCGGGATCTCCAGGGCGGCGGTGCCGTACTCGAGGCTGTACTCGCGCGTGAGCACGGGCGGTGGCAGCTTGCCCGCCTTGCGAACGGCCAGGACTCCGGTGCCGAGAGTGGCGGCGACGCCCGCGCCGAGCAGGAAGCCGCGCGCGTCCACCCCGGCGACCAGGTCCGCGTCCGGCGCGCAGGCGGCGAGGCAATCGATGACCGCGCGGAAGCCCTCGGGGTCGGCGAAGACGGGCGTGAGGTCGGCGAAGCGAACGCCGGGCGTCGGGAAATCGTCGCGCCAGCGGGTCAGGCGTTCGACCAGCTCGGCCGCTTTGGCGGTCCGCTCGGCAACGATCTGATCGGACTCCACCGCCGCGTGCTTACTCATCGACACCTCTCCATGATCACTCACCCACCAACACCTGTCACCGCCGCAACACCCAGCGGTCCATGTTCCAGCCGGTGCCACCCTGGGTGGGACCGGCCGCACCGTTGTGCAGACCTTCGCCGAAAGCGATCGTGCGCGGAGTGGCGAACAGGGGAATGCTCGGCATCTCCGACCACAACAGATTCTCGGCCTCGGTCAGCAGACCCAGCTGCGCGGCCGAGTTGTCGTCGGCCACAAGCTGATCGGTGATCGCATCGTAGCGGCCGTTTCCGAATCGCCCGAAATTGAGCCCGTTACCGGTGCGCAATGCGCTGGTCGCCGCCACGCCGGTCAGCGAACCGGCCGGGCCGGGCGCCGCCGCGGTGCTCGACAGAACGGCGTCGACGCGCCCCTCGGTGAGCTGGCCGGGACGGAAGTCGGGCGCGCCCGCGTCCACCACGGTGATGCCCGCGGGCCTGCACGCCTCGGCGATCATCTGCACGGTCCTGGCGCGCCGCTCGTCGGGAGCGAGATAACCGATGCGGACCGTCGGATTGGCCGCGCGCCCGGCGGCCAGCGTGGCGGTGGCCGCGGAGATGTCGGTGCCGCGGTACCGCTCGGCAGCGCCGGTCGTCGCGGGGTAGAACAGCGAATCCTGCTGCGTGAGACGGGCATTCAGCGGTCCGGCGCCGAGGCCGGTGTCCGGCACGTCGGCGGCCTTGCCCAGCGTGTCGAACAGGGCCTGGCGCGGCACGCACAGCGCGAAGGCACGGCGCGCCTCCACCGAACCGAACACGCCCGCGGTGGCGAGCACCAGTTGCTCGGCGCCGCGGCCGGGCACCGTCTTAGACGAGAAGCCGCCGAGATCGAGGTCTGCCACCGAGTTCGCGCCGACGTCGACCACGCTCACGGAGTTGTCGGAGACCTTGGCCTTCAGGTCGGCGGTCTTGTCGAACACGACGATGCGTCCGGTCTCGGCCTTGTTGCCCCACCAGCGTTCGTTGGCGATCAGCACCAAGCCGTTCTTCGGGTCGAAGGATTCGATCCGGTAGGGACCCGAGGCCGGGAACCGCGAGAGGTCGAGGCCCTCGGCGCCGAGGGTCCACCCGGTATTCCAGAAGTCGGCCAGCCGCTGCACCGCGCCGGGATCACCGGATTGCAGAGCCGACACCACATTCGGCACGCCGGCCACCCGCGCGGCCACGTGCGCGGGCATTACCTCGCCCGCGGTGAACAGGTCGCGCCACGGGACGAACCGCCGGTCCGGGCGGAACACCACGGTGGCGTCCTTGGAGCCCGGCTGGCAGTCGACCCGCTCGATATCCGCGTAGCCCGCGGTGTCGGCGGCGTCGAAGAGCGGAACGGAGCCGGGTTTGGTGAACCGCCCGCTGTGCGCGGCCCAGGTCAGCACCAGATCGTCGCAGGAGGTGGGCACCCCGTCGGAGTACACGCCGTCGGGGTTGAGCCGGTACTGGATGGTCTGGGACTCGCCGGGCACCTCCTTGGCGGTGCCGAAATCGGTGTCGGCGACCTGCTGCCCGTCGGGCCCGGTGTAGAAGAACCCGGTCAGCACCCGCTGGAACACCGCCGCCGAGCCGCTGCTCGCGCCGAGCGTGCTGCCGCCGTTGTAGCTGGCGATCACGGCATCGACGGCATAGCCGATGGAGGGAACCTGGTTCTGACCGGAGCACCCGGCCACCGAGCCGGCGGCCAGGGCGCCCACGGCGGCCGCTCCTATCAGACGCACCGCAACGCTGCGTGGCTGTCGCATGGAACGAAACCCCCTACTGTGTCGGTGGTCAGTGCCTCTTCTTGGTTCGCTTACCGGACGGGCGGGCACCCGGCCGCGGAGACTGGTCTGCCTCTCGGTACCGCCGGGCCGGAGCGTCGGACTGGCCGCGGCCGGTCGCTGCCACCGCGCGCCGTTCGGCGGCGGCGCCTGCCCGTGCCGCGGCGATGCCGGAGCGCTTGGCCAGCACCCGCTTGGTGTGCGCGGCCACCGGGCCCCAGCGCTCCTTGATCGAGACGAGCAGCGGGGTGGCGAAGAAGATCGACGAGTACGTGCCGACCAGCAGACCGACCAGCTGCACCAGCGCCAGATCCTTCAAGGTGCCGACGCCGAGCATCCACACCGCGATCACCATCAGGCCGACGATGGGCAGGATGCCGATGAGCGCGGTGTTGATCGACCGCATCAGCGTCTGGTTCACCGCCAGGTTGGCCTGCTCGCCGTAGGTGCGGCGGCTCAGGTGCAAGATACCCCTGGTGTTCTCCTCGACCTTGTCGAACACGACGACCGAGTCGTAGAGCGAGAAGCCGAGAATCGTCAGGATGCCGATCACGGTCGCGGGGGTGACCTCGAATCCGACCAGCGAGTACACGCCCGCGGTGACCAGCACGTCGAAGACCAGCGCGGCCAGCGCGGCGATCGCCATGTCGCGTTCGAAGCGGACGGCGATGTAGATCGTGACGATCACCAGGAACACCGCGAGCGCCCGCAGCGCCTTCGAGGTGATCTGGCTGCCCCAGGTCTCGCTGACGTCGGAGGTGCTGATCGCGGCCAGGCTCGGGGTGCCGTTCTTGTCCTTGGGCTTGAACTCGGCGAACAGCGCGGCGTTGAGCTTGTCGACCTGCTGCTGGTTCAGCGCCTCGGAGCGGATCAGCATCGTCGCGGTCGACCCGGTGCCGACGGTCTGCACGGAGACCGCGTCGGTGCCGATCGCGTCGCGGTACACCTCCTCCACCTGGGAGGTGGTGGCGCTGCCCGCCGGGAACTGGACGCGCGAGCCGCCCTCGAAGTCGATGCCGAAGTTGAAGCCGCGGAACACGATGCTGGCCAGTGCGATCAGCACGATGACAGCGGTGATGCCGTACCACATCCGCCTGCGGCCGATGACATCGATCGCGCCGGTTCCGGTGTAGAGCCGGTTGAAGAAGCCGTGCTGGGGCGCGTTCGGTCCGGGGACGAAATCGTCGAACGGCCGCTCGGCGTCCTTGCGCAGCGAGGGGCTGGTCTGGCTGTTGGTCATCGCGTCCTCACGCCTTCTGCGACTGCGGCTTCTGCGGCCCGGCGCTCGCGCGCGACCTCTTGGATCGCACCGAGCCCGTTGACCGACGGTTTCGACCAGAACGGGCTCCGCGAGGCCAGCAGCACCAGCGGCGCGGTGACCAGGAACACGACGACCACGTCGAGGACGGTGGTCAGGCCGAGCGTGAACGCGAAGCCCTTCACCTGTCCGGCCGCGAGCGCGTACAGCACCGCGGCGGCGATGAAGCTCACCGCGTTACCCGACAGGATGGTGCGCCGCGCCCGCTGCCAGCCGCGCGGCACGGCCGAACGGAAGCTGCGGCCCTCGCGGATCTCGTCCTTGATGCGTTCGAAGAACACGACGAACGAGTCGGCGGTCATACCGATACCGATGATCAGACCGGCGATGCCCGCCAGGTCGAGCGTGAAGCCGATCCATCGCCCGAGCAGCACCATGATTCCGTACACGGCCAGGCCGGATGCGACCAGCGACAGACCCGTCAGGAAGCCGAGCATGCGGTAGTAGACGAGGCAGTAGAGCAGCACCACGGCCAGACCCACCGCGCCCGCGATCAGTCCGGCGCGCAGCGAGGAGAGGCCGAGGGTCGCCGAGACGGTCTCGGCCTCGGAGGTCTGGAACGACAGCGGCAGCGAACCGTACTTCAGTGTGTTCGCCAGTTCCTTGGCCGACTTGGCGGTGAAGGAACCGGAGATCTGGGTGGTGCCGCCGAGCTGCGGACCCGCCTGCACCTGCGGTGCGCTGAACACCTTGGAGTCGAGGGTGAACGCGACGCGCTTGTAGAGGTACTCGCGGGTCAGGTCGGCCCACGCGTCGCTGCCGGTCGACTTGAACTCCAGGTCGACCACCCAGCGCGACTGCTGCTGATCGAGGTTGGCGACGGCGTTCTTGATCTCCTGGCCGTCGATGCGGCTCTTGTCCAGCAGGAAGACCTCGGTGCCGTCCTGCGAGCAGGTGACCAGCGGCAGGCTCGGGTCGTCGTTACCCGCGAGCGGATCCGGCTTGGTGCAGTCCAGTGCGAGCATCGCGGCCTGCTGGGTGGCCTGGTCGGTGCTCTGCCGTGTCGCCTTGGCCGTCGCGATCTCGCGCTGCGCCTCTTCCTGCGGTGTCAGGTTCGGGTCCGCGGGCTCGGTCGGCGCCTGCGCGGGGAAGACGCGCTGCTGCGGCGCGGGCACCTCCTCGGCGGGCGCTTCCGGTGCGGGAGCTTCCAGCGCGGGCGCTACCGGCGCGGGAGCCTCCGGTGCGGGAGCCTCGGCCGGAGCGGGCGCGGGGACAGGCTGTCCGGCGTCCGGCGCGGGCTGCTGCGCGGGCGGCGTCTGCGGCATGGCAGCGCCCTTGGGCACGGCCTGCAGGACCGGGCGGATGTAGAGCTTGGCGGTGGTGGCGAGCGCGCGGGCCTGCTGGCCGTCGTCGCCCGGCACCGTGATCACGATGTTGTCGCCCTCGATGGCCACCTCGGAACCGGAGACGCCGAGACCGTTGACGCGGTTCTCGACGATCTCCTGCGCCTTCTGCAGGCTGTCCTGGCTCGGCTTGCTGCCGTCCGGAGTGCGGGCGGTCAGCGTGACCCGCGTGCCGCCCTGCAGATCGATGCCGAGCTTGGGGGTTGGGGCCTTGTCACCGGTGAAGAACACCAACGCATAGATCACGGCCAGCAGCGCGGCGTAGACACCGAGCAACCTGAGCGGATGCGCCGATCCTTGGGAAGGTGGCACAGTTCGTATCTCCTAGGCGGGAAGTCGAGGGTGGATCAGGCGCGCACACGCGTGTGCCGCCGGACGCCGCGGCGTCCGGCGCGCGGTCGTGGCGCAGCCGACGTCAGTCCTTGGTCAGCCGGGTCTCGGTCTGCTCGGGCGTTTCCTCGGCGGCAGGCGCCGGGGTCTCGTCGGTACCGGTCTCGTCGGCGGTCGTCTCATCGACGGTGCGGACCTCGCGGATCGCCTGGCGCAACCAGGTGGTCACGACGTCCTCGGCGATCTCCAGGTCGACCGTGTCGTCGTCGAGGTCGACAACAGTGCCCCACAGACCCGACGTAGTGGTTACCGCGTCGCCGATCTTCAGGCTTTCCTGCATGGCCGTGACCTTCTCGGCCTCCCGCTTCTGGCGGCGGACACCGAGGAACATCGGCACGAGCAGGGCTACCAGTAGCAGCGGAAACAGAAGTTCCATCGTCGAAGTCAGTCCCTGTCTTGTGGGTGGGAGTGGACAAGTACCACCACAGTCTGCCAGCTGTTGTCGGCACTGCCACACCGGCACACCCTTGACGTGCGCCACGCCTCCCGTTCCGAGCGGCGCGCGACACGCCCGCGCATGTCCGCTTCGGCGGTCTTTTCCGCCGGTCAACCGTGCCATAAAGGCAAAGAAAAGCCCCGCGACCAGGCATTTCCCGGTCGCGGGGCGATGGAGCGGATCAGGCCGACACGCCGTAGACGTAGTCGTCGAGCGGGAAGCTCACCGCCTGGCGGTGCGTGCTGACGGTGCTGTTCGGGCGCAGCAGCGCGGCCTCGCCGTGCTGGTTGAAGTAGTAGCTGCGGGCGCTGGCGCAGTCGCCGCCGTAGAACACCGAGGAGCCGAGCTTGTCGGTGACGGTGTCCAGGAAGCGGGCGTTGGCCGCCTCGGTCACCTCGAAGGTGGTCTCGCCGCGCCGGAACAGCTCGCCGAGCAGCCTGCCCATGTGCTTCATCTGGGCCTCGATGGTGGTGAAGTAGGACAGACCGCTGTAGGAGTACGGGCTGTTGAGGCTCAGGAAGTTCGGGAACTTCGGCACCGTGATGCCCTCGTAGGCCTGGAAACGGTTGTCGCGCCAGAACTTTCCGAGGTTCGCCCCGTCGCGGCCGATGATCTCGACGGCCGGGAAGTTCACGTCCCAGAGGTTGAAGCCGGTGGCCAGGATCAGCGTGTCGATCTCGGTCTTGTGCCCGTCGGCGGTGACGATGCCGTCGGCCTCGACGTGGTCGATCGAGTTCGTCTCCAGCCGCACGTGCGGCTGGTTGAAGGTCTTGAAGTAGTGGTTGGAGAAGGTGGGACGCTTGCAGCCGAAGTCGTAGTGCGGGGTGAGCTGCTCGCGGGTCCGCTTGTCGCGCACCTGCGCGCGCAGGTGCGCCTTGGCGAGCAGGCCCGCTCCCTTGTTCATCGCCTTGGCCTGCTTGAAGTGCAGCACGCCGACCACCATCAGCGCCTCGAGCAAAGAGGTGTTGACCATGCGCGCGGCCTTCTGGGTGACGGGCGCCTTGGCGAACAGCTTCTGCACCGGCGCCGGGATCGGCGCGTCGACCTTGGGCACGACCCAGATCGGGGTGCGCTGGAAGACGGTGAGCGCGGCGGCCTTCTTGGCCACCTCGGGCACCAGCTGCACGGCGGTGGCGCCCGTTCCGATGATCGCGGCGCGGCGACCGGTCAGATCGAAGTCGTCCTCCCACGCGGTGGTGTGGATGATCTTGCCCGCGAAGGTCTCGATGCCGGGGAACGGCGGCGTGTAGGGCTGGGAGAGGAAGCCCGTCGCGGTGAGCAGGTAGCGGCCCGTGACGGTCTCACCGCCCGCGATCGAGACCACCCAATGTTGCTGCTCCTCGTCCCAGCGCGCGCCGTCCACCACGGTTCCGAAGCGCATCCTGCGGCGCAGGCCGTACTTGTCGGCGACGTGCTCGGCGTACTTCTTGAGCTCCTTGCCGGGGGCGAACAGCCGCGACCAGTAGGGATTGGGCTCGAAGGAGTACGAGTAGGTCACCGAGGCGATGTCGACCGCGAGGCCGGGGTAGCGATTGACGTGCCAGGTGCCGCCGAGATCGCTCTCGCGCTCCAGGATCACGTAGTTGCTCAGGCCGAGCCGGTCGAGCTCGATACCCGCCCCCATGCCACCGAATCCCGCACCGACCACGACAGCGTCGAATTGAGGCGCCACGTCGAACCTCCAGAAATGTGAATCAGTTGTCACGGAATGACACATCATTCCGTTTGTGACGACAGTATCATTGCCAGGGTGACGAAGCCATCCACCCGTGCGCCCCGGTCGGCGGCCGGAAACGCGCTGCAGCGACGCAAGGCCGAATTGCGGCAGGAGATCATCGACACGGCGTTCGTCTGCTTCGCCGAGAAGGGCTATCACGCCACCGGCATCGCCGACATCGCCAGCCAGCTCGGTATCGGCCACGGCACCTTCTACCGATACTTCGCCAACAAGCGCGACATCATCGACCACGTCATCGACGACCTGTCCGCCCGCATCGTCGACGCGCTCGGCACCCAGAACGCCCCGGACGCGGCGGCCTCGCTGGACGAGTACCGCGCCCAGCTGGAGCGGATCGGCACGGCGCTGTCGCACATCCTCATCGAGGAGCGGCGCATCCCGCAGCTGCTGCTGTTCCACGCCACCGGCATCGATGACGAGCTCACCGCCCGGCTCTACGGGCTGCTCGACACGGCCGACGCACTGACCGCGGGCTATCTGGAGCACGGCGTCGAAATGGGTTACCTGCGCACCGATCTGGACACCGCCAACACCGCACGCGCGGTGACGGGCATGCTGCTCGCCGGCGTCATCCACGGCATGCGCGACCCGGACGAGGCGGCCATCCAGGGGTTGAACCAGGCGATCCGGCGGCTGCTCATCGACGGCGTGCGCAAGGACTGACGACCGCCCGTGCGAACCGCCCCCGGCGACTACAGTGTGGGTGCACAAGACCGCAGTGGTTCGCATGGGGGCGTTCGTGTTTGGAAGAGACGGGTTCGGACGAGACCGCGCAGTTCGAAATACCGGTATTCGCCCGGATGTGGGCGGCGATCCTGACACAATGTCGCGGATGATGACGCCCGAGGACGTGAGCCGCATCCATTTCGCCATGCCCACGGTCGGCCATCGCGGCTATCACGCGGGCGAGGTCGACGCGTTCATGGAATTGGTCGCCGCCACCCTCGACGGTCAGGGCGCGCTCACCGCCGACGACATCCGCCACGTCGTCTTCGGCGCGCCACGCTTCGGCGGCCGCGGCTACCAGGCCGATCAGGTGGACGAATTCCTGGACCGGGTGCGCGCGGAACTCGAACACCGCCAGAACGGCACGCGTCCGCTGCCCGCGGGCGGCAACGGCCCCGGCCCCGCTCCCCTGCTCACCCCCGACGACGTGCACCGGATGCGGTTCACTCAGTCCTCCGTCGGCCGCCGCGGCTACCACGAGGAAGAGGTGGACGCCTTCCTCGACCTGGTGGCGGCCACCCTCGCGCACGGCGGGCCGGGCAGCCTCACGGTCGGCGACGTACGCGCGGTCCGCTTCACCGAAGCGCGCCTCGGCACCCGCGGGTATCAGCGCGACGAGGTCGACGCCTTCCTCGATCTGGTGGTCACCGCGCTCGAGCACGCGCACCACTGACGCGCGCCGGACATCGATGCACACCGGGGCCGAATCAGCCCTGGATGCTGTGCAATTCGGCTTCGCGCAGGTCGTCGGGGAAGACGAAGCGGCGCAGCGCCCAGAAGCGGAAGGCCATGGCCAGCAGCACGCCGAGGATCTGGCCGGTGACGAAGTTGGCCACCGCCTGGGTCACCGGTCCCACGTACGGCACCCGCAGATCCAGCACGTACAGCGAGATCGCCTGCGGGATCATCGTGACCCCGATGCCGAGCGCGCTCACCGCGAAGAACAGCGCGGCCTCGTGGTGGCGCTGACGCCCGCCCCTGGTGCGGAACGACCACTCGCGATTGAGGATGTAGGACGCGATGGTGGCGATCAGCACGCCGAGCAGGCGGGCGGTGAGCGGCTTCTCGCCGAGCACCGTCAGTTTGGTGGCATAGACGACACCCGTGTCGATGAACCACGTGATGGCGCCGACCGTCGCGAACTTGAGCAACTCCCGATGCTCGATCGCCTTGCTGCGATACGGCTCGGGGATGCGGTCGAGCACGGATTGAACCACCGTCATGTCCCGACTCTATCGGTGCGGGTCCGACCGCGCCGGGCGCGCAACCCGGGCAATCGGCGAGACGAGGCGCACACCTGCGGTCCGGCTGCCGATGCCGAGCGCGCCGATCAGTCGAACAGATCCAGGGTCGGATGTGGTTCCCGGCCACGGACTTCGATCGAGCCGAACACCAGGTCGGGCGGCGGCACCAGACCGAGGTGCTCCCAGGCCGCGGCCGTCGCCACGCGCCCGCGCGGCGTGCGCGCCACCATGCCCGCGCGCACCAGGAACGGTTCGCAGACCTCCTCGACGGTGGCGGCCTCCTCCCCCACCGCGACCGCGAGGGTCGAGACGCCCACCGGGCCGCCGTTGAAGCTGCGGACCAGCGCGCCGAGGACCGCGCGGTCCAGGCGGTCGAGGCCGAGCGAATCCACGTCGTAGACCTCGAGCGCGGCCTGCGCGATAGGACGGGTGATCAGCCCGTCGGCACGCACTTCGGCGTAGTCGCGGACGCGGCGCAGCAAACGGTTCGCGATGCGGGGCGTCCCGCGGGAGCGGCCCGCGATCTCCGCCGCTGCGTCGGTCTCGATGGCTACGCCGAGGATCTGAGCCGAGCGCAGCAGGATCAGCAGCAACTCGTCGGGCTCGTAGAAGTCCATGTGGCCGGTGAAGCCGAAGCGGTCGCGCAGCGGACCGGTCAGCGCGCCGGACCGGGTGGTGGCCCCGACCAGCGTGAAAGGGGCGATGTCGAGCGGGATCGACGTCGCGCCGGGCCCCTTGCCGACCACCACGTCGACGCGGAAGTCCTCCATGGCCAGGTAGAGCATTTCCTCCGCGGGGCGGGCGATGCGGTGGATCTCGTCGATGAACAGCACGTCGCCCTCGACCAGATTGCTGAGCATGGCGGCCAGGTCGCCGGCCCGCTCCAGCGCCGGGCCGGAGGTGATGCGCAGCGCGGTACCGAGTTCGGCGGCGATGATCATCGCCATGCTGGTCTTGCCGAGACCCGGCGGGCCCGACAGCAGCACGTGGTCGGGGGTGCCGCCGCGCTGCTTGGCGCCGCGCAGCACCAGGGTGAGCTGTTCGCGGACCCGGGGCTGGCCGATGAAGTCGTCGAGCGATTTCGGGCGCAGGCTCGCCTCGATCTCCCCGTCGGACGTCAAATAGCTTGCGCTGACCGGGGATTCGGCCGCACCGGTTTCGTCGTAGTCCATCGCGGCCTATCGGTTCTTGCCGAGCAGCGACAGTGCGGCGCGCAGCGCGGTCGAGGTGTCGGCGGCGGGCTGGTCGGCCAGCACGGTGTCCACCGCCTGCTCGGCCTGCTTGGCCGGGAAACCCAGCCCGGTCAGCGCCTCGACGACCTGCTCGCGCACGGGGGTGAGGACGGGTGCGGGCGCGCTGCCCGGCGGGCCCGCCTGCACCGGAACGAGATTCACCTTGTCGCGCAGTTCCACCACCATGCGCTCGGCGCCGCGCTTGCCGATGCCGGGCACCCTGGTCAGCGCCGCGACATCGCTCTCGGCCAGCGCCTTGCGCAGCGCCTCGGGCTCGAGCACGGCGAGCACGGCCATGGCCAGGCGCGGACCGACGCCGGAAACCGTCTGCAGCAGACCGAACAGGTCGCGCGCCTCGGTGTCGGCGAAGCCGAACAGCGTCATCGAGTCCTCGCGCACGATCATCGCCGTGTAGAGGCGGGTTTCCTCGCCGCGGGTCAGCGCGGCCAGCGTCGAGGGGGTCGCGTTGAGCCGGTAGCCGACACCCGCCGCCTCGAGGACCGCGTGATCGAGCGCGATCTCCAGCACCTCGCCGCGTACCGACGCGATCACCCGCGCACCGCCTTCCGTTGTTCCGCCAGTCGTTCGGTGTAGCGCCGCCGCGCCTCGGCCGCCTTGGCCTCGGCCGCGGCCATCCGCTCCAGCAGCGGCGCCCGCCAACAATGACAGATCGCCAACGCCAGCGCATCCGCCGCGTCCGCCGGTTTGGGCGCGACCCGCAACCCGAGGATGCGGGTGACCATCGCGGTCACCTGCGCCTTGTCCGCGGTGCCGTTGCCGGTGACCGCGGCCTTCACCTCGCTGGGCGTGTGGAAGGCCACCGGGATCCCGCGCCGCGCCGCGGCCAGCGCGATCACGCCGCCCGCCTGGGCGGTGCCCATCGCGGTGCGCACATTGTGCTGGGCGAACACCCGCTCGATCGCGACCGCCCCCGGCCGGTGGGTGTCCATCCACTGCTCGGCGGCGTCGGCGACGCGCATCAGCCGCTGCGCCAGATCCATGTCCGCGGGGGTGCGCACCACATCGACGGCGAGTGCGGTGACTTTGCGGCCGAGACCACCCTCCACGATGCTGAGGCCGCACCGGGTGAGCCCGGGGTCGACGCCCATCACCCGCACGAATTCCCCTCTCACAGACACGAACAACTGTTCGAGAGTCTAACGGAGACCGGCGGGCCGGGTCACCAGCGACACGGTCCGCGCCCCGCTGGAACGCCGCCGGATGGAGGACGCCAGCGGCCGGAGCGCAGGCGGAGATACGCCTGATCGACGCAGCCGGAGGGACTCCGTCCTCAGCCTGCGCACGGCCGGAGCGAAGGCGGAGGTACGCCTATGCGCGTTCGGCGAACGCCGCGTACGCCCGTTGGTCGAAGAGCACGAAGCGCACGGTCCGGACTGCGGTGTCGGTCGCGCGGACGGTCTCGACCGCGATGCGCGCGCCGTCCTCGATCGGCCAGCCGTAGATGCCGGTGGAGATGGCCGGGAAGGCGACGGTGTCCGCGCCGAGTTCATCCGCGACCCGGAGGGATTCGCGATAGCAGGAGGCCAGCAGCTCGGAGCGGTCCTCGGTGGCCGACCAGACGGGGCCGACGGTGTGCACCACCCAGCGCGCGGGCAGCCTGCCGGCTGTGGTGGCCACCGCCTTTCCGGTGGGCAGGCCCTTGCCGTAGTGGGAAGCGCGCAGGTCGCGGCATTCGGCGAGGATCTCGGGCCCGCCTTTGCGATGGATGGCGCCGTCGACTCCCCCACCGCCGAGCAACGAGGAATTGGCCGCGTTCACCACCGCGTCGACCGCCTGCTCGGTGATGTCGCCGCGTACGAACTCGAGGGAGACCATGCCTCGGATTCTCCCGCGACCGGCGGTCCGATGAAAATACCGAGGCGGCGGCGTTCCCGGAACTACCATCGGACAATGAGCAACGGTGCGAAAGCCATCCTCGAAGGCGGGCCCGCGGACTTGCCCGAGCGGGTCGTTCCCATCACCCCGCCAGGAATAGAGCTCAAAATCCCCTTCAAGGGCGGTTACGAACACTTCAAGGTCACCCAGCGGCAGGCCGACACCGAGTCCGGTCGCCTGACCGTCTACGAGTGGTGTGACCGCACGAAGGTCGCCGAATAGCCCGACGGCGACCTCTCGGGTGGGCGACCCATCGATCCGGTCGCCCGCGGGTACCTCGCGGTCGTATCCGGCGCGAGCCGACCTACGTCACCCACCGCGAGCACCCGACGAATCGCCGTACCGCCCACCAGACGCCCGCTACCCGCCGATCGAGACCGCGATCTCGTCCTGACCGCGCGCAGGTCGGCGGCCGACCCGGAAAACGAGAACGAGCCCCGGCCGTGCGGCCGGGGCTCTTCATCGTGACGAATCAGTCGTCCAGCTGCGCGAGGACCTCGTCGGAAATGTCCACGTTGGTGTAGACGTTCTGCACGTCGTCGCTGTCCTCGAGCGCGTCGACCAGCTTGAACACCTTGCGCGCTCCCTCGGCGTCGACCGCGACCGACACCGACGGCTGGAAACCGGATTCGGCGGAGTCGTAGTCGATCCCGGCCGCCTGCAACGCCTTGCGCACGTCGATCAGATCGCTCGGATCGCTGATGATCTCGAACGATTCGCCGAGGTCGTTGACCTCCTCGGCGCCCGCGTCCAGCACGGCCATCAGCACGTCGTCTTCGGACAGCCCGTTCTTCTCCAGGGTGACGACGCCCTTGCGGTGGAACAGATAGGCCACCGAACCCGGGTCGGCCATGTTGCCGCCGTTGCGGGTCATCGCGACGCGCACCTCGCCCGCGGCGCGGTTGCGGTTGTCGGTGAGGCACTCGATGAGCACCGCGACGCCGTTGGGCCCGTAGCCCTCGTACATGATGGTCTGCCAGTCGGCGCCGCCCGCCTCTTCACCGCCGCCGCGCTTGCGGGCGCGCTCGATGTTGTCGTTCGGGACCGACGACTTCTTGGCCTTCTGAATGGCGTCGTACAGCGTCGGGTTGCCGTCCGGATCACCGCCACCTGTGCGGGCCGCCACCTCGATGTTCTTGATCAGCTTCGCGAAGAGCTTGCCCCGCTTGGCATCGATCGCGGCCTTCTTGTGCTTGGTGGTGGCCCATTTGGAGTGGCCGCTCATTCCCTGCTTCCTTCGGCTCGGTTGACGGACAACTCCCCAAGCCTAGTAGACGCCGTCGGCCCGGCTTCGGCCCCCATTCCCTCGTGCGACCGGGGCAGGACCCATCCGCCCCGCCCGGCGCGCCGAGAGACTCAGAGCGAGACCACGTACGCCTCCGGGAAGAACGCGTCCCGGATGTAGTTCGGCGACGCGTAGGCGAAGCCCTTGTCGCCCCACGCGGTGCCCCAGCTGTTGCGGATGATGAAGTGCCCGCTGGGCAGGTAGCCCACGATGGCCACGGCGTGCCCGCCGCGTTCGGTGCCCGCCGCGAATTCCTCCAGGAAACCGCCGTTGTCGGTGGCGCTGTCCCAGGTGTCGTCCACCATGAACCCGGCGAGGATCGGGCGGCCGTCGGCCAGCACGGTCCGCCATTGCTTGAGGTTCTTGGCGACGTTGAAATACGAGGCGATGCGCAGCGTGGCCGCGTGCGCCCAGAAGGTGTTCTCCTGACCGCGGTACATCTTGGTCTGGATGTGGAACGGCAGCCACGACTCCTCGACCACGCCGTACTTCTTGCAGACCTCGACGGCCGCCTTCAGTTCGGTGCCCGCGCCCTCGATGAAGGTCTCCGGCCGCTGGAAGAACGCGTCGGTCTCCTTGGAGGCCATCCATACGAACCGCGGCGAGATGCGGCGGTCGCTGTTCAGTTTGGTCGCGGTCACCAGGTGGTAGCGCATCAGTCCGTCGCCGGTTGCCCAGCCGACGCAGGACCCGGTGTCCTCCTGGTCACCGATGCTCCACCAGTCGCGGCGCAGGTCTACCGAGGACGGCAGCGCGCCGACGGCGCCGAGCGCGCCGACGGCCACGGCGTCGGCGAACGTCCAATCCCGCTCGGTGCCGCGGGACGGGACCAGATTGCAGATCCGGGCCTCGGCAGGCACCGGTTCTTCCTTGCCCGCACTGGGTGCGGAGATCACTTCGGTCATGTTCGTGCTTCGTTCGTCGGGTGGTGTCGCCACCACGGCCGGGTCGGTCGGGATCGCCCGGATGGAGCGATGATCCACCGCCCGCCGCGCCGAAGCGCGAGTACTCGGTTACCCGTTTCCCCTGCGCTGCCGTCGCGGACTACGCAGCGCGGACCATCTCGACGAACATGCGGTGCACCCGCAGGTCACCCGTCACCTCGGGGTGGAAGGAGGTGGCGAGCACCGCGCCCTGGCGCACCGCGACGATGCGGCCCGCGAACGGACCGGAGGGCACCGTCGCCAGCACCTCGACGCCCTCGCCCGCCCGCTCGACCCACGGCGCGCGAATGAACACCGCGCGCACCGGGCCGTCGTCCAGACCCGCGAAATCCAGATCGGTCTCGAAGGAGTCGACCTGGCGTCCGAAGGCATTGCGGCGCACCGTCATATCGATGCCCGACAGATGCTGGGCGTCCGGCCGGGTGTCGAGCACCTCGGAGGCCAGCAGGATCATGCCCGCGCAGGAACCGAAGGCGGGCATGCCTGCGCGCAGCCGCGCGCGCAGCGGTTCGAGCAGTTCGAAGGCCTCCAGCAGCTTGCTGATCGCGGTCGACTCGCCGCCGGGCAGCACCAGCCCGTCCACGGCGGCCAGCTCCGAGACCCGCCGCACCAGCACCGGCTCCGCGCCGCAGTGCGCCAGCGCCGAGACGTGTTCACGCACATCGCCCTGCAGGGCCAGAACACCGATGGTGGGCCGGGACGACGTCTGCCGCGCCGCGTTGGCGGGAGCAGCGACCGATGATGCGTTCATCCCGCCGAGCTTACGAGGCCGGGAACTGTGGGCCCGCTCACGGTCGCCGTCAAAGATGCGTCAACAAAGGCCCGGGATCACCGCGACCGGGGTGACACTCACGGACGTGACTGCTGTTGTGCCCCGCCCGGCCGCCACGCCGCGCGGAGAATCGAATGCCGCTCCCCACCGCGGTTTGACGGTGCCGACCGGACTGGCCGGCCTCTCCCTCGACGCCATGGCCTCGGTCTCCTACGGCCCGGAGGCGATCGTGCTGGTGCTGGCCGCCGCGGGCGCGGCCGGACTCGGCGCGACGCTGCCGGTGACCCTGGCGATCGTCGCCCTGCTCACGGTGCTGATCGCGTCCTACCGCCAGGTGATCGCGGCCTTCCCCAACGGTGGCGGCGCTTACGCGGTGGCCAAGCGGCATCTCGGGCACCGCACCAGCCTCGTCGCGGCCGCCTCGCTGATCGTGGACTACGTGCTCAACGTCGCGGTCTCGATCGCCGCCGGCGTCGCCGCCCTGACCTCGGCATTCCCCGGGCTGTACGACTACAGGGTGGCGATCTGCCTGCTCGTGCTCGCCGGCATCACGGCGCTGAACCTGCGCGGCATCACCGAGAGCGCACGCGCGTTCATGCTGCCCACCGTCGTGTTCGTCGGCGGCATCGCGGCGGTGATCGTCGGCGGGCTGCTGCGCAGCGAACCTGCCTCGGTGACCGTCGGCGACCCGGCGGTCACCGATATGCACACCCTGGGAATCCTGTTGCTGCTCAAGGCCTTCTCCAGCGGGTGCGCGGCGCTGACGGGCGTCGAGGCGATCGCAAACGCGGTGCCCAGCTTCGCCGAGCCCCGGGTACGGCGGGCCCAGCGGGCGGAGGTCGTCCTCGGCGTGCTGCTCGGCACCATGCTGATCGGGCTCGCGGTGTTGATCGAGAAGTTCTCGCTGCGCCCAATCGAGGGCGTCACGGTCCTCTCGCAACTCACCGAGGCCGCGCTCGGCCACGGATTCGGCTACTACGTCGTGCAATTCGCGACGGTGGTGTTGCTCGCGCTGGCCGCCAACACCTCCTACGGCGGACTCCCGACGCTGACCAGGATCCTGGCCGACGACAACTGCCTGCCGCACCGCTTCGCGGTCAGCTCACCGCGCCAGGTCTACCGGTACGGGGTGCTGGCGCTCGGCGTGAGCGCGGGCGTGCTGCTGGTCGGCGCGGGCGGCATGATGAACGTTCTGGTGCCGCTGTTCGCCATCGGCGTGTTCGTCGGATTCACGATCGCGCAGGCGGGCATGGTCAAGCACTGGTGGCTGGCCAGGAGCGACGGGTGGCGAATGCGGATCGCGCTCAACGGGTTCGGTGCGCTGCTCACGTGCGTGGCCGCGGTGATCACCACCGCGATGAAGTTCACCGAGGGTGCGTGGCTGATCGTGCTGGTGCTGCCCGCGCTGGTGTTCGCCATGCTGCGGGTGAACGCGGCCTATCACCGGATCGGTGACCGCCGCGCCGCGGGCGTCATCCCGGCCCAGCCGCAGGCCTGTGGCACCACGATCGTGGTGCCCGTCTCCGAGGTGTCCGAGCTGAGCAGGGAGGCGCTGTCGACCGCGATGTCCATGGGCTCGGACGTCGTCGCGGTGCACGTCTGCCTGCCGGGCGAATCGGCGCGGGCGTTCACCAAGGCGTGGGAGGCGTGGCATCCCGATGTGCGCCTGGTGCTGCTGGAAGACAGCGACGCCACCGTCGGCGGACCGGTCGCCCGCTATGTGCGCGAGAACTTCGCGGGCCGCCGCAAGGTCGTGGTGATCGCCGAGGTCGATCCGCCCGGCGGCTGGGATCGGGTGCTCCCGAGCCATCGCAGCGACGAACTCGAGCGCGAGCTGCGCCGCAACGCCGACACCGTGATCTGCCACCTGCGCGTCCAGGTGGCGTGAGCCCGACCGGGCTCGGCCGTCGCGGTGGCGTGAGTCGGCCACACTCGCGCCACCGCGTTCGGCTCCGGACGTCTCACTCCCGCCGGGTGCGGATCAGTCCTTCCTGCACGACGGCGGCCACCAGCTGGCCCTCGCGGTTGAAGATCTTGCCGCCGGTGAGCGCGCGGCCGAACCCCGCCGAGGGCGAGGACTGGTCGTAGAGCAGCCAGTCGTCGGCGCGGAACGGGCGAAGGAACCACATCGCGTGATCCAGCGACGCGTCCTGGGTCGGCGTGTCGGGGTGGGTGACCTTGGAGGAGCCGAGCAGCGTCATATCGCTCATGTAGGCCAGCGTGCACACGTGGAACAGCGGGTCGTCGGGCAGCGGGTGCCGGTAGCGGAACCACACCTGCTGCTGGGAGACCACGCCGTCGCGGCGCGACACCGATTGCTGCGGCACGGTGCGGATGTCCCAGTGCTCCCATTCGCGCATCGCCCACAGCCGCTCCGGGCTCATCGAGGTCTGGGCGTCGGGCAGGTTCTCCGGCGCGGCCACCTCGGGCATCACGTCCTGGTGCTCCGGGCCCGCGTCGCCGACGTGGAACGAAGCCGACATCGTGAAGATCGCCGAGCCGTCCTGCACACCGGTCACCCGGCGGGTGCAGAAGGACCTTCCGTCGCGGATCCGCTCCACCAGGTACACCGTGGGTTCCGCCGGATTGCCTGGACGCAGGAAGTACCCGTGCAGCGAATGCACCTGGAAGTGCGGCTCCACCGTGCGCACCGCCGATACCAGGGCCTGCCCGGCGACCTGACCGCCGAAGGTGCGAGCCAGCTGGGTCTTCGTGGACGCGCCACGGAAGATGTCCCGCTCCAGGCGTTCGATCTCCAATGCCTCTTCGATTGTCGCCATGCGCAGAGGTTAACCCGCGGCGTCCGATTCCTCCCGTTCGGCCACCGGTCGAGGCACGCGACCGGATGCTCGACGTTTGCCATTGTCGCGCCGGTCACATCGCCGCGCGCCTCCGCCGCGACGAACTCCGTGCGGCGATCGCGGCAGTCCGGGACGCACGGAGCGTCCCGGCGGCGTGTCTGCTGTGATGGAGCGGTGCCGCAGTTCGTGCCGATCACCCAGGACGGTCTCGCCGACCTGCTCGCCGACCGGGTCCGCGCGCTGCCCGGCCGCCGCCTGATCGCCATCGACGCGGCCGACGCCGCACAGCCCGCCGCGTTCGCGCGGCGCGCCGCCGAACGGCTGCGTGGGACGGGCCGGTCCGCCGAGGTGGTCTCCCTGCACGATTACGTGCGTCCCGCCTCGCTGCGCATGGAGTTCGGCCGCGAGGACGAATACTCCTACCGCACAGCGTGGTTCGACTACGACGCGGTCCGCCGCGAGGTCGTCGGCGCGCTGCGCGAGCAGGGCCGCTGGCTGCCCGCGTTGTGGGACGAGTCCGCCGACCGCTCGGCCCGCGCCGCCGTCCGCGCCGCCCCCGCCGATCTGGTGCTGTTCCTCGCGGGCCCCATGCTGCTCGGCCGCGATCTCGCCTGCGATCTGACGGTGCGTCTGGACCTCAGCGAAGCGGCACTGCGCCGCCGGACGCCGCCGGACGAGCACTGGACCATCCCCGCCCTGCTGCGATACGACCGCGAGAATCCCGAGATACCAACATTTTCGGTGCGCTGGGACCATCCCGATCGCCCCGCGCTGAGCCGGATCTGAGACCCGGCCCACGTATACCGTTGCGCCGCAGGACAAACCAGATCGCACCGGGCGGAAAGCCGACACCCGGACGCGATTCGCGACCGGGTGTCTTGGTGGTGCAGAGATTCGGCGTTACTCGACGAGTGGCACACACAGCGGTAGCGGAGCTTCCGCCACCCCCGACGTTGTGTGCCACTCGTCCGCCGACACGTGTGCGGCACGATCCGCGTTTCGGCGGATCAGCGCTGTCAGGCGCAGGCGGCCGACTGCTGGCCGAGGTTGGTCAGCATCCCGCACGCCCATGCCTTCTGGACCTTCCATGTGCCGTTCTCGGCGACGAACGGCACGTCCGCGATGTTCTCCTGACCGTTCAGCACGATCTTGGCCTTGGCGTTGATGGTGTCGCCGAAGGCGGTCACCTCCGTCACCGTGACGCTGGCCCCGGTCTGCTGGTAGGCCTGCGACAGCCGGCTCGGCAGCTCCGGATCGGCCTCGGCGCCCTGGATCATCGCCAGCTTCTCCTGGTTCGGCACCGCCGGGTCGAGCGCCCGCTGCAGCTGCGTGTTCAACTCCGGCACGCTCGGAACCGGCGGCAGGCCGGCTGCCGCGGCACTGGCCTTGGCGCTGGTGGTGGTGCGGGCAGGCGTGGCGTCCTGGCTCTTGTCGTCGCTGCCGCAGGCCGTCAGGCTCAGCGCGGCCGCGACGGCCAGGCCTGCGATCGCGATTCGTCCGGTCTTGCGAAGCATCAACTGTGGTCCTTTGCGTTCGAATCGGTCGGCGTCATCGGCGACCGTGCTGCTCGCCGTGCATCGAACCTAATCCGCAGCTCTGTGGGAACTCTGTGATCGCTGTGTGGCGGGTCGAAGAGTCGAGGGCCGGGCAACGCGAAACGCCCGGCCCCTGGCTGCGGCCTGGGACCGGGCGTGACGAAAAGGCAAGTGCGGCAAGCGCCGCGACGCTCACCAGCCGCGTTCGGCGAGCCGGTGCGGCTGCGCGATCTCCTCGACGTTGATGCCGACCATGGCCTCGCCGAGACCACGGGAGACCTTCGCCAGCACGTCGGGGTCGTCGTAGAAGGTGGTGGCCTTGACGATGGCGGCGGCGCGCTGCGCCGGGTTGCCGGACTTGAAGATGCCCGAGCCGACGAAGACGCCCTCGGCGCCGAGCTGCATCATCATGGCGGCGTCGGCCGGGGTGGCGATGCCGCCCGCGGTGAACAGCACGACGGGGAGCTTGCCGGTCTCGGCGACCTCGCGGACCAGCTCGTAGGGGGCCTGCAGCTCCTTGGCCGCGACGTAGAGCTCGTCGGCGGGCAGCGCGGCGAGCTTGCGGATCTCCTGGCGGATCTGGCGCATGTGGGTGGTCGCGTTGGACACGTCGCCGGTGCCCGCCTCGCCCTTCGAGCGGATCATGGCCGCGCCCTCGGTGATGCGGCGCAGCGCCTCGCCCAGGTTGGTGGCGCCACAGACGAAGGGAACGGTGAAGTTCCACTTGTCGATGTGGTTGGTGTAGTCGGCGGGGGTGAGCACCTCGGACTCGTCGATGTAGTCGACGCCGAGGCTCTGCAGGATCTGCGCCTCCACGAAGTGGCCGATGCGGGCCTTCGCCATGACCGGGATGGAGACGGCGGCGATGATGCCCTCGATCATGTCGGGGTCGCTCATCCGGGACACCCCGCCCTGGGCGCGGATGTCGGCGGGCACGCGCTCCAGTGCCATGACCGCGACCGCGCCGGCGTCCTCGGCGATCTTGGCCTGCTCGGGGGTGACGACGTCCATGATCACCCCGCCCTTGAGCATCTCGGCCATGCCGCGCTTGACGCGAGCGGTGCCGACGGTGTTGGTGGTCTCGGGCGTGGTCACGGCAAACTCCTGAGTCATGTGCGCCTATCAAGTCGCGCGGAACGAAACGACCTAAGTCTAGGCGCGGAGAGAAAGCCACTTGATAGCCAGTTGCGGGCCACTGGACTGGTGCCGAGGTCAGCTCGGGGGCCAGCTCCGCGCGACGTGACGCACGCCATGCTCGCCGTGGATCACCCGCCGTGTCCCGGCGAACCCTTCGCTATCGAGCGGGCGTCCGCACTCGCGGAATTCGCCGGGTCTACCGGACTCAGATCGGATTCACGACGAGCAGCTGCGCCCAGTACTCGGCGGCCGCCGGACCGACGATCGGCAACAGGAAATCGAACAGCAGATACGACATGGAACTAACCTCCAACAACCGGACAATGACCGCTCCGCGTCGTCGGGGAGCACGGAGACCTGATACCCGCCAGGGCGCGATTCAGTCACGAAGCTATCACGAGCGTGAAGCAGATCACAGGTGTGTCAAGCGGCCTCAGCGGATGGAGCGGACCTCGGGATCGCCGGATCCGGACGCGATCGTGGCGGCCTCCGGAAGCAGTTCGTCGAGGTGGTAGGGGTAGACCGTCTCACCGGAGCGGTCGAGGGTGCCGATGTCGGCGGGCGTGCACCATTGATGCCCGGTGATGGATCGGCGCTCGATCACGGTCCGATTGCCCGGTTCGGGTGTGAAGGCGGGCACCCGCAGCGCGAAGAACAACTCCTCGGCGCGGATCAGCTGCCCGTCGAACGGGAACACCGCGACGCGCCGCCAGATCGGACCGCGCAGGCTCTCCGGGGCGGCGCGGTGCCCGGTCTCCTCCCACAGCTCGCGCACGGCGGCGGCCCGCAGCGTCTCCCCCGGATCCACACCGCCGCCGATGGTGAACCAGAACGAGTCCGCCGGGGTCTTCGGATCGTTGCCGCGCATCAGCAGCACCCGGTCCTGCTCGTCGAGCAGCACGACTCGCGCCGACGTGCGGATGGTGTCCACCGCCAATCCGGTCGACGCGGCGGGCGTCGCCCGCTCGGTGATCTCGAAATAGGTGGGCAGCGGGGCGGTGCCGCCCAGGTGCAGCACGCGCACGGGACGCCGGGTGCGCAGCGCGAGCGTGTCGCGGACCGCGTCGTTGTGGAAGCGCCGGGCGATCAGCACCCTGGCCTCCGCGTCCGCGAGTTCGGCGACCAATTGCGGGCGCAGCTGCGCGATGTCGACGGCCGACAGCGCCGACGACAGCTGGTTTTCCACCGTCTCGCGCTCCGCCCGTCCCGCGCGTTCGGCCCGTCCTGCCAGAGCGGACAAGCGTGTGGCCTGCTCGGCCAGCGCCGGATCGGAGACCGGGCCCGCGATCGCCATCGCCACGGCGCGGGCCACCACCGCGCGCCGCGCCAGCGCCGAGTCCAGCGCCTGCCAGGACTGGTCGGAGCGCACGTGCAGCCGGTCCAGCCGGTTGGCGGTCGAGTAGGCCCACAGTCCGATCGCGACGACAACGGCCGCGATGAGTGCGAGAACGAGGACCGTTGTGGCCGAGAAGGTGATCATCCGGCGGCCCGCACCCGCGTGTCGCCGATGGTGACGGTCTCGTAGACGCGCAGGATCTGCTCGGCCACCACCGGCCAGTCGTATTCGCCGACCACCTGATTCGCGGTGTGCACCAGCGATTCCCTGCGCACCTCGTCGGTGAGCACGGTGTCCAGCGCGGCCGCGAGCCGCGCCGAATCGCCGACCGGGACGAGTATCCCCGCGGTGCCGTCGCGCAGCACCCGCCGGAACGCGTCGAGTTCGCTGGCCACCACGGCGGTGCCTGCGGCCATGGCTTCGATCAGGATGATGCCGAAGCTCTCCCCGCCCAGGTTCGGCGCCACGTAGACGTCGGCGCTGCGCATGGCCGAGGCCTTCTCCTCGTCGGAGACCTGGCCGAGGAAGCGCAGGTGCCCGGCATGCGGCCCGGCCTCGCGCCGCAGCCTTTCCTCGTCGCCGCGCCCGACGATCAGGATCTCCACGTCGGGGTGGCGGCGCACCAGCTCCGGCAGCGCGCCGAGCAGCACGTCCATGCCCTTGCGCGGCTCGTCGTACCGGCCGAGGAACAGCACCGTGCCGCCCGCGCGCGGATAGCCGGGCAGCATCGGCGCGCGCGCGAAGGCGGTCACGTCCACGCCGTTGGGAATCTCCACCGCGTCGGAACCGAGCGCCTCCACCTGCCAGCGCCTGGCCAGCTCCGACACCGCGATCCGGCCGCTGATCTTCTCGTGGTACGGCCGGAGCACGCCCTGAAAAGTGCTGAGCACCAAGGATTTCGTGGTGGAGGTGTGGAACGTCGCGACGATCGGGCCCTCGGCGATCTTGAGCGCGAGCATGGACAGGCTCGGTGCGTTGGGCTCGTGGATGTGCAGCACGTCGAAATCGTTGCCGTCGATCCAGCGGCGAATCCTGGTGTAGGCCATGGGTCCGAAGGAGAGCCGGGCCACCGAGCCGTTGTAGGGAATCGCCACCGCGCGTCCGGCCGAGACCACGAACTCCGGCAGCGAGGTGCCCTCCGAGGCGGGCGCGAGCACGCTCACCCGGTGCCCGCGCTCGATGAGCACCCTGGCCAGGTCCACCACGTGCGCCTGCACGCCGCCGGGCACGTCGAACGAGTACGGGCAGACCATGCCGATCTTCATGGCGTCTCGTCTCTCCCGCCCGGCACCGCGGGCCCGGTCTGCGCGGCGGCGATCCTGGCCCGGCGTTCCTCGGACAGATCGCTCTCCCACAGCGGTTGCAGCATGTGCCAGTCGGCGGGATGCTCGGCGATATTGGCCGCGAACCGGTCCGCAAGCAGCTGCGTCGCCGCCGCCACGCCACCCGAGACATCCAGCGGCGCCTCGGTTTTCAAGCCCCAGGCCTCCACGCCGTCGTCGCCGACCGTGAACCAGATGTGCACCGGTATGAGCGCGGCGCCGGTCTCGATGGCCAGCTTGGCCGCGCCCGCGGGCATCCAGGTGCGCTCACCGAAGAAGGTGACGGGCACCCCACGGCCGGTGAGATCGCGCTCGCCCATCAGGCAGACGATCTTGTTCTGGCGCAGTCGTTCGGCCAGCCTGCCGAACGGCGGCTCCTCGCCGCCGGTGAGCGGGAACACCTCGAAGCCGAGGCTTTCCCGGTAGGCGATGAAGCGCTCGAACAGCGACTCCGGCTTCAGGCGCTCGGCCACCGTGGTGAGCCCGCCGTAGTTCTGCACCAGCCACATCCCGGCCATGTCCCAGTTCCCGGAATGCGGCAGCACCAAGATCACGCCGCGCCCCGCGGCCACCGCCGCGTCCAAGTTGTGCAGTTCCTCCACGGGCAGCCGCGACGACTTACCCAGCGCCGCGTGATCCATCGTCGGCAGCCGGAACGCCTCGCGCCAGTACCGCGCGTAGGAGCGCATGCTGGCCCGTATCAGTTCGTCGGGCACTCGCTCGGGCGCCACGCCGAGCACGCGGGCTAGGTTGCGCCGCAACTGGATCGGGCCGCCGTTGCGGGCCGCGCGCGCACCGCCCCAGTCGAACAACCGGCGGGCCGTGCCCTCGGGAAGCGCACGGACCAGCCGCCAGCCCGCCGCGTATCCGGCAGCGCTCAGCCGTTCCCCGATACTCACCGTTCCCCCGATTCCACAGCACCGACGATACGACCGAAAACCCGGATCAGTGCGCGCAGTTCACGTGCGCTCACCGCGCCTCCTGCGGCGCGGCGGGCGGGATGACTTCGCGGGCGCCGGGCGAATTGCGCACCGCGAGCACCCGCTGGAACACCGTCACGATGCTGAGCACCGCGAGGATCCACATGGCCACGTGCACCGCCCAGGTGAGCCACTCGATCCCCCAGTGGCCGCCGAGACCGGTCAGGCCCGCGCCGACGAGCACGATGACCAGCCGGTCGGGGCGCTCGATGATGCCGCCGTCGGCGGACAGACCGCTCGCCTCGGCACGCGCCTTCGCGTAGGAGATCACCTGCGAGGTCACCAGCACCACCAGGGTGGCGAAGAACAACCACTTGCTGTGCTCGTGGTACACCGCCCACCAGGCCAGCCCGCCGAAGATCGCGCCGTCGGCGACCCGGTCGCAGGTGGCGTCCAGCACCGCGCCGTATTTGGTGCCGCCGCCGCGGGCCCGCGCCATGGCGCCGTCGAGCATGTCGAACATGACGAACAACCAGATCACCATCGTTCCCCAGAACAGGTGACCGGTCGGGAAGAGAGTGACCGCGGCCGTGATGGAGGCGGCGGTGCCGATGAGGGTGACGGCGTCGGGCGTCAGACCGGTGCGTACCAGCGCCTTGCCCAGCGGAGCGGTGGCCTTGGCGAACGTCTCGCGGCCGAAGAAGCTCAGCACCGGCTACACCCGCGCCCGGTCGGTTCGGACGCACGACGCACCACGGCGGTGGTTCACTCCGTTTCCTTCCATGCGGCGGCAAGCAGCGCCCTGGTCTCGCGCAGCAACTGCGGCATCACCTTGACCCCGCCGACCACGGTGATGAAGTTCGCGTCCCCGCCCCAGCGCGGCACGATGTGCTGGTGCAGGTGGTCGGCCAGCGAGCCGCCCGCGATGCCGCCGAGATTGAGCCCGACGTTGAAGCCGTGCGGGCGCGAGACGCTCTTCATCACCCGGATGGCCCGCTGCGTGAACGCCATCAGCTCGGCGCTCTCGGCCTCGGTGAGGTCCTCCAGGTTAGCCACCCTGCGGTACGGCACCACCATCATGTGCCCGGGGTTGTACGGGTACAGGTTGAGCACCGCGTACACCAGCTCACCGCGGGCGACGATAAGGCCGTCCTCGTCGGACATCTTGGGAATGTCGGTGAACGGGTGCCCGGTGGCGTCCGTCGGACGGGATCCCGCGGCCTCGGTGATGTACGACATCCGGTACGGGGTCCAGATTCGTTGCAGCCGATCGGGGTCGCCCGCGCCGATGTCCACGATGTTCCCCTGCTCCGTGTCGTCCAGGTCGTACAGCCCGTCCGCGGTCATTCCCGGCCCGCCTGCACGATCTCGAACCCCTCGGCGGTGGGCGAGGCGTTCTCGCGGTGCTTGATCCACGCCACGACGGTGGCCACCGCGTCGGCCACCGGCACCCCGTTGACCTGGGTGCCGTCCCGGAAGCGGAAGCTCACCGCGCCCGCGTTCACGTCACGCTCACCGGCGAGCAGCATGAACGGCACCTTCTGCGCGGTGTTGTTGAAGATCTTCTTCTGCATCCGGTCGTCGCTGCGGTCCACCTGGGCGCGGATACCCTGGTCGTGCAGCAGCTCGATCACTCGATCCAGGTGCGGCGCAAAGGCTTCCGCGACCGGGATGCCGACCACCTGCACCGGCGAGAGCCAGGCGGGGAAGGCGCCCGCGTAGTGCTCGGTGAGCACGCCGAAGAAGCGTTCGATGGAGCCGAACAGCGCGCGGTGGATCATCACCGGCCGCTGCTTGGTGCCGTCGGAGGCGGTGTATTCCAGGTTGAAGCGCTCGGGCAGGTTGAAGTCGAGCTGGATGGTCGACATCTGCCAGGTGCGGCCGAGCGCGTCCTTGGCCTGCACCGAGATCTTCGGACCGTAGAACGCCGCCCCGCCCGGATCGGGCACCAGCTCGAGGCCGGAGGCCGAGGCGACCTTTGACAGGGTCTCGGTGGCCTCCTCCCAGATCTCGTCGGAGCCGACGGACTTCTCCGGGTCCTTGGTGGACAGTTCGAGGTAGAAGTCGTCCAGGCCGTAGTCCTTGAGCAGATCCAGCACGAAGCGCAGCGTGTCGGTCAGCTCCGCGTGCATCTGCTCCTTGGTGCAGTAGATGTGCGCGTCGTCCTGGGTCATGCCGCGCACCCGGGTCAGGCCGTGCACCACGCCCGACTTCTCGTAGCGGTAGACCGAGCCGAACTCGAACAGCCGCAGCGGCAGTTCCCGATACGACCGGCCGCGGGCGCGGAAGATCAGGTTGTGCATCGGGCAGTTCATCGGCTTGACGTAGTAGTCCTGGCCCGGCTTGCGGACGGTGCCGTCCTCGTTGAGCTCCGCGTCCAGGTGCATGGCCGGGAACATGCCGTCCTTGTACCAGTCCAGGTGGCCGGAGACCTCGAACAGGTGGCCCTTGGTGATGTGCGGGGTGTTCACGAACTCGTAGCCCGCGGCCACGTGGCGGCGGCGCGAGTACTCCTCGAGCTCCTTGCGGATGATGCCACCCTTGGGGTGGAACACCGGAAGGCCCGAGCCGAGCTCGTCGGGGAAGCTGAACAGGTCCAGTTCCAGGCCGAGCTTGCGGTGGTCGCGGCGCTCGGCCTCGGCGAGCAGGTGCAGGTGCTCGTCCATGGCCTCCTGGGATTCCCAGGCGGTGCCGTAGACGCGCTGCAGGTCCTCGCGGTTCTGGTCGCCGCGCCAGTAGGCGGCCGAGCTGCGGGTCAGCTTGAAGGCCGGGATGAACTTGGTGGTGGGGATGTGCGGGCCGCGGCACAGGTCGCCCCAGATCTTCTCGCCGGTGCGCGGATCCAGGTTGTCGTAGATGGTCAGCTCTTTGCCGCCGACCTCCATGACCTCGGGGTCGTCGATGCCGGACTTGTCGCTGATCAGCTCGAGCTTGAACGGCTCCTTCGCCAGCTCGACGCGGGCCTCGTCGAGCTCCACGACGCGACGCGAAAAGCGCTGCGCGCCTTTGACGATCTTCTTCATCCGGGATTCCAGCTTGGCCAGATCCTCGGGAGTGAACGGGCGGTCGACGCGGAAGTCGTAGTAGAAGCCGTCCTTGATGGGCGGGCCGATGCCCAGCTTGGCCTCCGGGAACTCCTGCTGCACGGCCTGGGCGAGCACGTGCGCGGCGGAGTGCCGGATCACGCTGCGTCCGGCTTCGGTGCTCGCGGCGACCGCCTCGACCTCGACGTCGGTGTCCGGGGTCCAGGACAGGTCCTTGAGCGCGCCCTCGGCGTCGCGCACCACGACGATGGTGTCGGGTCCCTTGGTCGGCAGACCCGCCTCGCGCACCGCGGCACCCGCCGTAGTCCCGGCCGGCACCCGGACGAGGGTGGCTGGGCTGATCGGGGCTGAGGTGGTCACGGCGGCGCACTCCTTGGGGTTCTCGTGGGCGGGCCTGTTCCCGCGCGTCGTCACCGGGCGGCGAATCGCCCCGGCGCGACCAATGCTAGCGGTCCCGCCGACGGGCGATTCGCGCCGGTCGCGAGCGCCTCGAGCGTGGCGTCACGAGCCGGCTGCCGAGTCCACGGCCGGGTTCTGGGCGTATCCGGTGAGGGGTGGGTGTGCTCGCGAAACCTGGTGTCGCCGCGGGGTAGCTCGCTGTCGGCGTGTCGGCACCCATCTTGCAGCACATCCGGGCGCGCGCAACTCGAATTCCGCCGCCGTGAGCAGGCGGATCAGCGGCCCGCGGCGAGCTTCGCCAGCAGCGCCTCGCGTTCCGCGGCGGGGCGTTTGGGGCAGCTCGTGCACATCTCGCAGCCGGGGACCTCGTAGACGAGGCAGCAGGAGATCCGGCGCACGAAGGTGCGTCCGCCGATCGTCACGAAACGCGGCACCGGCAACTTCCCGCCCACCGAGGTGGCCAGCTCGGCTCCCGCGGGGCCGTCGCCCGCGTCGAGGGCGCGGTTGCCCATCGCGTCGGCGACGATGGCCCACAGCGCGGGCACTCCCGCCCCGGAGACGGCGGCCACGGCCGGGATCACCACGGCCAGCGTCTCCCGCAGCACCGCCGCGGACCGCGCGGCGTCCGGGGCATCGGCGGGCGC
>NZ_BDBP01000068.1 GCF_001613045.1 Nocardia lijiangensis NBRC 108240 | reverse complement strand
GGGCCCGCCGGGCTCGCCGCGCCGGTGCCGCCGGGCGCGAGCACCGAGATCACGACCCCGAGCACGCCCGCCATGACCAGTGCACGTTGCATCGACCGATGATTGCCGGATCGATGCCGGTACGGCAAGACACCACATTCGGTGTCGCGTGGCGGAGTGCGCACCCCGCCGTGCGCGGGCTCTCGACCGACTTCACCCGCCCGCGCATGACTACGCTCGACGGAGACGTCCGCGGTGCGCGGACGCGACAGCGCCTCGGGAGGGATCGATAGTGAGACAGCGGACGCGGACAGCACACGAGCGGCGACCGCGCCTTGCTTACGGGACGGGATTCGCGGTGCTGCTTTCCCTCGCGGTCGCCGGTTGCGGCGCCGAGGACACCTCCACCGCAGCGACGTCGGCGCCGAGTTCACCTGCGCTGTCCACCAGCCCGGCCGCAGCGCCGACCCCGCAGGCGATCGCGACCAACTCGCCCGGCACGCCCCTCGCGGCGCAGCCCACGGTCGACCCCTACGAGGGCATTCCGCTGGTGGATCACGTGGAGTGGACCGAGAACGTGGACGGCGCTCGCCTGCTCGTCTTCCCCTCCGAACCCGGTCGCCGCACCACCTATCCCGGCTCGGACGAGCGGGCCTGGCAGGAGGTCCTCGCCCAGTCCCCCGCCGCCGACACCCCCGGCATGCGCGACCAGTTCATCTGCCACTGGGACTGGGCGCGCTTGGTCCAGCCGAACAAGCCGAGCTGGAACATCGAACCGTGGCGACCCGCCGTCGGCTACCCGGCCACCGTGCAAGCGTCGTGCAACCCGGGCGGACCCGAACGCTGACGAGCCGTTACCCGCTACCGGAAAGGACACCCATGCGCCTCGTGATCGCCGGTGGACACGGCAAGATCGCCCTGCTGCTCGCCGAATCGCTCGCCGCGGCAGGCCACTCCGTCGAGAGCCTGATCCGCAACCCCGAGCACGCCGCGGACGTCGCCGGCACCGGCGCCCGTCCCGTCGTACTCGACTTGGAGCGCACCGACCGCACCGCACTCGCCGCCGCGCTGGCCGGGGCGGATGCCGTCGTCTTCGCGGCGGGCGCGGGGCCGGGCAGCGGCGCGGCCCGCAAGTACACCGTCGACAAGGGCGGCGCGGTGCTGCTCGCCGACGCCGCCGAGCAGGCGGGCGTGCGCCGTTACGTGCAGATCTCCACCATGGGGGCCGGTCGTCCGCCCGCGCCGGGCACCGACGAGGTCTGGGCCGCCTATCTCGATGCCAAAACCCAAGCCGAGGACGATCTTCGAGCCCGGGATCTGGACTGGACCATCCTGCGTCCGGGTCGGCTGCTCGACACCGAGGGCACCGGCCGGGTCACGCTCAGCGCCGAACCGATCGGTCGCGACAGCATTGCCCGCGCCGATGTGGCGGCCGTCCTCGCCGCCCTGTTGTCCGCCCCGAACACCGTGCGCACCACGCTCGACCTCGTCGCCGGGGATACGCCGTTGCTCGACGCGGTCGCAGCTATCGGTAGCTAATAGATTGCTGATTGTTGTGTGACGCACCGGATTCGGCCGACGGGATCACAAAGACGGTGCCGTCGGCTCCACTTGTCCAGGCCCTGCCCACCCGCGATTTCGTCGCGAATCCGGAACGATTTCCCGACGCCGCCGATTCGGCACCCGAGACAGCGTCGCACGCCGCCGGAATGACGACGTTCCACTCCGTGGAAAGACCACCCGCCGACCAGCCCCGTCGGGCGCGCAGGCGCCGACGGTCACGGCAGGCGGCATCACCGCGTCGAATGCCTCCCGACCTGGCCAAGCGTGCGCTTCGCCCGCGAAGGAAGACCCCTGGGGGAAGGGCGAATCCGGACGCCGCGACGCCGATCCGGGGAACCGTCCGGTCGGGACGTTCGGCGGCGCCGGCGGTAACTGTGAATTACCTTTCGTGCGAATACAATCGATCGTGCAGATGTACTTGCATCTGAAAGGCACACGGACATAAACTCAGTATCCGCAAAGCTATATAGGGGACAACCAGGGGAGGCCGTGTGGGCAAACCGAGGGCAAAGTCGCCGGAGGTTTGCTGCCGCCTACAGTCAGGGGCGTTCTAATGGACCAACCACTTTCCGGCGGCCGGCTCGGGTTCGCCGACGCCGCACTGGCCGACCAGCCAGCGAACGGTAGAACTATGAGCACATCGTCGGCCCGCAGCGGCCACAGAAATACCGCGTACTCGCGAGAAACAGCAGTCGCGTTCGTCATCGATGCCGTCGAGTCCACCGGCGCGGCCACCCGGAACGATTTCGACATCGATCGGATCGTCTCCACGGCGCACGCCATGGCGGACGACTGGGATCTCGAGACGTTGCAGCCGGCGACCTTCTGGCGCATCGCGTCCACCTTCATCAGGCAGTAGCCGGATCATCACGCGGCGCGGCAGCCGAACAACGCTGCGCGCCAAGGAATCTCGTCTGCGCAGGGCGCGGCCGGACACCACCTCCGTCCGCCGGGCCCGGGCGTGCGACACACATATCGCGGTCTCGCCGATGCCTCGAGCCCTCCGGAACCGACGACGGCGCTCGGGTTACGTCGAGAAGCTCACGCCGCCAATCGCTTTCGGCCCCCGGCCCACGGTGGCAAGAATCAGAAAAGAGACCGCTCGCAATCCTCAGCGGCGCAGTCCAGTCCCCAGCGGGAATTGCCCAGCCGCAGGCGAACGCCGTGGAGTCCTCGGCGATGCCGAGTAGTTCTCAGTCGCGCTGGGTAATCCTCAGCGCTGCCGTGTCAACGTCTCGATCCTGCCGCGTACTCCGCCAGTTTCTCGACCGACTTCTGCGGCGGCAAGGCCTGCACGCTCAGGCGGTCCATCACCGACAGATACAACGCCAGATCCTGCCGACGGTCCAGGTATAGGGCGCTGGTCAGGTGCTCCAGGTACACGATGTCGGGTAGCTCGGGTTGAGCGAAGCGCAGGATGCTGAAGGAGCTGCCCGCTGCGGCGTGCTCGCCCGCCGAGTACGGCAAGACCTGCAAGGTCACGTTCGGCAGGCCGGCCAGCGCGATGAGGTGCTCCATTTGCTCGCGGTGCACCTGCGGGCCGCCCACCGGACGGTGCAGCGCGGCCTCGTCGATCACCGCCCAGACGACCGGCGGATCGGTGCGGTGCAGGATCTCCTGCCTGCGCTGACGCACGGCCACGCGTCGATCGGTGTCGGCGTCGTCGTAGCCGAGAGCCAGGACGGCCCTGGCATATTCGGGCGTCTGAAGCAGACCGGGCACCAGATGCGCCTCGTAGGTGCGAATCTTGTTGGCCGCCTGCTCCAGACCCAAGTAGGTGCTGAACCACGTGGGCAGCAGGTCGCTGTACCGATGCCACCAGCCGGGCTCGTTCGCCTGCCTGGCCAGAACCAGGAACTGCTCGCGCTCCGCGAGATCGGTGACGCCGTAAAGGGTTAGGAGATCGCGGATGTCGCGTTCTTTGAAACCGGTGCGGCCCAACTCGAGACGACTGATCTTGGCGTGCGAACCGCGGATCGCGTCACCCGCGGCCTCGCGAGTGATGTTGCAACTCTCGCGTAGCTTGCGCAACTGTCCACCCAGGGCTATCCGCAGCACAGTCGGACCATGCTCCGCGACAACCGATTGCACGAGGCCGTCGTCGTTGGGTTCTGCGATCATGGAGTTCGTCTCCGATACTCGGGGTTGCCCACCAGTGTGTCACATATATGTCATTCCAAGACACACCGCACCGACCGCAATGTTACCTTTCAGCTAGTCAAATCGTCGAACTCTCCGGCCTTTGCGCCGCGAACGAAAGCGTCGATCTCCGGACGCGTGTAGAACAGGACCGCGCCCTCGGGGTCGCGCGAGTTACGTACGGCGACCAGGCCGTTGGACACCTCTGCCACTTCGACGCAGTTGCCGCCACTGGGTCCGCTGTACGAACTCTTGCGCCAGGCGCCGGTGATCTTGTGTGTGGTTGTACCTGACATTTCCCACTCCTCGGTTACTGCCAGTGTGAGGGATCTATCCGCTAGGTGCTTGCAGATGCACTCTCAAACGTTCTTGCATTTGCACCCACATTCGGACGATAGCACGAAGTTCACCCTGTGGCGCAGAATAATTCGGACCTACCGGTCGGCTTTGAGGCCGGAGTTTCGGAAGTCGCCGATAGACCGTCATCAGCTGGTGCATCCGGACCGCTCGGCCCACCCGAATCTTGTAGTGTCACAGAGCACATCGGATACACCGTCCATTTGCGACAACCCGGAGCCAGACGCGCGCGGCGCGCCCCGAACATCGGTCAAGGGCGGCGGACATCCGGCCACGCACGTACGTTCGAGGAGTCTCACGCAATGTCCGAAGACCAGACCCCACTCATCCGGACCGATATTCCCCATTCCGCGCGAATCTGGAACTACTGGATGGGCGGTAAGGACTACTACGAAATCGACAGGGTCGCCGGTGACGCGGGCATCGAGGTCGACCCCGACATCACCACGATGGCCGTCCAGTCGCGCCAGTTCCTGATCCGGGCGGTCAGCTACCTGGCAGGCGAGATCGGCATCCGCCAGTTCCTCGACATCGGCACGGGCCTGCCGACCATGCAGAACACCCACGAGGTGGCACAGAGCGTGGCGCCCGACTCGAAAATCGTTTACGTCGACAATGATCCGCTGGTGCTGACCCACGCCAGGGCACTGCTGACCAGCACCACCCCCGAGGGTGTCACCACCTACGTCGACTGCGACTTCCACGACACGGAGCAGATCGTCGCCGACGCGCAGAACGTGCTCAACTTCACCAAGCCGATCGGCGTCATGTTCATGGGTGTGCTCGGCCACGCGAAGACCTACGACGAACTGCTGCGCATCGTGCGCACGGTGCTCGACGCGGTGCCGTCGGGCAGCTACCTGGTGATGTGGGACGGCACGGACGACAGCAAGGAGTATGTGACCCTCTGCGAGAACTACACGGGCACCGGCGGTGTGCCGTACGTGCCGCGGCCGCAGGCCCAGATTCGCGCCGTCTTCGACGGATTGGAGATGGTCGAGCCCGGGTTCACCTCCATCACCCAGTGGCGCGCCGGGGATGCCGAGGTAGGCGAGATCCGGCCCATTTCCGCTTACGGCGCCGTCGCGCGGAAACCCTGACACGCGGAGCGCGAATTTCGACGCGTCGGCAAAGGGGCGGGCGCGTCGAAATATCCTGACATGTCATTGATTACTCCCGCCGCGCGGTGAAATTACTGACACGTCAGGAAATATCTCGGCCCGCCAGGAAAGACCCTGCGCCACAACGGCGGCCGTCGACGGCCGCCGTTTCCATACCTGTCGGTCGTTCGTGCAAATGTACTTGCATTTGCAAGGTACGCGGCCCTAAACTCGGGCGCAGAGTAAGCGGGAGGCGTCCAGGGAGTTCGCGCCGGCGTCGCCAGACAATTCGCCTCCCCAGTGCCAGACGCGAGGGGCGGTCGACATGAGTCAGCCATTTCGAACTCCCCACCGGGACGCGCTCTTCGGAGCCGCCGGTGTCGAGACCTTGCGGCCACGCGCCGTAACCGAAGTGTCCGCCGCCGATTGCGGCGCCGAACCCGGTGGTCTCACCTATCGCCGCGCCCGCGAGATCCTGCACGTCCACGAGGTGCACGGCCCGCAGTGCAGGCAGTGGCTCGCCGCTGCGGCGTACTTGTCCGCGGGCCTCGACGACGAATAGCGGCGCGCGGATACCATTCCGGCGCAGCCCTTTCCGCCCGGCTCACACGCGGAACCCCGCGACCATGCTGCCGATCGCGCGCACCACCTCGCCCCCGCCGTCGCCGTGATCGGCGCGCCACCACTTCGCCGCCGCGTCGAACAGGTCCGCGGTGGTCAGCTCCGCCATGCGGATCGGTAACTGGCCCTTGCCCGGAAAGTAGCGGTACTAAGCCGATCTCGCGGAGAGGCGGGCCTTCCGCACCTGCTCGACGGCTGACGATCCTCAGCGACGCCCCACACCGAGCAGCCCGCCGAAGAAGATCTCGAACACCGTCTGCGGATTCGTGTGCAGCCGCGCGCTGGTCGACGGCACGTACGGCGCGCCTTCACTGGTATCGGTCACGACATAGTCCGCGTGCGAACCCGGAGTGCGCTGGTCGATACCGGAACAGTCCGGACCACCGGTCGCGTTGACCTTCGGCAGATCCTCGGGGTAACGGTACGGCTCCGAGGCCAGCAGGAAGTTGGTGTTGAACACCGCCCCCGGCCGCATCCCGCCGAAGATCGCGTCCGCCAGCGGCATCAGGGAGGTGACACCCATGATCACGCAGCGCAGGACCGGGCGATACTCGTTCAGCAGCGCGGTGCCCGGTCGTAGTAGCCGGGCCGCCGTCGCCAGCTGCTGCTCGTTCTCGACGAAGACCGCGCGGGTCGTCTCGGCCAGCCCCAGCACGTTGAGCAGAATTTACGCCGTGCGTCCACCTCTTCACCCCTTCGGCAGGGCCGTGCGCGCGATCACGCGAATCGCGAATCCCTTGCTCGCGTCCGGTCGACAGTAGTACTGTCCAGACACGTGTCCAGCATATGTATGGACAGGTATCTGTGGAAGGATTTCCGATGACTCTGGTGAAACCACAGCGCGTCTCCGGCGGCGAGCACGAGCACGGACACCTCGCGGAGTTCCGCTCCGACCCGATCGCGCTGATGCGCCGGGTGCGCGCCGAGTGCGGCGACATCGGCGCCTTCGAGCTCGCGGGCAAGCGGGTCATCCTGCTCTCCGGAGCCGAAGCCAACGAATTCTTCTTCCGCGCCGGCGACGAGGACCTCGACCAGGGCGCGGCCTATCCGTTCATGAAGCCGATCTTCGGCGAAGGCGTGGTCTTCGACGCCAGTCCGGAACGTCGCAAGGAGATGCTGCACAATCAAGCGCTGCGGGCCGAGCACATGCGCGGGCACGCGGCCACGATCGCCGCCGAGGTCGAGCGGATGCTGGCGCGCTGGGACGACGCGGGCGAGATCGATCTGCTCGACTTCTTCGCCGAGCTGACCATCTATACCTCCTCCGCCTGCCTGATCGGCGTGAAGTTCCGCAACGAACTGGACGGCAGGTTCGCGCACCTCTATCACGAACTCGAACGCGGTACCGACGCGCTGGCCTACGTGGATCCCTACGCGCCGATCGAGAGTTTCCGCCGCAGGGACGAGGCCCGCGCCGCGCTCGTCGACCTGGTCCAGGGGATCATGGACCAGCGGGCCGCTCATCCCTCCGCCGAGCGCGGCGATCGCGACATGCTCGACGTGCTCGTCTCGGTGCCCGACGAGAACGGCGATCCGCGGTTCAGCGCCAGCGAGATCACCGGCATCTTCATCTCGATGATGTTCGCCGGTCACCACACCACCTCCGGCACCGCCGCCTGGACCGTGATCGAACTGCTGCGCCACCCGGAGCTGCTGGACAGCGTCGTCACGGAACTCGACGACCTGTACGCCGACGGATCGCCGGTGAGTTTCGGTGCGCTGCGCCAGATTCCGCGTTTGGAGGCGGTGCTGAAGGAGACGCTGCGGCTGCATCCGCCGCTGATCATCCTGATGCGGGTCGCCAGAGGCGATTTCGAAGTCTGCGGTCACCACATCGCCGCGGGCGATCACGTGGCCGCCACGCCCGCCATCTCCAACCGGCTGCCCGAGGACTTCCCCGATCCGGACGCCTTCGACCCCGGCCGCTACATCGATCCGAATCAGGAAGACATCGTCAACCGCTGGACGTGGATCCCGTTCGGGGCGGGGCGGCACCGCTGCGTCGGCGCCGCGTTCGCGCTCATGCAGCTCAAGGCGATCTTCTCGATCCTGCTGCGGGACTGGGAGTTCGAGATGGCCCAGCCCTCGGACAGCTACCGCAACGACCACTCGAAGATGGTGGTGCAGTTGCAGCAGCCATGCCGGGTGCGCTACCGCAGGCGCGGCGCGCGGACCACGGGCGAGCGGGACGGCTGAATGCCCGGGGGCCGGAACGGTCGCGGCACGACACCGCGGCCGTCCGAGCGTCGTCTCACTCGTACCGGACCTGCCAGCTCTTGACGCCGTTGATCCAGCCCGACCGCAACCGCACCGGATCCGAGACCTCCCGCAGCGCAGGCATCGCGTCCGCGATCGCGTTGAACATCAGGTCGATCTCCAGCCGGGCCAGGTTCGCGCCGACGCAGTAGTGTGCGCCCGTCCCGCCGAAGCCGACGTGCGGATTCGGATCGCGCAGGATGTCGAAGGTGAACGGGTCGGCGAAGCCGTCCTCGTCGAAATTGGCCGAGCTGTAGAACAATCCGAGCCGCTGCCCGGCCCGGATCGGCTGTTCGCCGAGCACGACATCCTCGGTCGCGGTGCGCTGGAACGCGGTGACCGGAGTGGCCCACCGGACGATCTCGTCGGGTGCGGTGCGCGGCCGACGCGCGCGGTAGATCTCCCACTGCTCGGGGTGATCCACGAAGGCCTTCATGCCGTGTGTGATGGCGTTGCGGGTTGTCTCGTTGCCCGCCACCGCGAGCAGGATGACGAAGAAGCCGAACTCGTCGGAGGCCAGCGCTTCGCCGTCGATGTCGGCGTGCACCAGTTCGGAGACGATGTCGTGCGCCGGACGACCCCGGCGCTGCTCGGCCATATTCCACGCGTAGCCGAGGATTTCGGCCGAGGCCACGGTCGGATCGCCGTACTCGGGGTCGTCGTAGTTGAGCATCTGATTGGACCAGTCGAAGACCTTGCGCCGGTCCTCCTGCGGCACGCCGAGCAGTTCGGCGATCGCCTGCAGGGGTAGCTCGCAGGCCACCTGCTGCACGAAATCGCCACCGCCCGTGCGCTTGGCGGCGTGCACGATGCGCTCGGCCCGCTCGGTCAACGCGGCGCGCAGGCTTTCGACCGCGCGCGGGGTGAAGCCCTTCGAGATGATCCGGCGGATCTTGGAATGCTTGGGCGCGTCCATGTTGACCAGCAGTGCGCCGGTGAGTTCCCGCTGCTCCGGTGTGATGTCGCCGGGCAGGCGGATGATCGCGCCCTTGCGCTGCGAGGAGTAGAGCTCCGGATGACGGGATATCTCCTTGACGTCCTCCAGCTTGCTCACCACCCAGTAGCCCCCGTCCCGGAAGCCGCCCGACGCGTCGTCGGACTGGGCGTTCCACCACACCGGCTCGGTGCGGCGCAGCAGCGCGAATTCCTCGACGGGGCTGCGGTTCTGCCACAGCGCGGGATCGGTGAAGTCGAAACCCGCGGGCAACGACGGTGCGCTCATATCTATCTCCTGGGATGAAATGCCCTGCGGCACGATGTGACCCGTCGGCCGTCACACCACGGTGAGCGGCAATGGCTTTCCACGGTCGGCGAACGCGAACTCGGCGCCGGTGCTGAATCGCGTGATCGCCACCTCGGCGCATTCGCGGAACGGCGTGTCGGCGAGTTCGAAATCGACGGTCAGCACGCCGTCCCCGGCATCGACGGCCGTGGCGAACCAGCGCGGGTTCACCGCGCGGGCGAGCGCCTCCAAGGGCGCGAGGTGATCAGGGTCGAGCAGTGCGAGCCACACACCGTCGGTCTGCGCACCGGAGGAGACCGGAATACGCAGGTGCACAGCGGCATTTGTGTGATCGATGGTGATTCCGGTGTAGGGCAGGGGATTCAGCGCCGGGTGCGCAGCGAGCACCGTGGCGAGGGCGTCCGCGTCGTCACCGAGCCGCAGGCAGCGCCGGATGCGGTCCGCGGTGAGTCCGGCGATGCCGGTGAACTGCTTGCGCGCGATCGCCGTAGCGGTCGGCGCGTCGGCCCTGGCGTGCACGGCCAGCACGAAGCCGAGGGTGAGCAGATGCTGCTGCAGGCACACCTCCTCGGCGATGCGCACCAGGGCCGAATGCGAGAAGTCCGCGAAACGCAGGTCGCTCCGCAGCGGGCCCGCGTAATCGGACAGCCCGTCCTGCGCGGGGTCGATCGGCGCCAATTCCGTACGCGCGGCGGCGGACTCGGCGACGAGGCGGGCGTTGCGCGGCGTCGGCGGCGGCTCGTGCGCCGGATCGATGGTGACTCGCCAGGCGCAGACCGGCGTCCGGTCGGCGGGATGCCGGGGCGGCCGGTGAATGGGGCGCACCTGTGCGTGCGGGTTCGTGGCCAGTGCGGTGGCGTCGAAGGTCGGGTCCTCGATGTCGTGGCACATCGACACGACGAAGTCCTCGCCCATCGGCTCGACATCGGCTAGCGCGCCGCAGTGGTCGAGCCAGAACTCGCCGTGATCGCGATCGTCCACGCGGAAGCGGAAATCCATGAACTGCGGCGGCGCGCCGATGTCGAGCTGCAATCCTTTGAAGATGGTCGGCACGCTGTCGCCGGCGAACCCGAGCGCCCGCTGCATCCTGCGCGTGTACACCGGGCTGGCCAGCTGCCACTCCTCGATGGCCACCTCCGCCATGCCCGTCCTGCCGAACGCGGCGAGGGAGTGTGCCATTCCGGACCGGTCGATGAGGTGCCCGCACAGCAGCAATTCGGGCACCAACGCGGCCAGCGTCGGCCGGGAGAACCGTGCGTAGCGGCTCGATGTCGCGCTCATCGCCGTCACCAGAGCGCGGCAGGCGCTTCGCCGACCCGGTACCAGCCGGGCAGCGGCGTGCCGGAGGTCGAGCGGGCGATCCGCTGCTGCATGCCGGGGGTCAGCGCATTGTCGGTGATCATCTCCAGGAACAGCGCCGAGACGTTGCCGAAGTCGAAGAAGTCGCGCTGCCAAGACCATTGGAAGTTGCCGCCGTAGCGGAACCAGCTGCCGCCGATGCCCTCCGGGCTGTACGGGCGTCCGTCGGGCCGGTGCGCGTCGGCGACCTGCTTCCAGAATCCGATCACCGTGCCGGAGCGGTCGTCGACCACGAATTCCTGGTACGGGTAGGCCCAGCCCTCCAAGCCCATCATCTCCTGACCGAGGGCGACATCGCGGATCTCGTCGCGACCGACCGCCATGAATTCCTGTGTGGGACCGTAGTTCCAGCCGTAGGTGGCGTCCGCGGTGTACATCTCGGCGAGCGGCTTCCAGTCGCCCTTCTCCTCGCAGCGCTGGTTCTCGAGGATCCAGCGGCGGATCATCTCGTCGAGCTCGGCGCGGTCGTAAGTCGCCATCAGTGTGCACCTTTCGCGGCGTGGTCGGCGTCGTCGTCGACGAGGGAGAGCGCCCTGGTCGGGCAGTAGCGGATCGCGCTCGCGACCGCCTCGCGCTGTTCCTGCCCCGGGCTGGGATCGAGGATCTCCACGTGACCGCGCTTGGGCACGGTGAAGACGGCGGGCGCCTCGGACTGGCAGACGGCGTGGCCCTGGCACAGATCGAGATCGACGGAGATCTTCACGGCGCGCTCCCCTCACCCGGCCCTGGCACCCCGACTGTCATCACACACCTCGATTTCGAGAGCAGGTTCATCCAGACCTCCCGTCACGGATACAACCGTTGAGACAGATAGCTGGACATGTGTCTGGACACTACCACCGTGGCGGACGGTCAACAACGGTTTCGGAGACAAGCGATTCGGCGGCTCACCCGACACTTTCGGACGACGAGCGCGACGGGCGCCTCGCATCGGATTCCGCGCCCTCCCGCCCCCTTCGGCGACGGGCCACCGACCGAGACAGTTGCCCGTCCAAGATCACGACTCTGTGCCAAAACCGTTATCACACAGCGATGTTCGCGCATCTGCACTTGCATCTGCATCGAACACGGTCCTACACTCGGCCCCACCATCAGAGGAGCTTCACCGAGCCGTGCCAGCGTTGCCACGAGACTCCTCGCAACAGTCGAAGGTCTTTTCGCATGGATCAGCCGCTACATCGCTCCCGCCGGCTCGGCGTCGCCGATATCGCCGCCGTCTACGGCACCGAAGCACTGCACCGCCGCATCGCCCAGCTGCGCGCCTGCGGGCAGCACTACGCCGCGGTCGCGATCGAACGCGAGATACGCAGCGGCGCAACGGAAGACGGGGCGGACTAGGCCGCGATTCACGCGGCGCGGGGCGGTGCGGGCGACTCGGTTGCCCGACCGGCTCGCAGCCCACGGCGCACCGTACGGCCTCGACCTACTGCTCGCACGGGTCAGCGCCCCGAGGCCCCGGACCCCACCCGTCGCATCGGCCGAAGACCAGCACCGGCGTCGACAGCAACCCGACCGCGCTCCAGCGGCGAACCCCATCGCGCGCCGCTCGCCTCCGACCGTCCCGGACACTCCGCGCGCAACTCGGCCGCGCGGAGGCACCGCCGGCCACGCCCCACTCGGCGCCGTAGCCGCCCGCCGCGCCGTGTCCTGCATTCGGAGCGGCGCACAACGATGCTGCGGTGCAATGGATCTCATCGAACCCTCGACCTGCCCATATCCGTTTCGTATAGTGATGCAACGATTCGGGCGCATTTCCATTACGTCCGAGGTGGCACTGGAGCACTACCTATGACCTTCACCGCCCTGGATCTGTCCGCCGACACGTCCGCCACGGCGCTCGAAATCGGCGGCCAGCCGGCGTCGGTACCGCTGCAGAACACCGACGGGGTGGCCTCCCGCATGGTCGGCTACTTCGCCACCTGCGTCGCCCCGTGCCGCACGCTGCCCGGTGAGCAGATGCGCGGCGATGTCACCAAGGTGACGCGCTTCTGCCTGGCGCTGGCGGCCGAGATGTTCGATCGCAGGACCGTGCCCGACGACGACCAGCTCGGCGAGGTCAGGGAGGCCGCCGCGCAGTGGGCGCGCGAGGCGGTGCCGCTCGGCACCATCCTGCGCGCCTATCACGAAGGCCTGCGCATCGCGTTCGGCCTTGTCACCGAGGGCGCCAAGGCCGACGACGTGGACGGGGTGATCGTCGCGACCGATCTGGTGCTGGAGTTGCTCGAGGTCATCACGGCCGCGGTCTCCGACGCCTACGTCGACGAGCAGTACCTGGTCGCCCGCGAGCACCAGACCGCGGCGCAGACGCTGGCCTCCGCGCTGCTCAGCGGGCGCGGCAGCTCCGCGCTTGCCAGGCAGGCGGGCATCCCGATCGCGGAGTCGTACCAGGTGGTGGCGCTCTCGGTGCCGGAGCATCCGGACGAGCGCGATCCGCGGGTCGACGCGCAGGTGGCCGCGCGCCGCAAACTACGCCGACTACAGTCCGAGCTGGCCACCGTCTTCCCCTCGCGCGCGCTGGCTCTGCTCTCCACCAAGGGCGGCACGCTGCTCATTCCACTGGGCGAAGACACCCCCGCGCTCACCCCAGAACTCCTCGACACCCTCTCCACCGGGGCCGAGGTCCCGCTCACCGCCACCGTCGTCGTCGGCGACACCGATCAGATCCCGGATTCCGCCGAGCAGGCCCACGAGCTGCTGAATCTGGTCCGGGTGGGCGGCCGCCCCGCCGGGCTGTATCACATGGCCGATCTGGCGGTGGAGTACCAGCTCACCCGCGGCGGACCCGCTGCACAGCGCATCGCCACCATCCTGGACCCGCTCGACGCGCACCCCGAACTGTTCGACACGATGCGCGCCTACCTGGGCAACGACATGAACCGGCAGCTCACCGCGCGTCAGCTGTATGTGCACCCGAACACCGTCGACTATCGGCTGCGCCGCATCGCGCAGCTGACCACCATCGACCTGGCCACCTCGGCGGGCATCTCGCAGGCGGCCATCGCCCTGCTGGCCCGAGATCTCGACCGCAGCGTGGCGCGACGCCTCTAGCGGACAGACGCCTCTAGCGGACATAAGGCGCGACCGCGCAACGATGCGGATTCGTGCTGGTCACATGCTTCCGAACTTGCGATCCTGGAACCCCGTGAGTCTGGATGGTGAAAAGTATGCGAATCGCGGAGATCTTGCGCAGGAAAGGTAGTGACGTCGCCACGGTCACGCCCGAGACGACGGTGCGGAGCCTGCTGGGCACCCTGGCCGAGCACAACATCGGCGCGGTCGTGGTGTCCCCGGACGGCATGCGGATCGCGGGCATCGTCTCCGAGCGCGATGTGGTGCGCCGCCTGCACGAGCTCGGCGCGGACCTGCTGGACACGCATGTCGCGGACATCATGACCGTCGAGGTCCGCACCTGCGTCCCCGACGACCATGTCGACAGCCTGCGCCGGATCATGACCGACCACCGGATCCGGCATCTGCCGGTGGTGCGGGACGGCAAGCTGATCGGCATCGTCAGCATCGGCGACGTGGTCAAGAGCGCGATCTCGGAGCTCGCGACCGAACGCCAGCACCTGGTGGACTATCTCCAGGGCCGGTACTGACCGGGCGGCGCTACAGGGCGGTGAGGTCGCCGAGGTCGGCGGACAGCCAGTGCTCGGGTCGCATGGACACCACGACCTGTTCGCCGTACGCCTCGGCGGCCCGGAGGTACGCGTCGACCTTGTCCGGCGGCAGGTAGCGGGCGACCATCTCCCGGTGCAGCTCCTCGGTCATCGGCGTGATCCGGGTGACCGGCCCCTCCACGCTGACGTAGCGCACCGTGGGCTCGAGGCGCTGCACCATCAGGCTGAAGCGGCCGGTCTGCCTGATGTACCGCATCTTCTCCGACTCCGGGCCGGTCAGCACCCACACCTCGGCGCCGGGCGAATACTGGTACCAGATCGGCACGTTGAGCGGGCCGCGATCCCGACCCGCCGCGACGGCCAACGCCGCGATGTGCGGCTGCGCGAGAAACTCTTGACGCTCATCCTGGCTCAATGGCATGCGCTCCAGGCTAGCGCGTGAAACACGTTGCCCAGCTGAAATCTTCGATCATCTGACGAAAAGTGTTTAGCGTATCGTTGAGTGGTGTCCATGGCATCGGCGTGAAGGGAGCGTCACGTTGCGGTCACCGGCGCCAGGCTCGTATTTCACCCGCTCCCCGGCCGCGCGCGGACACTCCCCCGGCCACCGGTTCCCCGCTTCGACACCGCCCCTCTCCGACACCGTGCGCGCGCTGTTCCCCGCGCTGACCGAATCGAGCGAGGTCTATCTGGACAGCGCGGCCACCGCGCAGAAACCGCTGCCCGTCATCGAGACCATCCACCGCTACCACTCCTCGCGCACCGCCAACGCCGGTCGCGGCACCTATCCGTGGGCGACCGAACTGACCGCGCGCATAGCGGAGGTGCGCGCCCGCACGGCGGCGTTCCTCGGCGCCGAACACCCCGACGAAATCGTCTTCACCGGCGGCGCCACCGCCGCGCTCAACGCGATCGCACTGTCCTGGGGGTTGGCCGAGCTCGCCGACGGCGACGAGATCCTCTACAACCCGCGCGATCACGCCTCCGCCGTGCACCCGTGGCACCACCTGCGCGGGCTGCTGGCCCGATTCGGCCGCCGCGTGGAGCTGATCCCCTACCGGACCACCGAACTCGGCGAGGCCGACACCGCCGACATCCTCGCCAAGCTCACCCCGCGCACCCGGCTGATCGTGACCAGCCACCTGCACCACGTCTTCGGCGCGGTGACCACGCTGGAGGAACTGCGCGGGCGCATCGATCCGTCGGTCCTGCTGTGCTTCGACTGCAGTCAGAGCGGCGGGCACCTCCCGGTCGACGTGACCGAGCTCGGCGCCGACTTCGCGGTGTTCGCCGCGCACAAGATGCTCGGCGCGCCGGGCACCGGAATTCTGTACTGCCACCGACGGATTCACGATCGGCTACTCCCCTTCCTGCCCGGCGGCAATTCGGGAGTGCGGCTCACCGAATCGGGGCTGTCCGGCACCGGGATGCCGGATCTGCTCGAGGGCGGCACCCCCAACATCCCGGGCATCCTCGCGCTCGGCAGCGCGCTCGACGTGCTCGAATCCCTCGGGATCGAGGCCATCGCCGCGCACAACCGCGCACTCACCCTGCGGCTCGTCGACGGGCTGCGCGCGGTACCCGGGCTGGAATTCCTCCCCGGTCCCGCCTACGCGCGGTGCGCGGTCGGCTACGGCATCGTCTCGTTCCGCATCGCCGGAATCACCGCGGCCGACATGGGTTTCGTGCTGGGCGAGCTGGGCTTCCTGGTACGCACCGGCCTGCACTGCACACCCGCCGACGGCCCCGGCGCCGACGACCTGGACTCGGTGCGCGTCAGCATGCACGTCTACAACACCCTCGACGAGATCGACCGGTTCACCGCCTGCGTCACGACGATTGCCGAGGAGCTCACGTGAATACCGACACCCCGCGCTACGACCGCAGGGCGGCGTCCCGGGTCCTGGCCGGACTCGCCCAGCCAGGGCTGTTCGGCGAGGTGCCCGTGCCCACCGATTTCCGTCGCATCGAATTCACCTGTGCTGCAGTGGTTCCCGAGGAGAACAGCCATCTGACCTACTCGCAGCGGCTGTATCTGGAGCGATTCATGCGGCCGTGCCGCACGCACCAGGTGACCACCGCGACCCACCGCATCGCGTGGACCGACAGCGACGGAATTCCCAACACCGGGCACTTCCGCTCCGACGGCCTCGGTCCCGTGGTGCCGATCGCGGTGCGCGAGACCGTCCTGGCGCTGTGGCACGCGCTGCGCGCCGATACCGCGCTGGTGCGCCGCGCCGAGTGCGTCGACCCCCGCGACCGCGCCGTGCTGGAGGGCACCACCACCGACCACGAACCGCTCGAGATCTTCCGCGTCGGTATCGAGGCGACCGGCCGCGCGCTGGCTCAGCACGCCCTGCTCGCCCGCCAGACTCCCTATCGCGACGCGATCGAATTCGCCAGGGGCATGCGGGATTCCGGGCTCTTCGCGGCGATCGCGACGCGCTGGTTCTGGGAGTTGCAGGCCTCCACCTACCGGCGCGGGATGATCCCGGTGACCCTGGCCACCCAGCCCGACGGCACCGTCCGCTACACCGCCGAATCGGTGGCCACGCTGCGCGCCATGAAGGACGCCACCATCGCCGACGCGCACACGGTGATGCGGCGCGCGACCACGGTCGAGGGCCTGAGTGTCGCGGACGCCATCGCCAAATACCACGAGGATCTCGACCTCATCTCCCGCCAGTACGCGCTGCTGCCACCCGGCACCCGTCCGGCCTGCCTTGCCGCGATGCCGCATCAGCTCGACGGCGCGCACTACAGCCTGCTCGCCGTGGTGGTCGACCGTTTCGTCGCGGTGTTCACCGGCATCGTGGCGGGCTGCCGCCCGGTCGAGGTCGCCGCGGCGCTGGACGAGCGCACCGCCGACGATCCGGCGATGGCCGAGGACCGGGTCTTCTACGTGCCGGACATGAACTGCAAGCACTGCGTCCGCACCATCACCGGCACTCTGGAATCGATGGGGCTCGCGGTCGCCGAGATCGACCTCGTCACCAAACGGGTGGTCGCCGAGTTTCGCAGCCCGCGCAACCGGGAGCGGGCATTCGAGGCGATCCGAGACGGCGGGTACAACCCCGTCGCCCAGCGACCCGACCCCGTCGAAATCGGCGTCCAGCCTTCGGAATCCGCGGTATGACGGCGCCGCTACCGGCGCTACCCGCGAAGATCCATCCGCTGGTTCGCGCCTTCCTCGATACCCGCGACGCCTTGGACGAGACCCTGATCCGGTTCGGCTTGCCCGTGCACCTGGTCTTCCCCCAGGTCTTCGCGGAGAACCTGAAACAGCTGCGCACGGTCTTGGACCGGGAGCTGCCGACGTATCGAATCTGCTACGCGCACAAGGCCAATCAGTCCCGAGCCTTCGTCCGCACCGCCGAACACGCAGGCATCGCCATCGATGTGGCCTCGCCGCAGGAGCTGGCCAGCGCGATCGGCGCCGGGTTCGGGCCGATGCGCATCGAAGTGACCGGACCGAAGGGCGAGGCGTTCCTGCGCACGCTCATCGAGTGCGGCGCGACGATCAACGTGGACAACCTCTGGGAGCTGCGCCGGATCGCCGAGCTGGCCGGTGATCGCGCCACCGTACCGGTGCTGCTGCGGGTTTCCGGCTTCCCTGGGTCGCCGCTGAGCCGCTTCGGGGTGCCGCTCGAGCACGTCGACCGCGCATTGGACCTGCTCAGCGCCCATCGTGGCCGGATTTCGTTCCTCGGCTTCGCCTTTCACATCGACTCCGGTGAGAACGCCGAACGGGTGCGCGCCGTCGAGGCCTGCCTGACGCTGGTCGAACGGGCTTACGCGCACGGGCTCTCCCCTCGCGTACTCGATCTCGGCGGCGGGCTGCGCCAGGTCTTCACCGCCGACGCCGACCGGTTCGACGGCTACGTCCGCGCGTTGCGCGACGCGCTGCTCGGCCGCGGCGAGCCGATGAGCTGGGGCGCCAACACTTTCGGGTACCACGTCGACGACGGAGCGGTGCACGGCACGCCGGTGTTCCACAAGTACGCCAATACGATTCCGGCCACCCGGATGCTCGCCGACCTGCTGACCGCGCCCCTGGAACGGCACGGCGGGCGCACCGTAGCCCAGGTCGCCGCGGACAATCTGCTCGACCTCTGGCTGGAGCCGGGCAAGGCCCTCCTCGACCATGCCGGTGTGACGGTGGCGCGGGTCGAGTTCGTCAAGGAACTCGGCGACGGGACCCTCCTGGTGCACGTCGACCTCAGCCGCGACGCGGTGACCCCCGCCGACCAGGAGGTGATGGTCGACCCGATCGTCCTGCCGAGCGCGGCGCACGACAAGGACGAGCGGTACGACGACGGCGCGATCACCCCGTTGCGTTCGGCGGCCGACACCGCCCCCGCGCTGCGACCGGTGCGCGAAACCGGGCCGGTCGGCGTGTATTTCGCCGGACGACTGTGCCTCGAACGCGATCTCGTCACCAATCACAAGGTCTGGCTGCCGCAGCGCCCCAGGTCCGGGGATCTGGTCGTCTTCCCGAACACCGCTGCCTACCACATGGACCTGTCGGCAGCCTCGGCCTCGATGCACCCGCCGCCCGCGAAGCTGGCCGTGGCCCATCGCGCGGGCAGTTTCCAGGTGTGCCGCGATACCGACTACGAACCGCACAGTCCGGTGGGCCTGCCGCCCGTGCACCGGACCCCGCCCCGCGCATCGCGACGGACGCCGGTGCCGCGCGAAACCGAGGCGCCCTGATGCGCTACGACCACATCACCGAACTGATCGGCAACACGCCGCTGCTGCGCCTCGATCCCGCGGTCCACGGACTCGAGCGCGTCGAGCTGTACGCGAAACTGGAGTCGCACAACCCCTTCGGCTCGGTCAAGGACCGCGTCGCCTGGGGGATGATCCGGGACGAGCTCGGCGCGATCACCGCCGCGGGACAGACCTTGATCGAGGCGTCCAGCGGCAACACCGCCAAGGCGCTGCGGGTGCTCGGGGCGCTCGAGGGAGTCGGGCTGCGGGCGGTGACCAACCGGATCAAGGTGGCCGAGGTGCGTGATCTGCTGCAGCTGCTCGGCGCCGACATCGTCGAGCTCCCCGGGCTTTCCGAGTGCCCTGACCCGACCACGCCGAACGACGTGTACTCCGTGATCGAGTCGACCATGGCGAAAGAGCCCGGCGTCTACCACCATCCCTCGCAGTACACCAACGAGAAGAACGTCGAGGCGCACTGTCTCGGGACCGGGCGGGAGATCCACGAGGACCTGGCGGCCGACGGCATCGACCGAGTCGACTACCTCGTCGGCGGGCTCGGCACCACCGGCTCCACCCGCGGAGCCGCGACCTATCTGCGCAAGCACAATCCCGAATTGCGCACGGTCGCCGTGGTTTCCGAGCGATCAGATTTCATCCCGGGAATCCGCTCGGAGACGGAGATGTGGGACGTGGGGCTGTTCCAGCCCGATTTCTACGACCGCATCGTCACCGTCGCGTCCGGCGACGCCGTCGACGCGACGCTGCGCCTGGCCACCGGATACGGCGTGCTGGCCGGGCCCACCAGTGGCGCGGCTTACGCGGCCGCGCTGGAAACCCTGGGCGCGCTGGATCTTTCGGCGCGCGACGCGAGCGATCCGGTGGTCGCGGTGATCATCGTCTGCGATCGGCTCGAGCCCTATCTGTCGTACCTGAAGAAGCGCAGGCCCGAGTTGTTCGGCAGGCCGGACCGCCGGAGGGAGCCGACCGCCGCCGAACTCGCCGCCACGCCCCGGCTGACGCCGACCGAGCTCGCGGAGCTGGACCGGACCGGGCGGCCCACCATCGTCGACACCCGGGGCGCGATGGCCTACCGGATCGGCCACGTGCCCGGTGCGGTGAACATCCGCGACGATCAGCTGGACGACATGCTCACCCACGGCGTCCCGTTCCCGCGTTCGCGCCCGGTGGTGTTCGTGTGCCCGGTCGGTGAGATATCGCTGCGCTTCGCCGCGCTCGCGCGACACGCCGGATACGACGCGGCGAGCCTGGACGGCGGCATCGTGTCCTGGCGCGACGCCGGGATGGCGCTGGAAAGCGGGGCCTGAACGGCCGATGCCCGGCAGGCATTACTGTGAATCGGTGCAGACAGGCCAGGAATCAGAGGACGCCGGTCCCCGCATCTGGGGTGGCACGACGCTCACCGAGCGCCGGGAGGCGCGGCGCTCAGCGCTGCTGGAGGCCGCCCTGGATCTGATCGGCGAGGCGGGGGCCGCGGGCGTCACGATGCGCGCGGTGTGCCGCCGCGCCAATCTCACCGACCGGTACTTCTACGAGAGTTTCAGCAGCCGCGACGAACTGCTCGACGTGCTGTACCGGCAGATCGCCGACGAGTTCCTGGAACCGATGACCGCGTTCGCCGCGGCCGACGACCCGTCGCGAGACCGGGCGCTATCGGAGGTCCTCGTCGACAAGGTGCTGGAAGATCCCCGCAAGTCGCGCCTGTTCCTGGTCGAGCCGTACTCCAGTACCGGCCTCGGCCAGACCACCATCGCCGTGATGCCCGCCTTCACCCGGCTGATCCAGGACCACCTGTTCGGCCACATCACCGACCCGGTCCGGCGTCGGCTGGCCGCGGTCAGCATGGCCAGCGGCAATGCGGGCATGTTCTCCGCGTGGCTGAACGGTTCGCTGCGCGCGACCCGCGAGCAGATCGTGGAGCACTGCGTCGCCACCCTCACGGCGTACCGCTCGATATACGCCTCCTGATCCCGCGTTTCCCACGGCCCGCCGCCTCCCCGAGGCGCGCGGGCCTTTTGTCGTCCGCGGCCCGGCCACTCGTGGCCGACATTTGACGGCAGGTGCCATCACTTCTAAATTGATGGCATCTGCCCTCAGATGAAAGGCGCTGAAGCCATGCCCTTGTTCAATCCGACGACCGACACCTTCGCGGAGTTCGACCCGACGACCCGGCGGCTGCTGACCTCACTCGTCGAGTTCTTCGAGAGCAAGGGCAAAGAAGCGCTCACCGCCGACGCGCACCGCGGCGAGTGGTACGACGACTGGATGGCGTTCCTGAAGGAGTCGAGGATTCTCGCCTACATGGCCACCCCGAAGGCGCACGCGGGCGGCGATCCGGACAAGCGCTGGGACACCGCCTTCATCTCCAAGTTCAACGAGATCACCGGGTTCTACGGCGCCCAGTACTGGTACGCGTGGGGCGTGTCGACCCTCGGCCTGGCCACCATCTGGCAGAGCGCCAACGACAAGGCGCACGCCCGCGCCGCCGAGGAACTGGACCGCGGCGGCATCGTCGCCTTCGGCCTGTCCGAAAAGGATCACGGCGCCGACATCTACTCCACCGACATGCTGCTCACCCCCGACGGCGCGGGCGGTTTCACCGCTAGCGGGAGCAAGTACTACATCGGCAACGGCAATGTCGCGCGGCTGGTGCCGACCATCGGGCGCCGCACCGACATCGAGGGCCCCGACGCCTACGTCTGGTTCCTCGCCGACAGCAACCACCCTCGCTACGCGCTGGTCAAGAACGTCATCCACGGCCAGAACTACGTGAGCGCCTACGATCTGACCGACTACCCGGTCGCCGCCGACGACGTGCTGCACACCGGCCGCAAGGCCTTCGACGTCGCGCTGGCCGCGATCAACTGCGGCAAGTTCAACATCGGCATGGTCACCCTCGGCATCGTGCAGCACTGTTTCTACGAGACCGTCGATCAGGCCGCGAACAAGATCCTGTTCGGACACCCGGTCACCGATTTCGATCAGGTGCGACAGATTCTGTCCGACAACTACATTCGCATCACCGCCATGAAGCTCTACCACGAGCGAGCCATCGACTACATGCGCGAATCGACCCCGGAGGACCGGCGTTTCGTCATGTTCAACTCGATCGGCAAGATGAAGGTGACCCGCGAGGGCGAGCGCGTCTTCCGTGAGCTCTCGGATGTCATCTCCGCCAAGGGTTTCGAGAAGGACACCTACTTTGCGGTGGCGCGCGGCACCATCGACTCCATGCCGCGCCTCGAAGGCACCGCGCACGTGAACATGGCGCTCACACTGAAATTCATGCCGAGCTTCCTCTACAACGCCGCCGACCTGCCGCCGGTGCCGGTGCGCCGCGACGCGGGCGACGACGAGGCGCTGTTCCGCCAGCCCGGCGCGGCCGGGCTCGGCAAGGTGCGCTTCGCCGACTGGCGGGCGGCGTTCGCCGGCTATCGCCACCTGCCGAATGTCGCGCTGTTCCTGGAACAGGCGGAGCGATTCGTCCAATTCCCGGTGCAGGCCCCCGCGACCGACGCGCAGCTGACGGATCTGGACTACCAGCTGGCCGTCGGCGAGCAGTTCACCCTGCTGCCCTACGGCCAGCTGATTCTGGAGCAGGCGACGATCGCGGACACCCCCGACGACCTCGTGGACGCCATCTTCGAGCTGTTCGTCCGCGACTTCTCGGCCTACGCCCTCGGGGTGTTCGGCAAGTCGTCGTCCACTGCGGCGCAACAGGAATGGGCTCTCGGCTCATTGCGCAAGCCGATCGCCGACGACGCGCGGGCCGACCGCGTGTACGCGGAAGTGCTGAGCCACGCGGGCGCGTACCGGATGAACCCGTAACTCTCGCGCGCGCCTGCTGCTCGTCGGTCCGGCCACGGCCCCGGCGAGCAGCACCGTCCGCACTGCGATGCCGCTCACAAGTCGTTTGCCAGCCCTACGGTCGAGGAGCAGCCGGGCGGTGCGCAGGCCTGACCGGTCAGGACGACTCGCGCTCGACGAGCTGAGCGAGCCGGTCGAGATCGCCCTCGAGCGCGCGGGACCGATCGCGGTGCGCGGGGACGAAGCGGTAGATCACTCGGTCGAGCCAGACCGGAAGGGAGAGCACCCGGAACGTCTGCTCGATCCAGGTCCCGTCGGGTGTGGGACGTAGCCGGAAGCGCCATTCTGAGTTGTCGTGAAAGACGCCGCCGTCGGTGACCCAGACCAGTTCCCGCGGCTTGTCGGCGACCGTACAGGTGCAGAGGCGCCGCCAGCGCCAGAGACCCGACTTGTTGCTGCCGCGGAAGCGGGCGCCGATCTCGGCGCGGGTGCTGTCGCCGAGCCAGCGAGCGCCCCGGCATTCGTGACTCCATTCGCCGACCCGGGTGACATCGGCGAGCACCGCCCACACCGCGTCCGGCGACTCGGCACAGAACACCGAGTGCCTCCCGCCCAAAGGCACACGCAGTGGTGAGAATTCGGCGGTGTGCCAGCGCCGGAACGCGGCCTTGCGATACCGCTTGATCATGACGTGCAGCATCAGCCAGCGCGGCACAGCCGGAACCATCTCGCCGACCGCGGCGGTGTCGTCGGGCGAGGCGCCGTCCACGATGAACAATCCCTCGTCGAACGACTCGAGGGGCCCGAGCGGTTTGATGTTGTACTCGTCGGCCCAGTGCCGCCATTCCCCTTCGGTGATGGCGGCCGAGACCACCGGCATCGTCTCGCGCTCTTCGCGTTCGAAATGGGGTAACAGCACGGACTCCAGCTCATCGAGGGCCGCCAGAACCTCGGTGCGCGCCGCGGCGTCGGCCCGGTAGGCCACCGCGGCGTCGACCAGCCGATCCATCGCGGGTGCGGTGGCACGGTGGTCGGCGTTCATCCGGTCGAGCAGCTCCGCCGCCGCCGGGTTGTGGTCGCGGACCATCGGGTAGAGATGCTCGTCTTCGGACTCGAGGTGATGGCGCAGGAAATGCATGATCCAGAGCAGATGCTCGGCGATCGCGACGCGTTGCTCGTCGAACGGGTAGGGCCAAGCGTTGAGCGCGTTCCTGGCCCGGCGCAGGTCGCGGCGCATCGCCGTGTGCACGATACCCATCACGCGGGTATCGGCGGGCCGTTCGAGGTCGGCAGAGGCAGTCATATCGGTTACTCCTCGGCGAGGTCGAGCAGCCGAATCACGGTGTCGGCCGCCCAGTTTCGGTATTTGGCAGGCGTCCACTCCGACTCCTCGGTGAGCGCGAGGTAGACCTCGCCCCCGAGGACGGCGCGCAGCGAATCGGCCTCGGCGTCGGTGACGGGCCGCCCCGTCACCGCCTCGAGCCCCGCCCGCATCGACGTCCAGCGATCGGTGCGGTCGCGGGCCGCGAGCGCCGCCAATTCCGCATCGGCGGACGCGGCCTGCACCAGCACCCGGTGCAGTGCCGCCGACCTCCGGTTCACGGTCTCGAGCAGGCTCGCCAGTTTGGCGGCGCGCTCGCGAACGACACCCGCCGCGATGGCATGGAATTCCGGCCGCTCGAGCAGGGGCACCGGCTCGTCGTCCCCGACGACGGCCACGTCGAGCACCACTTTCAGAATCTCGCGCTTGTTGCCGACGCTGCTGTACACCGTTTCGACCGCGCAGCCCGCGCGAGTGGCGATGTCGCGCATCGACGTACCCGCCCAGCCGCGCGCGACGAACAGTTCGGCGGCCGCGGCGAGCACCGCCGCCCGGGTCTCGTCGGCCTTTGCCTGGCGCAGCGTGGAGCGATATCGCCGGCTGCTCATGGCCATACTCCATTGTCGAACAGACCTGTATTCATCACAAGGCTGTTCCAGCGAACTATTCCCGGCGTCGTTTTCAGCACGCGACGTTCCGAAAGCCGATACCGAAAAGTGGCCGGGCGCACGTAGGCTGACGTGTTCTGGTGTCGAGGGCAGGAGTGCGAGGCATGACCGATCCCGTGCAGGGACTGACGGGAACGATCACCACGCCGATCCGCGGCGCCGGGACATTGGGAGAGGTGCTGGTCGCGATACGCGGGGGGACGGAGTTGTATATCGCGCGGGCCGCCGAGCCGATCGGGACGGGCGCCACCGTGCTGATCGTCGAGGCGCATCCCGGACGCATCGTCGACGTCGTTCCCTGGATCCCGCTGGTATCCGAGCAGCCGGAACAGAGATGAAAGAACAAGGGAGACAGACGTGCTGGGCTACCATGTGCCGGATCCGGACGAGGCGATGCTGGTCAGCGGCGCCAAGAGCAAGGACAACGCGCCGTTCAAGGTGATCATCGGCCGCGGGGCCTGGGTGATTCCGTTGTTCCGGAAGGTCAGTTATTTGTCGCTGGCCATGTTCGAGTCCGAGATCAAGGAACGCTGCGTCACCAAGCAGGCCATCCAACTGGATGTGCGGGCGGTGATCGCGTTCAAGGTCGCCAACGACACCCAATCGATCGTGAACGCCGCGCAGCGCTTCCTTTCCGAGCAGGAAAGGGAGATGTCGGTGCTCACCGGCCGGATCTTCTCCGGCCACCTGCGCTCGATCGTCGGTTCCATGACGGTCGAGGAGATCATCCGGGAGCGCCAGAAGCTGGCCGACGAGGTGCTGGTCGCCTCGAAAGTGGAGATGAGCAATATCGGGCTCTGGGTCGATTCCTTCCAGATCCAGTCCATCGACGACGGCAATCTGGGCTACATCAATGCCCTCGCCGCGCCGCACAATGCCGCGGTGCAGCGCGACGCGCAGATCGCCCAGGCGCAGGCCGCGCAGCGGGCCGCGGAAGCCGAACAGGAATCGCTGCGCAGGCAAGCCGAATACCAGCGCGAGACCGCCGTCCTGAAGGCCCAATACCAGCGCGACATCGACAAGGCCAATGCCGAGGCGGCGCAGGCGGGCCCGCTGGCCGAGGCCATCGCACTGCAGGAGGTGCTCACCGCACAGGCCGAACAGGCGCGCAAGGAGGCACACCTGCGCGAGCAGCAGTTGCAGACCGAAGTGGTGAAACCCGCTCAGGCCGAGGCGGATCGGGTGCGCATTCTGGCCGAGGCGGAGGCCGACCGCACCAGGATCCAGGCCGAGGCGGCGGCCTCGAACAACCGGATCGCACTCGACCAGCTGCTCATCGAACAGCTGCCGGAAATCGTCAAACAGGCCTCCCATGGTCTGGCCAACGCCAATCTCACCGTCCTCAACGGACCGGACGGCGTCGGCGAATTGGTCAATGGAATGGTCGGCCAAGGCCTCACCGTGTTCAACTCTCTGCAAAAGGCGCTTTCGAACAACGAAGCGGATAATGGGAGCTAAAGTGGCCGGGTAGCGACGGCGGCGAGGAGCGGGTGTTGGTGTCCATCGGGAAATTGGTGTCGTTCGACAGCTCTCGGGGGTTCGGGTTCATTCGACCGGAGGACGGCGGGCCCGATGTGTTCGTGCACGTGAACGACATCGGGCTGGACGAGGACGAACTGCGCCAGGGGCGGGTCTTCGAATTCGATGTCACCGAGGGCGACAGGGGTCCCAAGGCGATCAATCTCAGCGCGGTGGGCGGGCAGGCCGCCGCCGCGCCCCGCCACAAGAAGGACAGATCGTCGACCGGCCAGCTCACCGCCACCGAGCACAAGCGCCTGATCACCGAACTGCTGCTGGACGCCAGCCCCGCGCTGACCGCGGGCGAGATCCTCACCATCCGCGACCGCCTCACCGCCTTCGCGGATCAGCACGGTTGGCTGGACTGACCCGCCGCCCGGCAGTAGCCACACTCCCCTCCGCGCCGACGATTCCCAGCTGACGGTCCCCGCCGAAGAATTGCTGGTGAACAGCGCGCGCCCGGACCCCGAAGTCCGCCTCCGTGTCGTACCCGGCCTTTACGATCGACCAGGACGACCCGCTCCGCACCGATGAATTCGCGTCGGCCACGACGTCGACACGGGTGAGGACCAGACCCGAGGAGGAACGTGTGGACCTACCGGTGATGCCACCCGTCCGGCCGATGCTGGCCAAGACCGCGCCGTCCGTGCCGCGCGAGCCGGGCCTGAGCTACGAGCCCAAATGGGACGGTTTCCGTTGCGTGGTGTTCCGCGACGGCGACGAGGTCGAGCTCGGCTCCCGCAACGACCGTCCGCTGACCCGGTATTTTCCCGAGGTCGCCGAACTGCTGAAACAGGCGCTGCCCGGCAAATGCGTGGTGGACGGCGAGATCGTCGTGGTCACCGAGCACGGCCTGGATTTCGACACCCTGCAGAATCGGCTGCATCCCGCCGCGTCCCGGGTGAACAAACTGGCCGTGGAGACCCCGGCCAGTTTCGTCGCCTTCGACCTGCTCGCCCTCGACGACAAGGATCTCACCGGCGAACCGTTCGCCGAACGCAGGCGGCTGCTGGAGACGATCCTGGACACGGCGCTCGCCCGCGTTCACCTGACTCCGCTCACCCGCGATCCGGACGTCGCCGAGGACTGGTTCACCCGGTTCGAGGGCGCCGGTTTCGACGGGGTCATGGTCAAGGCAGACGCCCAGCCCTATCAGCAGGACAAGCGGGTGATGCTGAAGGTCAAACACGAACGCACCGCCGACTGCGTCGTCGCGGGGTTCCGCTGGCACAAGGACGGCGAGGGCGTCGGCTCGCTGCTGCTCGGGCTGTTCGACGACGAGGGCCAACTGCACCACGTCGGGGTGGCGAGCAGTTTCACAGCGGCCAAGCGCAAAGCGCTGGTCGAGGAGCTGAAACCGTTGCGGGAGAACGCGCTGGCGAACCATCCGTGGCGGGACTGGGCCGACGCCGCCGCACAGGCCAAGGCGGACGGCAAGATGCCCGGCGGGGTGAGCCGCTGGACCGGGGGCAAGGACCTGTCCTGGGAGGCGCTGCGGCCGGAGCTGGTGGCCGAGGTCCGCTACGAGCACGTGCAGTCCGGCCGGCTGCGCCACGGCGGCAGGCTGGTGCGCTTCCGGTCCGATCGCACACCGGATTCGTGTACCTATGCCCAGCTGGACGAGGTGGCGCCCGCCGAGCTGAGCGCCATCTTCGCCGAGGCGGAGGCGTCCCGATGAACGCATCGGTGGACATCGAGACCGACGGCAGAACCGTCACGATCAGCAATCCCGACAAGGTCTACTTCACCAAGCGCGGCGAGACCAAGCTGGACCTGGTGCGTTATTACCAAGCGGTGGCCGAGCCGTTCCTCGGCGTGGTGCGGGACCGGCCGCTGCTGCTGGAACGCTATCCGGACGGGGCGTCGGGCAAGTCGTGGTTCCAGAAGCGGGTACCCAAATCCGCGCCCGACTGGCTGCACACCGTGGAGGTGTCCACTCCCAACGGCACCACCAGCGACGCGCTGGTGGCCCACGACCTCGCGCACATTCTGTGGGCGGTCAACCAGGGCTGCCTCGGCTTCCACGTCTGGCCCAACCACGTCGCCGATCTACGCATCGCCGACGAACTGCGCATCGATCTCGATCCCTCCCCCGGCATCACCTTCGACGACCTGCGGCATGCCGCCGTGCTCACCAGGGACCTGTTCGCCGAACTCGGCATCGAATGCCGGATCAAGACCTCCGGCTCACGCGGCCTGCACATCTATGCCGCGCTGCAGGAGAAATGGGACGGCTACCAGGTGCGCGCGGCCGCGGTCGCGCTGGCCAGGGAGCTCGAGCGCAGGCACCCCGAGCTGATCACCGCGCAGTGGTGGAAGGAAGAACGCGGCCACCGGGTGTTCATCGACTTCAACCAGAACGCTCCGCACAAAACGGTATTCGGCGCCTGGTGCGTGCGGCCGAAGGTGGGCGCACAGGTGTCGACGCCGATCTCCTGGGACGATCTGAGCACCGTCGTGCCGGACGAGCTGACCATCGCGACCGTCCCGGCCCGGCTCGCCGAATGCGGCGACCCCTGGGCGGATCGAGCGCCGCAGTCCATCGAGCCGCTGCTCGAGATGTCCGACCGCGACATGGCCGCGGGTCTGATGGACGCGCCGTGGCCGCCCCAGTATCCGAAGATGCCCAACGAGCCGCCCCGCGTGCAGCCCAGCCGGGCGAAGAAGGCGGACTGAGGCCCGGCTATTCCGTCCAGAGCACCCAGGCTGCGCTGCGCCCCTGGGTCTCGCACACCAGGGCGCGGCCGTCGGAGGTGCGACCGGTCTTGGCGACCGAGGGGTCGCACTTCGTGCCCGCTTCGAAGACACCGGTGCCGACGTTGTACGGGCCCGACCACTGGTAGCCGCTGTCGGCGGCGGCGTTGGCCAGGCACAGCAGCGTTCCGCCGTCGGCCGCGGCGCCGATCAGACCGGCTTGCGTTTCGGTGCAGGTGCCGCCCTTGTGCGCCGCGGGCTGGGTGGTGGTCGCGGGTGGCGCGGTCGGCGGCGGGGCGACCGGGGTCGGCGCCGAGGTGGTGGCGACCGTCGTCACCTGGGCGGTGGTGCTCGCGGTCGCTTGATTGGCGCGGGACATGGTGTCGGGCAACACGTTTCCGGCCAGCACGAAGAACGCCGCCACCGCCGCCACCTCGGCGGCGCCGAGCAAGAGCGCGACACAGGCCATCACGCGCCCGCGCGGATGACTGAAGGCGATGAACCCGAAGACGATCGCGATGGGGAACAAGGCGAGCAGTGCGGCCACCAGCGCGATGATCGCGTAGGGATTGACGATCGGCCGCGGCTCGGACGGAAACGGATCCTCCGGGTCCCGCTCGTCCGGCCAAGCCTCCGGCCAGCGCTCGCGCTCCTGCCACTGTTGCGTGCGTGCCATCCAGATCCCTCTCGCATCCAACTCTCGCGCAGGAATCCGGGCTGTCCGGCCCCGCCCGATACGCAGACAGAATACGGACGAAATGGCGCAATAAGACCGAATTGTCCGATCGATTTACGCAATAGCGCACTCGGCACAACGCTCGCCGTTGCGGCGTCCGAGGCTCATGCTGAATAGCGGTGACATCGCTGACAATGCGCGAACGCACTCAGGAGGGACCCACAATCGGTCATGGCACGCCCAAGCCGGTGATCTGCTCGGCGATAACTACAACGTGCCCGGCATCGTGCTGTGCGCACCGGGGTCGCGGCGACACCGGGCGGCATTCGCCCGGTGCGCTACGGCGTCGCGCACACGCCCGACGCCCGAGCCGACGGTGGCCGGCTCCGGCGCCCCGCGTGGCACGCGGCGAGTTCGGCAATTCTCAGATGCACCACACAACGCTGCCGAGGGGGAAGCAGAGCGCGACAGACCCACCGGCGGGCGTGGCGGCGGAGGTGGAAACCGGGGTTGCTTGCGCGGGAGCCGGATTCGCCGAAGCCGCGGGAGCCGCGAGGAAACACAGCGGAAGGGCTAGTGCGGTCGCAGCGGCGGTTTTGATGATTTTGGTAGACATTGTGCAATCCCTTGATTCGATCGAGTAGTTCACAAACGCCCGTACGGCCGTAACGGGCCGTGGGCGCCTCGCTGGTAACCCGGTGCAGTTCTGCTGGCGGGCTGCCGTGCCGACCCTGGTGGGCGGGCGTGATCTGCCGGTCGCCGGAGGATTTCCCCGTGAGCGCACGCCGAGGATTCGCAAGGTCGTGGTCTATCACGGCCCTGGTAGCCCGGATCTGCCGGTGGCGGAGAGATGAGTCGACGCCAGGCGGATCGGCACGCCGACCGGCAACTGGCCGGTGCCTGATCATCAGGTAACAGCGATCCGCAGAGTCGAGCAAACGAGTGGAACGTCGCGGCGGTGCGCGACGATTGCCCACCCTCGATCACCGCAGGAAAGGCGTCCAGGACAGCTTACTTCCGGCTACCAAAAGAGAAAATAGGTGCAGGGAAATATGCAAGCAATCTTCTCCGGCCAAATGCCCGGTCCGAACGAAAAATTCAGGCAAATCAGGCATTGCCCAGACCGGAACGTTCCGGGATCAGCGCCGTTTGTCGACCTTCGGCATCGTCTCGGTGACCAGGGTCAGCAACAGATCGGCGAGCAATTCGTGCACCTGTTCGCGGGTCAGGTTGCCGCGGGTGATCCACTCGCGGCCCGCGACCTTCACCAGGCCGCCGTAGGCCCGCACCATCGCGCGCAGTTCCGCGCTGTGCGCCGAATCGGCCAGCCCGACCATCACCAGCGTGCGCTCGGCGGCGGCGTCGTCGGCCTCGTCGAGGATCTGCTGCACCTCGGGGTCGTCGCCGACGCCTTCGTGGCTGGTGACCTTGACCCAGGTGCTGCCGTGCTCGCCGATGGTGTCCAGCAGCCAGTGCACACTGGCGTCGACGCGCTCACGATCGGTCCCCACGGGCGCGACCATCGCGTCCAGCTTGGGCAGGGTCACCATCCGGCGCACCACGGCGAGATAGAGGTCCCGCTTGTTGCCGAAGTAGTGGTTGATCAGCCCTCGGGCCACCCCGGCGCGCTGCGCCAGCTCCGCGGTGGACACCGCGGCGTACGGCCGCTCACCGAACATGTCGATCGCACAGGCGAGGATCTGCGCGCGCCGCTCGTCGGGTTCGAGCCTGCGCCGGCGCGGCGACCCGTCGCTTCGGGTTTCAGAGAGACCGCGCAATGAGATCCTTCATCACTTCGTTGCTACCCGCCAGGATGCGCAGAACGCGGGCGCCGGTGTAGAGCTGGGAAATCGGATACTCCGTCATGTAGCCGTAGCCGCCGAACAGTTGCAGGCAGCGATCGACCACGATACCGAGTTGGTCGGTGATCCAATACTTCGACATCGCCGCGGTCGGGATGTCGAGTTCGCCGCGCAGATGCTTGACGATCGCGTCGTCGAGGAAGGTGCGGCAGACCCGGGCCAGCGTCGCGCACTCGGCCAGTTCGAACTTGGTGTTCTGCATCGCGAACAGCGGCTTGCCGAACGCCTCGCGTCCCTTGGTGTAGTCGACGGTCAGTTCGACGGCCTTCTCCATCATGGCGGTCGCGAGGATGGCGGTGACCAGTCGTTCCTGGGCCAGCAGCTGCATCATCTGATAGAAGCCCTGGCCCTCGGCCTCACCGAGCAGGTTGGACGCGGGCACCCGGAGTCCGTCGAAGAACAGTTCGGCGGTGTCCTGGGCCTTGCCGCCGATCTTGTTCAGGATGCGGCCGCGGGTGAAGCCGGGTGCGTCGTCGCCGACCTCGGCGAAGATCAACGAGACTCCCGCCGCGCCCTTCGACGGATCGGTCTTCGCGGCGATGATGATGCCGTCGCAGAGCCAGCCGTTGGTGATGAAGATCTTCGAGCCGGTGATGACGTACTCGTCGCCTTCGCGCACCGCGCGGGTCTTGATGTTCTGCAGGTCCGAACCGGTGCTCGGTTCGGTCATGCCGATGGACAGCACCATCTCGCCGCTGGCCGCCTTGGGCAGCACCCGCCGCTTGAGTTCCCCGGAACCGAATTCCAGGAGGTATGGCGCGATGATCGAGCTGTGCACCGCCATGCCGAGCGAGCCGTCGCCCGCGAAGGCCTGCTCCTCGATGATCGCCGCTTCGTGTGCGAATGTGCCGCCGCCACCGCCGTATTCGGCCGGGATCGCGGCGCACAGCAGACCGAGTTCGCCCGCCCGGTTGTACAGATTGCGGTCGGGGTGGCCCTGCGCGACGAACTTCTCCTCGTGCGGGACGACTTCCTTCTCGAAGAACGTCCGTGCGAGGTCGCGTACGGCCTCCACCTCGTCGTCACTCCACGCGGCCCGTGCCATGATCCCGATCCTTTGCTCCACCTCGGACCGGCCCCGATGCCGGTCCATCGTCATCAGATTCCAGCACTATTGGCATATTGTCAACAACTTGCGGCCGGGTTCGTCCCTGGCGATCGAAAGCCGGTCGGGTCAGCCCGTGGTGCGTGCGGACGCCACGGCGGCCAGAGTGGTGAAGATCGGCGTGTCCGGGTCGGCGACGATGCCCTGGCCGCGCAGCCTCACCGCGGCCGACTGCTCCTCGCCCCGCGGATGACGGTGAACCCGCGGGGCGAAAGCCTCACTGGCGGTCCGGGGAAGGGTCGAAGCGCAGCTCGGCGTCGTTCCGGCCGTCGCCTTCGGCGGTCCTGTCGAGGCTCGTGCCTCGCGTGCGCACCGGAACCTCGCCGTAAGGCCTGCCGTAGGTCTTCCACGCGGACAAGGCGGGGTCGATGTCGTAGTGCTCGAGCAGCTCTCGCTCGCTGCGCTGACTGATGTTGCCGTCGTCGACGACGTACGGCGCGGACTTGACCTGGTTCTTGCCGACCCGCACTTGCAGCGCTGCGCGGTCGCGCCGATGTTCGGCGCCGGCCAGCGGCACCAGCGCATCGCGGCCGAACAACCCCGTGGAGACGGCCACCCAGGTCGGGAAGCCGCTGGCGTTGTCCACGTAGATCTTCTTGACCTTGCCGACCCTGTCCCCGTCACGGTCGTACACGGTGCTGCCGAGTACCGAATCCAGCAGATTACTCATGGTCTCCTCCTCGATCCTTACCCAGGGGCGACCGCGGCGACCAGCCGAGCGAACAATCAGCAGGACACCGCGGACCTGCACGATCAGTCGGTTACACAGCGGCAAACTACCCGCTGTCCCCACACGCAAACAGCGCCCGGCCGAACGTCGAGGTCGCCGCGGCCATGGGCGACCGAGACGAACAGACCCCCGCTCGGCACGGCCGGACCGCGACCGGACACGAGGGTTTGCGACAATGGTGACTTCGATTGCCCAGCTCACGAAGGACCCCCGCAGACCCGATGGCCGACAGCAGTATCGATCCCGACGAGCTCGCGACCTGTCTTCGGGTACTCGACCAAGCCGGACAGCTGGACAAGGACGACCCCGACTCGCTGACCGTGCAGCGCGCGGTCGGGCACATGTTCAAGAAGCTCAAGCAGCGCCGCCGCGTCGAGGCACGCGACAAGATCTCCACCGCGGACCGCGCGGTGGTCGCGTCCACCGCCACGGGCTCGCCGAATCGCATCGACGACGAGACCGCGGGCATTCCGCTGACCTCGACGACCAAGGGCGCCAGCGCGGGCACCCTGCTCCGCGCGCGGCCCTGTTACATCTGCAAGCAGCGCTACACCCGCGTCGACGCCTTCTACCACCAGCTGTGCCCGGAGTGCGCCGCCAGCAGCCACGCCAAGCGCGACGCGCGCACCGATCTGTCCGGCCGCCGCGCGCTGCTCACCGGCGGCCGCGCCAAGATCGGCATGTACATCGCGCTGCGGCTGCTGCGCGACGGCGCGCACACCACCATCACCACCCGTTTCCCCAACGACGCCATCCGCCGCTTCGCCGCCATGGACGACAGCGCCGACTGGCTGCACCGGCTGCGCATCGTCGGCATCGACCTGCGCGATCCGGCGCAGGTGGTGGCCCTCGCCGACGATATCGCCGCGCAGGGCCCGCTGGACATCCTGATCAACAACGCGGCCCAGACCGTGCGCCGCTCCCCCGGCGCGTACAGCGCGCTGGTGGAGGCCGAGTCCGGACCGCTACCCGCGGGCGCGCTGCCCGACGTGGTGACCTTCGGCAAGACCATGCAGGCGCATCCGACCGCGCTCACCGCCTCGCTGGCGCCGACGCTCACCGCCGCGGATGTCGCCGAGCTCGCGTTGGTCGCGGGATCGGCTACCCCCGAACGGATTTCGCGCGGCGTGGCGATCGACGCGGGCGGCCTGGTGCCCGATCTCGCGCACACCAACAGCTGGGTGCAGACCGTCGCCGAGGTCGATCCGACCGAACTGCTCGAAGTCCAGCTGTGCAATTCGGTGGCGCCGTTCATCCTGGTGTCGCGGCTGCGCCCGGCCATGGCCGCCGCCCCCGCGCGCCGCAAGTACATCGTGAACGTCTCCGCCATGGAGGGCCAGTTCGCCCGCGGATACAAGGGCCCCGGGCACCCGCACACCAACATGGCCAAGGCCGCGCTGAACATGCTGACCCGCACCAGCGCCAAGGAGATGTACGAGAGCGACTCGATCCTGATGACCGCCGTGGACACCGGCTGGATCACCGACGAGCGCCCGCACTACACCAAGATCCGCCTCGCCGAGGAAGGCTTCCACGCCCCGCTCGATCTGGTGGACGGCGCCGCCCGCGTCTACGACCCGATCGTGCAGGGCGAGGACGGCACCGACCTCTACGGCTGCTTCCTGAAGGACTATCAACCCTCGCCCTGGTGAGTCTGCGCCGCCGCGCCGGGTCGGGCGAGCAGAATCGTGGTGACACCACTACCACGACTCGGAGGGCGCATGGCGGAAGGGACGGGATCGCACCGGGCCGGACTCGGCGCGCTGCTGCGCGACAAGGCGCCGTTTCTGCGCTGGTCGACGATCCGTTTCGCACTCGGCGGCCGCACCGTGCTGCGCACCGGGCAGGTGGGCGACGGCCGCGAGGAGGCCGTGCGGCGGCACGTGCTGAACACCGCGACGGCGGGCGATCCGGACAGTGTGCTCGCCGCGATCGATGATTTCGCGCGCACCCGCAGCATCCTGATGAACGTCGGCGACGAGAAGGGTCTGTTGCTGGACGCCGCGGTCCGGCGCGCGAATCCGCTGCTCGCGCTGGAGCTGGGCGCCTACTGCGGGTACAGCGCGGTACGAACGGGACGGCTGCTGCCGCCGCGGGGACGGCTGGTGTCGGTGGAGTCCAGCATCGCCAACGCGGCGATCGCGACCGAGGTGATCGCGCACGCCGGACTGTCCGATCGGGTCGTGGTGGTGGCCGGCAAGATCGGCGACGGCGGGGTGACCATGCGCAGGCTCGCCGTGGACCACGGATTCGCCGCGGGCGCGGTCGATTTCGTCTTCCTGGATCACCTGAAGACCGCGTATCTGCCCGACCTGCTCACCCTGCTCACCGTGAACTGGCTGCGTCCCGGCGCCATCGTGGTCGCCGACAACGTGCGGATCCCGGGAGCACCACGCTATCTGCGCTACATGCGTGCGCACGAGGGCACGACCTGGCGCACGGTGGAGCATCGCACGCACGTCGAATATCAATCCCTGCTGCACGATCTCGTCCTCGAATCGGAGTACCTGGGCTGACCCTGGATCGTCGGCGAGGTGCGGCGATCCGAGCGGTCCGGCAGCGCAGGCTATTCGTTGCGACGGGCGGGATCGTCCAGGTGCCGAACGACGAAATCCGCTACCGCGCCGACGTGTTCGTCGACGTAGAAATGGCCTCCAGGGAAGGTCGCGCGCGCGAACGAGCCCGAGGTGAAGGCCCGCCATTCGTCGGCCTGCTGGGGTGTGGTGGTCGGGTCGCCGGTGCTGACCAGTGCGGCGAGATCGCACGCGAGTGGCAGGCCGTGCCGGTGCGCGTAGGTTTCCACGGCCCGGTAGTCGCTGCGCACCGCGGGCAGCACCAGATCGGCGAGGCCGGGTTCGGTGCGCAGCAGTGCGATCGGCGCGGGGTCGGCGGCGAGACGCTCCAGATCCGTGATGAGCTCCTCGTCGGACGCGAGGTGCAGGCGGCCGGTTTCGGCGAACGACGGTGCGGGACGGCCCGATACGAACAGGGTGGTGAGTTCTTGCCCGCCGTCCTCGAGCCTGCGCGCCGTCTCATAGGCCAGGGTGGCGCCCATGCTGTGCCCGAACAGCGCGAGACCGGACAGCGGGCCTTGCCCCAGCAATTCTCCGGCGATCAGCTCGGCGAGCTCGTGCAGATCCGGGACCGCCGATTCGGCGAGCCGATCCTGCCGGCCCGGATACTGCACGGCCAGTACCGCCACGCCGGAGCCGCATTCGAGCGCGAGATCTCGGTAGGCCGTCGCCGAACCACCGCCGGGCGGGAAACACACCAGGTAGTGGCGCGGCGCCGGGTCGGTACGCAGTACCCGCAGCCAGTCGGTGGCGGTGATCGCCTTGTGCACGTCCATCTCCTTACTCGTCCGGTGCCGCTAGTCTCGATCTGGTGAACGCGCACGCACGGCTGGTCCACGATTACGAAGCCGGAATCGGTGTACCCGGTTCTGTCATTACGCACTCCCCCGATCCTGGCAGCAATCTCGCTGCGACCCTGCCGGTCTGGGCGCTGGCCGCGGGCTCGGTGGCCGCCGTGACGGCCGCGGCGAACCGGTTGCGCGACGCGCACGGACTCGCTCCGGTGCCGCACCGGATCGACCCGGAGCGGATCACAGCCGCGTTCTCGAGCGACCGCCTGCTGCGCGCGGACGGACGTCAGGTGTCGATGTTCGCCGATCTCTCCGGATTCTTCCCCACCTTCGACGGGTGGGTGCGCACCCACGCCAACTATCCGCACCACCGGACCCGCCTACTCGCCGCGCTCGGCCTACCGGAGGACGCGCCCCTCGATCTGGCGGTCGCCCACATCGCGATGAGCCGTGCGTCCGATATCGAGGACAACGCCGCCATGGCGGGCGCGATCGCGGTCCAGGTACGCACCGAGGAGGAGTGGGCCGCCACCCCGCAGGCGGCGGACGCCGCGTCCGGCCCGGTGGTCGCCATGGAACCGCGCCAGGACCGCGCCGGCGGCCAATTCCGTTCCGAAGCAACCCCGTTCCAGCCGTTGCGCGGGGTGCGAGTGCTCGACATGACGCGGGTGATCGCAGGCCCGGTCGCGACAAGGACGCTGGCGTTGCTCGGCGCGGAAGTGCTGCGGGTCGATCCACCGTGGCTGCCCGAGATCCCGTGGCAGTACGCCGACACCTGCCAGGGCAAGCATTCCGCGATGGTCGATCTGCGCGCCCACTCGGGCTTCTTCCACGACCTGCTCTCCTCGGCCGACGTGCTCGTCAGCGGGTATCGTCCCGGCTCGCTGGAGCACGCTGGGCTCACCACCGCCGTGCGCCCCGGCCTGGTGCACGGCCGGGTCAGCGCCTGGGGCGAGTCCGGTCCGTGGGGCGGCCGCCGGGGCTTCGACAGCATCGTGCAGGCCGCCACCGGTATCTCCATCCTGGAAGGCGCGCCGTCGGTGCCCGGCGCGCTGCCCGCCCAGGCCCTCGACCACGCCTCCGGCTACCTGCTCGCCGCGGGTGTGATCGATGCCCTCGCCGCGCGCACCTACGACGGCGTCGGCCGCGACGTGCGAGTCTCCTTGGCGCGCACGGCTTCCTGGCTCCTGACCAACCCCGACCGCGGCATGCAGCGCGGCCCCGCCACGGCCCCCAACCCGGAAATGACCGTGAGCCACGGCGGCCTCGTGACGGCTGCCCCCGCCCTGGTCGAATACCCGGATTACGCCTGGCCCGCGCCGCAGTACGGGGCAGGGGCGCCTGCCTGGCCGGTGCGTACCCGGTAGCCGGACGCGTCAGGATTCGTGGCGGGCGCCACCGAATTACCGGCGGCGGTGAGCCGCCGGAAAATCCTTTGCGCTGGACCGGGCGCGAGCGATGAAATGTGAGTTGGCAGATCGTCTGCACACACATGACAGCAATCGACATCGGCACGGCGGAAGGAACTCGCACCGTGGACACCGTCGACCAGAGCGTGCACAAGGACGTCGCTACGCTCGCCGGACGTACCGAGTGGGTGGGTCTTCTGGTGCTGGCGCTCGCCTGCCTGGTCTACGCGATGGACCTCACGGTCCTGCACCTGGCGGTGCCGATGATCAGCGCCGACCTGCATCCGACCAGCTCGCAGCTGCTCTGGATCATCGACGTCTACGGCTTCATGGTGGCCGGGCTGCTGATCACCATGGGCACCCTCGGCGACCGGATCGGCAGGCGCCGCATGCTCATGATCGGCGCGGCACTATTCACGGTGGTCTCGGTGGTCGCGGCGTTCGCGCCCACCGCGGAGGCGCTGATCGTCTGCCGCGCACTGCTCGGCATCGCGGGCGCCACGCTGGCGCCGTCCACGCTGTCGTTGATCTTCAATATGTTCCGCGATCCCCGGCAACGTTCGGTGGCGGTGGGCGTGTGGGTCGGCGCGTTCTCGGCGGGCGGCGCGGTCGGGCCGATCTTCGGTGGCGTACTGCTGGAGAACTTCTGGTGGGGTTCGGTGTTCCTGCTCGCGGTGCCGGTGATGGTGCTGCTGCTCGCGCTCGGCCCGAAGGTGCTTCCCGAGTTCCGCGATCCGGAGGCGGGGCGGCTCGATCCGATCAGCGCCGTGCTCTGCGTGGGGACCATGATCGCCGTGGTGTTCGGCATGAAGAAGATCGCCCAGGACGGTGTCGGCGCGGCGGCGCTCTCGGGTCTGTTCGGCGGCGCGGCGCTCGGCGTGCTGTTCGTGCGGCGTCAGCTCACCAGCGCCGATCCGATGCTCGACCTGCGGCTGTTCCGGTTGAGCCGCTTCCGTGTCGCCCTGTTGGTCAACATCGTCGGCATCTTCGTCGCCTTCGGCTATTTCCTGTTCGTCGCGCAGTACTTCCAGCTGGTGCTCGGGATGTCGCCGCTGCATGCCGGTCTGGTGATGGTGCCCTCCGGCCTCGGGTTCATCGTCGGATCGCAGCTGGCGCCCCGGCTGGTCCAACTAATGCGGCCCGCCTACCTGATCGGCGGCGGACTCGCGCTGGCCGGTGTCGGGCTGCTCATGATGACTCAGCTCAGCGCTTCGGGCGGCTACGGTCTGGCGCTCGCCGCTTCGGTGATCTCCGCGCTGGGATTGGCCCCGGTCTTCGGGATCACCACCGAACTCATCGTCGGCGCCGCGCCACCCGAACAGGCGGGCGCCGCCTCGGGCGTCTCGGAAACCGGCGCGGAATTCGGCGGCGCACTGGGCATCTCGATCCTCGGCAGCATCAGCATCGCGATCTACCGCGGCGATCTGTCGTCCGCACTGCCCGCCGGGCTCTCCGAGGCCGACGCCGGTTCCGTCCGCGACACCTTGGGCGCGGCGGTGCAGGTGTCGACGCAGGTGCCCGCGGCTCTCGGCGAATCCGTGCTCGCGGCGGCACGCGAGGCATTCCTGCACGGGGTGCACATCACCGCGGGCATCGCCGGTGTCGCCTCTCTGGCCATCGCGGTGGTCTCGATCCGCAAGCTGCGCGATATTCCCGCGGGCCCGCTGACCCACGAGGACTGACAGCGCGCATCGACGCCGAAACACCACCTGGGCCAACCAGTTGGTCGAGTTGCCTTGGCGGATGAATACCGCGTGCGCGACATTCTTGCCCAGCGTGCACACATGCGGCGCGAGAAAATCTTCCGCGGGCAATGGCAGGTACTCGGCGAACCCCTCGAGCATGGGCCGGGCTCAGAGCCACGGCGTGTAGTCACCCGGTGGTTTCGGGCGAATCGTTCAGCGCTGCGCAGGCGGTCGACAGGGTGGCGCCGTCCGGCAGCGCGGCGTCGGGGCTCATCATCCAGAGCACCGACAGGCCCTGGGTGAGCGCGAAGTAGAGTTCGCCGATCGCTTCGGCCTGCCGCTGGGTCAGGTGCGGGTGGGTTTCGCGGAGAGTGGCGGCGAGGTCGGCGTTCACCTGCGGGAGGCTTTCGGACATGAACTGCTGCGATTCCGGCGAGCGGGCCATCCGCAGCAGGTTCTCCAAGCTGGCCAGCATGCCTTCGCGATTGGCGGCGAACACCGCGGGCAGGCCATCGATCATCGACGCGAACGCTTCCGTCATCGGACGCCCCTCGGTCGCCTCGATCAGCTCGGCCATGCTGTCGCCGATGCCGGTGCCGAGCGCTTCGGCCAGCGCCTCGGTGACCAGCCTGTCCTTCGAACCGAAGTGGTAGCCGATGGCGGCCAGGCTGACCCCGGCCGCGTTCGCGATGTCGCGCGCGGTGGTCTTGGCGACGCCGCGCTCCATGATCGCCTTGCGGGCTCCGGCCAGGAGGTCTTCACGGTTTCCCATGCGAGGCAGGCTACCGCACGTCTCAGACGAATGTCCAAGACATGTGTTCTAACGACATCTCGGGCGTAGCTCCGCCTTCGCTGGGGTGTGCGGGGGCTCCGCACGGAGCGCCCCGCACCGTGGATTACTGTCGAATCGTGCGGCAGAAGATGATCGTGGACGTCGACACCGGAATCGACGATTCGCTGGCTCTGCTGTACCTGCTCGCCTCCCCCGAGGCCCAGATCTTGGGGATCGCCGCCACCGCGGGCAACGTCCCCGCGGCCCAGGTCGCCGTCAACAATCTCGCGTGGCTGGATGTGTGCCGGGCGCCGGAGATCGAGGTCGCCCTCGGCGCGGCCGAACCGCTCGCCATCCCGTTGCGCACCACCGAGGACACGCACGGTCCGCAGGGCATCGGGTACGCCGAGCTGCCCGAGACCCGGCGCAGGTGTTCCGACCGGACGGCCGCGCAGATGTGGGTGGCGCTGGCGCGCGAGCATCCCGGGGAGATCGTGGGCCTGTGCACCGGTCCGCTCACCAACCTCGCGCTGGCGCTGCGCATCGAACCCGAACTGCCGCGCCTGCTGCGCCGAGTGGTGATCATGGGCGGTGCGTTCAACCATCCCGGCAACACCACGCCGACCAACGAGTGGAATGTGCACGTCGATCCCGAGGCCGCCAAAGAGGTGTTCGACGCCTTCTCCGCGGCCCCGCCGGATCGCCGCCCGCTGGTGTGCGCGCTCGACATCACCGAGTCCATCGAGATGCATCCGAAACACCTGGCGCTGCTGGCCGAGCGCGCGCTCAGCCACCCCGCCGAGACGGTGTCCGAGGACGACTCTCCGGGATCCAGGTCCGCGGCCGCGAATCCCGTTGTGCGCCATGTGTCGGACGCCGTGCGGTTCTACTTCGAATTCCACCGCGCCTACGATCAGGGCTATCTCGCCCACATGCACGACCCCTTCGCCGCGGCGGTCGCCCTCGACCCGTCCTTGGCCCGGACCAGGCCCGCGACGGTCGACGTCGAGCTGACCGGCACGCTGACCCGCGCGACGACGGTGGCCGACTGGGCGGGCATGTGGGGGCGGGAACCCAACGCGGACATCGTCGTCGACACCGACCCTGAGCTGTTCTTCGAACGGCTCATCGCTCGTGTCGGCGATTTCGCGCGAGACCTCTATCCCCCCGGGGCGAGCCGCGCATGAGGCACGCTCTTCCCGTTGCGCCCCGGCTGACGAAGGACTCTTGGTGATCGACGACGACAACGCCTACCTCGCCGACTTCCGCGCGCGCCTCGACTTGCCCGGAATCATCGACGTGCACACCCATTTCATGCCGGAACGCGTGCTGAGCAAGGTGTGGTCGTACTTCGATTCGGTGGGCCCGATGACCGGGCGGAGCTGGCCGATCGCGTACCGCGAGGACGAGCAGGTGCGACTGAAGACGTTGCGCGACTTCGGCGTCCGCGCGTTCACCTCGCTGGTGTACCCGCACAAGCCGGAGATGGCCGCGTGGTTGAACGACTGGACCGCCGAGTTCGCCGCGCGCACCCCAGACTGCCTGCACACCGCCACCTTCTACCCCGAATCCGGCGCGGCAGGCTACGTCGCGACCGCGCTCGACCGCGGCGCGCGAGTCTTCAAGGTGCACATCCAGGTCGGCGATTTCTCGCCCGGCGACCCGCTGCTGGCCCCGGTCTGGGGACTGCTCGAGGACGCCGGGGTTCCCGCGCTCGTCCACTGTGGCTCCGGTCCCGCTCCGGGCCGGTTCACCGGTCCCGAGCCGATCGCCGAACTCCTGCACCGCTTTCCGCGCCTGCGGCTGATCGTCGCCCACATGGGCACCCCGGAGTACTCGGAGTTCCTCGACCTGGCGCAGCGGTACGCGGGCGTCTACCTCGACACCACCATGGTGTGGACCGATTTCAGCGAAGCCGACGCGCCGTTCCCCGTCGCCGAGCACGACCGCCTGCGCGAATTCGGCGAGCGCATCCTGTTCGGCAGCGATTTCCCGAACATCCCCTACAGCTACGGCCACGCCATCCATGCCTTGGAGCGCCTGGAGCTGGGCGACGACTGGCTGCGGCAAGTCTGCTACCGCAACGCCGCCGAACTCTTCGAGCTCGGCTGATCCGGTCAGCGAGTCTCTCGCCGGGAGAGCCCGCTGGCCCGCAGCACCCGGCGGGCCACGGCCGCGCGGATGGCCTCGTCGGTGCCGATGATGCGCACGTGCTTGCGCGCCCTGGTGATGGCGGTGTAGAGCAATTCCCTGGTGAGCAGCGTGGATTCGGGTTCGGGCAGCACCACGGACACGGTGTCGTACTGACTGCCCTGGCTGCGGTGGATGGTCATGGCGAAAACCGTGACCACGGCGGGGAATTGGGTGGGATGCACCAGATACGGTTCGCTGCCGCGCTGTAGCACGGCGCGCAGCGATCCGTCCGGCAACCGGACGATGACGCCGGTGTCGCCGTTGTAGATGCGGGCCTCGTGGTCGTTGGCGGTGACCAGCAGCGGCTGCCCCGGATACCAGGCCGCGTAGTGGGTGTCGGGCCCCGCGCCCGCGGCTGCCGCCCAGTCCGCGGCCATCCGATCCCAGCGCTCCACACCGAACGGACCCTGCCGGTGCGCGCACAGCAGCCGGTGCGATTCCAACGCGAGCAGCGCACCGGCCGCATCGCCGCCGACCGCGGCATCGGTGACCGCGCGCGCCGCGCGCACCACGTCGGCGCGGACCGAGGCCGTGTCCTCCGGTGCGCACAACGACAGCTCCGTACCGCCCGCGCGCAGCAGATCCAGGGCCGCGTCGGCGTCCCCCGCGCGCACCGCGACGGCCAGGTCGGCGATCCGTCCGCCGAAACGGCGTCCCCTGGTGAGCCGGACGATGCCGCCGCGCAGCCTCTTTCGCTCCAAGGGCGTGAGCGACTCCGAATCCCGGTCCTGCGCAGACGAACCCGTGCCGATGACCTCGTCGAGCACCGGATTCGGCACGCCGACAACGGGTCCGGCGACCAGATCGGCGAGCACGGCGCCCGCGTCCACCGAGGCGAGCTGGTCGGGGTCGCCCACCAGGACCAGGCGCGTGTCGTGGCGCAGGGCGGCCAGCAAGCTGCTCATCATGGTGAGCGAGACCATGGAGGTCTCGTCGACCACGATCACGTCGTAGGGCAGGCGGTTGAACTCGTGGTACTTGAACCGGGTGCGGCGGCCGCGCTGCCAGCCGAGCAGGCGGTGCAGGGTGGCGGCCGTCAGCTCGGGCAGGCCGAGATCGCCCGCCTGTTCGCGGACGGCCTCCTGCAGTCGCGCGGCCGCCTTGCCGGTCGGCGCGGCGAGCGCGATGCGCAGCGCGGCGGCCTTGGGATCGGCCCTGCGATGCGCCTCGAGCAGCGCGAGAACGCGAGCGATGGTGTGGGTCTTTCCGGTGCCGGGACCACCGGCGACCACGGTGGTCCAGTGCGTGGCCGCCAGCGCCGCGGCGAGGCGCTGGCGGTCCGGTCCCGCGCCGAGCGGGCTGTCGAAGAGCCGGTCCAGTTCCCGGCGCACGACCGCGACGTCGACCTTGGGGTGGGTGGCCGCGCGTTCGGTGAGCACCCGCCGGATGGTCTGTTCCTGCTGGTAGTAGCGGTCGAGGTAGAGCAAGGGGCCGGAGTCGTCGCCGCGCTCGGGCGGCACGAGCCGCAGCGGGCGCAGCGGTCCCGCCGGTCCGCCGCACACCAGCGGGCTGACCTTCAGCGCGGCCGTCACCGCGTCGAGGTCCGGCCACGGCAAGGTCGCCGGGTCGACGCCCGCGCCCGCGTCCCAGTCCTCGTCCGCGTCGACGCCGATCTCGCGCATCCGGTTCAGCTCGAGGCACACCGAGCCCGAGCGCACCGCCCGCACGGCGAGGGCCGCCGCGAAGAGCACCTGCTCCGAGTCCTCGCGCCCGAGCCGCCCGAGCCGCACCGCCACGTGCACGTCGGCCGCCGACAGCACCCCGGCCTCGTTGAAGATGCGCAGCAGCCCGGTGCCGCGCTGCGCCAACTGAATCGACGTCATCGAACCTCCCCCGCGCCGCGACACCCAGCCTGCGCCAACCGAACCGACATCATCGGACCACCCCGCGCCGCGACACCTGCGCTGCCGCGCTCATCTTGCGCGGCCGGTGTGGACGCCGGCGCGGCCAACGGGACCGACCTCATCGGGCCTCACCTGCCAGCAGATCCGACAGGGCGATGATCAGCGCGACCGGCGGCGTCCAGTCGAAAACCCCCCGGCCGGACGGTGTTTCGGGCCCAACCATGCCGCGAACGAACAGGTAGCGGCAGCCGCCGAGGTGACGCGAGGGGTCGTAGCCGGACAACCGCCAGCGCAGATACCGATGCAGGGCAACGGAATACAGCAGTGCCTGGAGCGGGTAGTGCGAGCGCAGCATCTCGGCGGCCATGCGCTCCCTGGTGTAGTGATCGACGGTCAGGTCGCCGGTGCCCAGGCGGTTGGTCTTGTAATCGACGACGACGAAACGCGGTGCGCTGGAGGAATCGGCAACGCGCAGCACGGCGTCGATGCTGCCGGTGAGGTAGCCCCGCAGCTCGATATCGTCCAAGCCCGCCAGCAGATCGGCATAAAGCGCCAGGTCGTCGTCCAGCGGCAGGTGCTCGCGCAGCAGATCCGCGATGCCGCGCAGTGTCGCCGCCCGCGCGCCAGGCGTGTCGCCACCGGCCAGCGGCAGCTCGAACTCCAGCTCGGCGAGCTGATCGCGACGGGATATGCCTGCCAGGCAACCGAATCCGAGCGGGGTGCGCAACACGGCGAGCAACGCCGTGCCGAGCACGGCGGGATCGATCTCCGCCATCAGCTCCTCGACCGCAGCACGGCACCGCGCGTGCACCTCGGTGTCGAGATCCGCCGCGTCGGTGTCGATCTGCTCGAGCACGCCGTGCACCAGGGTGCCGAACTCCGCGCCGTAGGGCAGGGCATTCATCAGCGACGGCGCGGCCGCGGTGGCCGGTTCGGCGGCGGCGGGCGGCGGCGCGGACGGCTCGTCCTCGGGCCCGTGGTCGTCCTCCGGCTCGGCCTCCACCGCGCTCTCGTGCGCGCCCGCGGTGAGCGCGGAGTAGGAGGTGCGCCGCCAGTGCTGATCCATGGCGCGGTCGAAGCGGGCCGCCGCGAGATCGCCGGTGACCGGTTCGGTGCGCGCCCGGCGCGGTTCGACCTCCTCGGCAGGTTCGACCGCTGACACCGAAATCGCCTCGGGCGCAGCGGCCGCCCACGCCGCGAGCATCGGCACCACCTGCTGATCGGCAGGCACCGCGGCCCGTCCCGGCACCGTCTCGCCGCTGTCGGGCCGACCGAGAATCATGCGGTGCAGCGGCGCGGCCGCGGTGGTGATGGCGGGTGCCCACCACGCCACGATCTGGCACATGGCGCGCGTCAGCGCGACGTAGAGCAGCCGCAGTTCCTCGCCCGCCTCCTCGGCTTCGCTGCGCAGCTTGCGCTCGGCGTATCCCCCGGCGTCCTGCCCGCCCACGTCGAGCACGCGCGCGCCGTCGTCGTCGTCGTGGAACAGCAGCGTGGCCGGGTACGGATTCTTGGCGCTGTCCCACGCGAAAGGCAGGTACACGATGGGGAATTCGAGGCCCTTGCTGGCGTGCACGGTGGCGATCTGCACGGCCGCCGCGTCGCGGTCCAGCCTGCGGGAGCGGTCGGCGACGGCGCCCGCCGCGGGGTCGCGCACCTGGTCGGCCAGCCAGCGGGTCAGCGCGGTCAGGCCGAGCCCCTCGGACAATGCGACCTGGTCCAGGAGCTGGGCGATGTGCCGCAGATCGGTGAGCCGGCGTTCGCCGTTCTCGATCGAGAGCAGCCGCGGCGCGAGACCCGCCTCGGCGGAGAGCTTTTCGAAGACCGCGGCGAATCCGGCGCGGGCGAACAACCGAGCCGCTTCGCGCAGCTGAGCGCTGACCCGTCCGACGAGATCGGCTCCGCCGCTGTCGATGTCGGCGGCGGTGCAGCCGAGGATCGGCGTGCACGCGGCCAAGCGGACGCGGTCCGAGCGGTGCGGCTGTTCCAGCGCGCGCAGCACCCACAACCAGTCGGTGGCGCTCGGCGTGCCGAAGACACTGGTGCCGCCCGCCAGCACGGAGGCGACGCCCACCCGGTCCAGCGCCGCGCGCACCACGTCGATCTGGGATCGCGTGCGGACGAGCACGGCGATATCGCCGGGCCCGACCGGACGACGGACGACGCCGTCGCTGTCGGCGTCCGGCGCCTCGTCCCGCGGCTGCGGTTCCGATTCCGCGCGCACCTTCGGTGCCCGAACGGTCACCCGCACACCGGATTCGAGCAACCGCACGATATCGGCGGCGAGGTCGTCGGCGACCTTCGCCCGCTGGCGGCCCACGGACGGAAAGCCCGACTTGTTCAGCGGGCCCGCGCCGGTGCGCGGCAGGCACCGCACCCGCATCGGGGTGACGAGTTCGGCGGGCCCGGCCAGTCGCGACCACGGGCGCGTCGCGGCGACCGGGTAGACGGTGATCTCGGGGTGCCCGAGCGCCGCCCCGCCCTGGACGCGCTCCAGCGCGGCCAGCAGTCCGGCGTCGCTGCGCCAGTTCGTGGTGAGCTCGCTGCGGCGGTCGGCGTGCCCGACCGCGTCCAGGTAGCTGAGCACCTCGGCGCCGCGGAAGGCGTAGATGGCTTGCTTGGGATCCCCGACCAGGACGAGGGTCGTCTCGCCGTGGAAGGAGCGGCGCAGAATGTCCCATTGCAGCGGGTCGGTGTCCTGGAACTCGTCGACGAGCGCGACCCGGTAGCGCTCGCGTATGCGCTGGCAGGCCAGGGGACCGTGCTCGGGATCGGCGAGCACGTCGTGCAGCAACACCAGCAGATCGTCGAAATCACGCAGTCCCGCAAGGCGTTTGCGCCGCTCGGTCTCGATCCGCGCGGCCTCGGCGAAGGCCACCCGCTCGCCCGCGAGACCTTCGGCGCGGGGAACCAGGCGGGCGTGCCGGTCGCGGACCGCCGCCAGCGCGAGGTTGTGCGCGTCCTTCAGCGAGAACGGCGGCGTGTCGCGCGCGTAGCGGTGCAGGTAGAGATCGTCGGCGACGGTGCCGACCAGCTCGTCGACCGATTCGACGAGGCGGGCGCCCGGATCGTGTTCGCCCGCCAACCCGAGTTCGTCGAGCATGCGCTGGCAGAAGCTGTGCGTGGTGGCGATGGTGCCCGCGTCGAAATCCGAGAGCGCGACGAGCAGCCTGGCCCGCCTGCGCCCGACCTCCGCGGCGTCGGCGTCCGCCAGATGCCGGACCAGGTCGTCCGCGTGCGCCCGCGCCGCCACGGGATCGGCCAGCGCGGCCGCCACCGCCACGAAACGATCGCGGGCTCGTTCGCGGAGTTCTTGCGTCGCGGCCCGGCTGAAGGTCACCAGCAGCAGCCGGGCGATGTCGACCCCCGCCTCGGCCACATAGCGCACCGCGAGCCCGACGATGGCGTGGGTCTTGCCGGTGCCCGCGCTGGCCTCCAGCACCGTGGTGCCGGTGGGCAGTGGGCCGTACGGGTCGAACGGCGCGACCGGGTCCACCGCCGGGGTGAGGATGGTGTCTTGAACTGTCATGCCACGCACCGCCTTTCGTCCTGCACCCGCGGATCGCGAATACGGGCGTCGCATGGTCGCCCGGAGAAATCGGACCACGCCCGCGCGGGAAGGTTCGCAGACACGCCGGGACGCGCGCGAAATCCAGGGAACGACACGGGGATCACGGCTGCCCCTGACTTTCCGCGCCGAGCAGCGGCACCCACAGACGACGCGCCACCGCGCCGAACCGGGTGGTCTCCCCCGGCTCCCCCGCCGGGGCGGGCGCGTCCATCAGGTGCTCGAGCCGTGGCGCCGCGCCCCACACGTAGCGCAGGTGGCGGTCGGTGTGATCACCGAACGCGCCGGGGCCGTTGGGTCCGCCGTTGAATTCGCGTTCGGCGGCCGCGAAGGCCTCCTCCGCGGTGGCGCCGCGGAAACGTCGCTCGGCGTAGGCCGCGGTCGCGGCCGGAGCGATCGGGAGCGGTTCGGACATGCCCGCGTCGCGCAGTCGCACCAGTTCGCGCAGGATCGCCACGGCGGCAGGCGCATCCGGCGCGGTGAGCACGGATCGCCATGCGGGACGGCCGAATTGACCGCGGCCGGTGGTCACCGCGCGCCAGGAGCGGTCCTCGGTGGCCGCCAGCGCGAGCAGCGCGACCCACGCGGCGATGCGGTGCTTGGGGGCCAAGCGCGAAAAGGTGGTACGCACCAGGGTTTCTCCGCGCACCTCGGGCACCGTGCCGGTGAGCCTGCGGCCGTTGCCGAGATCGATGGCCACGTCGACGGCCCTGGCCTGTCCCTCGTAGTCCGGCAGCGAGGCGCGCACCAGTTTGTCGACGGTGTGCTCGATCTCGTCGAGCACCGCGCCGCCGAGCCCGAACGGCGGCAGTGTGCCGCGCCGCCATTCCGCGGCGCGCAGCCCGTTCGCGTCCACGCCGGTGAGGCGGGCGGTGAGCATCCGTTCGCCCAGTTCCCATTTGGCGAGGCCGTCGAGTTCGATGGGCAGCCGGTCGGCGATGTCCTCCTCGTGTTCGGGGACCCGCAATCCGAGCCGCTGCCACAGGAAGGCGCGCACCGGGTGTTCGGCGAAGGACATCAGATCGGCCAGCGCCACGTCCGACGGTTCCGGCGCGGGCAGCGGTTCCGGCAGGAAGACCGGGTGCGGCACGGGCGGACGGCCCGCGGCCAGCGCGCCCGCCAGCGCGACCGTGTCGAAGCTGAACGGGCGCTCGGCGTGGAAGTTGCGGCGGTCGAAGCCTTGCAGCGGGTGGCGGACGAGCACCGCGTCCATTCCCGCCGCGCCGACGTGGGCGCGCAGTGCGTCGAGCAGTTCGGCGACCGGAATCGCGGGCGGGCGGTGCGCGCCGCTGACCGGGTCGGCGCCGGTGTGGAACAGCAGCAGCTTCTCGCGCGCCGCCAACACGGCGTCCAGCAGCAGCTGCCGATCCTCGCTGCGCGGATCCCGTTCGCCGAGCAGGGGATTGCGGGCGAGCACGTCGTCGCCGTCGACTCCGCCCGCGCGCGGGAACACGTCGTCGTCGAGGCCGAGCAGCACCACGACGCGGTGCGGCACCGACCGCATCGGGACCATGGTGCAGACGGTGAGTTCGCCGGTGCGGAAGTTGGCGCGGGTGGGCTGGGCGGCCAGCCTGCTCGACAGCAGCACCGCCACGTCGGCCAGCCGCAGCGGCACCTCGCCCGCGTGGTCGGTGGCCGCGGCGATCTCCCTGCGCGCCTCGGTGCGCACCCAGGCCTGGCTGTCGGGGACATCGGTGAGCAGATCGAGTGCACGGCCGAGCACGACGGCCCATTCGCGCGCCGGACGCGGACCGCGCAGATCGCGCAGGCACACCGCGAGGCGATCGACGAACTCCGCGAACCGGCCTGCCAGGTCGACGTCGTTGCTGTCCACGTCGTCCAGCGGCAGCGCGAGATCCAGCCAGTCGTCGGCGGATTCGTCGGCGGTGACCCCGAGCAGGATCCGGTCGACCGCGCCGTTCAGCGTGTTCTGCGCGAAATCGGCCAGCCCGAACGCTTGGCGCTGCCGCTGCCCGATCCCCCAGCGCGCGCCCGATTCGGCCGCCCACCCGCGCAGCCGTTCGATCGCGTCGTCGTCGAATCCGCAACGGCGACGGACGGTTTCGGAGGCGGCGAGATCGAGCACCTGGGTGACGGTGACGCGCCCGTCGGCGAGTTCCAGCAGCACCTCGATCACCGCGAGCATCGGATTGGTGACGCCGCGGCCGCGGTCGGCCAGCCGCACCCGCAGCAGGTGCGCGGGATGGGTCGCGTCCGGCGCGGTTTCCCCCGTGCCCGCACGCGAGCCGAACGCGGCGCGCACCAGCGGCGCGTACGCCTCGACCTCGGGGCACATGATCAGCACGTCGCGCGGTTCCAGCGTGGGATCGGCCGCGAACAAGCCGAGCAGACATTCACGCAGCACCTCCACCTGCCTGGCAGGTCCGTGGCAGGCGTGCACCCGCACGCTGTCGTCGGCCGGGACGAGCTCGGTCGGCGGCCACACGTCGTCGCGGATGCCCGCCTGCACCGCGGCGAGCAGCGAACGAGGCGCTGCTTCCCGCACACCGCGCTCCCACGGGACGGAACCCGAACTACGCACCGGCGCAACATCGTTCGCCTCGACAGACGATTCGGCTTCCGATCCGGTCCGCGTCGCCGAGGAGGACTCGGACACCCGCCGATGCGACTCGGATGCGTCCCGCGCCGCTCCGGGAAGATGCGTATCCGATCCGCTCCCTGTCAACCGTTGTTGCAGCTCGCGCACGTCGCGCCCCAGACCGGCGAGCAGCGGATGACGCACCACCCGCCCCGATCCGTCGGCGGCGCGCGACGCCGCGGGTGGCAGTCGCGCAATCTCCGACCACATGGCCGGGCTCGGGTGCGCGAGCCACAGGTGCACGTCCCTCGAGTGCCCCAACGCCGCGAGGACGGCCAGCTGATCGGCGGGCAATCGGGTCGCTCCGAACAGCGAAATTCGTTGCGGCAGTTCGATGATTCCTGGTTCGGCGCGCAGCAGCGCGCACGCCGCGTCCAGCCGTTCGGCGGGGCTCGGTGTGCCGATTTCGGCGCGCAGCCGCCGCCACAGCGTCGGCTGCCACAGCAGATCGTCCGGCACCCGACGGCCCGCGCCGTCGGTGTCGGCGCCCGCCGCCCACTCGGTGATCAGGGCGGGGCGCTGGGCGCCGTACCCGTCGAACAGTCCGATCAGGTGCGACGCGGTGGCGTAGCGCCTGCCGATCCGGTGCTCGCGGCCGGACTGGTCGACGCCACCGAGGTGGCGGGCCAGCACCGCGCACCACGGCTCACCGAGCGCGGCGTCGATCACCCGCAGCAACGTCCACACGGTGCGCTGCGGCGACCACGGATCGTCGTCCTGCGCTATCCCGGTGCTCGCCGCGAGCACCTCGGCGACCAGCGCCGCCGGAGAGGGGAATCGGATGTTCGCCGCGACACCGTCCCGGCCACCCGCCGAGACGCCGAGCACCGCGGACAACCGCTGGGTCAGCCAGCGCTCCACGCCCTTGGCGGGCACCGCGACGATCTCCGCCGCGAACGGGTCCGGCTGCGGGGTCGCCAACAACTCGGCGAGCGCGTCCGCCAGGGCGTCGGCGCGCTCGGCCCGGTGGATGTGCAGCGGCATTGCACGTTTATACGCCAGCGACCGGCGCGCAACCGCGCCGCCCCGCCCTGGCGCAAGTGAATTGAGCCACACGGGAACGCAATCCTCGGACGGGTCACGTCGAATCGGTCGGACCGGTGTGCAACAGTTCTCATCCGGGGAGGAACGGGAGAGCTGCATCGAAAGGCTGGTTCGCATTCATGGATGCGATGGTGATTCCCCTGCTGCCGAGAGGCGGGTTCACGGTCCGCCGCGTCGGTGAACGATGGGAATTGGTCAACTCGCGCCATTACGGCCGCACCGTCGTCCTGCACGCCTGGCCTCGCGACCGCCACACCGAAGCGTTCGAGCACTGCTACCGGCTCAACGGCCGCACCGTCGAGGATCTGCGCGCCGCCTTCCGCTGACTCGCGGTTCGGCGAAACCCGCTGCGGTACAAGCGCGCTGCCGCTGTAACACACCTGACTGCCGAGCTCAAGACGTGCGTACGCGGCGCGGATGTGCGATCGTGATCCCTCGTGCGTTACCCCATGGCCCCCACCCGGACAGTTCCCCGCGTGGCCGCATCCGCCTGTGTCCTGGCCGCAGCGGCGATCCTGATCCCGACCGCGCCCGCCCTCCTTCCCGACGCTGTTGCGCCGCGCGCCTCCGCCGCGTGCCTCGCCGGCTTCGATTGCGATATGAGCAGTCGGATCTCCGCGGTCGACGCCTACCTGAAGACGCGGCCCGGCGTCACGGGTTACGTCATCCGCGACCGGGTGACCGGCGGGGTGTACGCGAACGAGCACGCCGAGAACTCCGTGTGGACCGCGTCCACCATCAAGCTGGCGATCGCCGCCGACCTGCTGAACCGGGCCCGCGTCGGCGCCATCGGGCTCCCGCCGGAAGACCGCGGCCTGCTCGAGGCGATGCTCGCCACCTCCAACGACGCGGCCGCCGATCTGCTCTGGAACAAGTATGCGGGCGCCGACCGGATGGCCTACAACAACGCCTTCCGCGCCAACGGCATGGTCTCGCTCGTCCCCCAGCCCACCAGCACCGCGCTCTTCCCCGACTGGTCGTTCCAGAAGTGCACCGCCGCCGACCTGGACCGGCTGATGGATCACGTGCTCACCGTGATGCACCCCGACGACCGCAACTACCTGCTCGACCGAATGCGTTCGGTCGACTACAACCAGCACTGGGGCGTCTGGGGCGCGGGCGCCCGCATGCGGCCGGGACTCAAGAACGGCTGGTCGGCCGAGCAGGGCGGCTGGGTGGTCAACTCGGTCGGCTTCGCGGGCCCGAACGAGCGGTACACCCTGGCGATCATGAGCTCGCTGGGCGACGCCGGTGGTTACACCGAGGGCGCCGACACCGACACCAAGGTCGCGGAGATGCTGCTCGCCGGTCGCTGACCTGGCCTTACCGCCGACGGCGCAGCGTCATGGGGGCGCCGTCGCGCGGGAACGGAATCGTGGTGAATCCCCACGGCATTCGATAGTCGTCGGGGATCTCCCACTCGTAATCGCGCACCATCGCCGCGATCAGGGTCTTCACCTCGAAGGTGCCGAAGTGCATGCCGATGCACTTGTGCGCCCCCGCGCCGAAGGGCAGCCACGCGAGCCGGTGCGAGTGGTCCTCGCGGCGCGGCTCGGCGAATCGGAGCGGGTCGAACACCTCGGGTCGCGTCCACAGCTCGGGCAGCAGGTGATTGACCTGGTAGGCCAGGTCGACAGCGGTGCCCGCCGGAATGTAGTGACCGAGGATCTCCGTGTCGCGCACGGCGCGGCGCACCAGACCCGGCACCGGCGGCATCAGCCGCAGCGACTCCTTGACCACCAGGTCCAAGTCGCCGAGGCGGTCCAGGTCCGCGATGCTCGTTGCGGCGTCGCCGGTTTCGGCATCCACCGCCAGCACCTCGTCGCGCACCCTGCGCTGCCATTCCGGATGTTTGCCCAGGTAGTAGGCGACCGCGGTGGCGGTGGTCGTGGTGGTGTCGTGGGCGGCCATGATCAGGAAGATCATGTGGTTCACCACGTCGGCGTCGGAGAACACCGCGCCGTCCTCGCTGCGGGCGTGGCACAGCCCGGAGAAGAAGTCGTGCTCCTGCGAGCGGCGCTTGGCGGGCAGCATCTCGGTGAAGTACTGCTCCAGTACCCGTCTGCCGCGCAGGCCTGCGCGCCAGTGCCCGCCCGGCACCGGGTGCCGCACGATCGACAGGCCCGCGTGCGTGCAGTCGACGAACGCGTCGACGAGCTCGCGCCGCCGCGCGCCGACGTCGACCGCCATGAACGTTTCCCCGGCGATCTCGAGTGTCAGCTCCTTGACAGTCGGATACAGCCGAACGGTGGCACGGTCCTGCCCCGGCGGCACCCAGCGGGCGACCGCGGTCCGGGCCACCGGCGTCAGCACCGCCAGGTGCGCCGCGAGGCGGTCCCTGGTGAAGGCCTGCTGCATGATCCTGCGGTGGAACATGTGCTCGTCGAATTCGAGCAGCAGCAGCCCGCGACGGAAGAACGGGCCGATGAAATAGTCCCAGCCCTGGCCGAAATCCCGGCGTCGCTTGCCGAGCACCTCGTCGATCGCCTCCGGTCCGGACACCAGCACCCGGTCGACGCCCAGCGAGGAGTTCAGTGACACCGGTCCGTAGCGGCGGTGGCGCTCCATCATCTCGGCCGGGCCCCAGCGCATGTAGTGGAGGGCGCGCCCCAGATAGGGCAGCCCGATATCGCCGCGCACCGGGATGGTCGTGCTGCCGCGCGGCGGAGCGGCCAGCACGCGCTGGCGTTCGGGCAGCCTGCGCAGCATTCGATCGACGATGCTCGTCTCGGGAATGTCGATGAGATCCGCGTTCTCCGACACGGCGCGCACGCTGCGCTTTCGGACGGCGACCCGGTCTTCGGCGACCATCGCACACCTCCCTGAACGACAGGATTCATCGTATTCTCTTCTTCGCAATCGTTCAGCAGGATCGGTGGCGGCGGCTTCACTTCTCCGTCGCGGCGACGGTGAGGCTTCGCACCACCGCGCACCCGGAACAGGGATCTCGTCGTGACGGCCCAGGGCGGGCCGACTACGGTTGAGGCTTGTCGGTAACCGTTCGCGGGGAACGAGCCCCCCGACTGTCGAGGAGCAGGACGATGAGCACTCAGTCTGTGGAGAACCGTCGTCACAGGGTGGTGGTGATCGGCTCGGGCTTCGGCGGCCTGTTCGGCGCCAAGCACCTCAAGCGCGCCGACGTGGACATCACCCTGATCTCCAAGACCTCGACCCATCTGTTCCAGCCGCTGCTCTACCAGGTCGCCACCGGCATCCTCTCGGTCGGCGAGATCGCGCCCGCCACCCGGCTGGTGCTGCGCAAGCAGCGCAACTGCCAGGTGCTCCTAGGCGATGTCGACGACATCGACCTAGAGAACAAGACCGTCACCTCGCGGCTGCTCAACCAGGACACGGTCACCCCGTTCGACAGCCTGATCGTCGCCACCGGCGCCCAGCAGTCGTACTTCGGCAACGACCAGTTCGCCACCTACGCCCCCGGCATGAAGACCATCGACGACGCACTGGAACTGCGCGGCCGCATCCTCGGCGCGTTCGAGGGCGCGGAGCTGGCGACCACCCAGGAACTGCGCGACCGGCTGCTCACCTTCGTCGTGATCGGCGCCGGCCCGACGGGCGTCGAATTGGCCGGGCAGATCGCCGAACTCTCCGACCGCACGCTCGAGGGCACCTTCCACAACATCGATCCGCGCGACGCCCGGGTCATCCTGATCGAGGGCGCGGGCGCGGTGCTCGGCCCGATGGGTCCCAAGCTGGGCGGCAAGGCGCAGCGCAGGCTCGAGAAGATGGGCGTGGAGATCCAGCTCAACGCCATGGTCACCGACATCGACGCGCACGGCGTCACGGTGAAGGACTCCGACGGCACGATTCGCCGGATCGAGTCCTCGTGCAAGGTCTGGTCGGCGGGCGTGCAGGCGAGCCCGCTGGGCACGATGCTCGCCGAGCGCTCCGAGGGCACCGAGGTGGACCGGGCCGGGCGCGTCATCGTGGAGCCCGACCTCACCATCAAGGGCCACCCCAACGTCTTCGTCGTCGGCGACCTGATGGCCGTGCCGGGCGTCCCCGGCCAGGCACAGGGCGCGATCCAGGGCGCCACCTACGCCGCCAAGCAGATCAAGGCCGGGCTCAAAGGACAGCCGTCCGCGGACCGAAAGCCGTTCAAGTACTTCAACAAAGGCAGCATGGCCACCGTGTCGCGGTTCAGCGCCGTCTGCCAGGTCGGCAAGCTGGAGTTCGGCGGCTTCATCGCCTGGCTGGCCTGGCTGGGGCTGCACCTGTACTACCTGGTCGGCTACCGCAGCCGGATCATCACGGTGATCCAGTGGTTCGTCACGTTCCTCGGACGCACGCGCGGTCAGATGGCCGCCACCGAGCAGTGGGTGTTCGCGCGGCTCGCCTTGGAACAGGTCAACGAGGATCAGGAGGAGGCCGACGAACTCGCGGCCGCCCTCGGCGCACCGCCCGCGAGCAACGGCCGCGCGCCAGGAAAAACAGTGACCGACCGCGCGGTCTCCTAACTCTCCGATCGCCTTTCCTCGCCACCCGGTTCCGCCGGGTGGCGAGCTTTCGCGCGCTTCGGCCGAGTCAACCGGCCGCGACTCACTTGTCGTGCTGCGGATTTCCACCAATCCGCATGGCGCTCGGGTCCGAATGTGGGACGTCGAGCAATCTCATCCACGACGAAAGGTGAGTATGGGCACAGGCAAGCACAGAGCTCCCAACCCGCAGCGGCAGAAGGTGGGCTCGATGGTCGCGGCGGGCGCGGTTCCGCTGGTGTTGGCGCTCGTCGGCACCGGGGTCGCCAATGCCGAGCCCGCGCAGTCGAATTCGGTCGAGGAAGCGAAGCAGTGGCCTGCGGCCGACGCGCCCAACGTTATTCCGTACGAGGGCCTCGACATTCCGGACAACGTCCACAGCTCGCTGCAGTGGGCGCGACCCGCGCCGGACCAGAGCTACCTCGCGCCGGTCGGTGTCCTGCACTCGCCGGTCCCGGTGGTCCCGGTACCGCCGATCGCGCCGCCGCCGGGCCAGTTCCGCTTCGGTGACGTCACGGTGCCCACTCCGGACTGGATCACCCATGAACAGGCGGTCCAGATCAACGACAATGCCGCCGTGGCCGAGGCGAATCTCGCGACGTTCCTCGACTCGGTCGGTATGGAGCGCAGCCGGTCCGACCGCATCGCCGCGCAGACCCTCGGCACCGCCGCCATGGGTGCCGTGTCGGGCGCCGCCACGGCGGTGCCGATCGCGATCACCGCGGGGATGATGGGCGCGACGGTCGGTCTGCTGACCGGTCTGGTCTTCGCGCCGATCGGCCTCGTCGCTGGACCGGTGCTCGGCGCCGCGGTAGCCGCCGCGGCGGTCACCGTCCCCGCGGCCATCGTGGGTGCGGCCGCCGGTGCGGCAGTCGGCGCGGCCAGCGGCTTCATCGCCCCCGCACGGGTTCTCGGCGACTGAACGCGCGGTACGCACCTCCGGCTGGAAAGGGTGCGCCGGAAGGCAGAGAGCGGGGCGGGGTTTCGACACTCCTGTCGAAACCCCGCCCTTTCGGCGTCGACAGGAAGTCGTGGCCGCCGCCCCTCAGCCGGGCGGCTGAACACCGGCCGATACCGAAACCGCTGTGCCGCCGAGTGTTCGCGGGCTCGCCGTCGCGCTCAGCCGCGGCCCCACGGCGGTGAACAGACTCCCGCCCGCGGCGAGCGGCAGTCGTGCCGCGGTCAGCCCGAAGGTCTCGACGGGCCGATCGTCGGGGTAGACGAGTTCGCTGTCGAGGGCACGCGGGGCCGAGAGCGCGTCGTCGGTGGCGGTGTGCGCGCCCAGCTCCAGGCGATGGCGCAGTAGTGGAAGATCCGGCAGGTCGGCGATCAGGTCACCGCGCCACGCACCGCACTTCTCGCCCGCACGCCCGATCTGCACGCGTTCGCGCAGACGCAGACGGGCGCCGTCCGCGAGCAGCACAGTGGTGACCGCGCGGTGGTCCGCACCGCCCGCCACGATGGTCGGCTCGGTCTCCACGTCCAGTTCGCCGCCTTCGGCGATCTCGAAACGCCAGCGCGCGACCGATACTCGAGTCGCGGCACCAGGAACCGCGATGGTCGCCGCGACCGAACGCAGTGCGAGCCGGGCGCCCGGGCCGACCACGATCGAGATGTCGAGTTCGTCGCCGCCCAGCGGAGTGGCGGCGGTGCCGATCAGGTGGACCGTGTGCGGACCGGTCCGGCGGGCGGCCAGGCCGCCGGACGCGTGGATCTCCGGGAGTGTGCCCGCCGTGGCGGCAATTCTCAGCTCGGTGCGCAACGGCTCAGTGCGCGACCGCCGCCGCGCCGCCCGCGCTGCGATCCTGGTCCAGCGGAGCATGGTGCGCCGGCGCGGCGTCCTGTCGAGCCGACGCGGCGAGTTGTTCACGCACCCACGCCAGCACGGGAGTGGCCGCGGGGTCCTCCGTCAGGGAGAGCATCGCGGTCGGCCTGCCCTCGCGGACCTTGGCGGCATCGCGCTCCATCACCCCCAGGTCGGCGCCGACCAGCGGGGCGAGATCGGTCTTGTTGACCACCAACAGGTCCGAGAACGTGACGCCGGGACCGCCCTTGCGCGGCACCTTGTCGCCGCCCGCCACGTCGACGACGAAGATCTGCACGTCGATCAGGCCGGAGGAGAACGTCGCGGTGAGATTGTCGCCGCCGGATTCCACCAGGATCAGATCCAGCGGCGGGTTGGCCGCGATCAGGTCGTCGATGGCGTCCAGGTTGGCGGTGATGTCGTCGCGGATGGCGGTGTGCGGGCAGCCGCCGGTCTGCACGGCGGTGATCCGCTCGTCCGGCAGCACCGCGTGGCGGCGCAGGAAGTCCGCGTCCTCGGTGGTGTAGATGTCATTGGTCAGCACGGCCAGCGACAACTCCCCACGCAGCTGCCTGCACAGCGCGGCGACGAGCGCGGTCTTTCCCGAGCCGACGGGACCGCCGATGCCGATGCGCAGCGGCTCCCCCGGCGTCCGTTCCCGTTTCGGCCGGTCGTGCGAATGATCGTGCGGCTCACCATCGATCAGGTGCGGTGGCATGCGGCCTCTCCTCTCTCGACAACGTCGGTCAGCTGGCGAACAGCGGCATGTCGCGATGCCGGTGCCGCTCGGTGAGCACGTCCTGCAGCGGGTCCGACAGCGCGGCGAGACCGGCGGCGGCCTCGGCCGCGGTGCGGTCGCAGAGCTCGGCAAGCCGGAAGGTGCAGGCGGCGACGGCGGCGGGATCGAGCGCGAGCAACCGCTGGGCGGCGGTGGCGGCGCCAGTGAGGGTGGTGTAGACGACGACATCGGCCGTCTCGCGCGGGGTCACCGCGCAGGCGCGCCCCACCGCGCCGAACACGGTGGACAGATGCGGGCGCGTCGCCAACTCGGCCCAATCATGGTGTGGCCATACCTGTTTGGCCAGGCGCAGCAGCCCGCGGCCCTGCGCGCGCGAGGCCGTCCGCGC
>NZ_BDBP01000067.1 GCF_001613045.1 Nocardia lijiangensis NBRC 108240 | reverse complement strand
CGCCGGGCCGCTGCGCCGGAACCGCCGCCGCCGGGCAAGTCGAATCGGCTGCGCTGGATCCTGCTCGCGGTCGCGCTGGTGGTGGCCGTCGCCGTCGGTCTGCTGGTCGGCTACAAGATGATCCGCAACAACTATTACGTCGGCGCGGACAACGGCCAGGTCGTGATCATGCGCGGGCTGCCTGGTTCGGTGCTCGGGTATTCGATCCACGATGTGGACACCGTCGGCTGCGTCGACCGCAGCGGCGCGCTGACCATCATGAAGACCGGATCGGATCTGCCGTCCGGCTGCCGCCAGTTGCGCGTCAGCGATCTCGAGCAGACCGGTCGCGACAAGGTCGACGCCGGCCTGCCGCCGGGTTCCCTCGGCAAGGCCGAGGATCAGATGCGGCTGCTCGCCCAGCAGGAACTGCTGCCGCCGTGCCCGGCCAAGACGGCCACCGCGCCGCCGCAGCAGCCCGGTGTGCCGCAGCCCGGTGTCGTGCCGCCGGGCGAGCCCGCGCCGGGCCCCGTCGCGCCGGCCACGACGCCGAACCCGGCACCTACCACCGACCCGGGTGACACCAGGGGGACCGACGTCAAGACACCCACTCCGGTGGAGCAGGCGCCGACGTCCACCCCGGCTCAGAACCCCCAGATCTCGGGGGAGAACTGCCGGGTGACGGACTGATGTCCGCACCGGCACCACCGTCCGCGGGGGCCTTCCCCAGTCCCCCGGGCGGGTTCGCTCCAGCGCCACCTCCGTCCACCAGACGCAATGCCGAACTGCTGCTGCTCGGGTTCGCGACGCTGATCACGACCGTCTCGCTGTTCCTGGTCGAGGCCAGCCAGGAGCAGTCGATCACCTTGGACATCGCCAAGTACGGCCTCGCCTTCCTAGCCCTCTTCGGCATCGCGCACCTGGCCGTCCGCCGGTTCGCACCGTTCGCCGATCCGCTGCTGCTGCCGATCGTCGCGCTGCTCAACGGTCTGGGCTTGATTCTGATCCACCGCCTGGATCTCGGCGCCGCGCAGAACGCGGAATTCAACTCGGATCCGGTCCCCTCGCCCGACGCCAACCAGCAGATTCTGTGGACCGCGCTCGGCATGATGGTGTTCGTCACCCTGCTGATCGTGCTGCGCGACTACCGCACGCTGGCTCGCTACAGCTACACCCTCGGCCTGATCGGGCTCGTCGCGCTGATGATCCCGGCGCTGCTGCCCAGTGCGTACTCGGAGACCAACGGTTCCAAGATCTGGATCAGGCTGCCCGGCTTCAGCGTGCAGCCCGGCGAGTTCGCCAAGATCCTGCTGATCATCTTCTTCGCCTCGGTGCTCGTCGCCAAGCGCGACCTGTTCACCACCGCCGGACGGCACATGCTCGGCATGGAGTTCCCGCGCGGCCGCGATCTCGGCCCGATCCTGGCGGTCTGGGTGGTGTGCATCGCGGTGCTCGTCTTCGAAAAAGACCTCGGCACCTCGCTGCTGATCTTCAGCACGGTGCTGGTGATGCTCTACATCGCGACCGAGCGGGTGGGCTGGCTGATCATCGGCGGCAGCCTGCTCGTCATCGGATTCGTCTTCGCCTACCAGTCGTTCAGCCACGTGCGGGTGCGCACCAACACCTGGCTCGACCCCTTCGCCGATTACCACAACACCGGCTACCAGATCTCGCAGTCGCTGTTCGGCCTGGCCACCGGCGGACTCGCGGGCACCGGCCTCGGCAGTGGACGGCCGAATCAGGTGCCCTTCGCCAACACCGACTTCATCGTCACCACCATCGGTGAGGAGCTCGGCCTGATCGGGCTCACCGCGGTGCTGATCCTCTTCCTGATGCTGGTGATGCGCGGCCTGCGCACTGCGATCGCCGTGCGCGACAGCTTCGGCAAGCTGCTCGCCGCCGGGCTCTCGTTCACCATCGCCGTCCAGCTGTTCGTCGTGGTCGGCGGCGTCACCAAGCTGATCCCGCTGACCGGCCTCACCACGCCGTTCATGTCGTACGGCGGTTCTTCGCTCTTGGCCAACTATGCGTTGCTCGCGCTGCTGATCAAGGTGTCCGACGCGGCCCGCGCCCCGGCGCCGGTGCGCAAGAAGGACCCGGCGCCGATCGCCGATGCACAGACCGAGCTGCTGCGCCGCTCGGAAGCGAGGCCGCAAGAATGAACACTCCACTACGGCGGGTCGCGGTCGCGGTGATGGTGATGGTCGTCGCGCTGCTCGCGAACGCCACCTATGTGCAGGTGATCAAGGCCGACGATTACCGCAGCGATCCGCGCAACTCCCGCGTGCTGCTCGACGAGTACTCGCGCCAGCGCGGCCAGATCTCCGCGGGCGGCACCGTGCTGGCCAGCTCGGTCGCCACCGACGACCGCTACAAGTACCTGCGCACCTACCCGACCGACCCGCAGGCCTACGCGCCGGCGACCGGCTACTACTCGATCCAATACGGCAGCGCCGGGCTGGAGCGCTCCGAGGACCAGGTGCTCAACGGTTCGGACAGCCAGCTGTTCGGCCGCAGGCTCGTCGACCTGGTCTCCGGTCGCGATCCGCGCGGCGGCAACGTGCTCACCACCTTGAACCCGGTGATGCAGCAGGTCGCCTACGAACAGCTCAGCGCCAAGGGTTACACCGGCTCGGTGGTGGCCATCGAACCGAGTACCGGCAAGATCCTCACCATGGTGTCCACCCCGAGCTACGACCCGAACCTGCTGGCCGGGCACGACGGCGCGGCCACCACCCAGGCTTGGGACACGCTCAGCAAGGATCCGAGCCAGCCGATGCTCAACCGGGCCGTCTCGCAGACCTACCCGCCCGGCTCCACCTTCAAGGTGGTGGTCACCGCGGCCGCGCTGGCCAACGGCGTCGCCACCCCGGAGGATCAGTTCACCGCCGCACCCAACATCACGCTGCCGGGCACCAGCACCACGCTGGAGAACTACAACGGCGCGACCTGCGGTTCCGGCCCGACGGCGTCGTTGAACGAGGCGTTCTTCCGGTCCTGCAACACCGCGTTCGTCGAACTCGGCGTCAGGGTGGGCGCCGCCAACCTGAAGGACGAGGCCGCCGCGTTCGGCATCGGCCCGCACCGCGGCATCCCGATTCCGGTGGCGGAGAGCACCGTCGGCACCATCGGAGACAACGCCGCGCTCGGCCAGAGCAGCATCGGCCAGCGCGATGTGGCGCTCACTCCGCTCGACAACGCGGTGATCGCCGCGACCATCGCCAACGGCGGCGTGCGGATGGAGCCGTACCTGGTGGACCAACGGCAGGGGCCCGATCTGAGCGTGTTGTCCAAGACGAAGCCGGTCTCTGTCGGCCAGGCGGTGAGCGCCCAGGTAGCGTCTCAGCTGACCTCCATGATGGTCGCCTCCGAGGAGAACACCGTCGGATCACGCCAGTCCCGATACACGATCGCGTCCAAGACCGGAACGGCCGAGCACGGAAGCAACCCGCGCAACACGCCACCGCATGCCTGGTACATCGCGTTCGCGCCCGCGCAGAACCCGAAGATCGCCATCGCGGTGATCGTCGAGAACGGCGGTGATCGGGCGCTGGCCGCCACCGGCGGTTCGGTGGCCGCACCCATTGCCAGGGCCGTGCTCGACGCCGGTCTGCAGGGGGGCTGAACGATATGAACGAACGAGTTGAAGTTCGGGGGCCCCGATGCTGAACAACGGTGCGTTGATCGCCGATCGCTACCGCCTGCAACGTCTGATCGCCACCGGCGGCATGGGTCAGGTGTGGGAGGCGCTGGACACCCGCTTGGACCGCCGCGTCGCCGTGAAGGTGCTGAAGGCGGAGTTCTCCGCCGACCCGACCTTCCGGCACCGGTTCCGCACGGAGGCCAAGACCACCGCGCAGCTCAACCACTCCGGGATCGCGGGCATCTACGACTACGGCGAGACCTACGACCCGAGCGCGGGCGAGACCGCCTACCTGGTCATGGAGCTGGTGCAGGGCGAGCCGCTGAACACCGTGCTCAACCGCATGGGCAGGCTCTCGGTCCTCCAGGGCCTCGACATGCTCGAGCAGACCGGTCGCGCGCTCGATGTCGCCCATGCCGCGGGCGTGGTGCACCGGGACGTGAAGCCGGGCAACATCCTGGTGACGCCGACCGGTCAGGTGAAGATCACCGACTTCGGCATCGCCAAGGCGGTCGACGCCAGCCCGGTGACCAAGACCGGCATGGTGATGGGCACCGCGCAGTACATCGCACCGGAACAGGCCGTCGGCGAGGACGCGACCGCGGCGAGCGACGTGTACTCGCTCGGCGTGGTCGGGTACGAGGCGCTGGCCGGGCAGCGGCCGTTCAGCGGCGACGGCGCGATCACCGTGGCGATGAAGCACGTCAGGGAGAATCCGCCGCCGATGCCGGAGGATCTGCCGCCCAACGTCCGCGAACTCATCGAGATCACGATGGGCAAGGACCCGAACCTGCGCTACGCCAGCGGCGGCGAGTTCGCCGACGCGGTGGCCGCGGTGCGCGCGGGCCATCGTCCGCCGCCGCCGCGCAACGCCGGCTCCGCCGCCGCGTCGTACGCCACCGGCGCGACCAGGGTGCTGCCGCCCGGCCCGACTGTGATCCTGCCCGCGGGCCAGGCCGACGGCCCGACCGTGCGCTACAGCACCCCCGCCGCCGCTGCCCTCGGCGGCGCCGCTGCGGCCGCGCCAGCGACCATGATGAACACGGGCGCGTCGAACGATCAGCCGCCGGGCAAGAAGCCGTGGAACACCGGGCAGAAGGCGCTGGCCGGTCTCGGCGTCGGCGCCGTGCTGCTCGGCGGCGCGGTGATCTGGCTGCTGTTCGGCGGCGACACCAACCCGGATCCGGTGCGCGAGCCGGTCAGCTCGGTGGTGGCCCCGCCGCCCGTGCCGACCACCACGACGGCGCCGCCGACCACCACCAGGTTCGTGCCGCCGCCTCCGCCGGTCACCACCGACGAGTCGCCGACGACCACCACCGAGCCGCCGACGACGACGCCGGAACCCACCACGACCACGGCGCCGCCGACCACCACCACGGCGCCGAGCACGACGAAGACCACCAAGACGACGAGTCCGAGCACCACCCGCACCTGGTTCCCGACTTTCGACTTACCATTTCCGGATAGTCCCGGTGCCTCGGGTCCCGGCAACACTCGCAGCGCGCCCGCCACTCCTTCACAAGGACAACGATGACGACCCCGAAGAATCTCTCTTCCCGCTACGAGCTGGGCGAGATCATCGGCTTCGGCGGTATGTCGGAGGTCCACAAGGCGCGCGACCTGCGGTTGAGCCGGGATGTGGCGATCAAGGTGCTGCGTGCCGATCTGGCCCGCGACCCCACGTTCTACCTGCGCTTCAAGCGTGAGGCGCAGAACGCCGCCGCGCTGAACCATCCGGCCATCGTCGCGGTCTACGACACCGGCGAGGCCGAGGTGGACGGCGGTCCGCTGCCCTACATCGTGATGGAGTACGTCGACGGCGATACGCTGCGCGACATCGTGCGCGGCAAGGGTCCGATGCCGCCCCGGCGCGCCATGGAGATCGTCGCCGACGTCTGCGCCGCACTGGATTTCAGCCACAAGGCCGGGATCGTGCACCGCGACATGAAGCCGGCCAACATCATGATCAACCGCGCTGGCGCGGTGAAGGTGATGGATTTCGGCATCGCCCGCGCGCTGGCCGACAGCTCCAACCCGATGACCCAGACCGCGGCCGTTATCGGTACCGCGCAATACCTTTCGCCGGAGCAGGCCCGCGGCGAGACCGTGGACGCCCGCTCGGACGTGTACTCGGTGGGCTGCGTGCTCTTCGAGATCCTCACCGGCGAACCACCTTTCACCGGTGACTCGCCGGTCGCGGTGGCCTATCAGCACGTCCGCGAGGACCCGCGGCTGCCCTCGCACGTGCACTCGGGCGTCCCGCGCGAGCTGGATTCCGTGGTGCTCAAGGCGATGAGCAAGAACCCGGCCAACCGGTACCAGAGCGCCGCCGAGATGCGCGCGGACCTGATCCGGGTGCTCGGCGGCCAGAAGCCGAGCGCGCCGATGGTGATGACCGACGAGGATCGCACCACCATCCTCGGCAACAACGAGCCCCCGCCGCGCAGCTTCCGCACCGTCGAACGCAACGACGACACCGCCGAGCAGGAGCCCGCCGAACCGGGCAGCCCGCGCCGCACCGCCTACCTCGCGCTCGGCGCGGCCGCCGCGCTCGCCGTGGTGTTCGCGCTGTTCTGGGTGCTGATCGGCCCGGGAAGCAAGCCGGATCAGGTGGCCGTGCCCGATCTGTCGAACAGATCGCTGGCGCAGGCGCAGGACGCGCTGCAGAGGCTCGGCTTCACGGTGGCCATCCAGCAGAAGCCGGACAGCAAGGTGGCCGACGGCAACGTCATCTCCACTCAGCCGCTCGGCGGCTCCCGCATCGACAAGGGCAGCACGGTCACCCTGCAGGTCTCCAGCGGACCGACCCAGGTGCAGGTGCCTCGGCTGGACGGACTGACCGTGCAGCAGGCCGAGCAGGAGCTCAACGCCGTCGGCTTGCGGATGGATCCGAGCGTGGTTCGCAAGGAGTCCAGCGTCCAGGATTTGGACAAGGTGATCGGCACCGAGCCCTCCGCGGGCGCGCGGGTCGACATCGACCAGGCGATCGTGGTCTGGCTCGGCAAGGGGCCGGAGAAGGTCCGGGTGCCGAGCCTGGTCGGGCAGGACATCAGCGTCGCCCAGCCGAACCTGGTGGACAGCGCCGGTTTCAAGATCGTCATCGAAGAGGTGCAGTCCTCGAAGCCGAAGGGTGAGGTCATCGGGACCAGCCCGGCGGGCGGCACCAATGCCGACAAGGGCTCGACGGTGACGGTCCAGGTGTCCAGCGGCGATCAGATCAGCATGCCGAGCCTGGTCGGCCTCACGCCGTCGCAGGCGGTGGAGAAGCTGCGCCAGAGCGGCTGGACCGGTAGCACCGGCCAGATCAGCCAGAACACTGCCGGCACCTTCGATGCGAGCAGCGTCGGGCGGATCATCAGCCAGCAACCGTCGCCGGGTTCGTCGATCTCCAAGTCCAGCACGATCGCCATCACGACCGGAGTGCTCGGCCCACCGTGATCCGGGGCCGATCCGCGGCCGACCCGATCGTTATCGGAAAGCCGCGACCGGTCGGTGTCATCGGCGCGAGAATGGGGCTGCTCCATCCGAACCATCAATCAGCATGGAACAGGAGGCAGCCCCATGACCACTGCCAGGGACATCATGAAACCCGGCGCTCAGTGGATATCCAAGGACGAGACGGTCGGCAAGGCCGCGCGCATCATGGCCGAGCTGGGCGTCGGATCGCTCGTCATCGCGGATGAGAACGAGCGGATGTGCGGCATCATCACCGACCGCGACATCGTGGTGAAATGCGTGGCCCAGGGCCGCGCACCGACCAACACTCGCGCAGCCGAACTGTGCGAGGCGACCCCGCGCTGGGTCTCGGCCGACGCCGACGTCGAGGTGGTGCTCCAGGAGATGGAGAGCCATCGCATCAAGCGCATGCCGGTGGTCGAGAACAAGCGGCTGGTCGGGATGATCAGCGAGGCCGATCTGGCCAGGCACCTCGACGACAACCAGCTCAGCGAATTCGTCACGGCGGTCTACGGCAGGCCGTGATCCGCTAGCGGCCCGTCGTCCGGGGCCGCAGACTCCCGGGCGACGGACCCACACCGCACCCCGTCACATTCACCCTGCGGAAACGCCTCCGCCGACGGCACGGTGAACGCTGCTACGCCAGGTCCAGGTGCCGGTTCATCGACATGGCCTCGTCGGCGAGCTCGGGCAGTTCGATCACCTCGATGCCGTGCTGCCGTAGGTTCTCCACCCCGACGCAGTTCACCACGAACGTCGTCGGCTCCCGCCAGGCGATCACCACGCGCGGGATCCCGGCCCGCAGAATGCGATCGGTGCACGGCAGCCGGGTCGCCGTAGCGCGCTGCGAACAGGGTTCGAGGGTGCTGTAGAGCGTCGCCGCGGCCAGCCGCGGATCGTCGGCGGGCAGCTTGTTCAACGCGGATTCCTCGGCGTGCACCTTCTCGTCGGTCTCGCGCGAGTACCCCGTGGCGATCTCGACGCCGTCGGCCACGATCACCGCCCCGACCGAGAACGCCGTGTCACTCGGCGGGCACTGCCGCGCGAGCTCGATGGCTCTGCGCAGGAAGCGGTGGTCGGGGTCGTCGGGACGGAGGAGGTAGCGCAGCACGGCCATGTCGCCGACCCGCTCGACGTCGGCAAGCGTGCGACGTCGAGTCGATCCCCCGGCGAAACGAGCGTCGGCGAGGAATCGCGGCGCGGCCGAATCGCCCACGACGATCGGCGCGACGGCCAGGTGCAGTTCATCGGCCAGATCGGCGGCCAGGAACGCGGTGTGCATCCCGGTGCCGCCCTCGACCATCAGGCGTCCGACGCCGCGGCGGCCGAGATCGTCCAGCAGCGCGCCGAACTCGATTTCCGCGCCGAGCGTGACCACGTCGGCGATGCCGACCAGCCGATCCGCCAACCGGGCCGCGCCGGAATCGGTGGTGTAGACGACCTTCGCGCCGCCGTGGTGCCAGAAGTTCAGCTCCCGGTCCAGGTCGCCGCGCGCGGTGACGGTGACCTTGAGCGGGTACTCGGGCTTGCCCGCCGCCACCCGCGCCGCCCGGCGCTCGGCGTTGTTCACCAGCAGCCGCGGATTGTCGCGGCGCAGCGTCTCGGCGCCGACCAGGATCGCATCGGACTCGGCGCGCACCCGGTCGACACGATCGAAATCCGCCGAGTCGGAGAGCCTCAGACGGTCGGGACCGGCGTCGTCGATGTAGCCGTCCAGGCTGACCGCCACCGACAGCAGCACATATGGCCTGGTCACTGCAGCACCAGTGCCGCGACCTCCGCCTCGAGCAGCTCGACAAGCCCCTCGGAGGGCCGCTCGCCGCAGACCTCGAGCCAGTTCGCCAGCATCCGGTGCCCGCCCTGGGTGAGCACCGATTCGGGATGGAACTGCACGCCGTGGATGGGCAGGGTGCGGTGCCGCATGGCCATCACGATCCCGGATTCGGTGCGGCCGAGCACCTCGATGTCCTCGGGCAGCGTGTCCTCGAGCACGGTGAGCGAGTGATACCTGGTCGCGGTGAACGGGTCGGGCAGGCCGGCGAGCACGCCAGCGCCGATGTGGAACACCGAGCTGGTCTTGCCGTGCAGCAGTTCCGGCGCACGGGTGACCGTCGCGCCGAACGCCTCGCCGATCGCCTGGTGGCCCAGGCAGACGCCGAGCAGCGGGGTATTGCTGCGGGCACAGGCGCGCACCAGGTCGATGCTGGCGCCCGCCCGGTCGGGGGTGCCGGGGCCCGGGCTGATCAGGATGCCGTCGAAATCGGCGATCGCGGCGTCCACGTCGGCCAGTTGCGGGTCGTCGTTGCGCCAGACGACAGCGTCGGTTCCCAGCTGGCCCAGGTACTGCACCAGGTTGAACACGAAGCTGTCGTAATTGTCGACGACCAGTACACGCATGGTTCGAGATTACGTGGCGATGCGGCAGGCCGTCGCATCCATTACCAGTTGGGATAGCCTAGGGGGAACACCGGAGGGCGTCCGAGCCTCGCCCGGGCCGTCCGCGCTGTCGCCGGGACGGTGGCCGCGGCGAACGAGCTCGGTGCGGTCGACTGAGCACACAGAGAACTGAATCAGCCCCCGGTACCGACCTGCACGCCGAATACGAGGACGTCATGCCCAAGTCGAAGGTCCGTAAGAAGACCGACTACACGATCAACCCGGCCAGCCGGATCCCGGTGAAGGTGAAAGCGGGTCCCTCGCCGGTCTGGTACGTCACGATCATGCTCGGCTTCATGCTGGCCGGTCTGGTCTGGCTGCTGGTCTACTACCTGGCCGCCGAGCAGATCAGCTGGATGAACGATCTCAACGCCTGGAACTTCCTGATCGGCTTCGGGCTCATGGTCGTCGGCCTGATCATGACCATGCGGTGGCGCTGATCCACCTTCGGGATTACAGACGTGTCATTCATGCACACCTGTGGATGACCCTGTGGACAACTCGAGGACCGATTGGGGAGAGTGCCGCGTGAACCCTGAATCCCCCGCTGTGGAGCCGCGTCTCGCGTGGGCCACGCCCACCCCCGCGCTCGTCGCGGTCGCCGTTGGCGGCGTGGTCATGGCCGGTGCGGCGATCTTCGCCGCGGATGCCGCGAGCCGCCTGCTCATCGGGCTGGCCGCGGCGGGTCTGCTCGCCCTGGCGGGCCTGGGATTTCGACAGCGACCGCGGCTGTCGATCCGGACCGGCGCCGAACCTCGCCTGATCGTGCGCGGTCTGCTCGGCCCGACCGAGTACCGGCCCGAGCAGATCGTCAAGGCGCGGGTGGTGAGCTACCGCCGCCTCGGCCGCAAGTCGCCGATGCTCGAGATCGACGTCCGGCACGAGGGCGACGAGCGGCTGTTGATCTTCGGCCGCTGGGATCTGGGCACCTCGCCGGAGACCGTTTTCGAAGCGCTCGTCGCGCACCGGATCGCGTTCCTGCCCAAGCAGTAGCACCGCGGTGCCGGTGCGGCCGCCCATGTTTCACGTGAAGCGAGCCGAAAACTCGCTCAGGACACCATCGCCGCGGCCAACCCGATGAGCGCGGCCGAGACCGCGCCGACGGCGGCGATCGCGACCCAGCCGATGGTGCGGGCGGCCTCCGGGGTCTTCGTGTGCACCCACTGCGGCAGGAACAGCACGCCCATGGTCGCGAGCGTGCCCGCGACGAGCCCGCCCAGGTGCACCCACAGCGAGACTCCGCTCAGCGAGAGGCTGAGCAGCACGTTGATCGCGATGATCACCAGAATCTGGGTGGCGTTCATGCGCAGCCGGATCAACAGCACCGCGACCGCGCCGAACATCCCGTACACCGCGCCGGACGCGCCGGCCCCGATCGTGTTCACCGGCTCGAGCAGCATGCCGCCCGCCGAACCGCCGATCAGTGCGACCAGGTAGATGGCGAGCATCCTGGCGCGACCCAGGAACGGCTCCAGCTGAATTCCGACGACGTAGAGCGCGAACATATTGAGCGCCAGATGCAACGGACCCCAGTGCAGGAAGCCGGAGCCGATCACCCGGAACCAGTCACCTTCCGCGACGAGCCGCGGAATCAATGCCCACCGCAGGAACAGTTCGGACCGGTAGTTCTCGGCCAGGCTGCTCGCCTGGACCGCGGTGATTCCGTAGAACAGCACGTTCAACGAGATCAGCCCGTACGTCACGAGCGGGGTGGCCGAAGCGGTGACCGGAGCGCCCGCGACCGTCCGGACCGGACGCACCTGACTGCCCGCCTCCCGCACGCAGTCGACGCAGTGCTGCCCGACCGAGGCTGGTCGCAGACAGTCCGGGCAGGCGGGCCGCCCGCAGCGCGTACACGCCAGGCCGGTCGGACGATTCGGATGGCGGACGCACGTCGGTGCGGGCGGCTGAGCATTCATCAGTTCAATCGATCGTGAGGGTGGAGATGCGGACAGGCTCTTTGGGGCGGTCGTTGCGATCGGTCGGCGTCGCCGCGATGGCGTCGACGACCTTGCGCGAATCCGTGTCGACGACCTCGCCGAAGATCGTGTACTTGCGATTCAGGTGCGGCTGCGGGCTCACCGTGATGAAGAACTGCGAACCGCTGGTGCGGGCTCCGACGTTCGCCATGGCCAGCAGGTAGCCGCGGTCGAAGCGCAGCTCGGGATGGAACTCGGCGGAGATGTCGTAGCCCGGACCGCCTCGTCCGGTGTCGCCGGGATCGCCGCCCTGGATCATGAAACCGTCCATCACTCGGTGGAAGGCGGTGCCGTCGTAGAACGGGCCCGAGGTGCCCCCGCTCGCGTTCTCGGTGGTGTACGCCGCCGAGCCGTCGATCAGCCCGAGGAAGTTCCGCACCGTCTTCGGCGCGTGATAGCCGAAGAGCGCGAGCTTGATATCGCCGTGGGTCGTGTAGAGCGTCACCCCGGCGGTCGGGATCGGTGAGGTCACGCCCGCCATGCTAGCGATCGCGCGGTCCCTGCCGGGCGCGCCGCCCGGTGGAGCACGCGGCGAGTCGAGACCGGTCGGCACTTACTGCGCTATTCATCCAGCTGTGCCAGCATGGTCGAATGAGCTTGGGGCGTTTGCACGTATCTGCACGTTCTCGTAACCGTCTGATTGCCGGGGGTGCCGTCGCGCTGGCGGGCGGTGTGGCCTGGCTGGTGCGCAGCAAGCGACCGCTGCCGCCGGAGCCAGCGCCGGAGCCGCCGCGCATCGGCCACTCCAGGAACGGCTCCGCGCCGACCCCCGTGACGGGAGCCGGCGCGGAGAACGATCGCTGAGCAGGGTTTCGATCAGCGGCTGACGGTCCGCTTGTACTGGCGCAGGGCCAGCGGCACGAACACCACCAGGATCACGGCCACCCAGATCAGCGTGGTAGCCACCGGATGCTGCATCGACCAGGCGTCCGAGGTGGGCACCATCGGGCTGGTGTTGCCGAACAGCTCGCGGGTCGCCTGCGTCAGCGCCGAGACCGGGTTCCATTCTGCGAACATCTCGAGCACGGTCGGCAGATTGTTCATCGGCACGAAGGTGTTGGCCAGGAAGGTCAGCGGGAACATGACCATGAAGCTGGCGTTGTTGAACACCTCGGGCGCCCGGACCAGCAGACCGACGTAAGCCATGATCCAGGACACGGCGTAGGCGAACAGCAGCAGCAGGACGTAGGCGAGCACCGCGTCGAGGATCGAGCCGCGGATCCGCCAGCCGACGAGCAGGCCGGTCAGCGACATCACCACCAGGCTGACCACGTTGATCACCACATCGCTGACGGTCCGGCCGACCAGCACCGCCGAGGGCGCCATCGGTAGCGAACGGAACCGGTCGATGATGCCCTTCTGCATGTCCTCGGCCAGCCCCGCGCCGGTGAACGAGGAACCGAACACCACGGTCTGCGCGAAGATGCCCGCGATCAGGAACTCGCGGTAGCCGCCCTCCATGCCGGGTATCTGGATCGCCTCGCCGAACACGAACGCGAAGAGCAGCACGAACATGATCGGCGAGAGCGTCGAGAAGATCAGCACGTCGGGCACGCGCCTGATCTTGATGACATTGCGCTTGGCAATCGTCACGCTGTCGCTGACCACGATGGAGAGGCGTTCGCCGAGTCCCATACGGACCGGAACCTCGAGGGTCGTCGTCACCGCGGTCATCGGGACTTTCCTTCCGTCGCTTCGAGTCGTTCGGCGGCTTTCGCTCCGCCGGAGCCGTTCGACGACGCCTCGCCTGCGGCGTACTGCTCCGCCTCGTGCCCGGTCAGGCGCAGGAACACGTCGTCGAGCGACGGCCTGCGCAGACCGACATCGCGGACCTGCACGTCGCTGGCGGCGAGCAGGCCGATCGCGTCGACCAAGGCCTGGGAGCCGTTGCCGACCGGCACCGTGATCCGGCGCATGCCGGGTTCGAGGTGGATCTCCCCGTCGGCCAGGCCCTGCAGCGCTCCCTCCGCGATCGCGAGCTTGTCGACGTGGTCGACGGTGAGTTCGATGCGATCGCCGCCGACCATGGTCTTCAGTTCGTCGGCGGTGCCGCGGGCGATGACCTTGCCGTGGTCGATCACCACGATCGCATCGGCGAGCCGGTCCGCCTCTTCCATGTACTGCGTGGTGAGCAGCAGCGTGGTGCCGCCCGCAACCAGTTCCTCGATGACGTCCCAGAGATCCAGCCTGGCCCTCGGGTCGAGGCCGGTGGTCGGTTCGTCGAGGAACAGCACCGGCGGATTGGCCACCAGCGCGCCCGCCAGGTCGAGCCTGCGGCGCATACCGCCGGAGTAACCGCGCACCGGCCGGTCCGCGGCGTCGCTGAGCCGGAAGCGCTCCAGCAGTTCGCGAGCGCGTTCCTTACTGCGCTGCACGCCCATGTGATAGAGCCTGCCCACCATCTCCAGGTTCTCGAAGCCGGTCAGGTATTCGTCGACGGCGGCGTACTGGCCCGATGCCCCGATCCTGGACTTCAGGGCCTGCGGGTGACGCAGGACATCGATACCCGCGACGGTCGCCCGCCCCGCGTCGGGGACCAGCAGGGTGGTGAGCACCCGGACCGCGGTGGTCTTGCCTGCGCCGTTGGGGCCGAGCAGCGCTGTGACGGTGCCTTCGGGCACCGTCAGGTCGAGTCCATCGAGGGCAACCAACTGGCCGTAGCGTTTGACCAGACCCTCGGCGACTATTGCGTCGGGCATGACTCTCCTGTTTTTCGTGGATTCTCGATGTCGTATAGCCGTCGACGCCCCTCATCTCGGCGTCGTGGCGTTGTCACTGGGTCGGACGAGCGACCGATATGGGGGTCAGTATCGTCGCGACTCCCGCCGTGCGCACCCCCTTTATCCGGAGCCGGACAGCAAAAGGTCGCATCCCGGTCCAGGCGGTGCTCGGGGGTACCGGAACGGGATGCGACCGGTTCGATCGTCCCGCGTGCCGCCCCCTCGGGTCGCGGGTAGCCGACTACCCGTTTCCCGCGCGAGCGGTACTCACGCCGGACCGCACCACATGCGGCGGCACCGGCTATGTCCATCCCAGTGACCACCGCCACATACTCGCACCCGGGTACGACACAATTCGCCCGCCGCCCGACATGCCCAGACCGCCGCGACACGCGACAAACCCGGCAGAATCAAGCCCGCTCGCGCCCTCACGGCGGGATTCGCGCCACAAAGCGACCCGTTGGAATGTTTCCGATCGGAATCGCTTTTCGTATCGCCGCACCGAGCGCCTTATGGAATAAGCTGCACCGCAACATCTTTGACAAACGCCAGGTCATCGCCGCATCGCGCGACCGCCGCTACCCGGCGGTACACCGCCGCGGACAGGCGAACACACCGCGTGTCGACCCCCCAAAAAATCTCCGAAAGTGGAGACCCCCATGCGTACACAATCCCAATTCTTCGCGTAGGATCATTCACGTCGGCCCCTCCCCCCCGGGCCGACCTTACGCGGGCCTCGGCTAACTCCCCCCCTTCGCCGAGGCCCGCTCCCCATTTCCGGACCCTTTTTCCGTGCGCCCGATCGTGCCTCAGCCAGTGGTTTCGTCGTCGAAGCCGACCGCACGCCAAGCGGTTGCCAGCCGCTGCGCCCGCACCCGTCCGGCGGTGCCGAACAAGGGGCGATCCCGCTCCCAGCGTTCCCGGGCAATCGGGTCTGCGGCCTCCCAGAGCGGCGCGAGCTCGTCCACCACCCGAGCGAATTCCTCGAAGACGCCGCCGAGCGCGATGTGCACACCCGGCGACCCCGGCCTGCCGAGATCCAGTCCGCGCACCGCGGCCACCAACACGAGCAGCTTCTGAAGCACCGGGCGCGGCCAGGACGACTCCCGCGCCACGCGCACCAGCCAGCCGAGCGCGGCGGCGAGCACGTGCACGTCCTCGATGGTGCGGAACGGCTTGAGAAAATCGGTGTAGCCGTCGCCGGGCAGCGGGGTCGCGGGGGCGTCGGTGAAAGTGACGGTCGCGTGCGGAATCTCGGGCGCGAACGGCACGGCGGGCAGATCCGTCACCGTGACCCCCGGCGCCGCGGTCTCGACCAGCGCCGCCCGCAGCATGTTGCGGCCGTCGGCGGCGGCGCCCGCGCTGGCGATGACCACGAGCCTGCGCGCCAGACTGCCCAGCGTGGTGAAGGTCTTGGTGCCGCTGACCGTGACCGCGCCGTCGCGCTCGGTCAGCACGGTGCGGATGGCCGAAGGATGCGCGCCGCCCGCCTCGGTCGCCGACACCGCGACGGCGTCCTCGGCGGGGAACTCGGGCAGCAGCGTGCGCAGTGCCTCTTGATAACCGGAGAGGAAGGCGAAACCGAGCCGGTCGGCCGCGAAACCGCCCGCGACGGCGGCGTCCACGGGCGCGGCGAAGCGGGCCGCGACCGCGCGATGCCTGGCCCAAGCGGCGGTCACGGAATCGACCGGTTCACCCGGGGGTTCGGTCAGCAGGTAGTCGAGCACAAAGTCCACTCCTGCACGCTAGCCCGCTCCCGGCCGGAGCGGAGGACCGTCTAACCGGTCCGCGCGACCTCGACGGCGCGCTGCCAGATCCGGCTGCGCAGATCCGCGCCGCGAATCACCTGGATGCGCCACGGCTCCAACCTCATGATGTGCAGCTGCGGATCGTCGGGAGCACGCCAGAACTGGCCGAGGTGATACCCCGCGCCCGGCCGGCTGGTCTGCGCGTACAGGTCCCAGACCCGTTGGCGCGTCGCGAGATCGTCCACCCGCTCGGCGGCAGCCTGCACGAAACCATCCAGGCGCTGGTCACCTGGACCGAGGACCATCAGCGCGAGATCTCCGAGGCGCGCACGGCGTACGACGCGGCAGCCAACACCGCAGCGGTGTGACTGCCGACGCCGACGGGCCCCGCGATCGCTGAGACCACAGCGCAGGGACCGCCGCATCGGTGTGAGTTCCAGCAAACTGCCGGACACACCCAGCGTTCGGTCAGCTGATTCTCAGGGCGCGCGGGTATCACTGAGGGGTCGTATCCGCCTCGGGAGGAGTCTGACCTGTGAAACAGCCGGACGAGGACCGCAGAAAGGAACTCTTCGACGCCGAGGCCCGCATCTCGTGGGTGCTCGCGGCACTGGCCGGTCTGATCGGCGCGGCGGCCTTCATGCACACCGCCGGCTACTTCGTCACGTTCATGACGGGCAACACCGAGCGCGCCGTACTCGGCTACTTCCACGAGGAAGCCGACGTGGCCGTCGCGGCCGCGCTGCTGCTTGGCTCGTTCCTGTCCGGCGTGGTCGTCGCTTCCTGGTGTCGCAGGCGCTACTGGTCGGGTCACCCGCACGGGCCCACCCTGCTCACCACCGGTTGCCTCGCGCTGGCCACCGGCATCGATCTGGGGCTCTACCTCATGGACGATACGACCAAGATCGATTTCATCCCGATCCTGTTCGTCGCCTTCGGCGTCGGCGCGCTGAACACCTCGTTCGTCAAGGACGGCGAGGTCTCGGTGCCGCTCAGCTACGTCACCGGCACGCTGGTGAAAATGGGCCAGGGCATCGAACGCCACATCAGCGGCGGCGATTACGCCGACTGGCTCGGCTATTTCCTGCTGTACCTGTCCTTCGGGCTGGGCGCTCTGCTCGGCGGTCTGCTGAGCTTGCTGGTCGCGGGCTGGGCGATGCTGATCACCGCGACGGTGATGTGCACCCTCGTGACCGGCTACACCTATCTGCATCTGGACAAGCACGGCCCGCTGCCGATCGAGGAACGCCGCGAGACAAACGACGCATAAACGTTTCATCCGCGCGGTTCGCGACTACAGTCGAGACATGGCCATCGCCTGCTCGAGCGTTGTCGCCGCGCCCCGGTCCGAGGTCTTCGCCTGGTACGCCCGTCCCGGCGCCTTCACCAGGCTCGCGCCGCCGTGGCATCCCGTCTCCCTGATCGCCGAGGCCGAGTCGCTCGCCGACGGACGCGCAGTGCTCGGCCTCCCCGGCGGGTTGCGCTGGGTGGCCCGGCACGATCCCCGCGGTTACCAGCCACCGCAGCGCTTCGTCGACGCCATCGCCGCGGACGGACTCGCCTCCGTACCCGCGGCCCGGCTGCTGCGCTGGCGGCACGTGCACGAATTCGAGGAGGTCGACGCAGGGCACACCCGCGTGATCGATCGGGTGGACACACCGATCCCCGAATTCTTGCTGCGGCCGATATTCGACTACCGATACCGCCAGCTGGCCGACGATCTGCTCGCGCACCGCCGCGCCGCCGAGCACGGCTTCGGCACCGCGACCGTCGCGGTGACCGGGGCGTCCGGCCTGATCGGCACCGCGCTGTGCGCCTTTCTCGGCACCGGCGGCCACCGCGTGCTGCGACTGGTGCGTCATCCGGCCCGCACTCCCGGCGAACGCCGCTGGGATCCCGCCGATCCGGATCCCGCGCTGTTCGACGGCGTGGACGCGGTGGTGCACCTGGCGGGCGCGTCGATCGCGGGACGATTCACCGAGGAGCACAAGCGGGCCGTCGCCGAGAGCCGGATCGGGCCGACGCGCAAACTGGCCGAACTCGCCGCGCGATCCGGTCTTTCGACGTTCGTCAGCGCCTCCGCCATCGGCTTCTACGGCTACGACCGCGGCGACGAGACGCTCACCGAGGACGCGGGCCGTGGCGACGGCTTCCTCGCCGAGGTCGTCGCCGACTGGGAGGCCGCCACCGGTCCCGCCGAGGACGCGGGCATCCGAACCGTCCGGGTCCGCACCGGCGTCGTGCAGTCTCCGCGCGGCGGCAGCATGCGGCTGCTGCGCCCGTTGTTCAGTGCGGGTCTCGGCGGGCGGATCGGCGACGGACGCCAATGGCTGTCCTGGATCGGTCTGGACGATCTCGTCGACGTGTACCACCGCGCGCTGTGGGACGAAGCCCTCTCCGGACCGATCAATGCCGTTGCGCCACAGCCGGTACGCAACAGCGAATACACCGAGGTGCTCGCGCACGTGCTACACCGTCCCGCCCTCCTTCCGGTGCCCGACTTCGGCCCGGCCCTGCTGCTCGGCAGGCAGGGCGCGCGCGAACTCGCCGCCGCCGACCAGCGCGTGCTGCCGACCCGGTTGGTCGCGGCGGGCCACACGTTCCGGACCCCCGACCTCGACGCGACACTGCGCCACCTGCTCGGCCGAACCGCGCACTGAGAACCGCCCGCACTTCTCGAACCGGGAGTTCAGCGCAGCCGATCCACGGCGTCGGCCAGACTCTCCACGCGAACCGCGGCGTCGGGCAGAATCACGTCGTCCCAGCCGGGGCCGCCGAGGAACACCCGAGCCCCTGCCGCGAGGCACGCGCGAACGGCCGAAGTCAGCGCCGTCGATTCGCGCTGCGACCAGAGCAGCACCGCCGCCGGATCCTGCTGCCGGGCAAGGGCATCGACCAGCGCCGCGGTCGGAACATCGGGGCCGAGCATCCGTGCGCCGGCACCGCGTTCGGCCAGCGCAGCCCGCAGCACGTCGAGCGGCAACGCATGTGTTTCACCGCTGGTGCAGGCGAGCACGGTCCCTGCCGGGCCGACGGGCGGATTCGTTCGTTGCATGGCTGCCGCGACGCACCAGGACAGCAGATGCTCGACGTCCACGCAGCCCTCGCCGCTGCCCTGCCGCGCGACGATGTCGGCGAAAGCGGGGCGGCACAACAGTTCCCAGGTGTCGACCACGCCGTAGGCGCGGATATGCGATTCCACCTGGGCGCTGACCGTACCGGTCTCCAGGGCGAACGCGGCGGCGAGCAGCGCGGTCCGATCCCCCAGCGCGAGTGCGGGTCCGCGCGCCGCGACGGCCGCGCCTCCCGGGCTCGCACCCTCGCGGATCAGTTCGAGCATGCGCTCCAGCACCGCGATATCGGTTTCGCTGTAGAGCCGGTGGCGGCCGGGCCGATCCTGGGCGGGCCCGATCTCGTAGCGACGGTTCCAGCTGCGCAGGGTCGCGGTCGGGATACCGAGACGCTCGGCCACCGCGCGCACCGTGTATCCGGCCGCGGCGGAGGCGGGAACGGAACCGGCGGGCATCGTCTCATTCTGCCCGGTCGAGGTCGTTCCGTTCCGCATGGACGCCCGAACTCACGTCGTGGCGGACATCTATTTGCATCGTTTGTGCATCGTTGACTGCTATCATGGCAAGAGTCGCCGACTCGAGGAGGTCCGATGGACTCTCGCCGAACAACACGATGGTGCGTACATCTCGCGACCGCTGTCATCGCGGTGACGGGCGCGGCCATCGGCACCGCGGCGGCCGAACCGCCCGCCCCCGTGCCCGCCCTCGACCTCGACCGCTACCTCGGCACGTGGCGTCAACTCGCCGCGGTTCCGCAATACTTCAACCTCGCCTGCGCTCGCGACACCACCGCCGACTACGCACTCGACCCGAACGGCGACATCGCCGTGCACAACCGGTGCACCACATGGACCGGGACGGTCAACGAGATCCGCGGCACCGCGCGGGTGAACGATCGGGTCACGGGCGCGCAGCTGCACGTCAGCTTTCCCGGCGTACTCACCCAGGATCAGCTGGACGGCCCGACGAACTACATCGTCACCGCACTCGGCCCGGACTATTCCTGGGCGATCGTGACCGACCCGACCCGCGCCTCGGGCTTCGTACTCGCCCGTAATCCCGCCCTCGACAGGCAAGCATGGGCAGACGTGCAGGCGGCGATCGTCGCCGCGGGCCAGAACCCGTGTCTCTACCTCACCTCGCCGACCATCGGCGGGCTGTCCGCGATCGCACCGCTGTGCACGACGTGATGGTCGAGACGGTATGGGCCCCGCGAGGGTCGCGTTCGCGTCGGTGCGGAGCCGCCCGATGACAACCTCGGTGGCGCTCTTCACCCGCGACCTACGGGTGCACGACAATCCGGTCCTCACCGCGGCACACCGGGAGGGCGACACGGTGGTTCCGCTGTTCGTCATCGATCGCGACCTGGTACCGGATCGCTGCCCGCCCAACCGCGCTCGCTTCCTCGCCGCCGCCCTCGCCGAACTCGACAACGAACTCCGCGCGGTCGGCGGACGACTCGTAGTGCGCCGCGGCGAGGTGGTGGACGAGGTCGACCGCGTAGTCGCCGAAACCGGCTCCGTGAAAGTGCATCTCGCCGAGGACGTGAGCGGGTACAGCCGGTCGCGCGCGGACGGATTGCGTGAACGGCTGCGGCGCCGTGACTGTCGCGTCGACGTGCACGCCGCCACCGTCACCGCGGTCGACCCGGAGCTGCTGGTGCCGTCGACCGGTCGCGATCATTTCGCGGTCTTCACCCCCTACTTCCGGCGCTGGTCGGAAACACACCGGCGCAAGCCTCTCGGCAAACCACGCGCCCTCACCCTGCCGCGAATATCGGGCGACCCGCTGCCGAAGCCCGACGATCTGCGCTCGGGCGAATCCTCGCCCCGGCTGGCCGTCGGCGGAGAGACGACGGGCCGAAAGCTTCTGCGCGACTGGCTGTCCGGCCCGCTCGCCGGGTACGCGCGGCACAGCGACGATCTGGCCGCCGACGCCACCTCCCGGCTCTCGGCCTACTTGCACTTCGGCTGCCTGTCCCCCACCGAGGTGGTACGCCGGGTCGACATGTCGACCGAGGGCGGACACGCCTTCGCCAGGCAGCTGGCCTGGCGCGACTTCCACCACCAGCTCCTGGCCGCCCGGCCCGACGCCGCCTGGCACGACTATCGCGCACGCCCGACCCACTGGCGCGACGACCCGCACGCGGTGGACGCGTGGCGCGACGGACGCACCGGCTACCCGATCGTCGACGCGGGCATGCGTCAGCTGCGCGCCGAAGGCTGGATGCCGGGCCGCGCGCGCCTGATCGCGGCCAGCTTCCTCACCAAATCCCTTCGGGTGCACTGGCGCATCGGCGCGGCTCACTTCCTCTACTGGCTCGTCGACGCCGATCTCGCCAACAACCAGCTCAACTGGCAGTGGGTGGCGGGCACCGGCACGGACACCAGGCCCAACCGCGCACTCAACCCGCTGCGCCAGGCCAAGCGCTACGACCCCGCGGGCGATTACGTGCGGCGTTGGATCCCGGAACTCGCGCACCTCGAGGGTCCGTGGATCCACACGCCGTGGCGTATTGATGCCGGCTATCCCGCTCCGATCATCGATTTCGTCGGCATGTGAGGTTCGGCAACCCCGCCGTGCTGCGGCTGTCGGTGCGGGTGATTACTTTGGCCGAGTGAACAATTCACGAAAGCCAACGTCGAGCGAGTTCGCCGCGCTCGTGCGCCGACACCTCGACGACCTGGGCATCGAGGGCGCGAAGTATCAACCCACCGAATTCTGCTTCGAACTGCCCGACGGCCTGGTCATCAACCTGCACAACATCTTCCGCGACACCGCCGAGCTTTCGCCCGAGGACCGTTCGGAGCGCGTCACGCGGTTCCTCTCGGCGTTGCACGCCACCGACGACTCGCCCTCGGATTGGGAATCGGCCCGGTCCATGCTCTTTCCGATCCTGCGCCCGTCCACCTACGGCGGGCCCGGCGTGCGCCCGATCTCGCGCCCGGCCTTCCCCTTCATCGACGAGCTGGTCGCGATCGACCTGCCCGACAAGCGCATCCTCGTCGCGCCCGACCACGTGACAGGCTGGGGCGTCACACCCTACGAGGTGTTCGACGCCGCGCGCGAAAACCTCGCGGAGAAAGCGCCTGACGTCGAACTGGAGGAGGGCGCATATTCGCGCATCGTCGACGACGGCGACCACTACGCGACCTCCTGGCTGCTGCTCCCCGGCTGGCTGTCCTCGCTCGGCGCCGAGGGTCGCCGAGCCGTCGCCTTCATCCCCGAGGACGATTGCCTCATCCTCGCGCTGGACGAACCCGAACTTCTCGAGCACCTCTTCGAAACCGCCGAGTCGCAGTACGTCGACGCGGTGCGGCGCCTCTCACCCCAGGCCTACACCACCGGCGAGAACGGCGCGGTCGTCCCGTTCGACCTGGCGGGCCCGCACCCGCAGCTGCACGCCGCCCACCGGGCACGCTGCGGCCTGGCCAGCACCGAGTACCACGCCCAGCACGAAGTGCTCATCGAGGCGCTGGACGACGAAGACGGCTTCGCGCCCTACGGCATCGACCCCGCATACCCCTCCGGGCTCAACTTCACGACCGGCGACGACGGTTCGTACACCATCGCCCCCTGGGCGGAGGAAATCCAGACCCTGCTCCCCGAAGCCGACTACATCGATCTCTGCCTGACCGACGAGAACGACGAGATCGTCGAAACCCTCGCCATCCCCTTCGCCACCCTCGCGGCCGTCACCGACCTCACCCCGGTCCCCTCCATGTCCCCGCCCCGCTACCTGGCCAGATACTGGCCCGACGCCCCCACCATCGAGCGCCTGCGCGCCGTAGCGGTCGACCTGTAGGCCAGAACGTGAATCGGCGCGTGCTTGTGAGAAGCACGCGCCGGTATGCGTGGAGCCTAGGGGAATCGAACCCCTAACCCCTGCCTTGCAAAGGCAGTGCTCTGCCAATTGAGCTAAGGCCCCGAGTCCCCGTGGCTGGAATGGATTTCAGCGGGTGGTGACCTCGTGCCACAAGTCCGCTTCGTCGCGCTTGCGCAGCTTGGTGATTCCGAAGAGAACTGCGACAACGACGCCGACCGTCAGGAGAATCTTCATGGTTCCCACCCTACTCGGCGCGGGCGGAACCGTACGACGACCGGACGGGTCACAGACGACGAGCGAACGTCTGTGAGTACAGACGTCTTCGCTCGCACGCTGCCGGTAGCGCCGACGACGGATCGGCTCTTTCCTTCGGCCGCAAGGAAGTTCGTGATGGCAACGTCCGGCCGCTCGTCGACACCGTTCGGACTCCGGTGCGGGATATCCTGTCGAGCCTGATCGGCGCGGCGGTCCGGTACACGATCGAGCTCGCAGTGACCCGCGGGCGTGCCGGTCCGGCTCGGTCGGCGAATCACTGTTCAACGGCGCGATCGGCGGGGAACCGACGGGATCCCCGGAGATGTGATGGGTGTGGTGAGCTGGACACTGATCGGACCATTGGCGCTGACGATCGATACGGCGTGGTGACTTGGTCGACTGACCAGCGCTCGATCCGCCATCTCTGCCCGACAAAGGATGTAGGCGACGAATCAGCCAGCCGAGAAGACCAGCTACTAGCTGTTCCTCGGCTCGTATGGGCGCACATCGCGGCCCGAGGGAATCGTGTTGTGGAGCCTAGGGGAATCGAACCCCTAACCCCTGCCTTGCAAAGGCAGTGCTCTGCCAATTGAGCTAAGGCCCCTTGCCTACGGGAACGGCGTTGGATCGCCAGAAAGTCGTAGACCGGAAATCGGGAGTGGGCCTAGGAGGACTTGAACCTCCGACCTCTTCGTTATCAGCGAAGCGCTCTAACCGCCTGAGCTATAGGCCCGTGTGGCATCGGATCACTGTCGAGTACATACTGACCTGAACCCGCCGAGGAGAAAGGTTACCCGACACCACCGGTATCAACCAAAACGGCTGGTAGCGGGCCTAGCGGGGGCGATTTCGGCCCACTGACGACGGATGGCTGCCAGGCGGCCCGCCATGGGAAATTCGACCCGAACGGCAACGGCCGGTATCCACCCCCGAAGGGCTGATACCGGCCGTCGCCGAGAACTTCCGTGAGCCGGGCTGTCCGCCGCCTCAGCTCCGGCCGTGCGCGAAGCTGTCGACGGAGTCCGTCCCGGCTGCGTTTCTAATCCGGGTCCGCGAGAGTGACCTGGATGCCGCCGACCAGATCGCAGCACTGGTTGTAGATGAACGTGGCGACCGTGCCGAGCGCGGTGAACAGCACCACGTTGATCAGCCCGATGACGCCGGCGTAGCCGAACACCGTGCCCGCGTCGATCAGGCCCACCGTGCCGCTGTCCTGGGACACCATGTCGGTGAACGTGTTGTTCAGCCGCTCCCACACGCCCATGCCCTCGAGCACGATGTAGAGCAGGCCGACGGCGAGCATCCACACGAAGAACAGCGCCACGCTGATCACCAGCGAGATCTTCAGCGTCGACCAGGGGTCGATGCGACGGATCTGCACTGTGGCGCGTAGCGGCTCACCGGAGGCCGCGGCCGCGGCGATCCCGACCGGCACCGCGGGCGAGAAGTGCGCCTGCGGGCCCGCGCCGACTGGCTCGGGGTGGGGTAGCGGATGCCGGATCTCGGACAGGTCGGGCATGTCCTTGATGAGTTCCGGCCGCGCGATGCTGCGGGTGGGCCCGTCGATGCCGACCGACTTCACCATCGCCGCTTCCTTGCGCGCCGCCTTGGCCGCGAGGTCGGCCGTCGTGCGGGCATTGGTGGCACCGCCGCCGTTGAGGCCGACCGCGGCGGCGCCGGGGGCAGCCGCAGCGGGGTTGCCGACCCCGCCACCACCCGCGGGCGGCCTGCCCGCCACCGGCGCCTGACCGGGCCGGTACAGGTTGGATTGCGGCTCTCGCTGGGGCAGCTGCGACCACCCGTCCTTGAACTGCGACTGACCGCCGCCCGGCTTCGGCTGCTCCGCACCGTCCGGGCCGCCGGATTCGGCGGGCGCGCCCATCCGCACGGTCTCCTGATCGAACCCTTCCTTCGCGCCGCCGCCGGACTCCGGCGCACCCTGCTTGGGCGCGAAATCGCCCTGCTGGCCTGCGTTCTGCTGCGGCTGGCCACCCTGCTGGCCACCGGCCGGCTGTCCGGATTCGGGCCCACCGGGCCTGGGGATCGGCCGCGGCGGAATCGGAGACGGTGCGATCCGCTCGGTCACACCGTTGGTCTGGTGCCCGTCATTCGGCTGATTCGGAGTGGTCAATGGGAATCCTTAGATCCGTTCGTTGCCGCCGCTTGGGGGGTTACTGCTGGGAGGAACCGGAGTCGTCGCCACCGTCGACCTGATCGGGTTCGTCGGCGTTGCGCGCGATAGCAAGCAACGTACTTCCCTCTGCGAGGTTCATCAATCGCACGCCCTTGGTCTGTCGCCCAGCCTTACGAACCTGCTTAGCCGCCGTCCGGATGACGCCACCGCCGGACGTGATCGCGTAGAGCTCATCCTCGTCGTCGACGATGAGTGCACCGACAAGGGTGCCACGCTTGGCGTCGAACTGGATAGTCAATACACCTTTACCGCCGCGACCCTGCGCGGTGTATTCCTCGATGGCGGTGCGCTTCGCGTAGCCGCCCGAGGTCGCCACCAGCAGATACGTTTCGGGTCGAACGACGTTGAGCGACAACAGTTCGTCCTCGGCGTTGAACCGCATGCCCTGAACACCGGAGGTGGCGCGACCCATCGGACGCAGCGCCTCGTCGGTGGCCGAGAAGCGGATCGACTGGCCCTGCGCCGAGACGAGCAGCAGGTCGTCGTCGGCCGAGCAGAGCACGGCGCCGACCAGCTCGTCCTCGTCGCGCAGGTTCACCGCGACGATGCCGCCGCTGCGGTTGGAATCGAAGTCCGACAGCTTCGATTTCTTCACGAGACCATTCTTCGTGGCCAGCACCAGATACGGGGCATCTTCGTAGGATTTGATCTGAATGATCTGGGCGATCTTCTCGTCCGGCTGGAAGGCCAGCAGGTTGGCGACGTGCTGACCGCGCGCGGTGCGGTTGGCCTCGGGCAGCTCGTACGCCTTGGCGCGGTAGACGCGGCCCTTGTTCGTGAAGAACAGCAGCCAGTCGTGCGTCGAGGTGACGAAGAAGTGCTTGACGATGTCGTCCTGCTTGAGACCCGCGCCCTGCACGCCCTTTCCGCCGCGCTTCTGCGAACGGTAGAGGTCGGTCTTGGTGCGCTTGGCGTAGCCGGTCTCGGTGATCGTGACGACCACGTCCTCGCGGGCGATCAGGTCCTCGTCGGCCACGTCGCCGTCGGCGGCGATGATCCGGGTGCGCCGCTCGTCGCCGTACTTGTCGACGATCTCGGCCAGCTCGTCGCGCACGATCGCGCGCTGCCGCTCCGGCTTGTCGAGAATGTCCTTGTAGTCGGCGATTTCGGTTTCGATCTTGGCCAGATCGTCGACGATCTTCTGCCGCTCCAGCGCGGAGAGGCGCCGCAGCTGCATGTCGAGGATGGCGGTGGCCTGGATCTCGTCGATCTCGAGCAGCTGCATCAGGCCGGTGCGCGCGGTGTCGGTGTTGGCCGAACGCCGGATCAGCGCGATGACCTCGTCGAGCGCGTCGAGCGCCTTGACCAGGCCGCGCAGGATGTGGGCCCGCTCCTCGGCCTTGCGCAGCAGGTAGCGGGTGCGCCGGACGATGACTTCCAACTGGTGATCGACGTAGAGCCGGATCATCTGGTCCAGGCGCAGCGTGCGCGGCACGCCGTCGACGATGGACAGCATGTTGGCGCCGAAGCTGGTCTGCAGCTGGGTGTGCTTGTAGAGGTTGTTCAGCACCACCTTGGCGACGGCATCGCGCTTGACCGTCACCACGATTCGCATACCCGCGCGGTCGGAGGACTCGTCGTGGATATCCGAGATACCCGCGATCTTGCCGTCCTTGACCTGCTCGGCGATCGAGTTGATGAAGTTGTCGGTGTTGACCTGGTACGGCAGCTCGGTGATGACGATCGTGGTGCGACCGCGGTTGTCTTCTTCGATCTCCACCACACCGCGCATGCGGATCGAGCCGCGACCGGTGGTGTAGGCGTCGTTGATGCCCTGGTTGCCGACGATCAGGCCGTGCGTCGGGAAGTCCGGGCCCTTGACCCGCTCCATGCACGCGGCGAGGGTGCTCTCCTCGTCGGCGTCGTAGTTCTCCAGCGCCCAGTAGATCGCCTCGGCGAGCTCGTTGAGGTTGTGCGGCGGGATGTTGGTCGCCATGCCGACCGCGATGCCGTTGGAGCCGTTCATCAACAGGTTCGGCACCCGGCTGGGGAGAACCACCGGTTCCTGCGAACGACCGTCGTAGTTCGGCGCGAAATCGACCGTCTCGTGGTCGATTTCACGCAGCAGCTCCATCGCGAGCGGCGTCAGGCGGCACTCGGTGTATCGCATGGCGGCCGCGCCGTCGTTGCCGCGGGAACCGAAGTTGCCCTGGCCGTCGACCAGCGGGTAACGCAGCGACCACGGCTGGGCCATGCGGACCAGGGTGTCGTAGATCGACGCGTCGCCGTGCGGGTGGTAGTTACCCATGGTCTCGGCGACCGGGCGCGCGGACTTCACGTAGCCGCGATCCGGGCGGTACCCGTTGTCGTACATCGCGTAGAGCACGCGCCGGTGCACCGGCTTGAGGCCGTCGCGCACGTCGGGCAGCGCGCGGCCCACGATCACGCTCATCGCGTAATCGATGTAGCTGCTCTGCATTTCGTTCTGGATGTCGACCGGTTCGATCCGGTCACCTGCACCGCCGTTCGGGGGCAGCGTTGTCTCAGTCATGCGGTCTCCTTAGCGGGGCGTGAAAGGGCTGGTTCGTCAGCGGTTTGCACGCCGGCTACACGTCGAGGAAGCGAACGTCCTTGGCATTGCGGGTGATGAAGCTGCGACGCGCCTCGACGTCCTCGCCCATCAGCACCGAGAACAGCTCGTCGGCCGCGGCCGCGTCGTCGAGCGTCACTTGACGAAGCACCCGCACCGCGGGGTCCATCGTGGTCTCCCACAGCTCCTTGGCGTTCATCTCGCCGAGACCCTTGTAGCGCTGGACGCCGTCGTCCTTGTTGATCTTCTTGCCCGCGGCGAGACCGGCCTCGAGCAGGCCGTCGCGCTCCCGGTCGGAGTAGGCGAACTCCGGATCGCTGCGCTGCCACTTGAGCTTGTACAGCGGCGGCTGGGCCAAGTAGACGTGGCCGTGCTCGACGAGCGGGCGCATGAAGCGGAACAGCAGCGTCAGCAGCAGCGTCGAGATGTGCTGGCCGTCCACGTCGGCGTCGGCCATCAGCACGATCTTGTGATAGCGCAGCTTGGCGATGTCGAACTCGTCGTGGATGCCGGTGCCGAAGGCGGTGATGATCGACTGGACCTCGTTGTTCTTGAGGACCCGGTCGATGCGCGCCTTCTCGACGTTGATGATCTTGCCGCGCAGCGGAAGGATCGCCTGGTACATCGAGTCGCGGCCGGACTTGGCCGAGCCACCGGCGGAGTCGCCCTCGACGATGTAGATCTCGGACTTGCTCGGGTCCTTGGAGCGGCAGTCGGCCAGCTTGCCGGGCAGACCGCCCAGGTCGGTGGCGGACTTGCGGCGCACCAGCTCGCGCGCCTTGCGGGCCGCGACGCGGGCCTGCGCCGAGGAGACGGCCTTCTGCACGATGGTCTTCGCGTCGGCAGGGTTGGCCTCGAACCAGTGCGCAAGGTGCTCGTTGCACGTGCGCTGCACGAACGACTTGACCTCGGTGTTGCCGAGCTTGGTCTTCGTCTGGCCCTCGAACTGCGGGTCGGAGATCTTCACGCTCACGATCGCGGCGAGACCCTCGCGGATATCGTCGCCGGTGAGGTTGCCGTCCTTCTCCTTGAGGAGCTTCTTGTCCTTCGCGTACTTGTTCACCACCGTGGTGAGAGCGGCGCGGAAGCCCTCTTCGTGGGTGCCGCCCTCGTGGGTGTTGATGGTGTTGGCGAAGGTGTGGACGGATTCCGAATAGCCGGAATTCCACTGCATCGCGACCTCGAGCTCGTGCCCGGTGCCCTTGCCGGTGAAGCCGACGACCGAGTTGTGGATCGGCTGCTTGGTCCGGTTGATGTGCTTGACGAAGTCCTCGAGTCCGCCGGGGTAGTGGTAGGTGCGGACCTTGACCTTCGGCTCCGCGACGGCGGGCGTGTTCTCGTCGAGGTGCTTGGGCGCCTCGGCGGTGTCGCTGACGACCTCGTCGGTGACCTCGCTCTCGGAGACCCGCTCGTCGGTGAGGGTGATGGTGAGGCCCTTGTTCAGGAACGCCATCTCCTGCAGACGCCGCGCGACCGTCTCGAAGTTGAAGGTCGTGGTCTCGAAGATCTCCGAATCGGGCCAGAACCGGATGGTGGTTCCGGTGCGCTTGGTCGCCTCGCCCTGCAGCAGTTTGCCGGGCTTGGAGTCCTTGTACTCCTGGGTCCAGTGGTAACCGTCGTGGTCGACCTCGGCCTCGAGCCGGCTGGACAGCGCGTTCACCACCGAGATGCCGACGCCGTGCAGACCACCGGACACCGCGTAGGCGTCGGAGTCGAACTTGCCGCCCGCGTGCAGCTGGGTCATGACCACCTCGATGGTGGGGATGCCCTGCGCGTGCATGCCGGTCGGGATGCCGCGGCCGTCGTCGACCACCTCGACGCCGCCGTCGGCCAGCAGCTTGACATCGACGCGCGTCGCGTAGCCCGCCATCGCCTCGTCGACGGAGTTGTCGACCACCTCCCAGATCAGGTGGTGCAGGCCGCGCTCACCGGTCGAGCCGATGTACATGCCCGGGCGCTTGCGGACCGCCTCGAGTCCCTCGAGGACGGTGATAGAGGAGGCACCGTAGTCCTGCTTGCCCGATGTCGCCTTGGTCGAATCGTTGGAGTCCTTGGCAGCCACTGGTCGGTAGCTCTCCTTACTTGCTGACCCCGGCGCAACGATCGCGCAGCGCAAGCGAGGCCCGGGGTCTGGACGGGTCTAGATTCACGGGCCCACGCGGGGGCTGCGCGGAACGCGCCGAAGGTTCGCCGCTAGTTACGCCACCATCCTACTGGTAGCCCCGCACCACAATGCACCTACGACACCCCTGACGGCTTCATAGCTGCGAGAAATCGATCAGCGACGAGTCGGGTCTTCCTCGCGACGGTTTCAGGGACTCACAGATGTGCTCAGCACGCCGTGCCGGACGCTAGCCGCGATCACCCGGAGACCGCGACCCGTTCGACGAACTCGGCGGTGCGCGCGGCGAGGGCCTCGGGATGCGAGATCGGCGACCAGTGCCGCGCCGGGATCTCGGTCCTGGTCAGGTCGGCGACCCACCGATCGGCCTCGGCGTGCACCACAGGGCGCACCGCCCTGTCACTGATGGAGACGATCAGCTGGACCGGGACCGGCACCCGGCGCGGACGCGGATTGCGCAGGTGCGCACGGATATTCGCGCGGTAGAGCTTGAGATTATTGATCATGTCGGCGCGCAGCGTCGGCGCGGTGTGCACCAGCGCGGGGTCGAGTCCGTCGAAGAAGGCGAGGAAACGCGGCCAGCGATTCGACAGCGCGCGCAGTACCGGATTGGGCAGACCGGGGATCTGGAAGGCGACGGTGTAGGCCGAGGCGAGGCCCTGCGCGAGCGACCCGCGCAGGCGAGCCGCCGAGATCGGGCCGCGCAGGTACGCGCCGAGAAAGTCGAGGTTCGGGCCGGAGAGCGAACTGAACGACGCGATACGGTCGCCCGCCGCGGGGTCGCTCACGAGTTCCCAGCCGATCACCGAACCCCAGTCGTGCCCGAGCACGTGCACCCGCTGCCCGGGCGCCACGGCGTCGACGACGGCGCGCACATCGGCGGCCAGTTCCTCGATCCGATAGGCCGCCACCTCGGTGGGGACCGTGCTGTCACCCGCGCCGCGGTTGTCGAAGGAGATGACGCGGTAGCGGCCGGCCAGCTGAGCGGCGACGCGATTCCACAGGATGTGAGTATCGGGCCAGCCGTGCACGAGGAGGATGGGCGTCGCCCCGGGATCGCCGCATTCGAACACCGCGAGCTCGATATCGCCGCGGCGAACAGTGGCGGTGGCCTTGGCGGGGAACGGGCCCGCGGTGCTGATCGTCATCGATCCGTTTCTCCTGTGCGCGTTGTCGATCCGATGCGAGCCACTGGTCGGCATCGGGTCGGGCGTTCCACGTGAAACCGCAGGTCCCTGTGGGGAAACTGGGGAAATCCTGTGGATGGTGCGGATAAACGTAACACCGAGTATCGGGTATTCGCCAGGGTGCGGCGAGCGCTGGTCAGCCGTAGGTGTCGCGCGGACCGCGGCCTTTGATGTGCCGCTCGCCCTTGCGCCAGCTGGGCGCGGCCGGGCCGGAGATCTTCAGCTGGGTCACCACGCCCTGGCCGACCGCGGCGTTGATCTTCGCCAGGATCTGGCTCTGGAGCATGCGCAGCTGGGTCGCCCACGCGGTGGACTCCGCGGCAATGGTCAGCACACCGTCCTTGAGCGTGATCGGGGTGGCGTGCGAGGCGATGTCCTCGCCGACGACGCCTGCCCAGCGGCCGAGCACCGTGCCCTCGGCAACCTTGCCGTCCCAGCCGCGCCCCTTGGCGATGCGCGTCGCGAGCTGGGACAACAGCTGGGGATCGCGGTCGTCCGGGCGCGCGCCGGACCATCCGGTGCGCCTGCGGGCTCCGGTGCGCAGCTTTCGTACCGGCGAGGCCCGGCCCTGGCCGACCGACTTTCCACTGGCCTTCGCCGCGGCGCGGGCCTCTTCGAGTGCGCGCCTGGCCAGGTCGATGCCGCGCAACTGTGGCTCGCCGCCAGGCTGCTGAACGCCCTGTTCGGGCTGATCGGTCATCGTCGCGCTCCGTTCGACCACCGGGTTTGTCCCCAGATCTTGCTCTGTTGTCCCCAACCGCATGCCGGCCGGGTTCGACACCGAAACGCCCGGTCAGCACGCTTGCCGTCGCGGGGTCGAACGCCTGTTCGTGGCCTTTTTCCGGAAGTGCGGCGCGGTGCGGCCGGGACCGCCGGACGATCCTGCACTGCTGTGGGACAACACCTTCCGGCGAAGTTCTCCACAGGCGCTGGGGATGAATCGGCAGTGCCAGCCCGACCCCGGTGCAGGGAAACTGTACGGGAGCCCGCCGACGAACCGTCACACGTGTCGGCGCCTGTCCGCGTCGGCGATCCCCACCTGTGCACAACCGACGGGCTTGCTGTGAACATCTCGCGTCAGGCGAATCCGGGCGCGGGCTCGACGATACGAGAGGTGCGGTGCGCCGATTCCCCGGTGGTCTCCACCCGCAGCGGAACCGCGGCCAGCTCGGCGGGCACGTCCTCGGGCACGGCGGCGGTGATCAATACCTGTTCGGCGCCCGCCGCGACCTCGGCGAGCGCGGTGCGGCGGCGCCGGTCGAGTTCGGCGAAGACGTCGTCGAGCAACAGCACCGGCTCGGCTCCGGTCGAGCGGAGCAGGTCGAACGCGCCGAGGCGAAGGGCAAGGGCGAAGGACCAGGACTCGCCGTGGCTGGCGAATCCCTTCGCCGGGGCGTCACCGAGCGTCAGTTCGAGGTCGTCGCGGTGCGGTCCCACCAGGCAGACACCGCGCTCCAATTCCTTGGACCGCGCCGCGCCGAGCTCCCGCAGCACGATCTCCCCCAGCGCCGCGGCGTCGTCGGCCTGCGGTTCCCGCGCCGGATCCAGGAACTCCGGCGGCAGATACGCGCTGCGGTAACCGATTGCGGCGGGCCGGGATTCGGGAGCGATCGACCGATAGGACTGTGCCAGATGGGGATACAGGTCGTGCACCAGCCGCAACCGCTCAGCCAGCAGTACACAGGCGTGCTCGGCCAGGTGTCCGTCCCACACGTCGAGGGTGCTCAGGTCGGCCTTGGATCTGACTTGTCGCCCAGCGGTTTTCAACAGGGCCGAGCGCTGGCGCAGCACCCGGTCGTAGTCCGAGCGCACACCGGCCAATCGGGGGAGGCGGGCTGTGCACAACTCGTCGAGGAGTCTGCGGCGCTCCCCCGGGTCGCCGCGCACCAGCGCCAGATCCTCCGGCGCGAACAGGACCGTCTGCAGAATCCCGAGTATCTCCCTGGGCCTGCGCACCGGCGATCTGTTGATCTGCGCGCGATTGGCCGCGCCCTGGTTGAGCTCCACGTCGACGCGCAGCTCGCGGCCGGTGTTGACCACCGTGGCGCCGATCCGCGCGCGCTGCGCCCCCATCCGGATCAGAGGCGCGTCGGCGGCCACCCGGTGCGAGCCGAGAGTGGCCAGGTAGCCGATCGCCTCGAGCAGGTTGGTCTTGCCGTTGCCGTTCGATCCCAAGAACACCGTGCGGCCTGGGGATAATTCGAGTTCCGCGTGCTCCCAGGAGCGGAAGTCGCGCAGCGACAGCGCTCGGATGAACATTCGCTACACCGCCCCGGTCACCACGGGAGAGGGCACCGGATCACGCACAGATGCTCAGCCCGGGAGCCGAACCGGCATCAGCAGGTAGATGTAGTTGCTGGCCAGCGCGGCGAAGGCACCGGAGTCGAGCACCTCGGGCTCGTCCTCGCTCGCCGGAAGCAGCACCGCGGGACGGCTGGGCGTGGTGAACCCGAAGGTGACCCGGTCGGAGTGCAGCGCGGACAGCCCGTCCACCAGGTAGCCGGGGTTGAAGGCGATGGTCAGCGCTTCGCCACGGAAATCGGCGGGCAGCCATTCCTCGGCGCGGCCCGCGTCGTCACCGCCTGCCGACAGCAGCAGGCCTTCGCTGGAGAACTCCAGCCGCACCTGCGCGCCGCGCTCGGCGACCAGGGCGACGCGCTTGATGGCCTCGGTCAGCGCCGCCACTTCCAGCGTGGCGATGGAGGTGTGTTCCTTGGGGAGCAACTGACGGAACTTGGGGAATTCCGCGTCGAGCAGCCGGGTGGTGGTGCGGCGGCCCGCGTTGACGATGCCCAGCAGGCCGTCCGAGCCCGCACCGGTGCCCAGCGAGAGCTGCACGGGGGCATCGGAGGGTCCGAGCGTCTTGGCGGCCTCGGACAGCGTGCGCGCCGGGATCAGCACCGAGGTCTCGATATCGGTGCGGGCGGGCTGCCATTCGATGTGGCGCACGGCGAGCCGGAAGCGGTCGGTGGCCGCCAGGACGACCTGCGGGCCCTCGATCTCGACGCGGATACCGGTCAGCATCGGCAGGGTGTCGTCACGGCCCGCCGCGACGGCGACCTGACCGACGGCCTCGGAGAAGACGTCCACACTCAGTTCACCGGTCTGTTGCGGCACTTCGGGCAGCTGGGGATAGTCCTCGACCGGCATGGTGGGCAGCGAGAACTTCGCGCTGCCGCAGGAGATCAGCACGCGGGTGCCGTCGACCGAGACATCCACCGGCTTGTTGGACAGCGCTTTGGTGATGTCGGCGAGCAGGCGACCGGAGACCAGGACCTCACCGGGACCGGCGACCTCGGCCGCGACGCGCATCTGCGCGGAGACCTCGTAGTCGAATCCCGAGACGGTCAGTCCGTCCTCGTTCGCGACCAGCAGCACGCCACCAAGAACCGGCACCGGAGGCCGGGACGGCAGGCTGCGCGCGACCCACGCGACGGACTCGGCGAAATCCTCTCGGGCGACCCGAAACTTCATGCTCGCAAGCTCCATCGCCCGACTGTCCTCTCCCGGTTCCGTGATCCTTGTATGGCGTCCGTCCGAGCACTCTGTGTGGCTCGACAGCGTGTGGTTCTCGTCAAGGGGTGCTGGATCGGCCGCCCCAGCAGTCTGGCACAGGCGACCGACATAAAACCGTACCCGCGTGCGGCCCGGCTACCTAGTCCGACCCTCGATTGTTCTTCGCGTGTCCGGCGCGGATGTCCCGCTGTCCGACAGACCCATCCTCCTCCCCTCCTTGCCTGTGCAGACGAGTGGCTCGCGACCGGACGCTCTTCGACCGACTTTCCACACACCCTGTTTTGAAGAGAGATCTATTAGAAGAAGAACTGAAGTAGTAGTAGGCACTGTGGAATCTGTGGACTGAGCCCGTTTGCGCTGGTCCGGGGGTGTGGTGCCGTGGGGATGGCCATCGGGTGACTCGAGGATGAACCCGAGGCGTCTGTGGAGGTTCGAAATCTGTCCCACGTTCATCCTCGAGTCGTCCTCGAGTTGTTCCACCGGATTCACCCTGTTGTTCACACGTGTGCACCGATTGGTGGACAGCTCGAGGAATCCTCGAGGACTCCACATGGACTCCTCGAGGATTCCACAAGGGCTTGACCGAGACAGGGCAGGTCAGCGCCTGTGGGCAGAGATCGATGGGGATGATGTTGATATCCGCCTGTGAGTGACGGCCGAGGGACCCGTCCCCAAGCCTGTGCACCAATCGGTGGAGAAACCAGTGGATTCCTCGAGGACTCCACAAGGATTCCTCGAGGAATCCACAGCGCACAAAAAAGCACCGCCCCTGGTCAGGGGCGGTGCTGGGCTGTGGAGAACGCTCAGCGCGAGCGCTGTTTGATTCGGGCTGTGAGTTCCTGAACCTGGTCGTAGACGCGGCGCCGTTCGGTCATCTCCTTGCGGACTTTCTTCTCCGCGTACATGACCGTGGTGTGGTCGCGGCCGAACGCCTGGCCGATCTTGGGCAGCGATAGGTCGGTGAGTTCGCGGCACAGGTACATCGCGATCTGCCTGGCCTGCGCCAGCGGCCGCGCCTTACCTGGGCCGGTCAGCTCCTCGAGCGTGGTGTTGAAGTACTCCGCGGTCACGGCCATGATCGTCGCCGCGTTGATCTCCAGCGCGGCGGTGTCGGGCATCAGATCCCGCAGCACCACCTCGGCGAGCGGCAGATCCAGCGGCTGACCGTTGAGCGAGGCGAACGCGGTGACCCGGATCAGCGCGCCCTCCAGTTCGCGGATGTTGCGCTCCACCCGGCTGGCGATCAGTTCGAGCACGTCGTGCGGCACGTCGAGCCGATCCATCCGCGCCTTCTTGCGCAGGATGGCGATGCGGGTCTCCAGCTCCGGCGGCTGCACGTCGGTGATCAGGCCCCACTCGAACCGCGTCCGCAGCCGCTCCTCCAGGGTGGCCAGCTGCTTGGGCGGACGGTCGGAGGAGACCACGATCTGCTTGTTCGCGTTGTGCAGCGTGTTGAAGGTGTGGAAGAACTCCTCCTGGATGCCTTCCTTGCCCTCGATGAACTGGATGTCGTCGACCAGCAGGATGTCGGTCTCGCGGTAGCGCCGCTTGAACGCCACCTTGCGGTCGTCGCGGAGGCTGTTGATGAAGTCGTTGGTGAACTCTTCGGTCGACACGTACTTCACCCGCATGCCGGGGAACAGCCGCTGGGCATAGTGACCCGCCGCGTGCAGCAGGTGCGTCTTGCCGAGGCCGGAGGCGCCCCAGACGAACAGCGGGTTGTAGGCGCGGGCGGGCGCCTCGGCGATGGCCACCGCCGCGGCGTGCGCGAAGCGATTGGACGCGCCGATGACGAAGGTCTCGAAGGTGTACTTCGCGTTCAGGCTGGCCGAGGAGTTCGCGGGCGCGGGGTTCTCCTGGCTCTTGGCGAAGTAGGTCGGCCAGTTGTTGCGGACGTTCACGACCGGTTCGTCGTCGAGCTGCTCGGTGTGCAGCCCGTCGCCGGATTCGCGGACTGATTCGTGCGAGGCCGCGGGGGCCGCTTCGCGCAACGGCATTCGCGCCGGCCCGCGCATCGCCGCGGGACCGGGCTCGGGCGTGAACAGGGACTCCTGTCCCGGCGGGGTGGAATCCCGGCGGGAACCCATCCCCTGCTCGCGCCGCGGCGCGGTCGACACCTCGGGGACCTGCGCGCCGGAGTCGGCGCCCATGTCCTGGTAGTCGCCCATGCCCTGCGCGCGGTAGGACGCGGTCGGATAGTCGTCGGCCGGGTAGTCCGCGCTCGGCGGGTACTCGGGCGCCGGGGTGTACTCGGCGGCGGGCGCGTAATCGGGAGTCTGGGGATAGTCGGGCGGTCCCGGGTACTCGGGCGCGGGCGCGTAGTCCGATTGCTGCGCGTACCTCGGGGCCGGGTAGTCGGTGCGGCTCGGCGGATCGGCCGGGAAGCCGACGTGCCCGCGCGGCGTCTCCCTGGTTCGCTGGGGGGCCTCCCTGCGCTGCGACGTCTCTCTGCTGCGCTCGGGACGGCTGGTCATCCTGGCGTGCCGGGGATTGGCGGCGGAACGATCGGAACTCGAGGTGGCAGGCGCCGCGATGCGCACGCCGAGGCCCTCGACCTGGGGACCGAGCCGGCGGGCGAGGGAGCGCAGGATGGGTTCGCGCAGATCGCGTTCGATGGCCTCCTGGGCCAGCGACGAGGGCACCGAGAGCAGGGCGAAGCCCTGAGCCACGGTGATCGGCTTGACGAGTTTGAGCCAGGCCTGCTGTGCTCGGGTCACCGCCGGGATGGAGCCGTCGGCGGAACCGGTGGTGAGCTCTGCAATCACCTCGGGCCACACGGTGGCCAACACGTTCTGCTCGTCGTCCATGCAGTTTCCTCCCCGGAAGTAGGTCGATAGGAGCAGACGGCCGGGGGTACGCGAGCAGGTTCGAGAATGGGCTATCCTGTGATCCCGCGTACGTCCGTAGCCGTGTGGACGCTGCCCGTGGATTCCCCCGGTACCAAGGCAGCGGCGTTGGCGCCGTCGGCCTACGAATATGCCACTCCAGGGGTCTTTCCACACAATTATCCACAGATGTGGAAAACCCTGGGGAAATGTCGAACGGGCTCGGAGTTCGCGGCGATCACGCCCCGACCTGGGGTTCTGTAGCAAACGCTTGGCAACGTGCCGCTCGTAGCCGCCCTCGGCGCGCTTAGGGGTGTGGACGAAGTCACGAAGACGCCCGGGCGCGTCGCCTCTCGACGGCCTCGATCGGGCCACGGGGGCCGAGTTTGACCCGTCTCTGGCTGATCAGTACCCTCGTACAGTCACCCCTTGGTGCGGTGGCGGTCCTGTGCTGACCGTGTCTGGTCGTTGAACGACCGTGTGCGCCAGGACCGACGCGCGCCGATGATGACATCGCGATTCATCGCGCACATACGTATCACCGACAAGCTTTGGGTGCCGAAGGGCGCCCACCAACTCGAGGAGTGTTGACCGTGGCCAAGGGCAAGCGGACGTTCCAGCCGAACAACCGTCGTCGGGCGCGGGTTCACGGCTTCCGCCTCCGGATGCGCACCCGTGCGGGTCGCGCCATCGTTTCGGCGCGTCGCCGCAAGGGCCGCGCCGAACTCACTGCCTGATCCTCGCTTTCGGACGCTCGGGTGTTGCCTGAGCCGTATCGGTTGCATCATCGTGCCGACTTCTCCCGGACGGTGCGCCGTGGCCAGCGAATCGGGAGGCGAGATCTGGTCGTACACGCGCTCGTGCACGGGTATGACGGAGTTATGGGCGCTGACGAACGACATGGTGCTCCGGTAGCCACCGGAGCGCTCGTTCGTGTCGGCGGGCCGAGGTTCGGATTGATTGTCAGCAAGGCGGTGGGCTCCGCGGTGGTTCGACACCGGGTGGCCCGCCGCCTGCGTCATATGTGCGCCCAGGTGATCACCGAACTGCCCCCGGACGCCGACATCGTGATCCGGGCCCTGCCCGGCGCCGCGAACGCGGAATCCGACGAACTGCTGCGGCAGCTGCGCAGCGGATTGCGCAAACTCGGTGTCGCACAGGCCCCCGGCCGGACCGACCGACGGGCACGTTCCGTCGCGGCCGTGCCCGCTGACGCGGACGTTCCATCGTGAAGTTCGCCGCCGCCCTGGCCCGGCTGCCCGCCCGAATGCTGATCTTCCTGATCGAGCTCTACCGGACCTATGTCTCCCCCACCCGGATGCCGGTGTGCCGCTTCACCCCGACGTGTAGCGAGTACGCGGTGACCGCGTTGCGCACCCGAGGGCTGTTCGTCGGCTCCGTACTGACGGTCGTGCGATTGGCCAAATGCGCGCCCTGGCACCCTGGTGGGTGGGATCCCGTTCCCGAGCGCAAACACCGCGCACGGAACGAGGCTGCCGCCGACGCCTCGACGTCGGCGCCACACGCTTGTAAAGGATCGCCGCACGCGGCGGTCGGCGATACGAACGACGGGAGTGCATAGAGCCGTGCTCGACTTCATCTACTACCCGGTGTCCTGGATCTTGTGGTTCTGGCACCGTGCTTTCGCGGCCATCCCGGGCCTCGGCAAGGACAACGGCCTGGCCTGGGCGCTGGCGGTGGTGTTCCTGGTCTTCACGCTGCGCATCGTGCTCTACAAGCCGTTCGTGAAGCAGGTGCGCACCACCAAGCAAATGCAGGAGTTGCAGCCCCAGATCAAGGAGCTGCAGAAGAAGTACAAGAACGACCGCCAGAAGATGGCGCTGGAGATGCAGAAGCTCCAGAAGGAACACGGCTTCAACCCGCTGATGGGCTGCCTGCCGATCCTGGCGCAGGTGCCGGTCTTCCTCGGTCTGTTCCACGTCCTGCGTTCGTTCAACCGCACCGGTCACGGGTTCGGTCAGCTGGGTATGACGCCCGAGGAGAACGCGAACACCGCGAACTACGTCTTCAACGCGGCCGACGTCCAGTCCTTCCTGAGCGCCCGTATCTTCGGCGCGCCGATCTCGGCGTTCATCACCACCCCGGCCAACGAGCTGCTGGCCTTCGCCGACTACGGCGGCATCCCGAGTCGTGTGAGCATCGCCCTGGTCGCCATCCCGCTGATGGTGATCGCCGGTCTGGCGACCCACTTCAACGCCCGCGCCTCGGTTGCGCGGCAGTCCGAGGAGGCCGCGGCCAACCCGCAGGCTGCGATCATGAACAAGCTGGCGCTATGGGTCTTCCCGCTCGGCGTGCTCGTCGGTGGTCCGTTCCTGCCGATCGCCATCCTGATCTACTGGGTCTCCAACAACATCTGGACCTACGGCCAGCAGCACCTCGTCTTCGGCCGGATGGCGAAGGAAGAAGAGGCCAAGAAGCAGGCCAAGCTCGAGCAGCGCGCGCAGAACGCGCCGAAGCCGGGCGTCAAGCCGGTGAGCACGAAGAAGAAGCCCGCGGCGGCCGCGACCGCCGTCGATGCCGAGCCGTCCGATGCGGAACCGTCGGGGAACGGCGCCTCGAAGCCCGCGGCAGGCAAGGCCTCCGGACAGCGCAGGCCCGGTGGGCAGAAGCGCTCCGGTAGCCGGGGCCGCGCCAACCAGAAGCGTCGCCGCTGACCTCCGAGCCACCCTTGATCGCGCTTCCGCCCGGCGCCGAGCGCTTGGCCCACGCGATGGACAGTGAAGGAAACCAAATGACTGTTGAAACCGACGGAGGGGACGCCACCGTGGCGACGACGATGGTGAACGCCGGAGCGGATGCCGGCGATGTCGTGAACGATGCCGAGGAAGCCCTGATCGAAGAGGGCGAGATCGCGGGCGACTACCTCGAGCAGCTACTCGACGTGCTCGACTTCGACGGCGACATCGACCTCGACGTCGAGGGCGACCGTGCCATCGTGAGCATCGACGGCGGCCGCGACCTGTCGAAGTTGGTGGGGCGCAACGGAGAGGTGCTCGACGCACTGCAGGAGCTGACCCGCCTCGCGGTGCAGCAGGCGACCGGCGTACGCAGCCGCCTGATGCTCGACGTGGCGGGCTGGCGGGCCAAGCGTCGTTCCGAACTGAGTGCGCTCGGCACCGCCGCCGCCAAGCGGGTGCTGGAATCCGGTGCGCCGGAATCGCTCGACCCGATGACGCCGTTCGAGCGCAAGATCGTGCACGACGCCGTCGCCGCGATCGACGGAGTCAGCAGCGAGAGCGAAGGCGTGGAGCCCAACCGCTTCGTTGTGGTCGTTCCAGGCTGATTTCCGGGCTGACTCAACGGACGGCGCGTTTCGTCACGCTGACGATTGATGATTGGATAGGCGTAGCTCCGTCCTCGCTCCGGCCGTGCGCGGGCTGAGGACGGACTGCCCGTCCGATAGCGTCGTCTAGGCCTCTGGTCTTCGGACCGGGGGCCTTCTCCATTCGAGGGGCGCCACGGTCGCGACACGTAACCCACCCCTCCCCCATTCTGCAATTGGTCGACCTCGAGCTCGGAAGGATGTTTCACGTGGAACGAGAACTCGGTGGAAGCGCCGCACTGCCGACCGAGCTGGAGCCACCGGCGGCGGCCGCCACGGTCTTCGGCGATCGGCTCGACATCGCTCGCCGGTACTGCGCCGCCCTCGCCACCGCCGGCGTCGAGCGCGGTCTGATCGGTCCTCGCGAGGTACCGCGGCTCTGGGATCGGCACATCCTCAATTGCGCGGTGGTCGCCGAGCTCATGCCCGAAGGAGCGACCGTCGTCGACATCGGCAGCGGCGCGGGCCTCCCCGGAATCCCCTTGGCCATCGCCCGCCCCGACCTACGCATCACGTTGGTCGAACCGTTGCTGCGCCGCACCGTCTTCCTCAGCGAGTTCATCGACGCGGCCGGACTCGACATCACCGTGGTCCGCGGCCGCGCCGAACAATCCGGCGTCATGAAGGAAGCGGGCGGCGCCGACATCGTCACCTCCCGCGCCGTCGCCCCCCTCGCCAAACTCACCCAGTGGTCCCTCCCCCTCCTCCGCGACCACGGCCGCATGCTCGCCCTGAAAGGCGCAAGCGCGGCCGAAGAATTGGAGCGCGACGGCGAAGCACTCACCCGCGCTGGCGCGGGAAAGTTCGAGGTTCTCGAATGCGGAGTCGGGGTGCTGGAGACCCCGACGGTGGTGATCAGCGCGGAGCGCTTGCCCCGAGCGGAACGCGCGCCGCGACGCCGCGCGGAGAAGGTAGGAGCTCGCCGCGAGGGCGGTCGATCCGAGGGCGGGGTGCTGCGCCGCAGCGTCGATCGTCGTCGGAAGTAGACGGAGGGTTTTCCGCGTTCGGTGGGGCGGAGTTGCCGAAGCCGATCGGTAGGGCCGACTGCCCGTTCTGATGGCGGTTCGCGCGCCGGCGTTGGACTGATCGGCTTGTCGGCTCGCTTGGCGGTCTGACTGTTTGCGCCGCGCTGCCCGAATGCATCGTCGGAGATCGGAGTGACAATCTGCGCGCCGGCAGCGAGAGCGCGGGAAACGGCTGCGTCCGCGTCGACGACGAATACCCGCAGCAGGCTCGGCATCGCGGTCCAGTCGCGTGCCGGTCGAACGCCAGTACCACGGTGTCGGCTACACGGATCTCACCATGGCCGATCAATCCGTCTTCGGTTGCTACCCGTCCGAGTTCCTCGCCGTCGAACGCCTGGCTGACGAAGTCGAGGAACGCTCCGGTGTCCTCGGTGACAACCTAGGGAGAAACGGTGTTGTATCCCTCCGGTCTGCACTGGGTTGTTCGAGCATCTCGGTCCCTTCGTTGTCACTGTCAGAGAAGGTAGACGCCATAGCAATCGGAAGCTGACCCGAATTGCCGCCCGCACGTCTCGGTCGGTGGCTACGCCGCTATCGTTTGTCTGCGGTTGCTGCCGTCTCCAGTGCCCGATGTATGACGGTCGATCCCTGGTCGACGAACTCGGCTATCGGTGTGGCGAGAGCGTTGGGCAGGACATCGGTGTGCCAGACGAACAGAGTTTTGCCGTTCTCGGCGGGCAGAGCCTGCATCGAGGCGTGGTGGTGGGCGGGATGAAGGTGCCCGCCGACGACCGAGTAGGCCACCCGCCTGCTCGCCGGGTCGAGGTCGACGAGGCGTTCAGCGACGATCGTGCCGTCGGCGAACGTGACTGTGCGGGTGTCGGCGTCGAGGCGAGTATCGGTGACGAAGCCCGGGGCGAGACGCTCATGCACCGCGCCGAAATCAGCGAGAACATCCCAGACCTGCTCCGGGGTGGCGTCGACGACGAATTCTTTGTGAATGGATGCCATGGAATCCTCCTGGTCAGGCCGCAGCGAGGCAGAACAGATGGCCTTCGGGATCGGCGAGAACCGTCCACTGACCCTGCCCCGGCTGGAAATCGGGCGTGGTCGCGCCCAACGTGCGCAGCCGCTCGGTTTCGGCCGGTACATCGGCGACCGTGAAGTCGAGGTGGGCGTGCTTACCGGTATCGGGCCAGCCAGGACCCTGGTATCCCTCGACTCGTTGGAACGCGAGCTGGATCGGGCCCTCACCCAGATAGGCGGAATCGTCATCGAGATGGGTGATCTTCCAGCCGGTGACCTCGCGGTAGAACTCCGCCATCACCTTCGGTGAAGCACAGTCGAGGGTGATCGAGGCGAGGCTCGCGTGGATGGTCATATCTCGTTATCTCCCTGGTGTAGTCGGTGTTGCCGTCTCAGCATCCATGCCCGGCCCCGCACAGGTCTTGAAGATTTTTGCGGGCATTTTCTTGTCGTACTCTGGGCGTACGGTCCGTGGGTGTTGTCCGCCACGATCCTCGCCTCCCGGCCGGAGTTCACTGTGACCACCGTGAACTGCCGCTCCGATCACACCCGCTTCTCGGCTCCAGAGGTCCGCGACGACCATCGGCTCGTGCTCGTGCGCCAGGGCCGGTTCCGGCGACAAGCCGACGGTGACCTCGTATATCTGGACCGCACTGTCGGCTACCTCGGCGCACCGAGCGAGGAGGAAGGGTTCGCCCACCCCGCCGGCGGTGACGTCTGCACCGCGGTGACCATCGAGCTCAGCCTCCTGGAAGGAGCGGTGAGCCCGGGCGCGGTCTACGTCGATGCCCGTATCGAGCTCGCGCACCGCCGAATGCTCACCGCTGCCGCGGGCGGCGATATCGACTACGCGGTGACCGAGGAACTGGTCCGGCTCGTCGCACTCGCCGCCGGACGGCCGGTCCCACGGCCGCGGCCCGCCGATCGAATGCTGGTCACCGCGGCCCGCGAGGCGATCATCGACGGGGCGCCGGAGTCGGCGGGGCTGCGCTCTTTGGCCGTATTGCTGAAGGTTTCGCCGTATCGGCTGAGCCGGGTGTTCTCACAGCACATGGGAGTGTCGCTGACCCGCTACCGCAACCGGATACGAGTCGGGCAGGCCCTCGACCGGATCACCGACGGAGAAACCAGCCTCGCCGACCTCGCCGCACACCTCGGCTTCGCCGACCAGGCACACCTGACCCGCACTGTCCGCGAACACCTGGGCCACACCCCCACCGCCCTGCACCGACTACTGACCCCCACCCTCCAACCGCGCCGCTGAAAAGCCGCACCGGAGTGACGCTGATCGTGGCCGACGCAAGCTTTGGGCGCCCGGCCGCGGGGGCGCTGGGCCGCACTCACCATGTGGTGAGTGGTTCGGCGTCGACAACGACGCCAGCCACGCAACTCCAGACAGCTGAACGGTGTCCACAAAAGGACGTCCTCGAACCTATCCAGGGCCGTGTCGGGACACGCTCCGTCGCGTTGTGCGTGGGGCTCGCCGCGTGCTGCGGAACCCCTTGCTGTGTGGGTGTGGTGCGCTCGTCACGTGGCGCGTAGAGGCCCGCTGCGCGGAGTGAGGGCCGCGTGTGCGGGGACACCCGTCGTGCGTGCAGGAGCCGCTCACCGTGGAGCTGCCGGGACTCCCTCGTGCGGTGTGGGGATGCTCCGTCGCGTGGTGCGAGGACCCTGTGCCGTGTGGTGCGTAGAGGCGGGCCGTGCGATGTGTAGAGGCGGGGCCATGCGGCGTGAGGGCCGTTCGCGTGTGTGCGGGGCGCTCGGCGTGCGGCTGCTGGCACTCCCTCGTGTGGTGCGTGGACGCCCGTCGCGTTGTGCGAGGGCGCTCGCTGGGTCGTGAGCGGGCGCTCGCCGGGCAGTGCGTGGATACGGTCTGGGGACGCCCGTCGCGTGGTGTGGAGCCGCGGTGCATGGCAGGGATCCCCGCCGTGCGGTGTGAGGGCGGTTCTCGCATGGCGCGAGAGACCCACGCCGTGCGGTGTGGGGACGCCCGTCGCATGGTGTGCGCTCGTCCGTCGTGTGAGGTGGGGGCGCTCGCCGTACGACGCCTGCGGAGGCATCCGTCGCGTGTCGTGGGTACGCCCGTCGCATGGTGGGGTTTCGCCCGTCCCGTGTGGTGTGACGCTCGGCTGTGCGTCACCTGCGGAGGCACCCCGTCGCGTGTCGTGGGAACGCTCGCTGTGCGCCTAAGGAACCACTCCGTCGCGTGGTGTGGAGTCGGGGCGCCCGTCGCGAGGGGGACTCCCTCGTGCGCGCCGTGGAGACGTTCGCCCGTGACAAGTGGGACGTACGCGGTGCCGCGTGGGGACCCCGCCCGTCCGATGGTGGACGCCCGCGGTGCGCTGTGTGGGTGGTGGATGCGGCCGTGTGAGTAGGGACCGGGAGACGTGCCACTTCCCCGAGTCCGTCTTACGCGCGATGAGATGGGGATCATCCGATCGATGTTTCACGTGAAGCATCGGCCCCAAGCGTCGGCATTCGAATGGATGAGGAGGCCGACGCGCGGTTGCTTCCCGACCTTCCCCGTCCGGATTCACTCATTTGGCATCGCTGGCCGATGCTTCGGTCCTGGGCACGCTTTGCCTGGGGGTGCCGAGGCGTTCGACCCCTTCGATCCTGTCCCATCCGCCGTGCGGTGGGGCAGCCGTGCGGGTGGCACGATCGGTGGGAGTGGGTGTGAGGCGGTCGCTGGGCGCGGTAGCCGAGTCAGGGTGAGCGGTGGGGGCGTTCGTCCAATCGACGGCATGGCGCAGTGGTCGTGGGCGGGTAGAGGTGGTCGTGTCTGGCGGTGCCGATGGCAGTGGAGGTGCGCTCGGTAGACGCGGCAGGCGAGGCGGCGTTTAGCGGTTCGGTCGTCCGGCTGTGGCGTAGCGGTTGTCGGTTGGTGGAAGTGGTGGGGTGCGGTGTCAGAGGGGCGCGGTTGGTGGAAGTAGTCGAGTCGGCGCAGCCTATTGCGAAACGCGGCGACCGATCACACACCCGGCCGTGCCGCCGCACAGCCGCCCACCACGATCGCCCCACCCGTTATTCAGCCGATCGTCGGACAGCCTTCCCCAGCTCGCGCCGGCGCCACTCGACTCGCACTCCCGACCGCACTTCCACCTAGAGCAGCACGCGCCGCACGCCGACACGTCTACCCGTCAGCACCACCCTGCCGTTCCGTCGATTGGCGGACAACCCGGTGTCCCGCTCGTTGGGGGCGACTGCTTTGACTGCGTTGCTTCGCCGCGGCGCACTGGATCGATCGCAGCTTGGATTTGGGTCGGGGCGCGTCCCTCGGAGGAAGGCGGTGCAGAGCGGTGCGGGCGGGTGACGTGGAGCTGGGCGGCGGGCACGATGGCGGCGGCGGGCGACGGGTAGTCCGTCGTGTCGCCGGGTGGGAGCGGTCCCGTTGGCGATCCAGAATGCCGACACGGCGCGCGGCAGGTTCGATGTTTCACATGAAACATGGCGACCGGGTCGTCGACGGCGGGCGAGGACGCAGATGTGTTCGATGGGGCTGGGGGCGCGGGCGGCGCGCCGTCGAGCAGACCCGACAGGTGTTGTGCAGACCCGGCGGGCGAGGCGTGGGTGTGAGGCGACTGAATGTCTGCGGGCATCAGATCTATTCGCGCGAACAGATGCGGTGGCGCCTCACGTCGCGCCGACCGCTCCCCTCCCCCGCTACTCGCCGATCGCGGCCGATCGATCCGAGTGACCTCAATCGTGCGACGGTGCCTCACGGCGGCCGCGCCTCATGGGTCGATCACGCTCACCGATCATGGTCGCCGTGCCGCGGTGATGGTGCGCAGGCGCCAGCTGATCGAGACCGCCCGAGAAGTCGATGCGCCCTAGACCGATGCTTCACGTGAAACATGAGCTCGATCGTCCGCTGCACTGTGGCGCTCGAGCGAATGCCGGAGCGCCCAACGCCGGAGCGCCCAACGCCGGAGCGCCCAACGCCGGAGCGCCCACCGCCGGAGCGCCCACCGCCGGAGCGCCCACCGCCGGAGCGCCCACCGCCGGAGCGCCCACCGCCGGAGCGCCCACCGCCGGAGCGGCTGATGTCGGAGCGGCTGATGTCGAACCTGAGGCGGAACAGTTGAGCTGGCGGGCCGGGTGTGGTTCGGGCAGACCTTGGCGAGAACCGGCGATGGTTCTCCCAGTACTCCTGCCTGATCAAAGAGGCGTCTCCACACAGTGCGACGAGCGTCCCGAACGCATGGCGAGGGTCGCCGCTCCACGTGATGGAGTGTCTCCGCACCACTCGACCGGGTTGTCTCCGCATCGCGTGGCGAGTGTCCTAACGTCACGTGATGGAGCGTCTCCGCACCATGAGTGTCTTCACACCAATCGGAATAGGGGCAATGGCGCGGCTAGAGGTTCCGGGCGTTGCTGTGCCTCCGCGGCATTCGGTCTGGCATCAACCTGAGTTGCACCGTTGTCCCGAGTTTGCCAGAGCACTGGCGTGGGGCGGCGGCTCGGCTGCGCGAGTTGATCTGTCGAGCGAGTCGGGGTGCCCTCCGGGAGAGATGGGGATCATCCGATCGATGTTTCACGTGAAGCATCGGCCCCAGCGTCGGTACTCGAATGGATGGGGAGGCCGACGCGCGGTTGCTTCTCGGTCTTCCTTTGGATTCAACTCATTTGGCAGCCCGCTGGCCGATGTTTCGGGCTGGGCGCTTTCGCCTTGGGGTGCCGAAGCGTTCGGCTTCCCTCGAGCCCATCCCCCGCCGCGCTTCTGTTGTGGTGTCGACGTGGTCCGTTTGTGCAGGAGCCGGTTGGCCTGGGATCGGTTGCGACAGACAAGTCGTGGCGGACCAGTACAGTGCTCGGAGCGCGCTCACCGCAGGGAGGTTCGAAACCTGTGCCACTGTCGAGAGTCTGGTCCCCTGCCGGATGAGAACGACTCCGCAGCCAACTCCCCGAAGCACCAGCGAACCTTCGAAACTGAGCCGACGACCATCGAACACCACGCTCATCACGCATTGCTTCACGTGAAACATCGCCCACCCACGCGACCGCAGACGCTGATTCGCGCCCACTCCGAACCAGTCGACAACGCCACAACCAGCACCCGCGCGAGAAGGCCGCAAGGGCACACCATCCCGCGCACACCCGAGAACCGGCATCCGAGACCCCCGAACCCCGCGCCCCCTCAGCGGAAATCACCCTTCCCCGCCGCAATTCCTGCGGCGCGCAAGCCTGATTCGCGGCTATCTGCGTGTCGCCGCGATTCAACTTTCTTCTAGCGCTCAGTGCTGGCAAGCTAGTGTGCGTCGGGCGTGAGCGTCGATGCCACGGTGGAATGTGGGTGTGCGGGACAGCTCCGCTCGGTTGATCGGGCGCCATCCCGATGGAGCATCATGTTCGATCCGACACAGGCTGTTGAAGACACGGCGTCGGTATGGGCCGAGGGCACGTGCTCTGTAGTTCTCTGGTTAGGAGCTGTCAATGTCGAGCGGTCCGGCGAATGTTTCACGGGAAACCATGTCGCGCGTGCCGGGGATGCTGGACTCCAGCAACTTCGATGCGGAGGCGTTCGGAAGCACACCGTTCGGGCATATCTCCCCTAGCGAGACCCCGATTGCGGCCGAAGCTCAGCGCGCGAGTCAGATCTTGCATCCAGGAAAGGTGACAGTGCCGAAACCTCGCGAGCAACGGATCATCACCATCGCGAATCAGAAGGGCGGGGTCGGTAAGACGACCACGACGGTGAATCTTGCCGCGGCCCTGGCGCATCAGGGGATGACGGTACTCGTGATCGATCTCGATCCGCAGGGCAATGCCAGCACGGCGCTCGGCATCGAGCATCACTCCGGTGTCCCTTCGAGCTATGAGCTGCTCATCGGCGAGGTCTCCGTCAAGGACGCTATTCAGCAGAGCCCGCACAACGAGCGGCTGCTGTGCATCCCGGCGACGATCGATCTCGCGGGTGCGGAGATCGAACTAGTCTCGATGGTCGCCAGGGAGGGGCGCCTCAAGGGCGCTATCCAGGAGGCCAATATCGCGGGCTACGACATCGATTACGTGATGATCGACTGCCCGCCTTCCCTCGGTCTGCTCACGGTCAACGCGCTCGTCGCGGCCAAGGAGGTGCTGATCCCGATCCAGTGCGAGTACTACGCGCTGGAGGGCGTCGGTCAGCTGCTCCGCAATATCGGGCTGGTGCAGGCGCATTTGAATCCCGAGCTGCACGTGTCGACGGTCATCCTCACGATGTACGACGGACGCACCAAGCTGGCCGACCAGGTCGCGGAGGAGGTGCGCGGCCACTTCGGTGATGTCGTGCTGCGCTCGGTGATTCCGCGCAGCGTGAAGGTCTCGGAGGCTCCGGGCTACGGGATGACCGTGCTCGATTATGATCCAGGCTCCCGGGGTGCGATGAGCTACCTCGACGCCGGACGTGAAATGGCCCAGCGGGCGATGGCCCGGCAGGCCGCGAACGGCGCGGAGTGATTCGGGTACTGGCGACCCGGGTCGACGTGACCCGAATTGGTGGCGAACGAGGGAAGGGATCGGTGAGCCGATGAGTCAGGCGAAGAAGGGTGGGCTGGGGCGCGGTCTGGCCGCGCTGATCCCGACGGGCCCCGCGGCCGCTCAGGGTCTCGGCAGTGCCGCGGCCAACGTCGTGATCGGTCTCGATCCCATCGGTCCGCAGCCCGCTTCGGCGTACCTGCACCGCGTCCCCGATCCCACCGAAACCGCCGACGAGGCCGAGCTCGCCTCCCCCGGCGGCGCGATCTACCGCGAGATTCCGCCGGACCAGATCGAGCCGAACCCGAAACAGCCGCGCCAGGTCTTCGAGGAAGAGGCGCTCGCCGAGCTAGTGCACTCCATCCGCGAATTCGGTCTCATGCAGCCGATCGTGGTGCGCCGCGTCGAGCCGGGCGTCGATCGCTACCAGTTGATCATGGGCGAGCGGCGCTGGCGGGCCTCCCAGGAGGCCGGTCTGGAGGCGATCCCGGCCATCGTCCGGGAGACCGCCGACGAGTCGATGCTGCGCGACGCCCTCCTGGAGAACATCCACCGGGTGCAGCTGAATCCGTTGGAAGAGGCGGCCGCGTACCAGCAGCTGCTCGAGGAATTCGACGTCACCCACGAAGAACTCGCCACCCGGATCGGTCGATCCCGTCCGGTCGTCACGAACATGATCCGTCTGCTGAAGCTGCCGATCCCGGTGCAGCGGCGGGTCGCGGCGGGCGTGCTGTCCGCCGGCCATGCGCGCGCCCTGCTCGGACTGGAAGCCGGCGCCGACGCACAGGAGGTGCTCGCCGCCCGCATCGTCGCGGAGGGTCTCTCCGTGCGGGCGACCGAGGAAGCCGTCACCCTGGCCAACCGTGATCCGGACGCGGCCACTCCCTCGGCTCCCCGGCGCAAGCCGATCCACATGCCCGGTCTGCAGGACGTAGCCGAGCGGTTGTCGAATTCGTTCGACACCCGGGTCACCGTGAGTCTCGGCAAACGCAAGGGCAAGATCGTCGTCGAGTTCGGGTCGGTGGAAGATCTGGAACGCATCGTCGGTCTGATGGCGCAAGAGCAGCTCGGTCAGTAACAGAAAAGGCACAATAGCCCCGTGTTCTCGGTAAGTACGGGCCCGGCATCGAAACGTCACTGTGACGGCGTCGAAAGCCTCGGCGCCACAGCGGTATTGCGGCCGCCGACCGTCCGGCACGAGGGCTTCGACCAACAGCACAGCGACGTGGAATGAGGCGGGTTCGCTTGATCGCTTATTCTTGCTGGCGAGAAGACGTTGATGCGGCGTGAGCGTGGATGAATCGGACAGCTGGAGGCTGAGCAGAGCGGTGTCGACCAGCGTCACAGCACTTACCCTCGGCGGACTGGACAAGCTGCCCGCGCATGCTCGCCGCTGTGTGTTTTGGGAGATCGATCCCGCCGTCGCGGCGGACTCGCGGTCGTTCAGTGATCCGGTCTTCGAAAAAGAAGCCTGGTTGTCGACGGTCATGCTGGAGTGGGGATCGTGCGGCCAGGTGGCGCACGTGGACGGCAACGTGGCGGGCTGTGCGCTGTACTCGCCGCCCAGCGCCGTGCCGCGCGCGTCGTTGTTCCCCACCTCCCCCGTCAGCCCGGACGCGATCCTGCTGACAACACTGCGTACCGATTCTCCGCACCGGGACGAGGACGTCGCCCACCGCCTGGTGCAGGCCGTGGTATCGGATCTGGTGCGCCGGGGTGTGCGGGCATTGGAGGCGTTCGGCATTCGCACCGACCCACCGGCCACCCGCCTTTCGGACCGTTTGGCCGGTTCGATGACGCTCATGGAGCGAATCGGCGCGCCGGTCCGCGGTTCCGCCGCCTCCCCCACCGAATGCTCACCGCAGACCTGCATGATCGATGCGGACCTGCTGGAGGAGTTCGGGTTCAAGGTGGTCGCGCCGCACCATCGCTTCCCCCGGCTGCGCCTGGAGCTGAACTCCGATCACGGCTGGAAGGAAGACGTGGAGCGCGCGCTCGATCAGCTGCTCGCCGCCGCGTCCATGACGCCTCCCGCCAGGGCCGGCGCACGCTGAAGCCGAGAAAGCCCCTGCTGACCACGGGTCGGCAGGGGCCTTCGTATCGGTAGACGGAACTCAGGTCCGGTCGGCGGCGGCCAGTTCCTCGGCCAACAGCTCCGCGAACGTGTACGTGCCGGTGGGCTGATCGTCCTGGCCCAGCAGGTACAGGCGCTTCACCGAGATCAGGATGGCCTCGGCGATGACGTCGCGCATCCGGGGATTGGTGAGCACCGAGGCGTCGTATTCGTTGGTGAGGTAGCCGATGTCGACCTGGACCGTGGGCATCTTGGTGAGCCGCAACAGATCCCAGGTGCGCGAGTGCGTCCGGCAGTCCTGCAGCGACGTGCGGGCCACCACCTCGCGCTGGATGAACCCGGCGAGCACCTGCCCGATCATCGAGACGGAGCCGTGCGAGTTGCCGAAGTGGAAGCTGGCCACACCGTTCGCCGAGGGGCTCGGATTGGTGGCGCAGCGCAGCGAGATCATCAGGTCGGCGTCGAAGGCATTGGAGGTCTCCGCCCGCTCGGCGTCGGTGGGGTTGGCGCCCCACGGCCGCGAGAGGAAGGTCTCCATCCCGGTGGCGGCCATCCGGCCTTCCAGCCTGCTGGCCAGATCCCACAGGATCTCGGATTCGTAGACATCGCCGAACTCGGACGGCACCGCATGTCCCTTGTCGGGACCGCCGAGACCCGGATCGATGACGATCCGCTTGCCGGTGAGCTGCGGCCCCGCCCGGTGCACCACCTCTTCTTCGGCGATGCGGTGCGGATTGCCGCCGGTGACGCGTGCACCGAGCAACTCCAGCGAACGCAGCGTGTCCGGACCGCAAATGCCGTCGGCGGACAGGCCGATCTCGCGCTGGAACGCGGTGAGCGCCTCGTGGGTGTGCGGGCCGAAATACCCGTCCACCCGATGAACGTAGAAGCCGAGGTCCTGCAGTTTGCGCTGCAACGTGGCGACGTCGTCACCGTACAGCGGCGCGGACAGCTGATAGATCAGCGTGCGCGCACCCAGCCGGTAGGACGCCTCCTTCAGGGCCCGGTAGGTGGCCGGACCAACCACACCGTCGACGAGCAGCCCGCGATGTTGCTGGAACGCGCGGACCGCGGAGTCGAGGTGGTGGTCGAAGGAGGCTTCGGTGTCCTTCCAGTACTCGCGAGCGTCGCCTTGATCGGCGATGGCATGTGCGTGCAGGAAGCCGAGACTTGCCAGGGTGCTCCGAACCTCAGCGACGGCTGGACCGGTATCACCGTGACGAAGTCGGTGCATGCGTGAGAGCCCTTTCCTTCCGTCAACCCGGGTACCCACTCATGCGACGGCATACACCCTCGCACGACAGGAGCGTCGGTCGATTGTCTCAGACCTGCCCCGGAATCCGACAATTACGGGGGGCTGCAGGCATCCTACGGCGCGTCGTGGAATCGCGCCGTCAGATCTCGCCTTCCAGTTCGCGGAGGAGGGCCGCTTTGCCCTTGGCGCCGACGATCTGCTTGACCGGCTTGCCGCCGCGGAACAGCATCATAGTGGGCAGGGAGAGGACCTGGTATTCGCGGGCCGTCTCCGGGTTGGCGTCCACGTCCAGCTTGGCGATGGTCAGCTTGTCCCTGTTCGCGGCGGCGATCTCCTCGAGCACGGGGGCGACCATCTTGCACGGACCGCACCAATCCGCCCAGAAGTCGACGAGGACGGGCTTCTCACTGAGCAGCACCTCGTCGGCGAAGGACTTATCGGTCACGGTGACCGTGTTCTCGGACATGGGTTTCTCCTTGTGAATCGGTGAGAGCGAAGATCAGTTGGTCGGCACGGCGACCGGCTGGCCTGCGGCGTCCAGGGTGTTCGCGGTGATGTCACCCTGCTCGGCCAGCCAGCGCTCGGCGTCGATCGCCGCGCGGCAGCCGGTACCCGCGGCCGTGATGGCCTGCCGGTAGGTGTGGTCGACGAGGTCGCCCGCGGCGAACACGCCGGGGACCTTCGTGGCCGTCGTCGGGTGCTCGACCTGCACATAGCCTTCGTCGTCCAGCTCCACCTGCCCGCGCACCAGCTCGCTGCGCGGATCGTGGCCGATCGCCACGAACAGGCCGGTCGCGGCCAGCTCGGAGGTCTCGCCGGTGCGGGTGTCGCGCAGGGTGAGACTGGTCACCGCGTTCTCGCCGTGCACCTCGAGCACCTCGGCGTTCAGCACGAACTTGATCTTCTCGTTGGCCTTGGCGCGCTCGAGCATGATCCGTGACGCACGGAACTCCTCGCGGCGGTGCACGATGGTGACGCTCGACGCGAACTTGGTGAGGAAGGTCGCCTCCTCCATGGCCGAGTCGCCGCCGCCGACCACCACGATGTCCTGGCCCTTGAAGAAGAAGCCGTCGCAGGTGGCGCAGGCGCTCACGCCGCGGCCGAGCAGCCGCTGCTCGCCGGGGACGTTCAGGTAGCGCGCGGCCGAGCCCATGGCCAGGATGACCGCGTAGGCCTGGTAGGTCTCATCGCCCACCGTGACCGTCTTGACCGGCCCGGTGAGGTCGATGGCGTCTACGTCCTCGGTGCGGATGTCCGCGCCGAAACGCTTGGCCTGCTCGCGCATCTCTTCCATCAGGTCCGGGCCCATGATGCCGCCGCGGAAGCCGGGGAAGTTTTCGACCTCGGTCGTGGTCATCAGTGCGCCGCCGAATTGGGTGCCCTCGAAGAGCAACGGCTCGAGTTCGGCGCGGGCGGCGTAAACGGCTGCGGTATAGCCCGCGGGGCCGGAGCCGACGATGATCAGGTCGCGAACTGGCGTGCTCATGGGGCCCTTCCGAGAAGATCTGAGGGGGAACGTGACGGTCAACAACAGCCTAAACGCTGTTGTTCCCGGGTCGATCCGGCCCGTGCTCGGTCAGCCGATGTCGGTGACGTTCTTCACCTGTGGGTCGCCGGTGGTGCAGCCAGGGCCGACGACCAGCGCAGTGATCTTGTTCTGGTAAGGACCGGTGAGCAGGATGAGCACCGCGTCCTTGCCTTGGTACTTCATATTCATCGAGCCGAGGACGGCGCGGTCCATACCCGCGGCCGCGACGCAGCGGGTGAGCGCGGTTCGGCTGCCGAGCGGTCCGGTGACATCGTTGCGGCCGAGGGCGGCCAGCGCGGCCGTGGCGGTCAGGTCGTCGCCGATGGGACCGTTGGTCGGCGTGGGCTGGGCGGTGGGCGTCACTCCGTCACCGCGGAGCATCTGGACGCCGATGCCCGTCCCCGCGATCACCGCGAGGGCGGCCGCCGCGGCGGCGAGCCAGCGCAAGCGTCTTCCGCGGCGCTCGGCGAGCGAGACGGGGGTGGCGAGCTTCTCGGTCGGTTCCCCGGAAGAGCTTGGCGCGCTGGGACTTTTGTCCGCTGGTGCGGTGGGACTTTTGTCCGCTGAGTCGTCCCCGGGTGCGGCGCCGTTCGTCGATGCCGCGGCCCCGATCCGGTGGATCGGCGTGACCCGCTCGGTCGGCTCCTCGTCGAACTCCAGTTCGGCGACGAAGGCCGCGAGCCGTTCGGAGACTTCCTCGGGCATCGGGTGCATGACGCGCTCGTCGGTGCGCAGGGCGCGGATCCGCGTCGTCATCTCGTCCAGTGAGCGCATGTAGCGCACCGCGTCCGAATCGGCGCGGACGGCGGGCCACAGCTGCGCACCGAGTTCGGGATCGACGTTGTCGGCGTGCAGGTCGGCCAGCAGTTCCGGCGAAAATGGAGGCTGCGGTACGGACCGGGTCGCCATCGCACCTCCAGTGTTCTCATCCGACGTAACTGTCTTGTCTGCCGCGGTCGCGCCCAGGGAACCCGCGGGCACTGCATGTACATCGCTCAGGTGTTCGTCACTATTAATGACGCATCGCCACTACTTCCGGTTCCCCGGATCGCGGAGAAATTCCAACCGTTCTTGCAGGCGCTGCCTGCCGCGGGCACAGCGGCTCTTGATGGTGCCTTCTGGAACCCCCAACATCGCGGCCGCCTCCGACACGCTATACCCCTCCAGATCGATCGCGACCAGTGCAGTGCGCTGATCGGGCGGCAGCGAGAACAGCGCACGGTCGACCACGATCGACATCTCCAGTTCGGCGAACTCGTCGCGTTCGTCGCGCGGCTCGGGCAAGGTCTCGGGTGACAGCGGGACCGCCCGCCGGGTCTTGTTGCGCCGGATACGGTCCAGGCAGGCGTTCACCACGATCGCGTGCAGCCAGCTGCGCACTTCGGCCTCGGCGCGGAACGATCCCGCGGTGCGGTGCGCGGAGAGCAACGCGTCCTGCAGCGAATCGGCGGCATCCTCGCGGGTGTAGGAGGTGCGCAGCGCGGTCTGCCAGAGGTGATCGTTGTGCCTGCTCAGTAGTTCGGCGAAGGCGTGGCGCTCACCGCGCGCGTGGGCGCTGAGCAGCTCCTTGTCGGTGAGCTCGCCGAGCACGAACGAGCGCTCGCGGGCCGCGACCCGCGAGCTTCCCCCGTGGGAATCCTCGCTCAATTCGGACGACAAAACCAACCCCTTGGACGGCGCTCACCGACGACAGCCCGAGGCGGTTGTCGCCGAAAATATTTCGCAGCATCCAGGATCGAGAACACAGATCCCGGGAAGCTCCCCTGCTGAGAGCGCGAGCCGATCATATCGGGCATGCCGAAGTGGCAGCAACAAGACCGCTCGGGACGGGATACGCCGGGACAGGCGAGAATTCGGCGCGCGGGGCGCGTGGAATCAGGGTGCGGCGTCGAACCGCAGATCGGCGATCGTCGTCTGGAACTGGCTTCCCGAGTTGCCGAGACCGGTGATCCAGACCAGCACGTAGCGAGCGGACTGGTCTGCGGTCACCGGAATTTCGGTGGTCCCGTCGGTCAGCTGGGCCGCGCCGATCAGCTGGGTCTGATCCAGCGTCGGCGAATTCGTCGGCGAGGTACGGATTTCCACGGACGTGCCGGGGCTCGGCGAGGTGATCGAGACGTTCGTCAGCTTCGCCGGGCTAGGCAGCGTGGCCAGCAGCCCCACGCCCTTCTTGAGGGCGGGGAACTGCTGGAAGTACTGGTCGGAGCGCCAGACGGTGGCCGGGTTGTTGTCCAGCACCGCATTGACGCCGCTGACGTTGTCCGGCGTGCCCTCGGGAGAGAACACGGTCGCACCGGTGACCGGAACCGGAATGCCGCCCGACGCAGGGTTGCTCGGGATCGCTCCCGGCGGTGTCGTCGGCGACGGCAAACTGTTCGTGGTCAGACCGATGTTGCGCTGCTCGTCGAGCGGCGAGTCGGACGCGCTCGGCGCGAAAATGCTGACCATCCACCAGATCACGATGCCGACCACCAGCGCGGCCAGGATGCCCATGCCGACCATGATCCACATCATCCGCTGCGAGCGTTCGCGTTCGGCGGCGAGCAGCTCGGGATCGGCGAGCGAATCGTCGGCGTGGACCGGCTGCGCCCGCTGCCCGAGGCGAAGCACCGGAATGAAATCGGTCTTCTGGTCGACGACCGAGGCCTGCTCCAGCACGTGCTGGACGGTGGCCGCGGTCCGCACGCCCTTGTTCGACTCCAGCGAGCGCACCGCGACCGCGGAGATCTCGAAGGGCACCTCGGGCCGGATCTGCCGCGGCTCCACCGGCGTACCGTCCGAGCCGAAGTCGGCGAGGCGCAATCCGCCGACGGTGGCGGCGGTTCCGGTCATGCCGCCGGAGCGGATCGGCCAGCGCGCGGTGATGAGCGCGTAGAGCATGGCGCCGAGACCGCGCACGTCGGATTGGGCGTCGGAATCGGCCAGCGTGCCGGGGAAGGCGAGCACCGCGTCACCGGTGGCGCTGATCCGCACCCGGTCCGGGTGGTCGATGGACAGCGAACCGCCGCCGCGGTGGGCCAATTCGGCCGCCGAGGCGAGCGCCCGGATCGCGCGCGCCGCGCCGATCGGCGAGGGCACCGTCTCGGCCATCTCGCGCAGCGAGCGACCGGGAGTCCACTCGGCGACCACGATGCCGCCGGAGCTGCCGCGCACCACGTCCAGGACGCGCGCCAGGCCGGGCGAATTGATGCGGCCGAGCCGCAGCGTGCGGGAGAGGATGGCCTGCGGACCGTCGTGGCCGGAGTTCTCGGTGGCCTTCTGGTCGGCGTCGACGAAGGTGAGCGCGACCTCGCGGTCGAGTTTGATGTCGAGGGCCTGCCAGAACTTCAGTCCCCGCGCGCCGCCGTGGCCGGCGAGCAGCCGGTAGCGGCCGCCCGCGACCGAAGCGCCCGGAATCAGCTTGGGGCCGCGCGGAGTTCGACGCGGAGCTTCCGGCGCCGTGGGCGGCAGCTGCGGAATGGGGATCATTCCGGTGTCGTACATCGGGTCGCGCGGCGGCGCCTGGTGCGGGGTCGCACGCGGAGTGTGCTGCCCGTCGGCGGAGGGGGTATTGCCGGGTTCCTCGTTCGTATCCCCGGGGTCCGACGGGCTCTCCGCGGCGGGCGAATTGTCGGTGGACAGGCCGCCGGCCTTGGCCGCAGAAGGATTGGCGGCCGGGACGCCGCCCACCGCCGCGTCGTCGCTCACCCTGGTTCCTCCTTCGCCCTGGTATGCCGAAGTTCCGGCGAATTCGCCACTTGTGCTTCTCTGCCGAACAGGGTACGGGAACTCACCCCGCCCGGTGCGGTCAACAGAATCCGGTCTGATCACGGGCAAGACCATCGTGGCCTGCGCATCCAGGTACGGGTCGAAGCCCGAGTACAGGTACGGATCGGGCCTGCGGAACACCTGCGTGGCGTACTCGTCCTCGACCGGTCCTTCGAGGTCCAGATCCGGCGCCGGCGGCGTGATGCCGAGGCGCCGGGAAATGGCCACGGTGATCGCGACGATCTCCGGGATACCGGCCAGACGCATGAGGCCGAAGGCCGTCGCGAACATGACGATCGCCGTGATCGTCACGCGGATCAGCGAGCCGGGCCCGCCCATCGACTCCGACAGCCGCGCCAGGCCGAGCACCTCGTCGACGATCAGCATCACCGCACCGCCGGCGACCGACGCGAGCACGACCCTGGTGACGGTACGGCCGACGTTCGCCATGCGCAGATCGCCGAGGCTGCGGTGCAGCAGGTAGCCGCCGATGATGGCGCCCGCGGTGAAGCCGATTCCGGTGGCGACGCCGAGCACGATGACGACCTGATCGCTGTTGTCCGCGACGACCGGCGCCAGCGCCGAGAAGGCGATCTTGACGGCGGTGATACCGAGGATGATCCAGGTCGGTGTCCACGCCTGTTCCCGCGCGTAGAACACCCGCAGGTGGATCAGCACGAGGGAATAGGGAATCAGCGCGAAGGCCGACCAGCTCACGGCGTAGCCGAGGCGTTCGGCGTCGCCGGTGAAGCGCGCGTATCCGAACAGCGCCTCGCCGAGCTGCGGTCCCGCGAGCGTCAGGAAGGTGACGACGGGGACGAGGGCGATCATCGTGAGGCGGGTCGCGACGGAGAGGTCGTCGACGACGGCCGGGGTGTCGCCCTCGGCGGCGTTGCGGCTCAGCCGCGGCATGATCGCGGTGAGCACCGTGACGCCGAGGACACCGTAGGGCAGCTGGAGCAGCAGCCAGGCCAGCGAATAGATGGCCGGGCCCGCCTCGTCCGCCGTGGAGGCGATGTGGTTGGCGAAGACCAGGCCGACCTGGCTGATCAGCACGTACAGGATGATGGCCGCGCCCATCATGCCGAACTGCTTGAGGCGGGTGTCGATGCCCCAGAGCGGGCGCAGGTCGATGCCCTCGCGGCGGATCGCCGGCAGCAGGGCCGCCGCCTGGGTGAACACGCCGAGCGTGACACCGATACCGAGGACGAGCAGTTTCGGATCGCTCATCCGCACCGGATCGAGCGTGATCTCACCGGGTGTCACCGCGTAAAGGCCGAGCACCGCGAGCATGACGACGTTGTTCAGCACGGGCGCCCATGCGCCGGGTTTGAACACCTGGCGGGTGTTCAGGATCGCGGTGAACAGCGCCGACATGCCGTAGAAGAGGATCGCGGGCAGCAACAAGAAGGTCAGCGCGGTGGTCAGCTGGGTGTTGACCTTGCCGTCGGCGGACACGAAGACGTGCGTCGCCAGCAGCGGTGCCGCGATCGTCGCCAGCACGGTGGCGCCCATCAGCACCACGAACGCGGCGGTGACCAGGCGCCGGACGAAGGCCGCCCCGCCGTCGGGGTCCTCCTTCTCGGCGCGCACCAGCGTCGGCACCACCATCGCGGTCAGCACCGCGCCGAGCACCAGCTCGGTGATCATGTTCGGGATCAGGCTCGCCGAGGTGAACGCACTGGCGATCGCCGGACCGAGCACCGCGGCAAGCAGCAGCTGCTTGCCGAAACCGGTGACGCGGCTGATCAGCGTCGCGATCGCGATCGACCCGGAGTCCCTGAGCAGCCGCGAGCTCGCGTTCTCCTTGCTCTCCGGTGCCTCCGGCTCGGCCTCGGTGACGGCCCACTCGTGCGTCGGCGGCCGGTCGGCCTGCGCCGAGTC
>NZ_BDBP01000066.1 GCF_001613045.1 Nocardia lijiangensis NBRC 108240 | reverse complement strand
CCCGCCGCGGCCGCGCCGAGCCGGGCGCAGGGTGTTCCCGACCGCGCCTACGTGACGCTGGCCGAGATCGACGCGGGCCGCTGGCCGGATTCGGCGAACGCGCCCGGCACCAAGGGCGGCGAGCGCTGGATGAATCGCGAAGGCACGCTGCCGCGCAGCGATGCGGCGGGCAGGTCGATCACCTATCAGGAGTGGGACGTCAATCCCAAGCAGCGCAACCGTTCCCGCGACGCCGAACGCATCGTGACCGGCAGCGACGGCACGGCCTGGTACACCGGCGACCACTACGAGACCTTCACGAGGATGCGCTGATGCCCCGTCCGGTTCCGCTCTCGCGGTTCCTCGCTCGCCCCGGCGACGGCGCGCCCGCCGTCCCGGGCGGCGGGTCCGAGCCGGTGCTCGGCGCTCTGCCGGTCGACGCGCCGGAACTGAGCGAGGTCCGCTACCGCGCGCCCGCGGGGTACCTGGTGCGCGAGTTACGTGGGCCCAAGATGCGCGGCACGGTGGGCGTGTTCGACGAGTGGGCCGCGGCCTTCCAGTTCCCGTACTACTTCGGCGCGAACAAGGACGCCTTCGACGAATGCCTGCGCGACCTGGACGATTTCATCGGTGAGGCGAGCGGCTACGTCGCCGTGGTGCGCGATGCGGCCGCACTGCTCGCCGATCAGCCCGAAGAGCGGGAGTGGTTCGAAGAGGCGATGCGCGACTGCGCGCGCTACTGGGCGCGGCGCGAGGTCGCGTTCCGCGTGGTCTATCAGAGCGCGCCGCTCTCGACCGAGGTCGTCGCGCTGACCCTGGCCTGATCGGCCCGCGTCACCCGAGGCGGCGCGCCAGGTCCTCGCCGAGCAGGACGAACACGTCCGTGGTGTGTTCGATGAGCTCCTCTTTGCTGAGGGGCAGATCGCCTTGCAACCACGTCGTCAATGTCTGCACCAGCCCGCCGACCAGGTAGGTCGCGCGGAAGAAGATGGCCGGATCCGGCTCGGGATCGGTGATGCCGTAGAAATCGATGCCCTCGGCCGCGACCATGCGCGTGAACACCCGGATCGTCTCGGTGGTCCTGGCCCGCAGTTCCGGTGTTGCCAGACCGGCGATCAGCGCGACCTTGGCTTTGCGCGGATCGTCGGTGAGCAGGTGGATGCCCGCGGCGATGGCGGCGTGCGCCTTGGCGCGCGAGTCGTCGGGCGCGTCGCGCAGGGCGTCCAGGATCGCGATGGCCAGTTCCTCGGCGATCCGGTCGGTCAGCCCGGTGAGCACGGCGTCGCGGCTGTCGAAGTTCTCGTAGTAGTACCGCTCGTTGAGCCCGGCCTGCGCGCACAGCCCGGTGACGGTGAGCTTGGCCAAGCCCTGGGTGCCGACGATCTCGAGCGCCGCGTCGAGCAGTGCGGTGCGGCGCTGTGCCCGGCGCTGGTCGGCGGAGATGCCGCCGTAGGTGCGCTGTGCTGTCACAGCACGATTCTGGCACGGACACGATTCTGGTAGATGGTCTTGCCAGAAGGGTTGATCTGGGGGATTCTATTGCCAGATGCCGTCGGCCCTGGCAGGCAGGGTCTTTCGATGAGGAGACAACGATGTCCGCACGCTCGTCCCTGCCGGGATACTTCGCCGACGACTCCATGGCCAGGCGCGTCATGAGCAAGCGCGCGGTTGGGCTCACCTATGGCCAGCGGGCGCTGGTGATCGGCGCCGTGCACCCCCTGCTCTACGTCGGGACGGCCGAGAACACCGAGCATCGCAGCACGCCCTACACCCGGCTGGCGCTCACCGGGAAACTGTTCGAGGCCGTCTTCCTCGGCAGCAAGGAGGAGGCGGACCGGGCGCTGGCGTTCACCACCAAGAAGCACGCCACCGTGGCCGGCGAGCTGCCCGAGGACGCCGGGCCGCACCATCCCGCGGGCGCGCCGTACTCGGCCTTCGATCCGCACCTGATGTTCATGACGATGGCGTTCACCTTCGATTCCGCCGAGGTGATGCACGATCTGCTGGTCCGCAGGCTGACCGACGGCGAGCGGGAGGGGCTGTATCAGGACTACGTGCGCTGGGCCGAACTGTTCGGTATGCCCCGCGATGCCGCGCCCGCCGACTACCCGGCCTTCCGCGACTACTTCGACGGCTACCTCGCCTCCGATGAGCTGTTCCTCACCGACGAGGCCCGGTTGGTCGGCTCGTACCTGGCGGGTCAGCGCGTCCCGTATCCGCAGCGCGCCCCGCTGCAACAGGTCACCTCGGCGTTCTTCCTGCTGGTGCAGGGCAGTCTGCCGCCGCGCATCCGCGCCATGTACGGCATCCGCTGGGGGATGACCGACGAGCTCGCCTTCCGCGCGCTGGCCGGCGGTGTTCGCGCCGCGCACCTCGCGCCGCCGCTCGCCCCCAGGGTGCTGCGCGGCACGCTCGCCGGTCCGAGCGGCCCGGTCTACCGGTTGGTCTCCGAGCGGGAACGCAAGCTCGCGCGGACCGGCAGGCCGAGCATGCCCGGCGTGGACTCACGCAACTGGGCGGCCCGAAATTCCGCTGGACCCGCATGGAAAGATCGGGGGCATGTCGAGTCCCGCATCAGCCCCGGCCGCCGAGCGTAAACAGCGTGTGCTGTCCGGGATCCAGCCGACCAGCTCCTCGTTCCACCTGGGCAACTACCTTGGGGCGCTGCAGTACTGGGTGACCATGCAGGACGACTACGAAGCGCTGTACTTCATCCCGGACATGCACGCCATCACGGTCCCGCAGGACCCGAAGGAACTGCGGGCGCGCACCAGGGCGGCGGCGGCGCAGCTGCTCGCGATCGGTATCGACCCCAAGAAGTCGACGCTGTTCGTGCAGAGCCAGGTGCCCGAGCACGCCGAGCTGGCCTGGGTCCTCAGCTGCATCACCGGTTTCGGCGAGGCCAGCCGGATGACCCAGTTCAAGGACAAGTCGGTGCGGCAGGGCGCGGAGAACGCCACCGTCGGCCTGTTCACCTATCCGGTGCTGATGGCCTCCGACATCCTGCTCTACCGCCCGCACCAGGTGCCGGTCGGCGAGGATCAGCGCCAGCATCTGGAGCTGACCCGAAACCTGGCGCAGCGCTTCAACACTCGCTTCAAGAAGACCTTCGTTGTGCCGGATGCGCACATCGTCAAGGGCACCGCGAAGATCTACGACCTGCAGGACCCGACCGCCAAGATGAGCAAGTCGGCCGCGACCGACGCCGGTCTGATCAACCTGCTCGACGACCCGAAGATCACCGCCAAGAAGATCCGTTCGGCGGTCACCGACACCGAGCGCGAGATCCGCTACGACCCGGAGCTGAAGCCGGGCGTCAGCAATCTGCTGGTGATCCTGAGCTCGCTGAGCGGGACGCCGATCGTCACGCTGGAGAAGGACTACACGGGCAAGGGCTACGGCGACCTGAAATCCGACGTGGCCGACGCGCTGGTGGAATTTGTCACGCCCTTGCGCGCCGAGGTGGAAGAGTATCTGGCGGATCAAGGCGAACTCGACCGCATCCTCGCCGCAGGCGCGGAGCGGGCGCGAGAGATCGCCGGCAACACCCTCGCACAGGTCTACGACCGGGTGGGTTTCCTGGCCCGCTGACCCGGGTACGACGCTAGCGAGGGCCACGGCGTGCCTCCGCCTTCGCTCCGGCGTGGGCGGACTGTCGACGGACTGCGCCCGTTGCGTTCATCAGGCGTCGAAGGGGCGAGCAGGTGCAGGCGATCGACAACGTCAAAGCCACGATCGAACGCCGCGTACAGGCGCGGCCCTGGCTGGACCATCTGATCCGGGCAGGCGGCCGCTACCAGCGCCAACGCGGCGACCACTACGCGGCCGGGATCACGTATTTCACCGTGCTGTCGCTGTTTCCGTTGCTGATGGTGGCGTTCGCGGTCGCGGGCTTCGTGCTGGCGGGCAATCAGCAGCTGTTCCAAGAACTTCAGGACAAGGTCGTCGAGAACATGCCGGGTGAGCTGGGCACCCAGCTCAACTCGCTCATCGATCAGGCGGTCCGTTCCCGGAGCACGGTCGGTGTGCTCGGCCTGCTCGCCGGTCTGTATACCGGGCTCGGCTGGATGGCGAATCTGCGCGCCGCGCTCACCGAGCAATGGGAGCAGAAAGTCGAGGAAGGCAACTGGTTCCGCACCAAGCTCTCCGACCTCGGCGCGCTCGTCGGGCTCGGTCTTGCTTTTGTGGCGTCGCTTGGGCTTTCGTCGCTGGCCTCCAGCAATCTGGGCGCCCAGCTGCTTGCGCGCTTCGGCCTAGACGACCTGCCCGGCGCCCGGCTGCTGTTGACGCTGCTGTCGATCGTGTTCGCGCTGCTGGCGAGCTGGGCGGTGTTCGCATGGATCATCGCGCGGCTGCCGCGCGAGCCCGTCACGCTGGCCAGCGCCGCGAAGGCCGCGCTGCTGGCCGCGCTGGCCTTCGAGGTCTTCAAGTTCGTCGCATCGATCTACCTGCAGATCGTGCTGCGCAGTCCGGCGGGCGCGGCCTTCGGTTCGATCATCGGTCTGATGGTGTTCAGCTACATCACCTACCGCATCATTCTGTTCGCCACCGCCTGGGCCGCGACGGCGTCCGAGAACGAACCCGAGCCCCTGCCGCCCGAGCCCGCGGTCATCCGGCCCCGCGTGGTGCACACCGCAGGGCGGTTCGGCAGTGGCGCGGCGTATTTCGGCGCGGGTGCGCTCGCCGCCCTCGGGCTGGCGACTCTGCGCAGGCGACGCTGAGTTCGCCCGCGCGGGATCGGCTCCGGCTCAGCGGCGTTGACGGTTGACGCGCCGTGCCTTGAGCAGCAGGAACAGAATCAGCACGATGCCGCCGACCATCAGCAGGGTTCGGGGGCCCGGGTATTCGCGCTCGTGCGGTGGGCTGGCGAGCACGTCGCCGCCCTCCGGGCCGGGCGGAGTGGCCAGGGCCGCAGTGGGTGCGGCGCGGTCGGCGTGGTTCGGCAGTGTGCCGACCTCGGTGCCGCGCGGCAGTGCGAAACCGTAGTCGAGCAGCCGGGCCGCCTGTTCCCACGGCCGCACCGGCCGCACCTCGGCCTGCAGCAGGGTGACCGCGAGCCTGCGGCCGTTGCGCTCGGCGGCGGCGACGAAGGTCTGCCTGGCGTCGTCGGTGAAGCCGGTCTTGCCGCCGAGCGCGCCGTCGTAGTTGAACAACAGCTGGTTGTCGTTGCCGACGAAGAAGCCGGGGTGGTCGGTGTCCTCCGGGATCTTCGGATTCTTGGGATAGCCGGGGAACTCGATCTGTTCGGTGTGGATGAACTCGGCGAACAGCGGGAGGGTCATCGCCTCGCGGAACAGCAGCGACAGGTCGTAGGCCGAGGTGCTCATGCCTGGCCCGTCGAGGCCGGACGGCGTTGCCGCGCGAGTGTCGAAGGCGTACAACGATTTCGCCAGCTGATTCATCCTGGCCACGGTCGCCTCGTCGCCGCCGAGCTGGGCCGCGATCGCATGCGCGGCGTCGTTGCCCGAGGCCATGATCAGCGCCTGCATGAGCTGCCGGTTGGTGTACTGCCCACCGGGGCCGATGCCGACGCGGGTGCCGTCGACGTTCGCGTCCTCCTGGGTGCCGGTGACGACCGTGTCCAGCTTCAGCGTGCGCAGCGCGACGGTGGCCAGCAGCACCTTGATGGTGCTCGCCGGGCGATAGCGCCCGTGCGGGTCCTTGGCGGCGAGCACCTCGCCGGTATCCAGATCCGACACCATCCAGGCGGTTGCGGAGATGTCCTTCGGTGCGGGCGGTGCGCCTTTCGGCAGTACCACGCCGCACTCGCCCATCCTGGTCCCGCCCACCGGAGGCACGGGGACCGGCAGCGGAGCGGGTGTCGGTTGTCCCGGCGCGGGCACCTCGGAGGAGTCGATCGGCGCGGGCGGCTTGGTCTTCTGCGGGCAGTTGTCGGTGTTCGGGGTGGAGAACGGGGTGGTCGTCGTGGTCGGGGGCGCCGCGAGAACCGGCGCCGCGACCATTCCGCCGAGCAGCAGTGTGGCGGCGGTGAGCACACCGGCGAGGCGTGCGGTGCGGTGGCGAGGATGCGGGAGCTTCATCGGGAGCGAGCGTAACCGGCGCGGTCGGTCGAGGGCCGTCAATTGCCCCGCGCACGGCCGGTGAGAGGCGCATGGCTGGAGCGATCGTGGCGGGTATTGACAGCGACCATGAAATGAGAGTTACCATCAAAAAGTAGTAACTCTCATTTTCTGGAGGGATTTATGAACACAGATTCCCGGCGGTGGTTCGCCCTCGGGGCGTTGGCGATCGCCATGCTGACCATCGGCCTCGACGTGACCGTCCTGACCGTCGCGCTGCCCACCCTCGCCGTCGACCTGAACGCGAATACCGGTGCGCTGCAATGGTTCAGCTCCGCCTACACGCTGGCGCTCGCGGCATTCATGCTGCCCGCGGGCGCGCTCGGCGACCGCTACGGCCGCAAGCGGATCCTGCTCGCCGCGCTGGTCTTGTTCGGCCTGTCCTCGCTGGCCTGCGCCTTCGCGGACACCTCGGGTCAGCTGATCGCGGCGCGGGTGGTGCTCGGCATCGCCGCCGCGGCCATGATCCCGCTGTCCCTGGCGGTGCTGCCGGTGCTGTTCCCCGAGCAGCGGGAGCGGGCCCGCGCCATGTCGATCTGGGTCACCGCGACTTCACTGGGTCTGCCGCTCGGGCCGGTGCTGGGCGGTTGGCTCGTCGACAACTTCTGGTGGGGTTCGGTCTTCCTGATCAACGTGCCGATGGTGGTGATCGGCGCGGCGGCGGTGGCCGTGCTGGTGCCGGAATCGCGCAATCCGCAACAGCTTCCGTTCGATCTGCCCGGCGTGCTGTTGTCGATGCTCGGCATGCTCGGCGTCACCTACGGTTTCATCCGCTTCGGCGAACAGGGCTGGGACGACGCGGCGGCCTGGGGGGCGCTCGCCTGCGGTGCGGCGAGCACGGGGGCGTTCCTGCTGTGGCAGTGGCGCGGCCGCCATCCGCTGATCGACCTCGGGTTGTTCCGCAGCAGCGGTTTCCGCTGGGGGTCGGTGTTCGCCGTGCTCATCACCTTCGCGATGTTCGGCATGTTCTTCACCGTGCCGCAGTACTACCAGGAGGTGCTCGGCGCCGACGCGCTCGGCAGTGGACTGCGGCTGCTCCCGATGATCGGCGGCATAGTCGTCGGCGCGCGGCTGGGGGATCGGCTGCTGTCGAAAGCCGGTGCGCGGGTGGTGATCACGGCCGGGCTGGTGCTGCTCGGCATCGGGCTCGGCTGGGGCGCGCTGACCGACGTGGACAGCGCCTACTGGTTCACCGCGTGCTGGATCACCCTGATCGGCACCGGCATGGGCATGGGCATGCCGGTCGCGATGGCGGTCGCCATCGATGATCTGGACGTCGCGCGGGCCGGTGTCGGATCCGCGCTGCTGCAGGCGTTGCGCCAGGCAGCGGGCACCATCGGCGTCGCCTTGCTCGGCACCGTGCTGGTCACCCGGTACCGCGCCGAACTCGGGGCGCTGAACGTCGCGCCCTACGACGACGGGGTGAGCAGCGGGGCGGCCGCCGCCAAGGCGAGCGGAAGCGCGGAGGCGCTGGCGCAGGTCCAGTCGGCGTTCGTCGGCGGGATGAGCCTGATGCTGTGGGTCTGCGCGGCCATCTGCGCGGTGTCGGTGCCACTGGCGTTGTGGGTGCTGCCGCGCCGCGCGCCCGCGGACGCACCTGCCACCGCCGGGGTGCGGGATGAGTCAGAATCGACACATGTCGGTTGAGTCAACGGGTGAAGGTATCGCGGCGCCGGGACTGCGGGAGCGCAAGAAGGAGCGGACCCGCCGGACGATTCGCACCGAGGCGTTCCGGCTGTTCCGCGAGCAGGGTTACGGCGAGACCACCATCGAGCAGATCGCCGCGGCGGCCGATGTCTCGCCGAGCACCTTCTTCCGCTACTTCCCGACGAAGGAGCAACTGGTCATCGCCGACGACCTCGATCCGCTGCTGGTCGAGGAGTTCCGCGGCCAGCCACGCGGCCTTTCCCCGGTCCTGGCCTTTCGCAACGCGGTCGACGCGTCGCTCGCCACCCTGACACCCGAGGAACTGGCCTTCGAACAGGAACGCCAGGCGCTGGTCTACCACGTGCCGGAGCTGCGCGCCGCCATCGGCATCGAACTCGAGCGCGGCATCGAGATGATCGCCGAGATGATCGCCGAATATCTCGGCCGCCCCTCCGACGATTTCGAGGTGCGCGTGACGGCGGGTGCGATCACCGGTGCGGGTCTTGCCATTTCGCTGCGCACACCGGTGAACGCGGAGAATCTCGGGCACGCGATGGACTTCCTCGACGCCGGTCTGCCGCTCGTCCGCCCCGCCGAATAGGCAGGGTTCAGCTCGCTTCGGCCACCGACGGGCGCCGCTTGTCGTGCAGCGCGCGCAGGGGAGTGTCGTCGTCCATCTCGGCGAAGAAGCCGCCGACCACGTCCTCGATCTCCGAAATCGATGCGGCGCAATAGAGAATCGGCTGGTAGTGGGTGATGTCGTAGGCTGCGGTCCCCATCGCGACCACGTCCAGCGGCCGCATCTCGGCCTGCCGGAACTCGTCGAGCTCGCCGTAGGAGGACAGGAGTCCCGCTCCGTAGCAGCGGATTTCGCCCTGCTCACGGACGACACCGAACTCCATCGAGAACCAGAACACATCGGCGAGGAACTTCAGCGCCGTCTCGGTGGTCAGCCTGGCGACCGCCGCACCGACGATTTCGTAGATGGCGGCGAAGCGCGCGCTGGCGATCTGATTGGCGTGCCCGATGATCTCGTGGATGGCGTCCGGTTCCGGGGTGTAGAGCGGTGCGGAGTGGTGCCGGATGTACTGGGTGGAGTGGAAGACCCGCTCGGCGAAGGAGCCGAAGAACTCGCGCAGCGGCACCAGGCCTGCGGCGGGGACGTAGTGGAAGCCGGTGAGCGGGGCCAGGGCCGCGGTCACCTCGTCGAGTTGCGGGATGTGGTCGTGGGGCAGGTCGAGCCGGGCCGCGGCGGCTTGCACCTCGGTACACGCGTAGGTGCGGTGTTTGCGTGCCAGTTCGGCGGAGACGATCCGCCAGACCTGCTGTTCTTCGTCGGTGTAGTCGATCGTGGGTGCGGGTTCGCCCGGCTTGTAGGCCAGCGCGAGAGCGGCGATGGAGTTGCGGCGGGCCCGGTAGTCGGGGTCGTGCACGCCGGGGTGCTCGTCGCTCAGGTGCACCGTCACGTCGCCGTCACCGGTACGGGTGACCGGCGAGTACAGCTGAGCCTCGGTGAACATATCTCGATGCAAGCACCGCCTGACCGTTCCGACAACAAAAGCCCGGCCAGCTGTACACACTGCCTAGCTGGCCGGTCCGTTTCCGTCGGTTACCGGTCTCGTGGATGGAAACCGGTGGCAGCGCGCGATTCAGTGCCCGCGGTGCGGGTAGCTCCACCTTCGCTCCGCCGTGCGCGGGCTATCGGCAGGCGTCGTGCGCGGCGCATGATAGGCGTCGACCACCGCGTGGTGTGTCTCGCGGCCGGTCAGCCACGTGTTCGGCCGGGTGGTGACCACGAAAGCGGCCGGTGTGTGTACGCGATTTGCCGGACATGAGCGGGGGTGATGGCGCAAGATGGCGAAAGTACGAAGGAGGACGCATGCGTACGGTGCGGATCGATCTCGACCAGAAGCTGTTGGCCGCCGCCGCAGAGATCATGGGGACATCCAACAGCAACGCCACCATCAACGAGGCGCTGCGCCGAATCGTGGTGCACGAGCGGCAACTTCACCACCTGGAGAAGCTGGCCGCGGGTGTGCTCTGCGCGCTGCCCGCGCCGGAAGTCGTCACCGTGGTCGACGGTTAGACATACTCCGACTTCACTCCGGCCGTGCGCAGGTCTCGATTCTGCCCGAGCCGCGCCCACCCGACCTGTCGGTGGCCGCTGGCATGATGCGAATCCTCCAACGCATTCGAGGGGGATTGTGATGTCGGTACCGATCGCCAACCTGCCCTTCGGCCAACGCCCGCGCGAGCGGCTGCTCGCGGTCGGCCCCGCCGCGCTCAGCGACAGCGAGCTGCTCGCCATGCTGCTCGGCCAGGGTCGCCGAGGCGAGAGCGCACTGGACATGGCTGCCGAACTCCTCGCCGAATACGGTGGTATACCCGGACTCTCGGCGGCTCGGCCCGAAGAACTGTTCCGCAAGACCGGGATCGGGGTGGCCAAAGCCGCCGCGATCATCGCGGCCTTCCAGCTCGGCAGCAGGGCGCGCGCCGAACCCGCGCCCGCGCCGCGTCTGGAAAGCGCCTTCGACGTCGTCCGCATCGCCCGCCCGCTGTTCGACGGCGCCCGCGTGGAGCGGCTCCTCGTGCTGGTGTGTGACACTCAGAATCGCTTGCGGCAGAAGGTATTCGTCGCCGAGGGCGCCGTCGATCGGGTCGCCGTCCCGATCCGCGAGATCCTCAACACCGTGCTCCGCCACGACGGCCGCGCCTTCGCCCTCGTGCACAACCACCCCTCCGGCACGGCCGCGCCCAGCCTCGACGACCGCCGCACCACCACGCTCCTCATGGACGCCGCTCACACCGTAGGTCTCCGCTTCCTCGACCACGTCGTCCTCGCGGGCGAACACTGGTCCCGCGCCACCCCCTCACCCCTGCACCGCGAGTGAGTCGGTTCGGACTGCCCTGACGACTCATACCCGCGATTGCCGGTGACGGCCGCGATCGGACACCTACTTGCGAGATGCCGCGCTTCGTGTCGTTTCCTGCTCGGGCCACACTCCCTCCGACAGGTGCCCGCGCAGGCCGATTTCGGCGGCTCGGCGCACGATGCCGGTCATCGTGGTGGGTGCCAGCTGTCCCCTGGCGGAGTCGTCCAGCACCGCGTCGACCGCACCGACCATCGCACCGGTCAGTGCTGCCGCGTACAGGGCGTCGAGGTCGGCGGGGTAGGCGTCGAGCAGGGCGCGGGTCAGGCGCTGCCGCAGGCCGGCGTTACGCAGCAGGGCGGCGGCGCGCAGGGCGGGCACTTCGGTGATGAGGCGGGCGCGGATGTGGGTGAGTTCGTGGTCTAGGGGGAAGCTCCAGCTCGTCGCCGTGCTGAGGTGCTCGATCGTGCGCAACAGCAAGTCGGCGGGGCGTTCGTCTGGGGCGCGGGCGGCGAAGATCTCGGCGAGGAGTGCGTCGTAGAGATCGTCGTCGGCGAAGACCACGTCTTCCTTGGCGGTGAAGTAGTTGAAGAACGTCGCGTAGGAGACCTGTGCGGCGGCGGCGATCTCGGCGACGGTGGTGTTGTCGTAGCCCTTGTCGCCGAACAATCGCAGGGCCGCTACGCCCCGCGAGTCGCGCGCCGCGAAAATGGCGATGGCTGGGGGATTCGGCCTAGCTGAACGGCATTGCGACACACCAGCGATCGAAGTCGTGCTTGTTCTTGCCCTGATTCAGGCGCGGCCAGTGTTGCTCCTGCGCCAGGATCAGGAACCGGCTGCGGTCGCCGCTCTGGAAGCGGCCGAATTCTGCGTGCCGGTCGTGGAGTAGCGTCAACGGCTTTCGTTGTCGGGATTCTCTTCGGACCGTGATCGCTACGCCGATTCGGCACACTGCTACACCGTCGCGGCAGACCCGAGCAAAGAAGCTGGCGCGCGACAAATCAGTTCAGGCTGCCCTGGGGGGCGACCCACACGTGCGGTTGCCGGGTGACGGTTGCGATGTGCTCGAAGTCGGCGTCGTAGTGCACGAGGACCGCGCCGTGGAACTCGGCTACGGCGGCGGTGAGTAGATCGATGATTCCGGCCGAACGGTGCTGACTCCTGCGCGCCATCAGAAGTTGGACCTCCCTGGCGCGGTCGGCGATGGTCTCGTTGATCGGCAGATTGACGTACAGGGAGCGGCGTCGTTGGCCGATGTTCTGGACGTCGGCGAGGTTGCGTCCGGAATATCCGGCCTCGAGGTCGACGGTGACGCAGGTCGCGGCGGCGCGGTCGGCGATGAGGCCCGCGATGACGCTACGTACCGGTGGATGCCTGATGCGAGCGGCTGCCGAGGTGTCGACGAGATGGAGCCGCAATGGTGTTGTTTCGGTCAACGGCGAGCCTGGCGCATGATCTCCGGATCGTCGATGTCCGGTCCGACTCCGAACCCGTAAGGATCGTTCAGCACCTGCTCGATCCGTCGCCTGCGATCGGCCACGAACTCGAGCGCGGCGTTGACCGTGTCCTTCTTCGTGGTCGTGCCCAGCTCCTTGGCGGCCAGCGCCAGCGCTTCGTCGTTGAGGTCGATCATGGTCTTCATATGTCTCACGATAAATCTCCAGCTATGTGTCCAGCAATATCGATAGATATTCGTAACCCTCGGCTCCGCGGATCGGTGCGTGCCGGACTGATGGAGAGGCGCCAACGAAGAAGGCCGCCACCATCTTTGAGATGGTGGCGGCCTTCGTTGTCGGCCGTGGATCCGTTCGGATCCGGAGATCAGCGGGCGAAGAGGAGGGCTCGCTTGACTTCCTGGATGGCCTTGGTGACCTCGATGCCGCGGGGGCAGGCGTCGGTGCAGTTGAAGGTGGTGCGGCAGCGCCAGACGCCTTCGACGTCGTTGAGGATGTCGAGGCGTTCGCGGGCGCCTTCGTCGCGGCTGTCGAAGATGAAGCGGTGGGCGTTCACGATCGCGGCCGGGCCGAAGTAGCTGCCGTCGCTCCAGTACACGGGGCAGGAGGTGGTGCAGCAGGCGCACAGGATGCACTTGGTGGTGTCGTCGAACCGGGCGCGGTCGGCCTGGCTCTGGATGCGCTCGCGGGTGGGCTCGTTACCCGTGGTGATCAGGTAGGGCTTCACCGCGCGGAACGCGTCGAAGAACGGCTCCATGTTCACCACGAGGTCCTTCTCCACGGGCAGGCCGCGGATCGGCTCGACGGTGACGGTGATCGACTTGCCGCCCTTGGGCAGCATGTCCTTCATCAGCACCTTGCAGGCCAGCCGGTTCACGCCGTTGATCCGCATGGCGTCCGAACCGCAGACGCCGTGCGCGCAGGAGCGGCGGAAGGTGAGCGTGCCGTCCAGGTAGGACTTGATGTAGATGAGCACGTTCAGGAAGCGGTCGGTCGGCAGGACCGGCACCTGGAAGGACTCCCAGTGCGCGCCCTTCTCGTCCTCCGGGTTGAACCTGGCCACCTTGACGGTGATCATCACCGAGCCGTCGGGGACCGGAGCCGGCTTCTGCGAGGAGGGTGCTTCGGCTACAGCAGTCATCAGTACTTACGCTCCATCGGCTCGTAACGGGTCTGCACCACCGGCTTGAAGTCGAGGCGGATGTCGGAGATGAGCTCGGGGCTCTCCTTGTAGGCCATCGTGTGCCGCATGAAGTTCACGTCGTCGCGGTCCGGGTAGTCCTCGCGGGCGTGGCCGCCGCGCGATTCCTTCCGGTTCAGCGCGCCGACGACGGTGACCTCGGCCAGCTCGAGCAGGAAGCCGAGCTCGACGGCCTCCAGCAGGTCGCTGTTGTACCGCTTGCCCTTGTCCTGCACCGTGATCCGCGTGTACCGCTCCTTGAGCGCGTGGATGTCGGTGAGGGCCTGCTTGAGGGTGTCCTCGGTGCGGAACACGGCGGCGTTCATGTCCATCGTGTACTGCAGCTCGGTGCGGATGTCGGCGACCCGCTCGTTGCCGTGCTCCGACAACAGCATGGCCAGCCAGTCGGTGACCATCTGCGCCGGGCTCGCCGGCATGTCGACGAACTCGGTGCGCTGGGCGTACTCCGCGGCGGCGATGCCCGCGCGGCGGCCGAACACGTTGATGTCGAGCAGCGAGTTGGTGCCGAGGCGGTTGGAGCCGTGCACGGAGACACACGCGCATTCGCCCGCCGCGTAGAGGCCTGGCACGATGTCGGTGTTGTTGCGCAGCACCTCGCCGCGGATCCGGGTCGGGATGCCGCCCATCACGTAGTGACAGGTCGGCATGACCGGCACCGGCTCCTTCACCGGGTCCACACCCAGGTAGGTGCGGGAGAACTCGGTGATGTCGGGCAGCTTCTCCTCGAGCACGTCCTCGCCGAGGTGGGTCACGTCGATGAGTACGTAGTCCTTGTTCGGCCCGGCACCGCGACCTTCGAGCACCTCGAGCACCATCGAGCGGGCGACGATGTCGCGCGGCGCGAGGTCCTTGATGGTGGGGGCGTAGCGCTCCATGAACCGCTCGCCGGAGGCGTTGCGCAAGATGCCGCCCTCACCACGGACCGCTTCCGAGATCAGGATGCCGAGACCGGCCAGACCTGTCGGGTGGAACTGGTGGAACTCCATGTCCTCCAGCGGCAGACCCTTGCGGAACACGATCGCCATGCCGTCGCCGGTCAGCGTGTGCGCGTTCGAGGTGGTCTTGTACATCCGGCCCGAGCCGCCCGTGGCGAACACGATCGACTTGGCGTGGAAGACGTGCAGCTCGCCGGTGGCCAGCTCGTAGGCGACCACACCGGTGGCGATCGGACCGCGGTCGCTCTCGGTGAGCACCAGGTCGAGCACGTAGAACTCGTTGTAGAACTCCACGTCGTGCTTGACGCAGTTCTGGTACAGCGTCTGCAGGATCATGTGGCCGGTGCGGTCGGCGGCGTAGCACGCGCGGCGGACCGGGGCCTTGCCGTGATCGCGGGTGTGGCCGCCGAAGCGGCGCTGGTCGATCTTGCCCTCGGGGGTCCGGTTGAACGGCAGACCCATCTTCTCGAGGTCCATCACCGCGTCGATGGCCTCCTTGGCCATGATCTCCGCGGCGTCCTGGTCGACCAGGTAGTCACCACCCTTGACGGTGTCGAAGGTGTGCCACTCCCAGTTGTCCTCTTCGACGTTGGCCAGCGCCGCGCACATGCCGCCCTGGGCCGCGCCGGTGTGGCTGCGGGTCGGGTACAGCTTGGTCAGCACGGCGGTGCGGACCCGGGGACCGGCCTCGATCGCCGCGCGCATGCCCGCGCCACCGGCACCGACGATGACGACGTCGTAGCGGTGTTCCTGAATCGGTCGCGATTCACTCATCGAGGGCCTGTTCCTAACTGATGTTGGGGTCGAAGGTGAAGATGACGTAGGTGCCGACGCCCATGACCAGGATCATCGAGATGACCAGCAGGGTCTTGAGCCAGAACCGCGTCGAGTCCTTGCGGGAGTAGTCGTCGATCACGGTGCGCAGGCCGTTGCCGCCGTGCAGCTGGGCCAGCCACAGCATGGTCAGGTCCCAGATCTGCCAGAACGGGGACGCCCAGCGGCCCGCGACGAAGGCGAAGTTCAGACGCTGCACGCCGCCGTCGATCATCAGCATGATGAACATGTGGCCCAGGACAAGGACCATCAGCAGCAGGCCGGAGAAGCGCATGAACAGCCACGCGTACTTCTCGAAATTGTTGCTGGAGCGGGCGCGCGGCGAGCGGGGCAGATCCAGGCTGGCCGGGCGGTCGTAAGACTTACCGAGAACAGGTGCGCTCATGCCTGCGCCTCGCTGACGCTCGGCTCCACCATGACCGCACTGGCGGCTGTGTTCATGATTCCTTCGCTTCGCTCAGTCATGGTTATCAGTGCTCCGTGAACAGGTAGAAGAACTGGCGACCGACACCGGCGGCGGAGACCAGGATCCAGATGGCGAGCACAATCCAGAGCATCTGGCGCTGGTAGCGCGGGCCCTGGGACCAGAAGTCGACGAGGATCACGCGGACGCCGTTGAGCGCGTGGAAAAGCACGCAGACCACGAGACCCATCTCCATCAGAGCGACGAGCGGGTTCTTGTAGGTCTCGATCGCCTCGTCGTAGGTGGCCGGGCTGACCCGGACCAACGCGGTATCCAAGACGTGCACGAAGAGGAAGAAGAAGATGGTGACACCGGTGATCCGGTGCAGCGCCCAGGACCACATTCCGGGGTCGCCTCGGTACAGCGTCTTCCGCTTCGGCTGGGCCGGAGCTTCGATCGTGGTCATAGAGTGCGGTGCCTCCAACGTCGTTGATGGACCCGGTCTCAGGTCCCGGGCCGGCCACGTGAAGGGGGCGAATGCCCAGGTTGCTGCGCTGTGCACCCTGTGTGCTCCGTTTGCGCGGGGCCCGCCGGGAACCTGAACCGATCTGTTGTGGACTCTAATCCTCTCTGTTTCGCGGAACTAATTCGGCGTGCCGTGCGTTGCGCGACAATCGGCTGGGTTAGGTTTACCTTTGTTGATGCGCAATGGGGTGTGCGGCCGCTGTCGCGTGCCCTCGTCGCGGTCGTTCGTCGGGAGGTTCGCGATGTCGGAAATCGCGTGGAATATTTTGCGCGACAAAGCTATTCGAGTAATGCACAACGCCTATGCGCCCTACTCGCGTTTCCCGGTCGGCGCCGCAGCTCTCACTTCCGACGGTCGAATTGTGAGCGGTTGCAATGTGGAAAATGTCTCATATGGATTGGCCCTCTGTGCCGAATGCGTACTCGTCGGTAACTTATTCGTGAGTGGCGGCGGGCGGCTCGCGGCGGTCTCGGTCTGCGATTCCCGCGGCGAAATCCTGATGCCGTGCGGTCGCTGCCGCCAACTTCTCTACGAGCACGGCGGTCGCGAGCTGTTGGTCGATCACCGCACCGGACCCGTCCGGCTCAGCGCTCTGCTGCCCGACGCATTCGGCCCCGGCGACCTGAACGCCGGACAGCAGTAGCCGTTGTCGTGCCGTGCCAGACTGGCCGGGTGACGGGTGTGGACGCGGTTTCGATCATCACGACCAAGCGCGACGGCGGGGAGCTTTCGGACGCGCAGATCGACTGGGTGGTCGACGGATTCACCAGGGGCTCGGTTGCCGACGAGCAGATGTCGGCGCTGGCCATGGCCATCGTGTGGCGCGGGATGACGCGCAGGGAGACGGCCCGGTGGACGGCCGCGATGATCGCCTCGGGGCGGCGGATGGACTTCACGGATCTGCCGCGTCCCACGGTGGACAAGCACTCCACGGGCGGGGTCGGCGACAAGATCACGCTGCCGCTCGCGCCGCTGGTCGCCGCCTGCGGCGCGGCCGTGCCGCAACTCTCGGGGCGTGGGCTGGGACACACCGGCGGCACCCTCGACAAGCTCGAGTCGATCCCCGGCTGGCGTGCCGATGTCGAGGTGGCGCGCATGCGCGAGATCCTGGCCGATCCGGCGATCGGCGCGGTGGTCTGCGCGGCCGGGGCCGACCTCGCGCCCGCCGACAAACGCCTCTACGCCCTGCGTGACGTCACGGGCACGGTCGAGTCCATCCCGCTGATCGCCAGTTCGATCATGAGCAAGAAGATCGCCGAGGGCACCGGCGCGCTGGTGCTCGACGTGAAGGTCGGTGCGGGCGCGTTCATGAAAGAACTCGGCGCCGCCCGCGAACTGGCCACCACCATGGTCGAACTAGGCCAGGACGCGGGGGTGCGGACGGTCGCGCTGCTCACCGCGATGGACACCCCGCTGGGGCGCACCGCGGGCAACGCGCTCGAGGTGGCCGAATCGGTCGAGGTACTGGCCGGTGGCGGTCCCGCCGACGTGGTGGCGCTGACCCTGGCGCTGGCCGGGGAGATGGTGGCGCTGGCCGGTCTGGACGTCGATCCGGCCGACGTGCTCGCCGGTGGCCGGGCGATGGATTACTGGCGCACGATGGTGCGAGCCCAGGGCGGCGACCCCGACGGGCCCCTGCCGCGGGCCAGGCACACCGAAACCCTGCGGGCCGAGCGCGACGGCGTGCTGACCCGTCTGGACGCCATGGGCGTCGGCATCGCCGCCTGGCGCTTGGGGGCGGGCCGCGCCCGCCAGGGCGACCCGGTGCAGTTCGGTGCGGGCATCGAGATGCACGCCAAGCCGGGTGATCCCGTCGTCGCGGGACAAGCGTTGCTCACCTTGCACACCGACACCCCGGACGCGATTCCGGGAGCCGTTGCCGCACTGGCTGATTCGATCACCATTGACGCCACCGCGCCGACCGGGGACGCCCCGCTGATCCTGGACCGCATCGGTTCCTGAACGCGGGTTCCGGCCGGGCTGCCGACCGTGATCGGCAAACGCACGCGGACGCGCTGTGAACGGCGTCGTAGCCCGACGGCAACGAGATGGTTGCCACGGTGGAAGTTCGCTGCCGATTCCGCGCGGCGCGGCTAACGTGTGGTCATGACAGGACCGATGCCGCTGACCCTCGCCTCGATCCGCCAAGCTCCCAAGGCGCTGCTGCACGATCACCTCGACGGTGGTCTGCGGCCCGCGACCGTGCTGGAGCTCGCCGCCGATTGCGGTTACGACGACCTACCCGCCACCGACGAGGCCACCCTGGCGGCCTGGTTCCGCGACGCCGCCGACAGCGGGTCGCTGGAGCGCTACCTCGAGACGTTCGCGCACACCGTCGCGGTGATGCAGACGCCGGAGGGCCTGCGCCGGGTGGCCCGCGAATGCGCCGAGGACCTGGCCGCCGACGGCGTGGTGTACGCGGAGGTGCGTTTCGCGCCCGAGCAGCATCTGGAGCGTGGTCTGAGCCTGGACGAGGTCGTCGAGCACACTCTGGCGGGTTTCCGCGAGGGCGAAGCGGCCGCCGCCGAGGCGGGGCATTCGATCGTGGTGACCTGTCTGCTGACGGCGATGCGGCATGCGGCGCGGTCGCTCGAGATCGCCGAGCTCTCGGTGCGCTGGCGCGACCGTGGCGTCGGCGGCTTCGACATCGCGGGCGCGGAGGCGGGCTTCCCGCCGAGCAGGCACCTGGACGCGTTCGAGTACATGCGGGCGAACAGCGCGCACTTCACCATCCACGCGGGTGAGGCGTTCGGCCTGCCGTCGATCCACGAGGCGCTGGCCTTCTGCGGCGCCGACCGGCTCGGGCACGGCGTGCGCATCACCGACGACATCCAGGTGCCCGGCGCGCTGGCGGACGCGGAGCTGGGGCTCGTCGCGAACTACGTGCGGGATATGCGGATTCCGCTCGAGCTGTGTCCGTCGTCGAACGTGCAGACCGGCGCGGTGCCCGCGCTGGACAAGCATCCGTTCGACCTGCTGGCCCGGCTGCGCTTCCGCGTCACGGTCAACACCGACAACCGCCTGATGAGCGACACCACGATGAGCGCGGAGATGCTGAAGCTGGTCGAGACCTTCGGCTACGGCTGGAGCGATCTGGAGCGGTTCACCATCAACGCGATGAAGTCGGCGTTCATCCCGTTCCCGGAACGGCTGCGCATCATCGACGACATCATCAAGCCGGGGTACGCGGTGCTGCTCGGCTGAGCGCGCGCGAGGGCGGACATCCGCCACGGAGTCCGATATAGCGGTCTATCGTGGGATGTCGTGACGATTGTGCAGATTCCCGGTCGATTCAATGGCCCGCCGGATTCGGGCAATGGCGGCTACGTCGCCGGACGCCTCGCCGAACACTGTGACGAGGACACGGTGACGGTAATGCTGCGCAACCCGGCGCCGCTGGACACGCCGTTGCGGCTGGAGGACGGCAAGTTGTTCGACGGCGAGCGCTTGATCGCCGAATCGAGAGCGGGGGCGTTCGAACGGGATGTTCCGGGATTCGTCCCGCACGAGGTGGCGAAGACCGCCGCGAGCTCCTACGCGACCAACGACATGTTCGCGCAGTGCTTCGTCTGCGGCAACGCGCGCGAGGATGGCCTGCGTATCGAGCCGGGGCCGGTACGCGCGGGCGTGGTCGCGGCTCCGTGGACGCCGGACGAATCGCTGCCGATCGGCGCCGCGCTGCTGTGGGCGACGCTGGACTGCCCGGGTGGCTGGTCGGTGCCGGGCATGCTGGACCGTCCCGCGCTGCTCGGTTCGATGACGGCCGCGGTGCTCGACCTGCCCGAGGTGGGCGAGCCGTGCGTGGTGGTCGGGGAAAGTCACGGCGAGCAGGGCCGCAAAATCTACACCGCCGCCGCGGTGTACGGCGCAGACGAGCGGTTGCTCGGGCACGCGGAGCACATCTGGATCCGGCTGAAATAAGTTGGGGCCGAACGGATTCGGCCCCAACTCGACGGACTACTGCGGCGTGAGCCGAGCCTCGAAGGCGCGCTCGAGCTCGCGCCAGCTCTGCGCCTCGGCGGCGAACGGCGGGTTCGGAGCCATCCGGGTCGGGTCCGGGTTGAGCAGGTAGGAGACGTACCAGCCCAGGGGAGTGGACTGGGCGAGCGCCTGCTCCACGCTCTCGTCCTCGGCGTAGTCGGCGGCATCGGTGAACAGTTCGACGGCCAGGTCGAGCTGCTCGATGTCGACCGCCTCCGGGCCTTCGGCCAGATCCTCGGCCAGGCCGGGCAGCACGTAGACGTTCTCGTCGGTCACCTCGACCTCGAGCGAACCGTCCACGGCGGCAGTCTGCACCTCGCCGTAGGTGCTCACCTTCGCCAGATCGTGGTCGTGCTCGTCGGCGAGGTAGCGGGCGAGGGCGCGCTCGGAACCGAACACGGTGATCGCGCCGTTCTTGCCGAGGAAGATCGGCTCGTCGTCGAGGTAACAGCGCAGCGTGAAGTGGGTGCCGTCCGCGGTCACGATCTTGACCGGGTCGATGCCGACCCCACCCCAGAACGAGTCGTCCTCGTCTTCGTCCTCGTCGTCCAGATCGACGGCCTCGAACTCCTCGTCCTCGTCGCTGTCGGCCGCGTCGTCGGCGTCGACCACGTTCTCCTCGGCCGCGAGCAGTTCGGCTTCGGCGACCGCGACGGCCTCGGCGTCCACGTCCGGTGTGGCGACCACCGAGTCGATGGCGTCGAGCACCGCGTCCCAGTCCTTGGCGATGGCGGCGCCGATCTGGTCCCAGAGTTCCTCGCCGTCGCGCCCGACGAACGCGCTCACCCCGCCGGGCAGCGCGCCGAGGACGGGATGCGAGCCGAAGAACTTGGTCACCGTCTCCAGCTCGCACACCTCGCCGATGTTGCGGACCATGCCGAGGGTGTCCTCCAGCTCGGCGATGCTCTCCACGTCGGGGTCGCCCGCGGCCAGTTCCGGCACCGCGACCAGGTCGAAGCTGAAATTCTCCTCCGGCTCCAGTTCCACCGCCGAGAGCCCGGCGACGACCTTCCACGCGGGATGGTCGACCAGATCGTTGTCGGAGCTGGTCCGGATGAACGCGGCCAGTTCGGCGACGGTGTCGAAGCCATAGAGGGAATCCTCGTGTCCGAGGAATGCCATCCACTCGTCGTCACCGTCGCGCCAGCGCGGTGCCCACAGGGTGACGAGATCGCCGTCGGTCAGGCCGAGCTCGATCGGGACGATGTCTCCAGAAGCCATGTGCGGAAGCCTATCGACCTTCCGGCTCAGGCACTATCCGGCCCGCCCCCAAGAGCGCCCGTCGCGCCGTTCGGTGCCGGTGCGAACGACTCGTTCAGTGTCGCAACGACCTTCGAGCGCTGCGCCCCCGCGTCCTCGGAAGCCTGCCGACAGGCCCAGACGATCAGCTGGGAGACGTCGGCGGGCGCCATCGACGTGACCGCCTCCGACAGCGTCAGCCCGACCAGCGCGCCCTCGCTGTTCATCTCGACGGTGACCGCGCCGTCCTCGGTCGTGAACTGGCCGCGCACCTGCTTGAGGCCGTACAGTGCGGCCTCCAGCGCCTCCAGTTTCTGGGTCGCACTCGCGACGAGCGCGTCCATCTCCGCACTCATGCCTGCACCTCGCTGACGCTCGGCTCCGGCATGCGCGCGGCGCGCTGGCACATGATTCGCTCACTGCGTTCGCTCATTGGAGCCAGCTCCTCGTTTCGCTCGTTTCGCTCGTTCAGGCCGCTCATACCGGCCTCATCCAGCTCGTCGGTCCCGTGTCGGCGTCATCGATGCGGTCGAGCTCGTCGACCGCCTGCTGCCGGGTGGGCAGTCCGAGCCGGTCCAGGACGTCGGCGGGCATGCCCGTCTCGGCGAGAGCCTCGCGGCGCTTGGCGCGTGCGGCGATGGCCGACCGCTGGGTCAGGCGCAGGATCTCGTTGGCGAGAGCCTGGGCGCCGTAGCGGTATTCGCTGCGCTCGAACTTGATCTCGACCGGCATGCCCTGGTCGGTCGCGCGCACCGCGATGGTGCCGGACCTGTTCTGGCTGACCGCGAGGGTGACGTTCGGGATCTGCTGATCGGTCATGCTGTCGGCCTGTAGAAGCCGTAGAACTCCATGCCCATGTTCTCCGTTCGGATGGAACTGACCGAGACCGGATCGCCGGCCTCGACGAGTTGCCCGTTGCCGACGACCATGGCGACGTGGCCGTCCCATACGGCCAGGTCGCCGGGCATCAGATCGCCGGGCGAGACCTGCGGGTGTCCGATGTGCTGCTCTTGGGCCAGGCGCGGCAGTTCGAGGCCGGCCTCGCTGTAGGCGTACTTGGTCAGGCCGCTGCAGTCGATGCCGGAGCCCGGGGAATTGCCGCCCCAGACGTAGGGCGTGCCGACCGCGCTGAGTGCCGACTGGACCGCGGTCGCGGCCTTCTCGTTCGGCGCCTCCACGACGCTGCCGTCCGGCAGGGTGATCTTCACGCCGTCCTTGCCGGACGGTGTGGCGGTGGTGCTGCCGGGCTGCTGCGAGCTCGGGTTGCTCGTGCCGGGGCTCGTCTTGGCGACGTTCTGCACCGAGCTGCTCGCCATACTCGTGACCAGCGAACCGGCCTGGCCGACCACGCCCATCAGGCCCGAGAGGCCGGAGCTCGCCGAGCTGGTCAGTGCACTGGGCAGCGACGCGAGCGAGGGACTGGACGGCGGCGGGGTCAGCTGGGTCATCGTCGCGGTGTGCGTGTCCAGCTCGTTGCGCACCCGGCCGACCACGCCGAGTCCCTGGTTCAGGTGGTCGATGGCGGAGCCGACGAGCGCCATGAAACCCGGCGGCGTCGTGATCGTCGGGCCGAGCGCCGTCGCGGTGTTCACGAAGGACTGCACGACGGCGTTGAGATCTTTCTGCCCGGTCTCGACCTCGGTGGCGGCCTGGTCGACGACGGTTGCCATCTCGTTGCCGCGGTCCGAGATGTTGGCCGCCGATGTCTGCACGCGCAGCGCCTTCGCGGTCGCCGCGTCGGCGGCGACGCCGTCCCACGCGGTGTTCATCTGGTTGATGCTGTTGCGGCCCAACTGGTGTAGCTGATCCAGCGTCGTCGACGTGGAAGTCAGTGCGTCGGCCGGGCCGCCACTGGGCAGCACGCCGGTGCCGAAACTGCCGAGCAGATCGAGCAGGGGCTTGACCAGGAGGTTGACGTCGATCACCGGCTCATCCGTCCAGTTCGGCGGACTTCAGCGCGGCCGCGTTGTTCAGGTCGGTCTCGGTGAGCACGGTCGCCGCGCCCGCCGCCGCGCCGCCCATGCTGCCGAGGACGGCGGACAATTGCCCGATCGACGCGACGTGTCCGGCGTGCGCCGCGGAATACGCGGCCATGAAATCCCCGCCGATGAGGCCCATGATCGGACCGAGCAGCGCGGGCGATGCGCCCGCGGCCCCCGCGGCGACGCCGGCCATTTCACCGGCCATCACCTCGGCGGTCGCGCCGTAGGCGGCGATGCCCTCGGTGTCAGCCGACATCTTCGACATAGTGCTTCCCCCATCTGTTCGTTCCCAGGCAGAGTACGTCATTCACCTAGTTCGACGCGTCGCCTTGCCATTCGGTTCCACCGCCTCGGAAAAAAAATTCACGAGGACATTCGACACCGAACTCGTCACGAACCTTATCGTTCCCTCATGCGTACGCACAGTGTGGACCACCCACTCGCCGCCACCCTGCTGACGACGATGCGCGACGCGCGCACGCCGAATGCCGTGTTCCGTAACGCGCTGCGGGATCTCACCGGCGTCCTCGTCTACGAGGCGCTGCGTGAGGCGCCCGTGACCAGGTACGAGATCGAAACCCCCGTCTCCTTCGCCGAGGGCGTGCGGCTGGCCAAGCCGCCGCTGCTCGTCCCGGTGCTGCGCGCCGGGCTCGGCATGGTCGACGCCGCGGCCGAGCTGATCCCCAACGCCCAAGTCGGTTTCGTCGGCATCGCCCGCGACGAGACCACCCACCAGCCGGTGCCGTACATGGAGTCGCTGCCCGCCGACCTGTCCGGGATCCCGGTGTTCGTGCTGGACCCGATGGTGGCGACCGGCGGCTCCATGCGGCACACCCTCGAACTGCTCGCCGCCCGCGGCGCGACGGACATCACCGCGGTCTGCGTGGTCGCCGCGCCGGAAGGTATTGCGGTGCTGGAGAAGTCGGGCCTGCTGGAGCGACTGGTGACCGCGACGGTCGACGCGGGCCTGAACTCCGACGCCTACATCGTCCCCGGCCTCGGCGACGCGGGCGACCGCCAGTTCGGCCCCCGCTGACGCGTTCAGCGCGGGTGGGCGAAACAACTCCAGATGTGAACACTGCGTGCAGCGGTAGGTGTGCGATGGCCGTGCTCGCGCGGCTGCCGCAGGCCGCGGTGGCCGCCGTGACCGAAGCGGCGTTCACGCGTCGATCAGCCGGCGCGGGCGGCCCATCCGTTTCGCGCCACCGAACACGCCGAACTCGAGCGCGCCCTCGACCCAACGCGCATGGCCGCGAGCGTGTTCGCCGGAGTCCTCGATGAATCCGGCCGCGAGATCGGTAGCGCCGAGTGTGCTCACCCGAGATGGATTACAGCGCGCGACAGAACTCGGAGAGTAGGGAGAGTCGTTGGGCGGCGGCGCTTCTCGCGTCGGACAGCGCGGTGCGGTCGGCAACCGGCTCGACGACCTCTAGGTAGCACTTGAGTTTGGGCTCGGTCCCCGAGGGCCGGATCACCACCCGGATGCTCGTGCCCTCGAAAACCAGCGCGTCGGTGCGCATCCGGCCGCGCGCCTGGAGCAGATCCGCGTACTTCATCGGCTCGCCCGCGATCTCGCCGGGCGGGTCGGCGCGCAGCCGCTCGACGACCGCCGCGGCGGCATCGGTGTCGGCCAGCCGCAGCGCGACCTGATCGCCCGCGTGCAGGCCGAATTCGACCGCGAAGTCGTCGAGTTCGTCGAGCAGCGTGCGCCGCTCGGCCTTCAGCCTGGCCACCAGGTCGGCCGTGAGGACGGCCGCCGAGATGCCGTCCTTGTCGCGAACGGCCGCCGGGTCGACGCAGTGGCCGATGGCCTCCTCGTAGGCGTACACCAGTCCGTCGCCCGCGCGGGCCAGCCATTTGAAGCCGGTGAGCGTTTCCGCGTAGCGGGCTCCCCGGGCCTGCGCCAGTTTGGAAAGCAGCCGCGAGGACACGATCGTGGTGGCCACCAGTGCGTCCGGCGGCGCGGTGCGCAACACGCAATCGCCGAGCAGCACACCGGTTTCGTCGCCACGCAGCATGCGCCACCCGTCCGGGCCCGGCACGCCGACCGCGCAGCGATCAGCATCGGGATCCAGCGCGATGGCCACATCGGCGCCGACCCGCTCGGCCAGCGCCAGCAGCCGATCGGCGGCGCCGGGTTCCTCCGGGTTCGGGAAAGCGACGGTGGGGAAGTCGGGATCGGGCGCGAATTGCTCGGTCACCACGTGCACGTCGGGGAAGCCCGCGGCGGCCAGCGCTCGCACGGCGATCTCGCCGCCGACCCCGTGCAGCGGCGTCAGCGCGATCCGCACGTCGGCGCGCGCGCCGGGACCGCCGACGAGTTCGGGCAGCCGGGCCACCCGCGCGAGATAGCGGTGCACGAGCGCGTCGTCGGACTCCGCGACCGGGACGCGCGGGATCGGCTCAGCGACGGCCTCGATGCAGCGCTCGATCTCGGTGTCCGCGGGGGCGATCAACTGCGAGCCGCCGTCGAGATACAGCTTGTAGCCGTTGTCTGCGGGCGGGTTGTGCGACGCGGTGATCTGCACACCGGCCACCGCGCCCAGCTCGCGCACCGCGTACGCCAGCACCGGCGTCGGCACCGCGCCGGGCAGCAGGGTGACCGGAAAGCCCGCCGCCGCAAAGATTTCCGCGACCGCGGCGGCGAACTCGGGGGAGCCGTGCCTGGCATCGCGGCCCACCACGACCTGGCCGCCCCCGAGGCACCGGCCGCGCAGCCAGTCGACCACGCCCGCCGTCGCCCTGCTCACGGTCGTCACGTTCATGCCGTCCGCGCCCTCGCGCAGCGGCCCGCGCAGACCTGCGGTCCCGAAACGCAGCATCTACAGCCGCTCCAGCACGCCGCGCAGCAGCTTGCCCAGCCGTGGCGCCGCCGCGTTGCCCTCGGCGAGCACCTCGGCGTGCGACAGGTGCGCACCGGTCACGCCCGCGGCGAGATTGGTCACCAGCGAGATGCCGAGGACTCGGGCGCCGAGTGCGCGGCAGGCGATCGCCTCCAGCACCGTCGACATGCCGACCAGGTCGGCACCGATGGTGCGCAGCATGCGGATCTCGGCGGGCGTCTCGTACTGTGGCCCGGTCAGGCCCGCGTACACGCCCTCGGCCAAGCTCGGATCGATTTCCCTTGCCAGCGCCCGCAATTCGGGATCCCACGCGTCGACGAGGTCGACGAACGTCGCCCCGGTCAGCGGGGTGCGGCCGGTGAGATTGAGGTGGTCGCTGATCAAGACCGGCTCGCCGACCTGCAGGCCGGGCCGGATTCCGCCCGCCGCGTTGGTCAGCACGACGATCTCCGCGCCCGCCGCCACCGCCGCGGACACCGGGTGCACCACGTCAGCGGGCTGATAGCCCTCGTAGAGATGCTGGCGGCCCATCAGCAGCAACACGGGCGTCTCGCCGACGTGCACCGAATGCACCATGCCGACGTGGCCCTGCGCGGTCGGTTCGCCGAATCCGGGCAGTTCCGGCATCGGCACCGTGGCCGACGGCGCGCCGACTTCCGCGGCGGCCTGTTGCCACCCCGAACCCAACACGACGGCCACCCGGTGGCGCTCGACTCCCGTACGTTCGGCGATCGCCACGGCGGCCTGTTCGGCAAGCATGAAAAGAGTCTATGTGGGGTGTGCGATTTCGGCGGGGGCGCGCGGGTGCGGGCGGTGCGTTACCCGCGAGTAGGGGCGCGTGCCGATGGCGATACGCTGCACGCATGCCGTATCTGGAACGTCAGGGAGATGTGTTCGTGCTGTACCTCGGGAACGAGGGACAGACCGATAGCGAGAACCGCTTCCATCCGGACTGGATCGATGCGGTGCACGCGTTGTTCGACGAGGTCGAGGCGTCCGAGGGGCCCGCGGCGCTGGTCACCACGGCGAGCGGCAAGTTCTTCAGCAACGGCCTCGACACCGACTGGTTGTTCGGCAACCTCGGCGAGATCCACGGCTACCTGGACAAGGTGCACTCGCTCTACACCCGCCTGCTCGCCTTCCCGATGCCGACGGTCGCCGCGATCAACGGGCACGCGTTCGGCGCGGGCGCGATGCTGGCCACCTCGCACGACTTCCGCATCATGCGGGCCGATCGCGGCTTCTGGAGCCTGCCCGAGGTGCACCTCGGCATGCCGTTCACCGTCGGCATGAACGCCCTGCTCACCAACCGCCTGAGCAACCAGGTCTGTGTGCAGGCCATGACCACCGGCCACCGCTACCCGGCCGACCAGGCCGTCGCGGCGGGCATTGTGGACCAGACCGCCGATGCCGACGCGTTGCTGGAGACCGCCGTCGGGTACGCCGCGGCACTGGCGGGCAACCGCAAGCCGAACCTGCCGGTGATCAAGCGGGCGCTGCACGCCGAGGCGCTCGCCGGACTCGCGGTGCCGACCACCAAAGAGAATCTGGCGTTCGCCGCCGGATAACCGCAGGCCAGGCGTGATTGTGACCGGACAGACGGACACGCGCCGCGCCCGATTCGCGACACAGTGCCAGACTGTGTCCCATGCCACCACCGCGTAGCACCGATGCCGCGGCGGCTTCCGATGCCGCTGTGGCGTCCGCGGCCGCGCGATTGATCGATCTCTCGCACGCCATTCACGCCGAGCCGGAACTGGCCTTCGAGGAGACGCGCAGCGTCGCGAAGGTGCTCGAGCCGCTCACCGAGCGTGGTTTCGAGGTCGAGACGGGCGTCGCGGGCCTGCCGACGGCGTTTCGGGCAAGCTATGGAAGCGGTGCATTGACGGTCGGCATCTGCGCCGAATACGACGCCCTGCCCGAGATCGGGCACGCCTGCGGGCACAACATCATCGCCGCGTCGGCCGTCGGCGCGGCGCTCGGCCTCGCCGAGGCTGCCGACGAGCTCGGTATCACCGTGGTGGTGCTGGGGACGCCCGCTGAGGAGAGCGGCGGCGGTAAGGTGCTCATGCTGGAGCGCGGCGTCTTCGACGACATCGCGATGGCGATGATGGTGCACCCGGGGCCCTACGACATCGCGGGCGCGCACTCGCTGGCCCTCGCCGACATCGGCGTGGTCTTCCGCGGGCAGGAGGCGCACGCCAGTGCGGCTCCCGAACACGGCCGCAACGCGGGGGACGCGGTCACCATCACTCAGGTAGCTCTTGGGTTGCTGAGGCAGCATCTCCAACCCGGTCAGCAACTTCACGGTATAGTCAGCGACGGTGGCGTAGCCCCCAACATCGTGCCCGGACGTGCGGAACTGCTGTACTACCTACGCGCAGTCGACTCCGCATCCCTCGACGATCTGATGCGACGAGCGTCGGCTTGTTTCGAGGCGGGCGCCCTCGCGACCGGCTGCACCCACGAAATCCGGACGCTCGCGCCCACATATACCGAACTGACGCCCGACCCGGCACTACTGTGTGCCTATCGCGAGCAGATCGCCGACCTGGGACGGGTGCCGATCGCACCGGAGCTCGAGGCGCAGCGACCGCTCGGCAGCACCGATATGGGCAATGTCACCAACGTCATCCCGGGCATCCATCCGGTCATCGGCATAGATGCCGGTGGGGCGGTGACGCATCAACCGGGCTTCGCCGCGGCCAGTGTCAACGCCTCGGCGGATCGCGCGGTCACCGATGGCGCGGTCGCGCTCGCGCGTACCGCAATCGCCGTCGCCCGCGATGAAAAACACAGAGACAGGTTGTTGCAACGACTCGTTCAACGACAGGAGGACATTCGGTGAGCACTACAGGCCGACCGGCGGCGCGAGCGACGGGCCAAGACGCGGCGCGCGCTACCACGGAGGGCCCCGCGAGTGCCGCATTGTCGAACACCTCGGCGCGAGCCACCGGGCCCAAGGGCGCGGCGTGCCTGAACCAGGAGGCGCCGGGCGGCGTCGCGACGAATACCGTCGTGACCGGCCGGGATGCGGTCGAATCGTGGCTGGCCGAACATGCGGTCGACCTCGTGCAGTGGCGCAGGCACATCCACGCCAACCCCGAGTTGTCCCGCACCGAGTTCGGCACCACCGAGTTCGTCGCGGCCTGGCTGACCAAGGCGGGCCTCTCGCCGCAGAAGATGCCAGGCGGCACCGGCCTGATCTGTGACATCGGCCCCGAGGGCCCGCGCGTCGGCCTGCGCGCCGACATGGACGCGCTCCCGCTCCAGGAGTTCACCGGCCTCCCCTTCGCCTCGACCGTGCCGGGCGTCTCACACGCTTGCGGCCACGACGCGCACACCACGATCCTGCTCGGCACCGCCTTGGCGCTCGCCGAGGTGCCGGAGCTTCCGGTCGGCGTGCGGCTGGTCTTCCAGCCCGCCGAGGAAGTGATGCCGGGCGGCGCGATCGACCTGGTCGCCGCGGGTGTGATGGAGGGTGTGGAGCGGATCTTCGCGCTGCACTGCGATCCGCGCCTGGAAGTCGGCCGCGTCGGCATCCGCGTGGGTGCGATCACCTCGGCTGCCGACACCATCGAGTTGGTGCTGGACTCGCCGGGCGGTCATACCTCGCGGCCGCACCTGACCAGCGACCTCGTCTACGCCATCGGCACCGTGATCACCGGCCTGCCCGGCCTGCTCAGCCGCCGCATCGATCCGCGGACCAGCACCGTGATGGTGTGGGGCGCGGTGTCGGCGGGCAAGGCGCCGAACGCCATACCGCAGACAGGCATGCTGACCGGCACCGTCCGCACCGGCGACCACGCGACGTGGTCGCTGCTGGAGCCGATGGTGCACGAGATCGTCGACGGCCTGCTCGCGCCGACCGGGGTGCGATACCAGCTCAACTACCGCCGCGGGGTGCCGCCGGTGGTCAACGACGAGCACTCGACCCGGCTCTTCGAGGACGCCATCCGCGCGCTCGGCCCCGACGCGCTGGCCGACACCATCCAGTCCGGCGGCGGCGAGGACTTCTCCTGGTACCTGGAGGAGGTGCCCGGCGCGATGGCGCGCCTCGGCGTCTGGTCCGGCCACGGCGAACAGCTCGACCTGCACCAGCCGACCTTCGATCTCGATGAGCGCGCGCTCGAAGTGGGCGTGCGGGTGTTGTCGAACATCGTGCTGCAGCAGCAGCCGCGCTGAGTGGTCGAAACAGCCGAGTCGAAACGAAACGAACGAACCCCGCCGCCCGGGCAGGCGCCCGGCGGCGGGGTTCGTCTCGTCTCAGCTCGAGTAGTTGCCCGGTCCCACGTTACGGCTGTTCCTGGTGCGTAGCGCGTGCACGTAATCCTCTGGCGCGCCTGCCTTTTCGGCCGCATCCGCCATCACGCCCAGGTAGCGCGCCGAGGGTAGGCCGCCCTCGTAGGCGTCGAGCACGTACAGCCAGGCCAGCCGCGGCTCGGTCCCGCTGCCCGGACTCGGCGTGACGCGCAGCCGGATCTTCTTGTGGATACCGAAGTCCGAGCCCTCCCACCGATCCAGTAATTGCTCGTCCTCGGGTGAGACGTCGTAGAGCACGACGAAAACCCGCGACCCCGGTTCCTCGACGACCGTTGCCAGCGGCCCTTCCCACCCGATGTCGTCGCCGGCGAAGGTCAATCGCCAGCCCTCCAACCAGCCGGTTCCGGACATGGGGGAGTGCGGACAGCGCTCGAGCATCTGGGTCGAGTCCATGTTGGACCCGTAGGCGGCGTAGATCGGCACCAGCAAAGGGTAGCCAATGATGTCACCGGATCGCCGCTATCCCGCCCACATGACGCCGTGTTCGCGACGCAACGCCCAGGTGTGGCGAACCCGACAGCGGCCGGAGCACTAACGTTAGCCGGGTACCGGAGATCCCGGTCGACAGCTCGAGCGGAGGTATCCATGACCCGCATTGCGATCATCGGTGGCGGCCCGGCCGGCTATGAGGCGGCCCTGGTCGCGGCCCAGCACGGCGCGGAGGTGACACTGATCGACCGCGACGGCATCGGTGGTGCGTGTGTGTTGTGGGACTGCGTCCCGTCCAAGACCTTCATCGCCTCCACCGGGGTGCGCACCGATCTGCGCCGGGCCAGGGATCTCGGAATCACGCTCGACCCGAGTCAGGCGGGCGTTCAGCTGCCCGAGGTGAACGCGCGCGTCAAGGCGCTGGCGCTTGCCCAGTCCTCCGACATCCGGTCCAAGCTGCAGTCCGCGGGCGTGACCGTGCTCTCCGGCTGCGCCCAGCTGGCCGAAAACGGGGGCGGACGTGCGGCGCACCGGGTGCTCGTCACGCTCGACGGCGGCCGCGAGCGGGAGCGGCTGATCGAGGCCGAGGTGGTGCTGATCGCCACCGGCGCCAGCCCGCGCGTGCTGCCCGGCGCCGAACCCGACGGTGAACGCATCCTGAACTGGCGTCAGCTCTACGACCTGCGCGAGCTGCCGGAGACCCTGGTGGTGGTCGGTTCCGGTGTGACCGGCGCCGAATTCGTCTCCGCCTACACGGAATTGGGCGTTCGCGTGAAGCTGGTGTCCAGTCGCGACCGGGTGCTGCCCCACGAGGACGCCGACGCCGCCCTCGTGCTCGAGGAGGCGCTGGCCGAGCGCGGCGTCGAACTGGTGAAGCACGCCAGGGCCGACGCCGTCGAGCGCACCGCCGAGGGCATCGTGGTCAAGCTCTCCGACGGCCGCACCGTGGCGGGCACGCACGCGCTGATGACCGTCGGTTCCACCCCGAACACCGAGGGCCTCGGCCTGACGGAGGCGGGGGTCGAGCTCGACCGCGGCGGCTACCTCCGGGTCGACCGGGTCTCGCGCACCTCGGTGCCCGGCGTCTACGCCGCGGGCGACTGCACCGGCCTGCTCCCGCTGGCCTCGGTGGCCGCCATGCAGGGCCGCATCGCGATGTATCACGCGCTGGGCGAGGGCGTCAGCCCGATCCGGCTCAAGACGGTCGCGTCGGCGGTGTTCACCCGGCCGGAGATCGCCACGGTCGGCGTCAGCCAGAACGCGATCGACAACGGCGAGGTCCCCGCCCGCACCGTGATGCTGCCGCTGAACACCAATCCGCGGGCCAAGATGTCGGGGCTGCGCCGCGGTTTCGTCAAGATCTTCTGCCGCCCGGCCACCGGTGTGGTGATCGGCGGCGTCGTGGTCGCGCCGATCGCCTCCGAACTGATCCTTCCGATCGCCCTCGCGGTACAGAACAACCTGACGGTCAACGATCTCGCCCAGACCTTCTCGGTCTACCCGTCGCTGACCGGCTCGGTCACCGAGGCCGGTCGCCTGCTCATGCGCCACGACGACCTGGATTGACGTGCCGCCGCGCGGTTCCGGCGGCGATGCGGGCCGACGCGTCGAGTGACGTTGTCGGCTCGGGTATTTCACTGCGTTGCCTGCACGGCGCAACTGTGGTTGACTGCCCGCAGAGATGCGATCGGCGGGCGGTCGCGTGGTTCTGGTGTGGGGGGAAGGTCCTTTCCGAAACCGAACAGCGAACGGCCCTCGGGTCGTTCGGCGATCGCGTGCGTCTCTCCAGGGACAACTGAGTGCGGTCGATTCGATCGCACCCGGGAAAGGGATTGGCGAAAAGTGAAACATCGTAAGCCGAGTCGGGCGCAGCGAGCGATGGCGAGCACCTCGTTGCCACTGGCCACCGCGGCGGCGGTGGCTACATTGTTCGCGGCGCCGGCGGGGGCAGTTCCGAACGATCCGAGCACACCGACCACGCCGGCGGCGCCGGTCCAGCCGGGCACCGAGACCCCGCAGGCCGAGAACACGCCGGAGACCACTCAGCCGGAGCCGGGCAAGCCCGAGCAGACGGATCCGAACAAGCCGGAGAGCAAGCCGACTCCGAGCCAGCCGGGCGTCACCACCCCGGATCCGAACCAGGTGATGCCGGATCCGAAGAAGGACCCGAAGCTAGCCGCGCCGACGCAGCCGGGTGTTACCACCCCGCGGGTCGCGCCGCTGCCGGTGCCCGGTCAGGTCGAGCCCGTGCAGCCGGTCGTCGTTCCCGGCACCGAGTCGAACGACCCCAAGCCGGCTCAGCCGGGCGAGACGCGGCCGGGCGGCGAGAGCGGTGCGCAGCCGGGCGGCGACGCCGACGCGCGCGTCGTGCAGCCGGAACGGCCGGGCTCCTCCGTGCCGTCGGAGTCGGAGACGCTGGTGCAGTCGCCGCGCTGGGAGGCACCGCGCCTGCAGACCGCGCCCGCCGCCCCGGTCGTCGAGATGACCGGTCCGCACCAGGAATTCGGCGCCAACATCGACGGTGGCACCGTGCTGCCCGGTTACGTGGCCAACACCCACCACTTCCGGAACGAGGCCGGTTACGTCGGCACCGTCGGCTACAACACGCCGACCGGTAAGGGCGAGGCCGGTGTGTCGGTCGAGTTCGTCGACATCAACACGATCAAGGTCACCAGCTACACCGGTGGCGAGGGTCTGGCGCCCAACACGAGCTCCTTCGTGCTCGACACCACCCAGGTGAACCTGGCCAAGGCATCGGTCGAGCAGTGGATCGCCGCTCAGCCGGGCGGTGCCGCCGCGCTGGAAGCCGCCGCGCAAGTTACACTTCCGCCGATTGTTCCGCCGGGCGACTTGGCTCCGCAGACGGTCAACGTGGCTGGTGTGACCACGCAGTGGGGTGGCTCGTTCCAGTACTGACACGAGCTGTTCAACGGGTGGGGCGGTCGTTTTCGACCGCCCCACACGTGTGTTCTGGGGAAAGGATTGGGTGTGGCCTCCGAGAATGACGCGAAGGACAACGAAGCCGACCGGCCCGGGTCGCAGTTCGGTCCGCCGCTGAGCGATTTCGGCCCGCCGACTGCAGATTTCGGCCCGTCGGTGGGCGGCGGCTTCGGTCCGCCGCTGAGCGAGTTCGATGGTCCGCAGCTGGGCGAGACCGGAGCGCAGTGGCCCGAGCCCGCGGGCGACCATCCGAACGTGGGCTGGCGGCCCGCCGCCGAGGCGCCGCCCGTCCCGGCGACGCCGCCGCAGTATCGGGCGCCCGACGCCACGGTCTACCCGGACACCCCGCCCGCACCGCCGTCTCGTCCGGCGCCCGCCGCCGACTTCGAGCGGGACGTGTCCAACGATCAGACCGTCCGGCACACCACAGCGAGTACTCCCGCACCGAGCGCCACAGCGCCGAACACCACCGCGCCGACCGGCGGTGCGCCCGAACGCTGGTGGAACAGCGCGAGCGAATCCGGCGAGGTGCCCAAGCCGCCGTCGGAGCCGCGCAAGTCCGACTCGGGGCTGTCCTGGGCCGACGATCCGATCGCCAAGCGGCTCGCGCCGACTGCGCCGGTGGCGGCGTCCTCCAGCCGCTCCGGCGGCGGCAACACCCGCTGGATCGTGCTGGGCGTCGCGGCCGCGCTCGCCGTGCTGATCGGTCTCGTCGTGACCATCGTCGCGGTCAACGGTGGTGGTGGCGACGAAGGCACGACCGCAGCGCCGCCGCCCGTGACCAGCGCCGCGGGAGGATGCCCGCCCGCGCGCGACGGCAACATGACCCGCGGCAACGGCGCGGGCAGCACCGACAGCGGCCCGGACGCCATCCTCGGCTTCCAGTACGCGTTCTACGTCGAGCGCAGTGGTGAGCGGGTGCGCACGTTCGTCGCGCCGGACGCGGAGAACATCTCGACCGGCGAGATCATCCAGAAGGCCATCAACGACCACATCCCGAAGGGGACGACGCACTGCCTGTGGATGTTCGAGGTCGGGCCGGGCACCTACGAGGTGGACCTGCGGGAGCATCGTCCCGACGGCTCCTCGATCGTCTACAAGCAGACCGTGACCACGGTGCAGAAGGACGGCAAGACTCTGGTCTCGTCCATCAAGGAGCGGCCCTGATTCTCATATTCTGAGAATTGAATTTCACACTCTGGTAACGGTGTGACACAGTGGGGTATCGCGTACCGTGGCGTTCCCCTGGGAGGTTTCCATGTCGCCGACTGTTCCACCGCTGGCCGCGAAGCTCGGCGGCCTGAAGAGTTCGGCGATTCGTGACCTGCTCGAGCTGACCACCCGGGCCGAGGTGATCAGCCTCGCGGGCGGCCTGCCGGACGCGGAGCTGATGCCCCGCGAGCGCATCGCGACCGCGGCCGAGGCGGCGCTGCGCGGCCCCGGCTGCCTCCAGTACACCGAATCGCCCGGCTGGGCGCCGCTGCGTGACGTGCTCGCCGAGCGCGAGTCCGGCCGCCTCGGGCGCCGGGTGCCGGTCGCCGAGGTGTTCGTGACGCACGGGTCGCAGCAGGCGCTGTCGTTGCTGGCCGAGGTACTGCTCGATCCCGGCGCCCTGGTGGTCGTCGAGGATCCGGCTTACGTCGGAGCGCTCCAGGTCTTCCGCGCCGCCGGAGCGCGCATCGTCGCGGTCCCGCTGGACGGGGAGGGCATGCGCGTCGACGTGCTGCGCGAGCTGCTCGCGCGTGGCGAGCGGCCCGCGGTGGTGCACACGGTGAGCAACTTCCACAATCCGGGCGGGGTGACCATGAGCCCCGCGCGGCGCCGCGAACTCGCCGAACTCGCCGAGGCACAAGGGTTCTGGGTGATCGAGGACGACCCGTACGGCGAACTCTGGTTCGACCGGCCTGCCCCGGAACCGGTGGCGACATACTCGCCCAACGTGATTCGTCTTTCCAGCGCCTCCAAGATCCTGTCGCCGAGCCTGCGGGTCGGCTGGATGGTCGCCCCCGACGCGGTGTGCCGGGCGGTGGAACTGCTGAAACAGGGTGCGGATCTGTGCGGTTCGGCGCTCACCCAGCAGATCGCAGCCGAGCTGTTGGCAGACCGGGACTGGCTCACCACCCACGTGGACCACGTCCGCGGCGTCTACGGCGAGCGGGCCAAGGCCCTGGTGCAGGCCGTGCGCATCCGCTTCGGCGACCGCGTCGTCTGCACCGACGCCGCGGGCGGGATGTTCGTCTGGGCCGACTTCACCGACGGCACCGACACCCAGCAGTTGCTGCCACGGGCCCTGGACGCGGGCGTCGCCTACGTGCCGGGCGCCGCGTTCGCCGTCGAGAATGGCTACCGCCACTCGATGCGCATGTGCTTCACCACCTCCGACGCGGCGGTGCTCGAGGAGGCCGTCGACCGGCTGGCCGCGGCGCACGCCGAGTAGCCCGCGTCAGTCGACCCAGTTGTAGGTGCGCTCGACGGCCTTGTTCCATGCCGCGACGTGCTCCTCGCGGTCCTCGGCGGTCATGCTCGGATGCCAGGTGGTGTCGGCGGCCCAGTTGGCGCGGATGTCGTCGGTGCCCGACCAGTAGCCGACGGCGAGCCCCGCGGCGTACGCCGCGCCGAGCGCGGTGGTCTCGGTGACCACCGGCCGGACCACCGGGACCTCCAGGATGTCGGACTGGAACTGCATGAGCAGGTCGTTGCCGGTCATGCCGCCGTCGACCTTCAGCGTGGTCAGCTCCAGATCGAGATGCTGGGATTCGGCGTCGGCGCGCATCGCGTCGACCACCTCGAGGGTCTGGAACGCGGTGGATTCGAGGACCGCGCGCGCCAGGTGCGCTTTGTTGACGAAGCGGGTCAGCCCGGCGATCACGCCGCGGGCGTCGGGCCGCCAGCGCGGAGCGAACAACCCGGAGAACGCGGGCACGATGTAGGCGCCGCCGTTGTCCTCGACGCTGCCCGCCAGCTGCTCGATCTCCTCGGCGGAGTCGATGATCCCGAGGTTGTCCCGGAACCATTGCACCAGCGAGCCGGTCACCGCGATGGAGCCTTCCAGCGCGTAGACCGCGGGCTGGTCGCCCAGCCGATAGCAGACCGTGGTGAGCAGCCCGTGCTTGCTGAACACCGGGGTGGTCCCGGTGTTGAGCAGCATGAAATTGCCTGTCCCGTAGGTGTTCTTGGCCTCGCCGGGGACCAGGCAGGCCTGGCCGAAGGTGGCGGCCTGCTGGTCGCCGAGGATGCCCGCGACCGGAACGCCCCGCAGCGGACCGGAGGCGATCTCGCCGTACACCTCCGAGGAGCTGCGGATCTGCGGCAGCATCGCCTCCGGTACGCCGAAATCCGCGCAGATCTGCGAATCCCATTGCAGGGTGCGCAGATCCATGAGCATGGTGCGGGAGGCGTTGGTGACATCGGTGATGTGCAGGCCGGTCAGGTTCCACAGCACCCAGCTGTCGATGGTGCCGAAGCACAGCTCGCCCGCCTCGGCGCGCTCCTGTGCGCCGGGCACGTGGTCCAGGATCCAGCGCAGCTTGGGGCCCGCGAAGTAGGTGGACAGCGGCAGCCCGGTCCGATCCTGATAGCGGGTCGGGCCCTCGTCGCCGCCGAGTTCGGTGACGAGCCGATCGGTGCGCGTGTCCTGCCAGACGATGGCGTGGTGAATCGGCTTGCCGGTGGCGCGTTCCCAGACCACGGTGGTCTCGCGCTGGTTGGTGACGCCGACGGCGGCGATGTCACCGGCACCGAGGCCGTTCTGCTCGAGCACCTCGCCGAGCACGAGTTCGGTATTGCGCCAGATGGTTTCGGGATCGTGTTCGACCCATCCCGGCCGCGGGAAGAGTTGCTCGTGTTCGCGCTGAGCCACCCCGACGACGCGGCCATGCCGGTCGAAGACGATGCACCTGCTCGATGTCGTGCCTTGATCGATGGCGGCCACATAGCGACGCATGGCAGCAGGTTACTAAACGACCCGCGCGCTCGGTATCACATCGCGGCGGGCCGCCCGCGCCGGTTAGGCTGAGCTGGTTACCGGCGAGTAGTTCTGAACGACACACGGAGCCGCACCGACCGGCGCTCGGCGTGGCGATTCGCATAGCCTGTACCTGAACAGCTCGAACGGTGCCCGTGAAGACCCAAACGTCCGACGCAGGCGCGTCGGCTGGAGGAGTCGAGCATGACCATGAAACCGGAATCGCAGTTCCTCGGCCCGGAACAGCGCCATACGGCCTGGCAGCGGTTGGGCAAGGAACATTTCGACGTGATCGTCATCGGCGGTGGCGTCGTCGGCGCGGGCATCGCGCTCGACGCGGCGACCCGTGGTCTCTCGGTCGCGCTGGTAGAGGCGCGGGATCTCGCCTCGGGCACCTCGAGCCGGTCGTCGAAGATGTTCCACGGCGGGCTGCGGTATCTCGAGCAGCTGGAAATCGGGCTGGTGCGGGAGGCGCTGCGGGAGCGCGAGCTGTCGCTGGCCACCTTGGCGCCGCACCTGGTGAAGCCGCTGCGTTTCCTCTACCCGCTGACCCGCCGCGTGTGGGAGCGGCCGTACGTCGCGTCGGGGCTGGTGCTCTACGACACCATGGGCGGCGCGAAATCCGTTCCCGGACAGCGGCACCTGACGCGGGCGGGGGCGCTGCGGCTGGCGCCTGGCCTGCGGCGCGATTCGCTGATCGGCGGCGTCGGCTACTACGACACGGTCGTCGACGACGCCCGCCACACCATGATGGTGGCACGCACGGCCGCGCACTACGGCGCGGTCATTCGCACCTCCACCCAGGTCGTCGGGTTCCTGCGGGAATCGGATCGGATCGTCGGCGTGCGGTTCCGCGACACCGAGGACGGGCGTTCGGGCGAGGCGCGTGGACACGTGGTGATCAACGCGACCGGCGTGTGGACCGACGAGGTCCAGGCGCTCTCGCACAACCGCGGCCGGTTCCACGTGCGCGCCTCCAAGGGCGTGCACGTCGTGGTGCCGCGCGACCGGATCGTCAGCGACACCGCGATCATCCTGCGCACGGCCACCTCGGTGTTGTTCGTCATCCCGTGGGGCGCGTTCTGGATCATCGGCACGACCGACACCGACTGGAATCTGGACCTGGCGCACCCGGCCGCCACCAAGGCCGACATCGACTACCTGCTCGATCGGGTGAACCAGGTGCTCGTCACCCCGCTCACGAGCGACGACATCACCGGCGTCTACGCGGGTCTGCGTCCGCTGCTCGCGGGCGAGAGCGATTCGACCTCCAAGCTCTCCAGGGAGCACGCCGTCGCCAGGATCGCGCCGGGACTGGTCGCCATCGCGGGCGGCAAGTACACCACCTACCGGGTGATGGCCTACGACGCGGTGAACGAAGCGGCGCAAGACATTCCGGCCCGGGTCTCGCCGTCGATCACCGAGAAGGTGCCGCTGCTCGGCGCGGACGGCTATTTCGCGCTGGTCAATCAGACCGTGCAGCTGGCCGAGGCGTACGGCGTGCACCCGTACCGTGTCAAGCATCTGCTCGATCGCTACGGGTCGCTCATCGACGAGGTGATGGCGATGGCCGCCGGTAAGCCGGAACTGTTGCAGCCGATCACCGAGGCGCCCTCGTACCTCCAGGTGGAGGCGGTGTACGCGGCGGCGGCCGAGGGCGCGCTGCACCTGGACGACATTCTGGCCCGCCGCACCAGGATCTCCATCGAGTACTCGCACCGGGGCGCGCACTGCGCCGAACAGGTGGCCCGGCTCGTTGCGCCGGTGCTCGGCTGGGACGAGGCCGAGATCGATCGCGAGATCAGGACCTACCAGGCCAGGGTCGAGGCCGAGATCCGTTCCCAGACCCAGCCCGACGACGCCTCGGCCGATGCCCTGCGGGCCGCCGCCCCCGAGCCGCGCCCGCAGATCTTGGAGCCGGTACCCACCGACGGCTGAACTCAGGATCGGCCGAGCGCAGAGGAAGGCGCCTCGACGCCGACCGCCCAGTCCACCAGCGAGCGCAGGTAGCGCAGCACGAGTTCGTCCGGATAGGTCGCCGGGTCGGTCAGATGCAGGCGGGCCAGTTCCTCGATGGCGGCGAGCATGATCCGTTCCGTCGCGCCGTTCGGATCGATGGTGACCCCGGCGTAGCGGGACAGGTGTCGCGCGCCGATGGCCCGCGCGTAGGTGCGACCGGTCTCGAGCCGGTCGCGCAGCTCGGGCGGGCCGCCGTCGGGCGGACTGAGCATGATGCGCCAGCTGGTCGGCGCGGCGTGCAGGTAGGCGAGCACACCGCGGCCGACCTGGTCGACGTCGTCGGCGGTGCCCACCCAGTCCACGCTGCGCACACCGGCCATGGCGATCGCGGTCTCCCGGTCGAGCAGCGCGGACATCAGGCCGGATAGATCGGTGAACTGCTGGTAGACCAAGGCTCGGGCGACGTCGGCGGTGCGGGCGACGCGCTCGATGCCGACCGCGCCGAATCCCTCGGCGGCGACGATGTCGCGGGCCACGTCCAGAAGCTGGGTGCGCCTGTCGGCGGCGGACATGCGCCGCTTGGGCGCGCGGGAGGCTTGCTCCGTGGTCACGGCACAGACGGTAGCGCAAGCAGCAGGTCCACCGCCTTGGCTGCGCTCTGCGCCGCGCTCTCCATGGTCGCCGACCAGTCGGTGGCGGTCCAGTCGCCCGCCAGCACCAGGGTGGGCACCGAGGTGCGCTGGCCCGGTCGCAGCCCGTGGGTGCCGAGCACTTGGGAGAAGGTCGCTTTCGGCATGCGCACCACGTGGGCCTGCACGACTCGGGCCGAGGCCGCCGCCGGGTAGTAGCGGCGCAGCAGGTCGAGTTGTTCGGCGACGATCTCGTCGTTGGTCTTGTGGATCTGCTCGTAGGCGCCGCTCGTGGTGAGGCAGTACAGCCAGGCCTTGTCGGTGCTGCGCCCGGTCATCAGCTGGCGATCGAAAACTTCGTCGATGATGCCGGTGCCGCCGATCAGCGCCTCGAATTCGGCCGTGGTGCCCAGCGGGCGGTCCAGGTAGAGGTTGGTGCTCACGATCGGGGTGTGGCCGAGTTTGTCTGCCGCGGCGTAGATTTCGGCGTGCTCGGGCAGGTCGTCGAGCAGACCCGCAATCGAGGAGTTGGGCACCGCGCAGACCACCGCGTCGGCGGGCAGCACCGAGCCGTCGGCCAGCGCGATGCCGGTCACCTTGCCGTCTTCGATGTGGATGCGCCGTGCCACGGCGCGATGCCTGACCTCCACCCCGTGCCGCTGGAAAACCCGTTGGGCCCCGGTGACATACAGCGTGTCGAGGTCGGTCGTCGGATAGCCGATGGTGACCGGGCGCCGGTGCCGGACGCCGAGCCGGATGCCGGTCGCCAGCACGTCGGCGAACACCTTCGCCGATTCCCGCTGCACGGGCTCGGCGGCGATGCCGAGCGCTAGCCAATCCCACAGTGCCTCACGGGCAGTGGCGGGCATGCCGATCCGCTGGAACCACTGGTCGGTGGTGAGATCGGCCAGATCGGCAGGCTGGCGCAGGCATTGCCACCCGAGGCGCAGGGTGGCCGTGGCCGCGCGCAGCCGATCCAGGGCGCTCGCGTCGGGATGCGCGCCCGTGAACGTGCGCAGCGCCCCGAATCCCTTGGTGGACATGCTCGCCGCGCGCCCGTCCGGCCAGCGGAGCGTGGCCCGGTGCGGGAAGGCGACGAATTCGCGGGTGCCGACGCTGGTGAGGTAGCGGAACAGGTGCTCGTAGCCGCTGGCGATCACGTGCTGGCCGTTGTCGGGCGGATCGTCGACGGCCTCGACCCGCATGGCGTGGGTGCGCCCGCCCAGCCGTCCGCGGCGCTCCAGGAGCGTGACCTGTTTCCCTGCCTCGGCAAGCCAGACCGCGGACGCGAGCCCCGCCAGTCCTCCGCCGATGACCACATAGCGCCGCGGATCGTCCATGGCCGCACCCTCTCCCTTAACTGACATTTTGTAAGTTAAGCGAGAAGGCGTGCGCGGTCAAGGGTTTCGGCTCAGGCGGGCACGCCCTGGAAGGCGCGCAGCTCGGCGGCGTTGTGCGCGGAGAAGATTCGTACCCGCGCGCCGTGCTCGCGGAGCAGATCGCGCAGGCGCTGCTGGTTCTCGCGCCGCGGTCCGCCGAGGGTCTCGACGCTCCGCTCGAACAGGGTGACGCCGAGCGGCTGGTGCGGATGCGCGAGATCCAGTTGGCCGGGATGGAAATACGAGTCGCCCGCGGCGAGCAGCCAGCCGTCGCCGGTGTCGACGGCGATGCCCGCGTGGCCTCGGGTGTGCCCCGCCAGCGGCACGAGCAGCAGGCTCGGCGGCAGCCCGGCCAGGTCGCGCACGGCCTCGAAGCCGAACCACTGCTCGCCGTGATCGGTGTAGGAGTGCCATTTCGGTCCGTGCTCGAATTGTGCCGCGCGGTAACGGAATCGCTCCTGTGCGGTGTGCGCGCCACGGAAGGCGCGCAGCTCTTCGTCGTAGACGTGCACGGTGGCGTGCGGGAAATCGGCGAGGCCGCCCGCGTGATCCAGGTCGAGGTGGGTGAGCACGATGTCGCGCACGTCCTCGCGGCGGAATCCCAGCGCCTCCACCTGCCGCACCGCGGTGCGCTCCAGGTCGAAGACCGGGCGGGTGAGGTTGACGAAGCGACGGCCGAGCCATTCGTTCGGGCGGAGCACGCTCTGCTCGCCCATTCCGGTCTCGATCAGGACGAGCCGGTCGTCGAGTTCGAGAAGCAGGCAGTGGCAGACCATTTCGGCCCGGCGCAGCAGGCCGGGCGCGCCGTCGAGCAGTTTTCCGCCGAAGGGGCGCATGGTGCCGCAGTCGAGGTGGTGGATGCGCATCAGGACAGCTCCCGTTCGAGGGTGGTGCGGAGGTGGTCGGCGACGGTGCGCAGCGGGGCGACGTCGCGCTGGGTCTTGGCGAGCATCAGCCCGCCCTCGAGCATGGTCAGCGCGACGACCGAGAGCTGCGCGGCGCGCTCCTCGTCGACGCCCTTGTCTCGCAGGAACTCGTCGATCGCTTCCCGCCACGAGTCGAATCCGGCGACGCAGGCCTGCCGGATCGGCTCGCTCTCGGCGGCCGCGTCCAGCGCGACCGTCGCGAGCGGGCAGCCGCGCTGGAAATCGGAGTCCAGCAGATTCTGGGCCAGGGCGTCGAACACCGCGTCCGTTTCGCCGCCGGCGAGTATCGCGCGCAAGGTGTCGCGCAGCTGCGCGCTGGACTGGGTCAGCGCCTCGGCCGCGAGCTGCTCTTTGCCGCCGGGGAAGTGGAAGTACAGCGAGCCCTTCGGGGCGCCGCCCGCGCTGACCAGTTGGTTCAGGCCAGTGGCGTGATAGCCCTTGGTGTGGAAGAGGTCGGCGGCAGCATCGAGGAAGCGCTGCCGCGAGTCGGTTCGTGGGGACACGAGGTCACGGTACCTCGAGCTATGACGACCGGTCTAGTTATGTTCAGCGCGACGAGTGCTGGGTGACGCTCGGGTGCGGAACTTCCGCGGTGCCCGTCGGCTGCGGCGAATTCAGGAGTAGGTAGCTGAAGACGGCCGTCGCCATCAGCGCGACCAGCGCCGCGACATATTGCACGGCAATCGCACGGGGCGAGCGCGAGCCCCGCGTCGATCGGGTCGTCATCGTTCCTGCTCCTGTTGGGTGAGTAGCGGTCGGCCGCAAGGGCTGTCGTCGGCGAGGGCCGAACTGTTAGCAACTGAGTGGCAACTAACACTCCGCGGCCGCGCGTATCCCTGCGGACCCGGCGCCGCGCCCTACTCAGATGACTGCCATGCGAACAGGAACGGTTTCCGACGCGCGCGCGTCCACCACGTGAACTTCCGGCTCGCTGCGCCGACCCCGAAGCGCCCTCGCCCCACGAATCGTGGTCTGCCTACGGTCGCCTCGATCGCCTGGCTTGCTCTCAGCTCGAACGCAATACGAGCGCCGAGGACAAGGACCTTCCGATGAGGAGAAACGGCCGCAGTTGCCGCCATGATCGGCGTGCTTGCGTTGGCACCGCTGGCGCCCGCCAGCACCGCGCCCGCACCTACCGCACGCCGGTGGCCGACGGCTGCTGGCCTGTATCCGGGAGCGACGCGTGCTGAGCGGCTCGCTGCGCTTCCTGCACCGCTGTCCAGGCCAGCGAAGAGTCCTCGCAGAGCCTTCATACGCTTCGCAAAGGTTGCGGGCCCTGCGAAGCGTATGAAAGGTCTGCGAGGACGCCGACGCCGGTTAGCCACCGATGTCGAGGCTGCCGAGCTGTTGGTGTGGGACAGGTATTTTCGCCGCTAGGTGCACGCCACAACCGGCGCGAACCAGCCTGTGCGTATGCGTCGCCGGCGGGTCTGATCAGGTGCGGCGCTGGCGGCGCGAGCGGGCGAGGTTGTGGGCGGCTGTAAGTAGTTCCCGCACTGCTGCTTCCGTGCGTGGGCCCGGATTCACTACGGCAAGCCATCCTTGGCTGCCGTAGACCGGGTGCGCTATCAGGGTGTCGGTGGCGCTCGGGTCGGTGTCATGTGGATCGGGGTCGCGGGGCGCGCGGCCTGTCCGGCTCTGGAAGGCGTCCTTTCCGGCGAAGAAGTTGACGCGGAAGGTGCCGGGCCTGTCCAGGTGCGAGGTTTCGTCGCCGGGGTAGTTCTTCGTCACGATCGTGGCGAAGGGCTGCGTGCGCGGGACGACGCCGTCGGGTGCGTAATAGAAGTACGTGTCGCCCCAGCTGACTTCGGGGGAACCATCGCCGGGTTGTGGCCGCAACGTCAGAACGCCGTCGAGTCCCGCGACGAATTCGATGATCTCGTCCATCTCCATGTGTTCTAGCGTTTCATTCATGTGCTTGTGGAGACTTCGCGCCGAGAAGGTCGAGATACCGGGATGACAAGTCGCAATTCGCCTGGACTGCGCACGGTCGACATCGCCAGGCGGGCGGGCTGCTCGGTCCAGCAGGTGCGCAACCTCGAACGTGATGGGGTCCTGCCTCCGGCGACGCGTACCGCCGCCGGTTACCGGACCTACACGGAGTCGCACCTACATGCCGCACTGGCGTATCGCGCACTGGCGGTCGGCGCGGGCCCGGTCGAGGCCAAGCGGATCGTGCGCGCCGCGCACGCGTACCCGGGTTCGGACCTGTTCGCTCGCCTGGACGCCGCGCACGCCCGGCTCGATACGGAGCGCCGGGATCTGGAGCTGGCGAAGCAGGCGGCGGGCGCGATCACCGTCGAGCCGATGGACGATATCCGGCCCGCGGACTCGATGGGCGTCGCGGAACTCGCGGGCGCGCTGGGCGTGCGGCCCTCGACCCTGCGGCACTGGGAAGCCGAAGGGCTCCTCGCCCCCCGTCGCGGCACGCCGCAGGGCGCGCGAGAGTACGCACCGAGCGACGTCCGAGACGCGCGGATCATCCATCAGCTACGGATGGCCGGTTACCGGATCGCCCCGCTGCGCGCCCTGATGCCGGAGCTACGCCGCGCCCGCAGATGGCACGAGATCTCGTCCGTGCTGGCCGCGCGAGACGCGAGCATCGATGCCCGCTCGCGCGCCCTGCTCGACGGCGCCGCAGCGCTCGGCATGGTGCTCACGTCGACGTGATCGTTCCTGAGGCCTTGCCTGCTGCCGTGACAGACGGCCCGGGGCCGCCGACGCACGGACGATGCTGATCGACAGCCGGTTGCGCGCCAAAGGATTTCGATGCCGACACCGAGGCGCGGGTGGTTCACTCCGTGATCGCGCGGACCTGTTCCTCGTACTTCGCCCGCACGTCCGCGTCGGCGGGGCTCAGCGCACGGTTGCCGTCGAAGAGCTTGCGGACCAACTGCACAGCGCGTTCCGGCGCGGCGGCGAGGGCGATGTCGAGGGGGCCGAGGTAATTCGGCACGGCCACTTCGTCTTTGCGGCTCTGGAGGGTCCCCACGATCGCGGCGGCGACGTCTTCCGGGTCGACGGTCGGCATCCCGCGGCCGAGGGTCAGGCCGGAGGACAGCCGGGTGCGCACGGCCGAAGGCAGCACGCAGCTGACGCTGACACCATGCTCGGCGAACTCCACACGCGTTGCGGCCGAAAGCCCGACGGCGGCGAACTTGCTGGCGTTGTAGACGGCCAGGCCGGGGATCGGGATCTTGCCCGCCAGGGAGGCGACGTTCACGATGTGCCCGCGTCCGCGCGCGATCATTCCCGGCGCCACCGCGCGCATGCCGTGGATCAGGCCCCAGACGTTGATGTCGAAGGTGGCGTGCCCGACCACGTCGGGCTCGTCGAGGAACGCGCCCGCGGGCATCACGCCCGCATTGTTGACCAGGATGTCGATGTGGCCGAGATCGGCGACGACCTTGTCCCACTGGTCGCGCACGCGCACGTCGAGTGCGAAGGCGCGGGCGCCGATGGCCGCGGCGGCGGCTTCGGCCGCTTCGGTGTCGACGTCGGCGATGGCGACGTGGGCCCCGGCGTCGGCGAAGAGCTGGGCGGTGGCCTGGCCGATGCCGCGGCCCGCGCCGGTGATCAACACCCTGGCGTCCCGCGGATCGATGGCGGGGTATCCGTGACCGAGGATTCTCATGCGAAGACTCCTTGTTCTAGGGCGCGGCGGGTGCTGCGCAGGCTGTGCCGGAAGGTGTCGAGGCGGCGCCGGCCGTCCATGAAATTGGGGCCCATCACCGCGAGATCCTCGGCGGTGGCGCCGAGCATCAGCACCCGGGTGCCCGCGGCGCGCAGGTCGGCGATCTCCGCGGCGAGCTGGGCGCTCATCCGGTCGCGCAGCTGACGCTCCAGAAAATGGCCGGGACCGGTGGCAGGCACGCGCGACGCGGAGGCCATCGGCGCGAGCACCACAACCTCGTCCAGCTGCTGCCCGACGAGCAGATCGACCGACGCCGTCGACCCGGCGCCGCCGTCCACGAACCGGCGACCGGCAATCGAGACCGGCGGCAGCCAGCCGGGGATTGCCCAGGACGCGCGCAGCGCCTCGCCGATGGTGGCCTCGGGAGCGTCCGGCGCGCCGAACGGAACCCGTTCTCCGGTGGCGTAATCCATGCTGACCAGCCAGGTCGCGGGGTGCGGCACCCAGGTGCGGTCCGGGTTGAGCCGCTCGGCGAGCCGTTGTAACCACCCGGCGTCGCCGCCGCCGATCGGCAGCAGGCCACTGCCCGCGGTCAGCAGCCGCTGCGCCGAGCCCGCTCCGCGCAGACTCAGCCGCGGTGCGCCGAGGCGCGGCCGTGGCAGCGGCGGGAATCGTCCCGGTTCGTCGCGCAGGTGTGCGAGCAGGATCGGGTTGGTGCTCCGGCCTTCCTGCATGGCGACCAGGTCCTCGACGCCGATGCCGCTGCCGAGCATGGTCACCATTTCCGCGCCCGCCGAGGTGCCGATCAGGACGTCGGCCTCGCGCGGATCCCAATCGAGCACGTCGCGCACCGCAGCGAGCGCGGCGACGATCCACGCGGCGCCGACCGTGCCGCCGCAACCGATGGCCAGGCCACGTCGCTGTGACCGGTTGTTGTTACCCATGGTTTCGAACACTAGCAGAATTCAAATTCTCTCGGTATCCGAAATCTTGCGGTACGTAGAATCGCGGCATGGCACGACTGACCCGGTCCGAGAGTCAGGCCCGCACCAGGGCGGATCTGATCGCGACGGCACGCGATCTCTTCCTGATCGACGGCTACGCGAAGACCTCCATGGAGCGGGTCGCGGAGGAGGCCGGTTACTCGAAAGGCGCGGTCTACTCCAACTTCCGCACCAAGAAGGAGTTGTGCTTGGCGGTGCTCGAGCACATCCACGCCACCAAGTTCGGCGAGGTCGCAGAACTGGTCGCCGCCGACGCGAGCCTGGACGACCGGCTGGTGCGGCTTCAGGAGTGGGCCGAACGCACCCTCGGCGATGTCGGCTGGACGATGCTCGAATTCGAATTCGCCACGCTCTCCCGCGACGATCCCGACCTGCGGGCCGCGCTGGTGTCCAACCTCGGCGCGGTGCGCGGCGCGGTGGCCGCGCAGTTGCAGACCCTGGCCGACAGTCTCCGGCTGGTCTTGCCGATGCCCGCCGAAGACGCCGCGGCCACGGTGCTGAGCCTCGGTCTCGGGCTCGGCATTCAGCGCGCCATCGACCCGTCCCTGTCGGCCCGGCTGATCACCGACGCGGTGCGGCTGTTGCTGAACGTCGCCGAACTGTCGACGTCGTCGCGCGCCGAGTGAGCTGGGGCTCCGAGTTCACGGAGAGAAGTGCAGCGTCCATTCGCCGCGATAGTGCAGCCGGGTGACGCTGCCCGGCGGAATATCGATCCGCCAAAACGATTTCGGCGGGGCGTCCAGGGTGACCAGCAGCGCCGCGCGGATCACGGCGGGATGGGTGACAGCGACGGTGGACATGCCACCGGACGCGATCTCGGCCATCCAGTACCTGGTCCGCTCGATCACGTCCAGCACCGACTCCCCGCCGTGCCCGCGGAACTGCGGGTTGGTCAGCCAGGCGTAGAGCTCGTCCTGCGGCACCGACATCAGCTCGCCGCCGCGCCACGCGCCCGCATCCAGATCACGCAGCCGGTCGTCCTCCTCGCCGGGCAGGCCGAGCAGGGCCGCGGTCTCGACGGTGCGACGTTCCGGTCCGGTGAGCACCCGCGGCGCGGTGAGCGGCGTGCAGCCGGCGATGGCGCGGCGGCCCGCCTCGGTGAGAGATTCGTCGACTGGAAAGCGTGCCTTTCGCATCGCCTCGGTCATCCCATGGCTGACCAAGTCGAGTCTGAGCACCTTCTGCACGGTGGAAGCGTACGACCCGGCGCCGGGGAGCGGACCTTTATCCCTCGCTAGGTGGCTAGACGGGCGCCACCGGGTAGCGCGCGGTTTGCCTTTCGGTCACGCGTCGTGGGCTCGAATCTGTCCTCACTTCGTTGTGGGGAGGGCGAGGGTGGCTGCGACGTACCGCCACAGCAGCGCGGTGGCCGTTTCCGTTGACACGCGTGGCACGGTGCGTAGCTGCTGCGCCAATGCGTGGCGCAGTCCTCCGATTATGTAGGCGCCCGCGCTGTCGGCGTCGATGTCGGCGTCGAGTTGACCGAGTTGCTGGCCGCGCCGGATGTTGCGTGCCGTGGCATCGCTGACGCGCTGGATCAGCAGAGGTTCCAGTTCGGCAATCTGCGGATCGGGGGCCGCGCGGTTCAGGAAGATCTCGGCGAGCGGATCGGCGAAGTGGTACTCGACGATTCGGCGCGTGCGTTCGCGCTCCCGTGCGCTCCAATCGGACTCGTCCGGCAGTCCCTCATCGGACAAGAGCGAGTCGAGACCGTCGTAGAACGACGTGTAGATCGCCGTGACCAGTCCGGCCTTCGACCCGAAATGGTGGTAGAGAGCTCCGCTCGTGACCCCGGCCCGCCGGGTGACCGAGGCGAGGTCGAGGTTGCCGTTCCCGGCCACGAGTTCGGCCCTAGCCGCGGTGAGGAGCTGTTGACGTCCCAGTGGTGCGCGTGCCATGGTTTTAGCGTAACACAACTACGTTATGTTTGGGAGACGTAATGACCCATGTGGTCTTCAACCAGGTTCCCCCGCTGACCGGCCACAATCCGGCCGACGATCCGGCTCTGCTCGAGGGTCTGCACCGGGACGGGGGCGGCGAGGCCGAGGCCGAGGTCCGGGAGGTCGGCGCCATGGCCGCCTCGGAACAGGTCCAGGCGTGGGCGCGGCAGGCCAACGCTCATCGACCTGTCCTGCGCACCCACGATCGGTATGGGCACCGCATCGACGAGGTCGAGTTCGATCCCGCCTGGCACGAGGTGATGGCTCGCGCGGTCGGATACGGGTTGCACGGATCGGCCTGGGACGACGACCGGCCCTACGCACACCTCGCTCGGGCGGCGAAGCTGTACGTCTGGCCGACGGAGGCCGGTCACATCTGCCCGATCTCGATGACCTATGCCAGCGTCGCCGCGCTGCGGCAGAGCCCCGCCCTGGCGAGTTCCTATGAGCCGCTGCTGGTCTCGCGGTCCTATGATTTCGGGCTTCGACCGCCGCTCACCAAGACGGGCCTGATTGCGGGTATGTCGATGACCGAGAAGCAAGGAGGCTCGGATCTGCGCGCCGTCACCACCTGTGCCGTGCCGCAGGCCGACGGCTCCTATCTGGTCACCGGACACAAGTGGTTCACCTCGGCCCCGATGAGCGACATCTTCCTGCTCTTGGCCCAGGCGCCCGGCGGGCTGTCGTGCTTCCTGCTCCCGCGGGTCCTACCCGACGGCACCCGCAACCGCATGCACTTGCAGCGGCTCAAGGACAAACTCGGCAACCACTCCAACGCCTCCGCCGAGGTCGAGTACGACGCGGCGACGGCCTGGTTGGTCGGCGAGGAAGGCCGCGGTGTGCCGACAATTCTCCAGATGGTCAATCTGACCCGATTGGACTGTGTGATCGGCGCTGCGTCGGGCATGCGCGCCGGCCTCACTCGAGCTATCCACCACACCGCTCATCGCCGTGCGTTCGGCCGCCAGCTCATCGACCAGCCGCTCATGCGCAACGTCCTGGCGGATCTGGCCGTCGAGGCCGAGGCCGCCACCACCTTGATGACCAGGCTCGCGGCCGCGACCGACCGGGCGAAGAACGGCGACGAGGCCGAAGACCACTTCCAACGGCTCACGCTCGCCGTGGCGAAGTACTGGCTGTGCAAGCGTTGGCCGACACATATCGCCGAAGCCCTCGAATGCCTCGGCGGCAACGGCTATGTCGAAGAATCGGGGATGCCCATGCTCTACCGTGAAGCCCCGGTTCTCTCGATCTGGGAAGGCTCCGGCAACGTCGCAGCGCTCGACGTGCTGCGCGCCATGGCCAAGCAGCCGGAGACCGTCGCCGCTTTCCTCGCCGAAGTCGACAAAGCCGCCGGCGCCGACCGGAACCTCGATGCCGCCGCCGATCGTCTGCGTACCGAGCTCGGCGCCCTGCTGACCGCCGACGATCTGGACCTGGTCCAAGCCGGCGCCCGTCGCCTCGTCGAAACCATGGCCCTCACCCTGCAGGGCTCGCTCCTGGTCAGGCACGGACATCCAGCCGTCGCAGACGCGTTCTGCGCCACCCGGTTGCACCGCGACTGGGGATCCGCCTACGGAACTCTGCCAACGGCCCTCGACACCACCCCGATCATCGAACGGGCCCTCCCCAAAGTCATCTAGCTGGAAATTGTTGAGAGGTTTCGACAGCAGAAACGATCAACACCGGTCGGGACGCTCCCGAGAGTGGGCAGACGTGGAGCGTTCCGATGAGTTCGGCCCACCCGGGGCCTCGAATCGCATGACGACCGGCGAGTCTTGGCCCCACTCGACAGGCTCGGTCGAGGACTCGGCGTAGGTAGGATCCGCGGCGGCGATGGGAGTGGGATGTCGGAGGTTGTGCACCTGACGGCGGTTGATTCTGCGGGCGTGCTCCGGCCGGTCGTGCTTCGTCTGGGTGAGCCGTCGGTGGCGCGGGTGGAATTGATCGGTGAGGGCGCGTTCGGGTCGATCGATGATGACTATCTGAGCCGCCTGCTCGCTGTCCGCGAGTACCTGGAGGAGCGGGGCCTGCTGTTGTGTTGTCAGGGCGCTCGGCCGGATGTGTGGCCGTCGGGCATGTTGCGGCAGTTCGAGAATGGTCGGCGGGCATACGTTCTCGACCGTGATCGGCGCGGTGAGGAGCTCGAGGTGGTGAACATCTTCGCTCCGGCACCTGCCGCGATGGTCGTGAGCGTGTTGGAGCAGGGCAAGGCTGTGTTCGCGTTTCACGGCTTGCCTTGGCGAGGAGAGTAGAGCGGCCGGTTGCCGCTGCGCGGCCGGGTGCCTGTCGGTGGCGGGGTGCAGACTGATCGCATGGCCACGTTCTCCACCGCCATGTTCTCCCGCGCGACCCAGGAATGGTTCGACGGCGCCTTCCCAGCGCCGACCTCGGCCCAGCTCGGCGCGTGGCAGGCCATCGCGGCCGGCGAACACACCCTGGTCGTCGCGCCCACCGGCTCGGGAAAGACCCTCTCGGCGTTTCTGTGGGCGATCGACGAACTGGCCGCGCGGGAGCGACGGGAGGGCGAGGCGAAAAAGCGCCGGACACGCCGCCGAAACGACGAGAACGCGGACAACGAGGTCGCCCACGCGGGTACGACGGTGCTGTACGTGTCCCCGCTGAAGGCGCTCGCGGTGGACGTGGAGCGAAACCTGCGCGCGCCGCTGGTGGGCGTCACCCAGACCGCCAAACGCCTCGGCCTCGACCCGCCCGACATCACCGTCGGCGTGCGCTCCGGCGACACCAGCGCCGCCGACCGGCGCGCGATGCAGCGCACCCCGCCCGACATCCTGATCACCACGCCGGAGTCGCTGTTCCTCCTGCTCACCTCCGCGGCGCGCGAGACCTTGCGCACCGTGCGGACGGTGATCGTGGACGAGGTGCACGCCATCGCCGGTTCCAAGCGCGGCTCCCACCTGGCGTTGTCGCTGGCCCGATTGGACCTGCTGACCGAGCGGCCCGCCCAGCGCATCGGACTCTCGGCCACCGTGCGGCCGCCGGAGGAGGTGGGCCGGTTCCTGGTCGGCAACGCGCCGATCACCATCGTGAGGCCGCCCGCACCCAAGACCTTCGACCTGTCGGTGCGGGTGCCGGTGCCCGACATGACCGAGCCAGGCGAATCCGATCAGCCCGGTTCCATCTGGCCGCACGTCGACGAGGCCATCGTCGACCTGGTTCTCGACCACAACTCCTCGATCGTCTTCGCGAATTCGCGCAGGCTGGCCGAGCGGCTCACGGCCCGGCTGAACGAGGCGTACGCGGCCCGGCTCGGCGATCCGATCGACACCGCGCACGCCCCGCCCGCGCTGCTCGGCGCGTCCACCGAGGTGATTCACGGTGCCGACCAGCTGCTCGCCCGCGCGCATCACGGTTCGGTGAGCAAGGAGCAGCGCGCGCTCATCGAGGACGACCTGAAGAGCGGCCGCCTGCGCTGCGTGGTCGCGACGAGCAGCCTGGAACTCGGCATCGATATGGGCGCGGTCGACCTGGTGGTGCAGGTGGAGGCGCCGCCCTCGGTGGCGAGCGGCCTGCAGCGCATCGGGCGCGCCGGGCACCAGGTCGGCGAGATCTCCCGCGGCGTGCTGTTCCCCAAGCACCGCACCGATGTCATCCACTGCGCCGTCGCCGCGCAGCGGATGGTCACCGGACAGATCGAGGCGATCCAGATCCCGGCCCACCCGCTCGACATCCTCGCCCAGCAGACCGTCGCGGCCTGCGCGCTCGAGCCGGTCGACGTGGACACCTGGTTCGACATCGTGCGCGGGACCGGCAGCTACGCCGGGCTGCCGCGCTCGGCCTACGAGTCGGTGCTCGACCTGCTCTCCGGCCGTTATCCCTCCGACGAATTCGCGGAACTGCGCCCCCGGCTGGTGTGGGATCGCGACGCGGGCACGCTCACCGGCCGTCCCGGCGCGCAGCGGCTGGCGGTGACCTCCGGCGGCGCGATCCCGGATCGCGGCATGTTCGCGGTGTACATGGTGGGTGAACGGAATTCGCGGGTCGGCGAACTCGACGAGGAGATGGTCTACGAATCCCGCGTCGGCGACGTGTTCGCCCTCGGCGCGACCAGCTGGCGCATCGAGGAGATCACCTTCGACCGTGTGCTGGTGACACCCGCCTTCGGACAGCCGGGCAGGCTGCCGTTCTGGCACGGCGACGGTCTGGGCAGGCCCGCCGAATTGGGCGCGGCGCTGGGCGAATTCATTCGCAAGGCGGGTCGGGAGTCCGCCGAGGCGCTGGTCAGGGCGGCCCAGCCTACCGACGGTGCAGCGCCTCCGCCCCGAAAGGCTCCGGCCAAGCGCGGGAAAGGTGGCCCAGCGGGCGATTCCGGTCCGAAGGCGGAGACCGACGGTTTCGGCCGCATCGTTCGCGCCGCCGGACTCGATGACAACGCCACCGCGAATCTCGTTACCCTGCTGGAGGATCAGCGCACCGCCACCGGTCAGTTGCCGACCGACCGGACCTTGATCGTCGAGCGGTTCCGCGACGAACTCGGCGACTGGCGGCTGGTGTTGCACTCGCCCTACGGCCTGCCGGTGCACGCGCCGTGGGCGCTCGCGGTCGGTTCGCGGCTGCGCGAGCGATTCGGCGTGGACGCCGCGCCGACCGCCTCCGACGACGGCATCGTGGTGCGGCTGCCCGACACCACCGACGATCCGCCGGGCGCGGAGCTGTTCGTCTTCGAACAGGACGAGATCGACGACATCGTCACCGAACAGGTCGGCGGCTCGGCGCTGTTCGCATCCCGGTTCCGCGAATGCGCGGCGCGTGCGCTGTTGCTGCCGCGGCGCGATCCCGGCAAGCGCGCCCCGCTGTGGCAACAGCGGCAGCGCTCGGCGCAGCTATTGGACGTGGCGCGCAAGTTCCCGGACTTCCCGATCCTGTTGGAGACGGTGCGCGAATGCCTGCGCGACGTCTACGACCTGCCGAACCTGCGGGATCTGCTCGGCCGGGTCGCGCGCAGGCAGGTGCGGATCGTCGAGGTGGAGACCGCGACGCCTTCGCCGTTCGCCAACGCGCTCCTGTTCGACTACATCGGCCAGTTCATGTACGAGGGCGACAGCCCGCTCGCCGAGCGAAGGGCCGCCGCGCTCTCGTTGGATTCCGGCCTGCTCGCCGAGTTGCTGGGTCGCGTAGAACTGCGCGAACTGCTCGATCCCGCGGTGCTCGAACAGACCGAACGCGAACTGCAACGGCTCACCCCGGAACGACGCGCGCGCGACGCCGAGGGCCTCGCCGACCTGCTGCGCCTGCTCGGGCCGCTGACGCCCGAAGAGGCGGCGCTGCGCAGTGTGGGTGCTGTGCGGCCGCACGGTGCCGACGAGGCGGTGCCGCGCCCTGTCGATGACGTGCTGCCGTCCGGTGCCGATGATGCAGTGCTGCATGGTGACAACGCGGCGGTGCCGCGCGCTGCCGATGATGCGTTGCCGAGTGGTGTCGATGATGCAGTGCTGCACGGTGACAACGCGGCGATGCCGAGTGGTGTCGATGATGCGTTGCCGAGTGGCGCCGACGACGCGGTGCCGCGCGGTGCCAACGAGGCGGCGCCGAGTGGCGCCGACGAGCAAGCGATGGCGGATTCGGGCGCCGCCGACGAACCAGCGGGCGATCCGCGTCCCTGGTTCGCCGAGCTCGCGAAAGCCCGGCGCGCGCTGGAGGTCTCGTTCGCGGGCCGGACCTGGTGGGTGGCCGTCGAAGACGCCTCCCGCCTGCGCGACGCACTCGGGGTCCCGCTGCCGATCGGCACCCCCGCCGCGTTCATCGAACCGGTCGCCGACCCGCTCGGCGACCTGATCGGCCGCTATGCCCGCACGCACGGCCCGTTCAGCACCGAGGCCGCCGCCGCGCGCTTCGGCATCGGCCCCGCCGTCGCCGCCGCGGCGCTGCACCGCCTTGTGGCCGAAAAGCGCGCGGTCGAAGGCGAATTCACGCCGGGGGCGAGCGGTTCCGAATGGTGCGACACCCAGGTGCTGCGGCGGCTGCGGCGGAGGTCGCTCGCCGCGGCGCGGCACGAGGTGGAGCCGGTCGCGACCGCGGCCTTCGGGCGCTTTCTGCCGTCCTGGCAGCACGTCGAGACGGGCGAGCTGCGCGGCGTCGACGGTGTCGCGGCCGTGGTGGAACAGCTTGCCGGAGTGCCCATTCCGGCCTCGGCGTGGGAGTCGCTGATCCTGCCCGCCCGCGTCCGCGACTATTCGCCCGCGATGCTGGACGAGCTGATGGCCACCGGCGAGGTGATGTGGTCCGGGCACGGCGCCATCACGGCCAAGGACGGGTGGATCGCGCTGCACCTGGCCGAGCAGGCCTCGTTCACGCTGGCGCCGCCGGACGAGATCGAGCTGTCCGAGGTGCACCTGCGACTGCTCGACGGGCTCGGCGCGTCCTTGTCGGCGCGGGCGCCGCTCACCTCGGGTCCGCCGGACCGAGACGCGGTGGCGCTCGATGGCGCCCCTGTCGCGGACGAGCTCCCGGCCGATGCCTCAACGCCCAGAAGCGATGCCGAGCCCGTCCGGCTGCCCCCGGTGCTGCACGGCGGCGGCGCCTATTTCTTCCGCCAGCTCTCCGACACCACCGGTCTGCTGGACGACAAGGCGGTGGCCGCGGCGCTGTGGGATCTGGTGTGGGCGGGTGTGGTCTCCGGCGACACCTTCGCACCGGTACGTGCCCTGCTCGCGGGCACCTCGCGCACCACGACCGCGCACCGAACCCCGCGCCGCGCGCCCCGCGGCCGCGCCTACCTGCCCCGCCCGAGCATGCCGACCAGGTCCGGACCGCCCGCCGTCGCGGGGCGCTGGTCGCTGCTGCCGGAACGCGTCGCCGACAACACGATTCGCGCGCATGCCACGGCCGACACTCTCTTGGAGCGCTACGGCGTGCTGACCAGGGGATCGGTGCAGAACGAGGGCGTGGCGGGCGGTTTCGCGCTGATGTACCGGGTGCTCACCGAATTCGAGGATCGCGGCCGCTGCCGCCGCGGCTACTTCGTCGACTCGCTCGGCGGCGCGCAGTTCTCCACCACCGACGTGGTCGACCGGCTGCGCTCCTTCGACACCGCCCGCTACGGCGATCCGGCCCGGCAGGGCAACGCGCTGGTCCTGGCCGCCTGCGACCCCGCCAATCCCTATGGCGCGGCGCTCGGCTGGCCCAAGGGCGACGGCGACAGCGGCCATCGGCCGGGCCGCAAGGCGGGCGCGCTCGTCGTGCTGGTGGACGGCGAGCTCGTGCTCTACCTCGAGCGCGGCGGCAAGACGCTGCTCACCTTCACCGAGGACCCGAACGCGCGCCAAGCCGCCGCGACGGAACTCGCCGAGCTGGTCCGGCGCCGCCGGGTCGACTCGCTGGTGATCGACCGGGTGGACGGAGAAACGGTGCACGGCAACACCTTCGCGGGCTTCCTCACGGAGGCGGGCTTCTCCGCCACGCCGCGCGGCCTGCGGCTGCGGAGGCAACCGTGACGGCGGGGGCGGTCCATGCCTGAGGGGGACACCGTCTTCCTGACCGCGCACCGGCTGCGGCTCGCGCTAGCCGGAAAGACGCTGGTGCGCAGTGATTTCCGGGTGCCGCGATATGCGACGGTGGACCTCGTCGGCGACCTGGTCGAAGAGGTCGGCAGCTACGGCAAGCACCTGTTCATCCGCACCACCACCGCGAGTATCCACACCCACCTGAAGATGGAGGGGGAGTGGCGCACCTACTGCGCGGGCGAGCGCTGGACCCGGCCGCGGGTGACCGCGCGCGTGGTGCTCGGCACCGATGACACCGAGGCCGTCGGCTTCTCGCTGGGCACCGTCGAGGTGCTGGGCCGCGCCGACGAGCACACCGCGACCGATCACCTCGGCCCCGATCTGCTCGGCGCGAATTGGGATGCGGCCGAGGCGGTTCGGCGCCTGGCGTGCCATCCCGCGCAACCCGTCGGCCTTGCCCTGCTCGACCAGCGCAATCTGGCGGGCATCGGCAATATCTACCGCAGCGAGGTCTGCTTTCTCCGCAGAGTGCACCCGGCCACCCCGGTCGCCGCGGTGCCGGATCTGCTCGCCCTGGTCAACGAGGCGCATCGCGTTCTCACCGAGGCGGCGCACCGGCCACCGTGGCGAGCCCTGGTCTACGGCCGTCAGCGCCGTCCCTGTCAGCGCTGCGGCACTCGGATCGAGGTGCGGCCGCTGGGCGAGACGAGCCCGGCGTCGGATCGCCTCACGCAGCGCGAGCGCGGCATCTACTATTGCCCTCGCTGCCAACCCGAACCGGCGTGAACGCGCACCGTGAACATCGCCCACGAAGTTGTTCTGCATTCTCTGTAAATGCTGACGGTGCCCTATATGGTTGGGTTGTAAATCTGGCTTTACGCCGGTAAATCTCCGGAGTAGGGTTCGAGCTCGGTGGAACTCAAGTGAGCCGCAATTCCGATTGCGCCGCACGGTTTTCGGGCTCGGGGAGGACGCGATGGAACTCACGGCAGGGCAGCGGGCGGCGCTGGAGCTGATCTGCGACACGTTCGCGCCCGGCGACGGCCTCGCGCTGCCGCCCGCCTCCGCACTCGGCGTCGCCGACGTGGTGGTCCAGCTGCTCTCCCGCAATCCGCGCGAGGCCGAACGCAAACAGGTGGCGACGCTGCTCGGCCTGTGGGATTCGCCGGTTCTCGGCCTGCTCGCTGGCATGGGTCCGCGCCGGTTCTCCGCCCGCTCGCAGGCCGATCGCGAACGGCTGCTGCTTCGCCTGGGCGAATCGCGGTTCGGGGCCAAGCGCGCGATCTTCCAGGCGCTCAAGCAAGCCGCGCTGCTGGCGTACTACACCACGCCGGGACCCGACGGCAGCAATCCGCTGTGGAAGGAAATGGGCTATCCCGCCCCGCCCGGACCGCTGCCCGGCGCGCCGAAGCCCGCCCTGCATCCGGTGCGGCCCGAGGCAGGCGGCACGCTCGACTGCGACGTCGTCGTGGTCGGTTCCGGTGCGGGCGGCGGCGCGGCTGCGGCGGTGCTGGCCGAGGCGGGTCTCGACGTGATCGTCCTGGAGCGCGGCGAGTACTACGACGACGCCGATTTCGGCGCCGGGGAACTCGATGCGCTGCTGAACCTGTACGCGCCGGGTCCCGCGGCCACCGCGGAAGGCCAGCTCACCCTGGTGGCGGGCACCTGCCTCGGCGGCGGCACGGTGGTCAACTGGAGCACCTCGCTGCGCACCCCCGACGAGGTGCGCGCGGAATGGGCGAGCCTGGGCGCCACCCAGTTCGCCGACGACGAATACAGCACGGCGCTGGACGCCGTGGAGCGGCGGCTCGGCGTCACCTACGACCGCTCGCCCGGCTCGGCGCGGGACGGGGTGCTCGAACGCGGACTCGCGGCGCTGGGCTGGGACGTCGCCCCGCTGCCCCGCAATGTCACCGCGGCCTGCGACGCGGGCGTGGAGTGCGGTCGCTGCGGCTACGGCTGCCGGCTCGGCGCGAAGCAGACGGTGACCAAGACCTGGCTGGCCGACGCGGCCGCGCACGGCGCGCGTCTCGTGGTCGGGGCCGACGTGCGGCGCATCGAGGTGGCACGTGGCCGCGCCGAGGGCATTCGGGCGGTGACCGCCGACGGTGCGGAGTTCACGGTCCGCGCCCGGGCGGTGGTCGTCGCCGCGGGCGCCATCCAGACACCCGCGCTGCTGCGCCGCTCCGGACTGCGAAACAAGAACATCGGCGATTACCTGCGGCTGCATCCGGCCTCGGCGGTGTTCGGCGTCTTCGACGAGGAGATCCGGCCGTGGGAAGGCGGGCTGCAGACCCGGATCTCGCGCAAGCACAGCGATCTGGACGAGCACGGCTTCGGCGTGATCTACGAGACCGGCCCGCTGCACCCCGGCCTGCTGGTCGGCTTCATGAACTGGCGGGGCGGCGCCGAGCACCGCGCCGCCATGCTGGACCTGGCACGCACCGCGGCCGTCGGCGTGATCACCCGCGACCGCGACCACGGGCGCGTCACGGTGGACCGGGCGGGCGAGCCCGTCGTCCGCTACCGGCTCTCCGAGCACGACCGTGATCACCTGCACACCGGGATCGCGGGCGCCGCAAGCATTCTCGAGGCGGCGGGCGCGCGGCGCGTCTTCTCCGGGCATCAGGCGGGCGCGGTGTACGAGCCGGGGGTGAGCGGCTCGCACGCGGAGTTCGCCGCGGCCTGCCTCGCGGCCGGGTACGAGCCCGGTCGCTGCGGGATGGGCGCGCTGCACATCATGGGCTCGGCGCGAATGGGCGGATCCCGCGACATGTCGGCGACCGATCCCGACGGCGCGACCTGGGAGGTGCCCAATATCGTCGTCGCGGACGCGTCCTGCTTCCCGACCGCGTCCGGTGTGAACCCCATGGTGTCGATCGAGGCGATCGCCTACATGAACGCCAAACGCCTTGTCGCGCGGCTGAGTTGAGCGGGGTTCAGAGCGACTGAATTCCCTTGAGCACGGCGCGCAGCACATCCACGTCCCGCGGACCTGCCTCCGGCGTGGGTTCGGGATCGCGGAAGTCGAGCAGGCCGTCGTCGATGAGATCGCCGACCAGGATCTTGGTCGAGGTCAACGGCAGGTTCAGTTGCGCGGCCAGTTCGGCGATGGACTGCGGCTCGCGGGCGAGCCGCATGATCTCGGCGTATTCGGGTTCGGTGCGGCGCAGCGTCCGCGATCCGGCGCGCACCACGAGGGTGAGCATGTTCAGCTCGGGGCGGCCACCGCCGGAGCGCCCGCGGGTGACCGCGTAGAGGCGGACGAGGGGGCCCGCCTCCTCGTCGAACCAGGACTCCCGCGGGTCGTTCATGGCCGTCGCGAACCGACCTCGTCGAGCGGTTGCGGGCGCGGGTCGACCGAGAGGTGCGCGCCGACGCGCTGCACGGTTTGGTTCATCTCGTAGGCGACCATGCCCATGTTCGCGTTCTCGGCGGTGAGCACCGCCAGGCACGCGTTGTCGCCGGCGGCGGTGATGAACAGCACCGCACGGTCGAGTTCCACCACCGTCTGGCAGACACCGCCCGCGTCGAAATGACTACCCGCGCTGCGCGCCACGCCGTGCAGGGTGGAGGCCATCGCGCAGAAGCGTTCCGCGTCCGAGCGATTCATCGCCGTGCTGTGGCCGAGGAGCAGCCCGTCGGTCGACAGCACGACGGCGTAGCGGACATCGAGCAAGCGTTCGACGAGATCGTCTAGCAACCAGTCGAGACTACGGGGCTTTGAGGTCGTCACCGGCACCTTCCTGCGGGTCGGAGATCGTTGCGGTCGGGTCGTCGACACGGTTCAGGCGGCCCTGCCGGGTGCCGTTCTCGATGGCCGACATGAGCGTGCGCGCCTCTTCGGCGGTGCGCGTGCGCGTTCCCGCGGCCCCGCCCGGCCGATCGGGCGATTCGGCGGGCGCGTCGGGGCGGCGGCGCCGCGGCAGC
>NZ_BDBP01000065.1 GCF_001613045.1 Nocardia lijiangensis NBRC 108240 | reverse complement strand
GCGGCTGGAAGGCGCGACCCTGGCCGTCACCCTCGAGCCGTGCACGATGTGCGCGGGCGCGCTCATCCTGGCGCGCGTCGGGCGGCTGGTGTTCGGCGCGTGGGAGCCGAAGACCGGCGCCGTCGGCTCGCTGTGGGACGTGGTGCGCGACCGTCGGCTCAATCACCGTCCGCAGGTCCGCGGCGGCGTCCTCGAGCCGGAATGCGCCGCCCTCCTCGACGACTTCTTCCGCACCCAGCGCTGAACAGGCGCCCAGTAGTCGCGCACCCCGCTTCGCCAGGCGATTTATCGATCCGGACCCGGTCAGGTAACCTAGTCGGCGGTGGCGTGTCCGAGCGGCCTAAGGAGCACGCCTCGAAAGCGTGTGAGGGGTAACCCCCCTCCGAGGGTTCAAATCCCTCCGCCACCGCCAAAGCCCCTCACTTGCTCACGCAGGTGCGGGGCTTTTTCTTCGGCGCTGGCGGTATGACCCGGTCATACCGCCGAGTAGAATGGCGTCATGGCCAAGATCACCATCAGCATTCCGGACGACATCGCCGAGAAGGCGAACCGCGCGGTGGCCGCCGGGCTGGCGGGTTCGGTGTCGGCGTACTTCACCCAGCTCGCGCAGCGCGAGCCGGATTGGGCCGCCGCCGCCGAGATCATCGCTGAGCTCGGCGCCGAGGCCGGTGTCACCGACGCCGACCGCGCCGAGGCCGCTGCCGCATTCACCGCCGCCGAGGACGCCGCCGCTGCTGGCGCTCTCGGCGGTGCCGCGTGATCGTCGTCCTCGACTCCGGCGCACTGATCGGACTGGAGAAGCGCCGCGCCGCAGCGGTGGCCGCCCTCGAGTACGCCCAGCGCGCCACCTACGACATCGTCGTTCCCGCAACGGTTCTCGCGCAATGCTGGCGCAATAGTCCCCGGCAGCACGCGGTATCTCGGCTGTTGAAGACTCGCGCCGTCCGCGCGGTGGACCTCACCGAGGCGCACGCCTATGCGGTCGGGAAGTTGCTCGCCGACGCCGGTACCGCCGACGTGGTGGACGCTCACGTGATCGTGCTGGCGCGGGCACTGCGGGCAACCCTGGTGCTCACCTCCGACCCCGACGACTTGAAAGCTCTTGATCCAGCGGTACGGCTGCACGTGGTGTAGAAGCGGCCGGTCGTGATAGCCCTCCAATCAGGGTTCGAACGCCACCGCCACAGCCCCTCACCTGATCATTCGAGTGAGGGGCTTTTTCGTGCCCTCGACGGAATCGTCCTGTGCCGCGAGTAGATCGTCGCCGTGGTGCTGAATCCATTCGCCCATGGCTTTCATCGGGCCGTCGACCAGGCTCGCTCCCAAATCGGTCAAGCCGTATTCGACGCGCGGTGGTGCCTGGGCGAACCTGCGGCGCTCGATCAGGCCGTGGTCGAGCAGGCGGCGCACGGCTTCGGTGAGGGCTTTGTCGCTGATTCCGCCGATGGCGGCGCGTAGTTCGCTGCGGCGGCGGGGTGCGCCGTGCAGCGCGGCCAGTACCACCGGATCCCAGGTGTGGGCGAACAGGTCGGTTGCCGCTCGCACCCGGCAGTCGGCGACCAGCTCACGGCGGCCCTCGTAGTCGCTCATTTCCGCGATGATCACCCGCCTGTTGCGCACCGATCGGTGCGTATCGGTTTCCCTACCGTAGCCGTCGACCGAACGGATACGGGATGGGAGCGATGATGCGGATCGGAATACTGGGCACGGGCACGATGGCCGCCGCACTGGGCGGCTGCTGGACGCGAGCGGGACACGACGTCGCCGTCGCCGGGCGATCGCAGGCCAAGGCTCAGCTACTGGCCGACCGCTTGGGTAACGGGGCGCGAGCGACCACGGTGCGCGAGGCTGTCGCCGAGGCCGACGCGGTGCTGCTCGCGGTGGCATGGGACGGCGTGGCCGACATTCTGCGCAGCGCCGAATCTTCGACCGGGACGCTGGAAGGGACGACGCTGATCGACCCGACCAATGCCGTCGATCACGGGGTCGGTGTGCTGACCACGCCGCCCAGCGGGTCGGGTGCGCAACGCGTGGCCGAACTCGCGCCGGGCGCGCACGTGGTCAAGGCGTTCCACCTGTTCCCTGCCGAGCAGTGGAGTGATCCGGGCGGCGTTCCCGCGACCGTGGCGATTTGCGGCGACGATCCAAATGCATTGCGCGTCACCGGGATCTTGGTGCGCCATGCTGGTGCGGAAGCCGCCGTGCTCGGCGGGCTCGACCGTGCCAGACAACTGGAAGAAGCAGCTGGCTTCGTTATCGGCCTCGTGTTCAGAGGCTTCGATCCGCGCGCCGCGGTGCCGCACGTGCCGACAGGCGCAACAGCGATCCGGTAGTCGGCACCGCCGGACGACGAAACCCCGCCCAGCAGCGCGGACGGGAGCGAATCGGCGGATGTCAGGCATGTACAGCCCGACGACGAGGATCCAGCCGTCGGCGAGATCAGAGCGCCGAATGGCTGCAACGCCGCGGAGACGCAGGACCCGGCGCGGACGATATGTCCGGTTCTCGCGGTAGAACGCGGAATTCTGGGTATCCGCCGAAGAGATGGAAGCGGGAAGGATGTGACGCTTGATGCGCCGCCGAGCCGTCCGCGTGGGAACGATGCGCGAGAGTTACATGAGAATCGGAAGTGTGATTGTTCTGGTCTGGTTGTTGATCGGGGTGGTCGCCGCCTATCAGCGGGACTACTTCGACAGCGGCCCGGTCAACTGTGCCGGTTTCGGCACGATTGCGGTCACTGTGATCGCGGGTCCGCTCAACTACATGGGTGTGAATCCGAAGATCGCGGATTGCAATGTGCCGCAGCCAAGTCCGTAGTCGGCGCGGCCTGCGCACCGGGTGACGGAATGCGACCCCGGCGGTCTTCGTGACCGCCGGGGCCGTTCGGTTCAGCCCGCCGCCGCGGCCATGTCCCGCACCGGCGAGGCCGGTGGTGCGCCGCGACCGCAACGACCGCGGCCACCACTACACGCCGGGCTCGGCCACCTGGAGCACGATCTTGCCGCGCGTGCGTCCCGTCTCACCGTAGGCGTGCGCCTTCGCGGCATCGGTGAGCGGCAGCACCCTGTCGATCTCCGCTCGAAGTTTGCCCGCCGCAACGAGTTCGGCGATGGCGGCGAGACCCGCCGAATCCGGTTCGACTATCGGCCAGCTGATACGGATACCCCGCGCGTCCGCCTCCGCCGCATCGGGCATGCCATCCGCACCGGGCAGGGTCACGAGGTGGCCGCCGCGCCGCAGCACCGGAAGCGAACGGTCACCGTAGTCGCCGCCGACGTTGTCGAGCACGATATCGATCTCGCGCAACACTGCGCCGAAATCGACGGCGGTGTAGTCGATCACCTCGTCCGCGCCGATTTCACGCAGAAATTCGTGGTTGTCCGCGCGCGCCGTACCGATGACGTACGCGCCGCGCGCCTTGGCGATCTGGACCGCGAAGTGTCCGACGCCGCCCGCTGCGGCGTGGATCAGAACTCGTTGTCCCGCACGCAGATCGGCGGTGTCGATCAGCGCCTGCCACGCGGTCAGACCGGCCAGCGGCAGCGCCGCCGCCTCGATATGGGAGATGTTGCCCGGCTTGCGCGTGAACTGACGTGAAGGCGCGACGACGAATTCCGCGTACGCGCCGGCCTGGCGCGGGAAGGCGGGCATGCCGAAAACCTCGTCGCCGGGTTCGAACAGGGTGACGCCGGGCCCGACGGCCTCGACGGTTCCCGAGACATCCCAGCCGACGATCGGCACTTCGCCCCAAGCGATGAAGGCTCCGCTGGCCCGTGTCTTCCAGTCGACCGGGTTGACCCCGGCGGCGTGCACACGCACCAGGATCTCGGTCAGACCCGGCTCGGGGCGTTCGATCTCGATCGGGGTGAGCACCTCGGGCGCGCCCCATTCGCGGGCAGTGACGGCGAGCATGGTCGGCATGTGTGCGGTCCTTTCGGTCTGGTCGTTCGGTCAGCGGAGACCAGAGTGCCGCCCGGTCGCGGCCCGCAGTGCTGGCCGGACAGTCAATATGTGACAGGATCTGGCCATGGCAGCTCGACCGCACCGCATCGTGGTGCTCGCCCTCGACGGTGTACCGCTGTTCGAATTGGGCATGCCCTCACGGGTATTCGGCCAAGCATTCGACGCCGAGGGTGCCCCGCTCTACCGAGTGACCCTCTGCTCTGTCGACGGCGCGCCGGTCCGGTCCGACGAGAGCCTCACGCTGGCCATCGAGCACGGACCCGAAGCCCTCGAAACGGCCGACACGGTGCTCATCCCGCCCACGTGCGACCTCGGTGACCTGCACCTCGGCGGCCGGCTTCCGCCGCGCCTCGCCGCCGCGCTGGCACGGATCAGGCCGGGCGCCAGGCTGGTCTCCATCTGCACCGGCAGCTATGTGCTCGCCGCCGCGGGCGTCCTGGACGGCCGACCGGCCACCACACACTGGATGCGGTCGGAGGAGTTCCGCCGTGCCTACCCCCTGGTGCGTCTCGACGAGGATGTGCTCTTCGTGGACAACGGCGATGTGCTCACTTCCGCGGGCACGGCCGCCGGTGTCGATCTATGCCTCTACCTGGTGCGCCGCGATCACGGCACCGCGATCGCCAACCAGGTCGCCCGCCGCTGCGTCGTCCCGCCCTGGCGCGACGGCGGCCAAGCGCAGTTCATCGAACGTCCGGTGCCCGAACCGACGACGGCTTCCACCGCCGCGACCCGCGCTTGGCTGCTGGATCGGCTCGCGGTGCAGGTCTCGCTCGAGGAGATGGCCGCGCACGCGCGGATGAGTGTGCGCACCTTCACCCGCCGTTTCCGCGACGAGGTGGGTTCGACACCCGGTCGCTGGCTGATCGCTCAGCGGCTGGAACGGGCCCGCGACCTGCTGGAGAACAGCGATCTCGGCATCGATCTCGTCGCCCACCGCGCTGGTTTCGGTACCGCCAATTCGCTGCGCCAGCACATGCGTTCGGTGCTCGGCACGTCCCCGAACGCCTACCGCCGCACCTTCCGCGGCGCAGCCTGACCGGTCACGCCGCGGTCGAAGTCCACCATCCGGCCGATGGCGGACGCGGACATTATCGGTACCCGGCGGCGGGTCCTGCGGCGCGTTGTCGACCATCGCGTGCCCAGTCTTGTGCGCGGCTTCTCCTGACCCGCGGCCGGCCGCGAAATAGGCCGAGCCCGCGGCGGCCACGACCACCATCGCGACGCCGCCCCACTGCGCCGCGCGCAGACCTTCACCCAGCAGCACAAGCCCGGCCACCGCGGCGACCGCAGGCTGCAAACTCATCCACACCCCGAACACCGACGCCTCGATGCGCCGCAGCGCGGTCAGTTCGATGGCGTGCGGCACCAGCGACGAGCACACCGCGACAATGGCGATACCGGCCAGCAGCACCGGGTTCAGCAGCGTCGAACCGCCCTGTGCCACAAGGAAAGGCAGCACCAGGACGCCGCCGAACGCCATGGCGAGCGCGAGCCCGTCGTGGCCCGCGGTGTGCCGCCCGACCACCGCGCCGCAGGCGATGTACGCGCCCCATCCGGCGCCCGCGAGGAGGGCGAAAAGTACGCCGGTCCACGACATCGGCCCGCCGGAATCCATCAGCAGCAGCACGCCAGATCCCGCCAGCAGCGCTAGCAGTGCGTCGCGCAACTTGCGCGATCCGAGCAGGGCGACGGTGAGCGGGCCGAGGAATTCGATGGTGACCGCCACGCCGAGCGGGATCCGTTCGATCGCCGCGTAGAAGCTGAGATTCATTGCGGCGATGGATATTCCGAGTCCGGCGATACCCGGCAGCGCCTTTCGCTGCACCCGGAGTGCGGGCCGCCAGAGCAGCAGCGCGATCACACCGGCGACGACGATGCGCAGGCAGGCGACCACGTCCGCGCCCGCGAGCGCGAACAGCTGTTTGGCCACGGCCGCGCCGAGATGGATGGACACCATCGCACCGAGCACCAGCAGCGGCACGGGGACCCGATCGACGGGTGTTCGAGTGGGAAGTGAGGGAAAGGTACGCGACGGTATCGGTTCGACCGAGGTAACGACCACGAACGAAAAAGCTAGGTGTGCAAAGTAAAAGAATATTGACTACCCGGTAGCCGCACACGTCTTCCTCCGTTGCGAAATGTCGCCCGAATTGTGGCCGAAGGCACTGGGAGTAACTGGCGGGCATAGGGGTATCACCCCCCTTACGCCAGTTGGCGCGAGTTGCGGAAGGAAGCGATGACTATGCGCGAGCGAGTGACTCACGGGCGGGCTGCGCGCGAATCCGGGATGCGGTGGTTCAGTCTGCTGCTCCTGGTGTGGTTGGCCATCGGCATGATCGCCGCAGGCCAGCGGCAGTACTTCACCAGCGGGCCGATCAACTGTGCCGGATTCGGCACGATCGCGCTGACCGCGGCCTCCGGCCCGCTGAACTACCTGGGATTGAACCCCAAAGTGTCGAACTGCACCATGCCGCGGCCGAGTGAGTGACTCGGTAGCAATCCGGTAGTGCCGGGCGGTCGGCTACCGGTTGCCGGGCGTATCTGCGCCCGCCAAGGACCCGGCCTCGCACCCGACCGGTGCGGTGCCGACTCGACCGCGCGGGAGTCAGTCGCGGACCGTGACCGACTCCCGCGCGGCCGCCGCCTCGGCCCGCAGGTCGTGCAGCCGGGCGCCCTCCACGTCGATGTCGGGCACGATCTTGTCCAGCCACTTCGGCATCCACCACGCCCACTCGCCCATCAGCACCAGCAGCGAGGGGATCAGCACCATCCGGACAAGGAAGGCGTCGAGCAGCACGCCCGCCGCCAGTGCGAAGCCCATGGACTTGGCGGTCGGGTCGGATTCCAGCAGGAACGAACCGAACACCGAAATCATGATGATCGCCGCCGCGGTGACCACGCGCGCGCCGTGGTGGTAGCCGTTGACCATGGCGTCCTTGGGCGAGGCGCCGTGCACGTACTCCTCGCGCATGCGCGTCACCAGGAACACCTGGTAGTCCATCGCCAGGCCGAACACGAGACCGATCAGCATGATGGGCAGGAAGCTGACGATCGGATGCGGATCGTCGATGAGCCCGAGCTCGCCGTCCTGGAAGATCAGCACGGTCGCGCCGAACGTGGCGGCCATGGACAGCAGGAAGCCGAGCGCGCCGGTCAGCGGTACCAGGATGGAGCGGAACACCAGGATCAGGAGGATGAACGCCGCCCCCGCGACGATCGCCATGTAGGGCACGATCTTGCTGAGCAGCACGTGGTCGATGTCGGCGTAGATGGCGGTGGTGCCGGTGATGCCGTACTGGATGCCGTACTCGGCGGTGAGGCCCGCTTCGGCTTCGCGGGCGTCGCGCACCAGATCCTTGGTGGACTGGTTGTTCGGGCCCGATTTCGGCACGCCGTCGAGCATCGCGCCGTTGCCGTCCTGGCTCAGCGTCGGCTCGGTCACGTAGTCCATGTCGGCGTAGGAGATCAGCTTCTCGCGCAGCGCGGTCAACGCTTCCGCCCGGCGATCCGCAGGCACGTCGGTGAGGTCGACCGCGACATTGAGCACGCCGTTGCTGCCTTCGCCGAAGCCTTCGGTGCGCAGTTCGTAGGCCTTACGCACGGTGGAGGTCTTGGGCATGCTGTCCTCGCCCGGCAGGCCGAGGTTCAGACCGGCCGCCGGAGCGGCGAGCAGGCCGAGCACCATGATGCTGAGCGCCAGCGTGAGGGCCGGGACGCGGCCGATCAGCCGGGCGACGCGCATGCCGTTGGTGACGATGGTGTCGTCCTCGGGGTCGTGCTCGGCGACGAGCGGCAGCTCGGGCTTGAACAGGAACCGCCCGAGCGCGCCGAGCAGCGCGGGCATCAGCGTCAGCGCGACCAGCACCGCGAAGGCCGCCGCGATCGCGCCGCCCAGACCCATGAAGGTCAGGAACCTGACGCCGACGATGCTGAGCCCGACCAGCGCGATGATGACGGTCAGACCGGCGAACACCACCGCGGAACCGGCCGTGCCCATCGCGGTGCCCGCCGCTTCTTCCGGCGAATCCCGCACGGCCAGTTCGTGTTTGTACCTGGACACGATGAACAGCGCGTAGTCGATGGAGAGCGCGATGCCGATCATCGAGGCGAGGAACGTGGTGAAGCTGGGGATGGACAGGACCGAGGTGCCGAGGAGGATCAGCGAGGTGGCCGCGCCGAGGCCGACGATCGCGGTGACGATCGGCACGAAGGCGGCCACGATGGCGCCGAAGGCCACGATCATCACGATCAGCGCGACGCCCATGCCGATCATCTCCGACTTGCCGCTCGGGACCTGCTGCTCGATCGCGATGGTGCCGCTGAGGTCGACGGTCAGCCCGGCGTTGCGTGCGGCGTCGGCGACGTCGTAGGCCGCCTTGCGATTCGCGGCGGTGATGCCGGCGAAGTCCTTGATGGTGAACGGCACGCTGATGACCGCGACGGTGTCGGGCTCGATCTTGTTGAGCACGTTCAGCGGGGCGCCGCTGCAGGCGGAGACGTCCGGCTCCGGCACCAGGCAGCCCATCCGCTGGGCCGCGGCGACCGGGTCGGCGAGCGGCTTGGCGTGGTCGACGATGTCGAGACGTTCCAGGCTGCCGATCAGCGCCACGATCGCCTCGTGGTTGGCCGGGTCGGTGAGCTTCTGCCCTAGGGGTGCGCCGATCACGTACGTGCCGGTGACGGCGTCGAACTCGAATGCCGCGGACATGCCGGGGAAGTGCTTGTCGAGGATTTCCGTCGCCCGCTCCGACGGCAGATTCGGCAGGCTGAAGTCGTCGGTCATCGGCTCCTTCAACTGCGTGCCGAGCGCACCGAGCAGCAGGAAGAGGACGAGCCAGACCGGTAGCACTATCCACTTGCGGCGGAAAGCGAACTTGCCCCACCGGTACAGGTACACGGACAACAGGTTCTCCTCGCGCTGATCGGGTCGAGCCGGATTGGGCCGTCGCCGCGCCGATGCGCAGGCGGTCTACCGAGCAAAGAGTCGAACAACCCGAGTCTGCTGCGAACTGGGCACGAGATCAAGAACCCGCGGAAACACGTCGGCCCCGCACCCTGGACTGGGTGCGGGGCCGACGGCCGTCGGAATCCGATCAGCTCACGGTGACCGGTTCCTTCTTCAGCTCGACGGCCTTCTGCTGCAGCTCGCGCAGCTTGGTGCCCTCGACATCGATATCGGGCACGATCCGGTCCAGCCACTTCGGCATCCACCAGGACCACTTGCCCATGATCACCAGCAGCGCCGGGATCAGGACCATGCGGACGATGAAGGCGTCGAACAGGACACCGGCCGCCAGCGCGAAACCGAAGGTCTTCGCGGTCACGTCCGTCTCCATGATGAAGGAGGCGAACACCGAGATCATGATGATCGCGGCGGAGGTCACCACGCGCGCGCCGTGGTGGTAGCCGGCGACCACCGCTTCCTTGGGCGACTTGCCGTGCACGTATTCCTCGCGCATGCGGGTCACCAGGAACACCTGGTAGTCCATGGCGAGACCGAAGACGAGGCCGATGAGCATGATCGGCAGGAAGCTGACGATCGGCTGCGGATCGTCGATCAGGCCGAGCCTGCCCTCCTGGAAGATCAGCACGGTCGCGCCGAAGGTCGCTGCCATGGAGAGCAGGAAGCCGAGCGCCGCGGTCAGCGGCACCAGGATCGAGCGGAACACCAGGATCAGCAGGATGAACGCGGCGCCCGCCACGATGGCCAGGTACGGCGCGATCTTGCTGAGCAGCACGTGGTCGACGTCGGCGTAGATGGCGGTGGTGCCGGTGATGCCGTACTCGATGCCGTACTCGGCCTTCAGGCCTGCTTCGGCTTCGCGGGCGTCGCGCACCAGGTCCTTGGTGTCCTGGTTGTTCGGGCCCGACTTCGGCACGCCGTCGAGCAGCGCGCCCGACTTGTCCTCGCCGCTGAACTGCGGCTCGGTGACGTAGTCCATGTTGTCGTAGGACGCGAGCCGTTCGCGCAGGGCGTTGACCGCCTCGTCCCGCTTCTCGGGCGCGACGTTGCTCAGGTCGACCGCGACGTTGAGCACGCCGTTGCTGCCTTCGCCGAAGCCTTCGGTGCGCAGTTCGTAGGCCTTACGCACGGTGGAGGTCTTGGGCATGCTGTCCTCGCCGGGCAGGCCGAGGTTCAGTCCGGCCGCGGGGGCGGCGAGCGCGCCGAGCGCCACGATGGACAGGATCAGCGCGGCCCACGGGGCCTTGCCGATCAGGCGGCCGAAGCGCATGCCGTTGGTGACGATGGCGTCGTTCTCCGGGTCGTGCTTGGCGACCAGCGGGAGCTTGGGCTTGAACAGGAACCGGCCGAACGCGCCGAGCAGCGCGGGCATCAGCGTGGTCGCGGTGATGACCGCGAAGCCGGCCGCGATCGCGCCGCCCAGACCCATGAAGGTCAGGAACTCGACGCCGACGATGCTGAGCCCGGCCAGGGCGATGATCACGGTCAGACCGGCGAACACCACCGCGGAACCGGCGGTGCCGAGCGCGGTGCCCGCCGCCTCTTCCGGCGAATCCTGAACCGCGAGTTCGTGCTTGTAGCGCGAGACGATGAACAGCGCGTAGTCGATCGAGAGCGCGATGCCGATCATCGAGGCGAGGAACGTGGTGAAGCTGGGGACCTCGATGACCGAGGTGCCGAGCATGATGACCGAGGTGGCCGCGCCGAGGCCGATGATCGCGGTGACGATCGGCACGAAGGCCGCCACGATGGCGCCGAAGGCCACGATCATCACGACCAGCGCGACGCCCATGCCGATCAGCTCGGCGGTACCGCTCGGCTGCTCCTGGGTCTGAGCGATGGAACCGCTCACCTCGACCTCGAGCCCGGAGTTCCTGGCGTCGGCCCCCACGTCGTAGGCCGCCTTGCGGTTCTCTTCGGTGACGTCGGTGAACTTCGCGATGCTGAACGGCACGCTGATGACCGCGACGGAGTTCGGGGCGTCCTTGCTCAGCACGTTGAGCGGTGCGCCGCTGCACTGCGAGGGATCCGGGTTGGCCAGGCAGCCCATCTCCTCGGCGGCGTCGACCGGGTTCGCGATCGGCTTCTCGTGGTCGACGATGTCGAGCTCGCCGAGCTTGGCGATGAACGCCTCGACCGCCGCACGGTTCGCGGGATCGGTCAGCTTCTGCCCCTCGGGGGCGCCGATGACGTAAGTTCCGGTGACGGCATCGAATTTGAACGCCTCGGACGCACCCGGGAAGTGCTTGTCGAGAATGTCGTTGGCTCGGGCGGAGGGCAGCTCGGGCATGCTGAAGTCGTTGCTCATCGGTTTGCTGAGCTGCGCGCCCAGACCACCGAGGAGCACGAACAGAACAAGCCAGACCGGAAGCACTATCCATTTCCGGCGGAAAGCGAACTTTCCGAATCTATAGAGGTAAACGGACACCGGGGAACTCCTAGCGATGACTGGGACGTGCTGGATCGTGGCGTGTAGACAGCACTCTCGCGGGGCTCCCTGCTGTCCCCGCCTCCACTGACGCTTCCTGCCTACCGTGCGGTAGGTAGACTACCGAGCGGGTAAGCGGAGGTACAACCTCATTTTTGGCGGCACCCTTAGCCCTGCGCAGGATTGATGAGAGGATCATCCAATGGCCGGACCGGACGCACCCGACAGCGTTATCGCAGGTAGCGGCACCAAAATCGCGATTCGAGATGCGGCGGTGAAGCTATTCGGCGCCAAGGGATTCGAGCAGACGAGCCTTCGTGAAGTCGCAGATGCGGTGGGAATCACAAAGGCCTCTCTCTACTATCACTACCCCTCGAAGCTCGATCTGCTATTGGCGATCATCGACCCGATCATCGACCATCTGCGCTCGGTCGTCGAGGACATCGACGCGGTCCCGCACGACGCCGAAGGTGTGCGCGCGGTGCTGCGCGCCTACTTGCGCGGGCTCATCCGGCACCGCGACGCGGGCGCGCTCTGCGTGCGCGACGCGGTGGCGATCGTCAACGCGATGGCCGACCGATACCCGGACCTGATGGATTCCAACCGGGTGCTGCGCGAGTGGCTGGCGGGCCCGAATCCCACCGACGAGGCGCGGGTGCGCGCCTGCGCCGCGCTCGAGGTGCTCGGCGTGGCGCTGATGTCGAAGGAACTGGTGCCCGGCGCCGACGACTCGCTGCTGGAATCCACGCTGCTGGACTCGGCCACCTCTGTGCTGACCGCCTGCGGCGCCGCGTAGATTCGAGCGCGTCGTCGAACACGCCTGGGAGTAGCCGTGCACATCACCGCGAAGGTCGATTACGCGGTGCGGACCCTGCTGGAGATCGCCATGGCCACCCCGGCGGCCAAGATCAAGGCCGACTCCATCGCGACCGCGCAACGGATTCCGCCGAAGGTGCTCGAAACCGTGCTGGGGGAGCTGCGCCGCGCCGAGCTCGTCGTGAGCAGGCGCGGCCCCGACGGCGGCTACTCGCTGGCCAGGCCCGCCTCCGAGATCTCCATCGCCGACGTGATCCGCGCGATCGAGGGCCCGCTCGCCTCGGTGCGCGGGCAGCGGCCCGAGGACGTGAAGTATCCGGGTGCGGCCGAACCGTTGCAGCGGGTGTGGATCGCGCTGCGGGTGAACATCCGCGCGGTGCTGGAGAACGTGACCATCGGTGATATCGACGCCGACCGTTTGCCCGAGTTCGTCGAGGCGCTCACCGGCGATCCCGGCGCCTGGGCGCGGCGCTGAGCTGGGATTCCGCTCTGCGAAAATCTCCGCGACGGCTGTAACCCGTTGCCGGTAGCCTGCCAAGCATCATGTTGATCAGACTGCTCAGGACCCATCTGTACCCCTACCGCGCACAACTGGCGGGGGTCGTTGCGCTCCAGCTGGTTTCGGTCATCGCGATGCTCTACCTGCCGAGCCTGAACGCCGATCTGATCGACAACGGCGTCACCAAGGGTGATATCGGCTACATCTGGACCACGGGTCTGTGGATGCTCGCGGTCACCGGCGTGCAGATCGTCGCGTCGGCATTCTCGGTCTATCTCGGCGCGCAGGCCGCCATGGGCGCGGGCCGCGATCTGCGCGGCGCGCTGGTGCACCGGGTCGGCACGTTCTCCGCACGCGAGGTCGGCATGTTCGGCGCACCCTCGCTGATCACCCGCAACACCAACGACATTCAGCAGGTGCAGCTGCTCATCGTGATGTCGGCGACCATCCTGGTGATGGCGCCGATCATGTGCGTCGGCGGCATCGTCATGGCGGTGCGCGAAGACCTGAGCCTGTCCTGGCTGCTGCTGATCGCGGTGCCAGTGCTCGCGCTGTCGATGGGGTTCGTGGTGGCCAGGATGGTGCCGGGCTTCCGCGACATGCAGGAGCGAATCGACGTGGTCAACCGGGTGCTGCGCGAGCAGATCACCGGTATCCGGGTGGTGCGCGCGTTCGTCAGGGAACGGCAGGAGACCTGGCGCTTCGGCGTCGCCAACACCGAGCTCACCGAAGCCTCGTTGCGCGTCGGCAGGCTGATGGCGCTGATGTTCCCGGCGGTCATGCTGATCAGCAACGTCACGGCGGTGGCGGTGATCTGGTTCGGCGGGCACCTGATCGACTCCGGCGAGATGCAGATCGGCTCGCTCACCGCGTTGCTGTCCTACATCATGCAGATCCTGATGGCGGTCATGATGGCGTCGTTCCTCGCCATGATGGCGCCGCGCGCGGCGGTGTCGGCCGACCGGATCGGCGAGGTGCTCGCCACCGAGTCCTCGGTGCTGCCGCCGCGCTTGCCGCAGCCGTTCAAGGGCGATCCGGCGACGGTCGACCTCCAGTTCTGCGAGTTCGCGTTCCCCGGCGCGGAGAAGCCGGTGCTGCGCGCCATCCGGTTCCAAGTGGAGCCGGGCACCACGACGGCCATCGTCGGTTCCACCGGCTCCGGCAAGACCACGCTGCTCAACCTGATCCCGCGGCTGATCGACGTCACCGACGGCGCGGTGTACGTGGGCGGCACCGACGTCCGCCACATCGACCTGGAAGTGCTGCGCGAGCAGATCGGGCTGGTGCCGCAGAAGGCGTATCTGTTCTCCGGCACGGTCGCGAGCAACCTGCGCTACGGCAACCCGGACGCCACCGACGAGGAACTCTGGCGCTGCCTGGAGATCGCGCAGGCCGCCGATTTCGTGCGGGAGATGCCGCAGGGTTTGGAGTCGCCGGTGGCGCAGGGCGGCACCACGGTCTCCGGCGGCCAGCGCCAGCGCCTGGCCATCGCGCGGGCGCTGGTGCGCAAGCCGCGCATCTATCTGTTCGACGATTCGTTCTCCGCGCTCGACGTCGCCACCGACGCCAGGCTGCGCGAGGCGCTGAAGCCGGAGACCAGGAACGCCTCGGTGATCATCGTGGCGCAGCGCATCGCCACCATCCGCGACGCCGACCAGATCGTGGTGCTCGAAGACGGTGTGATGGCGGGCATCGGCACCCATGAACAACTGCTGCGCGATTGCTCCGAGTATCAGGAAATCGTGGCGTCTCAGCTGAGTGTGGAGGAGGCGCGATGAGGCCGGGAGCTCCCAGTCCGGGATCGCCGGACACGAAGGCGAAATCGTTCGGCCCGTCGCTGAAGCGGCTGCTGCGCAGGCTGGCGCCCGAACGGTTCTACGTCGGGTGCATCGTCGGCCTCGCGGTCGTCTCGGTGGTGCTCAACACCCTCGGCCCGTACCTGCTCGGCAAGGCGACCAACCTGGTCTTCGACGGCGTTGTCGGCAAGAACCTCGAGGCGATGCGCGGTCTGTCCAAGGAGCAGGCCGTCGAGCGGCTGCGTGACAGCGGCAACGACACCCTGGCCGACATGCTCAACGCCATGAACGTCGTCCCCGGCGTCGGCGTGGATTTCGGTGCGGTGGGCCGGTTGCTGATGGTCGTGCTCGCGCTCTACATCGGCGCCTCGGTGTTCGGCTGGCTCCAGGCTTTCCTGCTCAACATCGTCATCAACCGGACGGTGAAGCGGCTGCGCGCCGAGGTCGAGGACAAGATTCACCGGCTGCCGTTGCGCTACTTCGACTCCCAGCCGCGCGGCGACGTGCTGAGCCGGGTCACCAACGACGTCGACAACGTCTCCCAGAGCCTGCAGCAGACCATGAGCCAGCTGCTCATGTCGGTGTTCTCGGTGATCGGCATCCTGATCATGATGTTCTGGATCTCGCCGTTGCTCGCGCTGATCGCGCTGCTCACCGTGCCCGGCGCGATCGTCGTCACCGCGCAGATCGCCAAGCGATCCAAACCGCACTTCGTGGATCAGTGGAAGTACACCGGCCTGGTCAACGCCCAGGTCGAGGAGGCCTACACCGGCCACGAGGTGGTCACCGCGTTCGGCCGCGGCCGCGAGGTGGGCCGGGAGTTCGACGAGCGCAACCAGGCGCTCTACGAATCCAGCTTCAAGGCGCAGTTCATCTCGGGCCTGATCATGCCCGCGATCATGTTCCTCGGAAACGTGAACTTCGTGCTGGTGGCGCTGGTCGGCGGTCTGCGGGTGGCGACGGGCCACCTCTCGCTCGGCGAGGTGCAGGCGTTCATCCAGTACTCCAGGCAGTTCAGTCAGCCGTTGACCCAGATCGGCGCGATGGCGAACCTGCTGCAGTCCGGCGTGGCCTCGGCCGAGCGGATATTCGAGATCCTCGACGCCGAGGAGCAGAGCCCCGATCCGGTCATGGAGAACGTGCGACCGGTGGATCGCGGCCGGGTCGAGTTCGAGGCCGTCTCGTTCCGGTACGACCCGGAGAAGCCGGTCATCGAGCGGCTCTCGCTGGTCGCCGAGCCCGGACACGTGGTGGCGATCGTCGGCCCGACCGGCGCGGGCAAGACCACGCTGGTGAACCTGCTCATGCGCTTCTACGAGCTGGACGCGGGCACCATCACCATCGACGGTGTCGACATCACCGAGATCACCCGCGACCACCTGCGTTCACGCATCGGCATGGTGCTGCAGGACACCTGGCTGTTCCGCGGCACCATTCGCGAGAACATCGCCTACGGCAATCCGAACGCGAGCGAAGCGGAGATCCTCGCCGCGGCCCGCGCCGCCTACGTCGACCGTTTCGTGCACGCGCTGCCCGAGGGCTACGACACGATCATCGACGAGGAGGGCTCGGGCGTCAGCGCGGGTGAGAAGCAGTTGATCACCATCGCCCGCGCGTTCCTGGCCAAGCCGTCGATCCTGATCCTGGACGAGGCGACCAGCTCGGTGGACACCCGCACCGAAGTGCTGGTCCAGCACGCCACCGCGGCGCTGCGCAAGGACCGGACGAGTTTCGTCATCGCGCACCGGCTTTCCACCATTCGCGACGCCGATCTGATCGTCGTCATGGAGGCGGGGCGGATCGTCGAGCACGGCACGCACGAGCGGCTGCTCGAGGAGCGCGGGGCGTACTACCGGCTGTACAGCGCCCAGTTCGCGGCCGCGGCGGCCGAGGCCTGATTCAGGCGCAGAGCTGGGGGAGCAAGGTCTGATAGACCCAGTCCTCCCAGCGCTGCGCCGACCAGCCCCTGCCGCGGACCAGCAGCAGGAACAGTTCGGTGCTGAGCAGGCCGTAGAGCAGGTCTGCGGCGTCCTCGGCCGAGACGTCCTGGCGCGCACCGGGTTTGGTCATCAGCGCGGTGGCGGTGCGCAGCTGCACGGTGTAGCGCGGATCCGCGCGGTCGGCGGGCCACATCGCCGCGACTTCCGGGTCGGTCGCCGCCGCAGTCTCGATCACCTTGTGGATCGGCGCGATGCGTTCGAGCACCGGGCGGGTGCCCGCGATGTGCGCGCGCAGGTGCTCCGGCGCGGTGCCGGTCTGCATCGCGGCGCGGAACCACTCCCGTTCCATGGTTGCCACCGGTTCGTCGTCGCCCGCGATCGTGACGTCGACCAGCTCCTTGAGCAGGGTGCGCTTGTTGCCGAACACGAAGTAGATGGTCTGCACCGCCACGCCTGCCCGCGCGGCGACCTCTTGCAGGTTGCTCGCGCCATAGCCCTGTTCGACGAACAGCTCACCCGCCGCGGTGAGGATCCGCTGCCGTGTCTCCTGGGCTTTGAGGGCCCGTTTGTTCATCCCCTTGGCGGCGCTCATGGCTGGAGTTTATATCTAGAAGTGTTCACTAGAGTTGAACTCTAAAGAGGATTTTGTCATCACGGCGGTGATCCTCGGGGTTCGGCGCGGGCGGGGATCCGGCGGGCGGCGTGGACCGTGCAGGGACGCCTGAGAGGATGAGGGGCGTGTCAGCTCCGGAATCGTTCTCCTTCACCGTCGGCGCCCGGCTGGACGGACGGCACGGTCGCACGGGCGTCATCCAGACGCCGCACGGCGCGATCGCGACGCCCGCGTTCATCCCCGTCGGCACGAAGGCGACGGTCAAGGCGGTGCTACCGGAGACCATGAGCGAGCTGGGCGCGCAGGCGCTGCTGGCCAATGCGTACCACCTCTATCTGCAACCGGGCGCCGACATCGTCGACGAGGCGGGCGGGCTCGGCGCGTTCATGAACTGGCCGGGGCCCACCTTCACCGACAGCGGCGGCTTCCAGGTGATGTCACTGGGCGTCGGGTTCAAGAAGGTGCTCGCCATGGAGTCCGTCGACGTGCGCAGCGACGACGTGATCGCCGCGGGCAAAGAGCGCTTGGCCACCGTCGACGACGACGGTGTCACATTCCGCTCGCACCTGGACGGCTCCAAGCACCGGTTCACCCCGGAAGTCTCGATGGGCATCCAGCATCAGCTCGGCGCGGACATCATGTTCGCCTTCGACGAGCTCACCACGTTGCTGAACACCCGTGGATACCAAGAGAAGTCGCTGCAGCGCACGCACGACTGGGCGCAGCGCTGCATCGACGAGCACGAGCGGCTGACCGCCGCGCGCACGCACCGCCCCTACCAGGCGCTGTTCGCCGTCATCCAGGGCGCGCAGTACGAAGACCTGCGCCGCAAGGCATGCCGGGAGCTGGAAGCGATCCGCGGCACGGGCGGAACGGGTTTCGACGGTTACGGCATCGGCGGCGCGCTGGAGAAGCACAATCTCGGCGCCATCGTCGGCTGGTGTTGCGACGAATTGCCGCAGGACAAGCCGAGGCACATGCTGGGCATCAGCGAGCCGGAGGACGTCTTCGTCGCGGTGGAGAACGGCGCGGACACCTTCGACTGCGTGAACCCGTCGCGCGTCGCCCGCAATGCCGCCATCTACGTCGACGAGGGCCGTTTCAACATCAACACCAGCCGGTTCCGCCGCGATTTCACCCCGATCGACGAGACCTGCGACTGCTACACCTGCGCGCACTACACCCGCGCCTACCTCCACCATCTCTTCAAGGCCAAGGAGATGCTGGCCGCCACGCTGTGCACGATTCACAACGAGCGCTTCACCATTCGGCTGGTCGACCGCATTCGCGCCAGCATCGAGGACGGCCGCTTCGACGAGTTCAAGGCCGAGACGCTGGGCCGCTGGCAGGGGCGCATTCGCACGCCCTGACGCCCAGCGCATGCTTTGGTCCCGGCCCGCCCTCGAGGCATACCGCCGCCGAGGACGGACCGCTCCGGGCCGCGTACTAAGCGTGTAGCGGGTCGACCGAGAGTGGCGCGTAAGCGGGTTCGTGCTTCTTCAGCAGCGCGATCACCCGGTACGTGATCGGCATGACGAGCACCTCGACCAGCGTCTTCCACAGGAAGCCGACGATCACGTAATTCACGAACTGCTGCCAGGTTTCGATGCCGATGGCCGCCGCGGCGATCGAGCAGAAGATCAGGGTGTCGGCGAATTCGCCGACCACGGTGGAGCCGATCAGCCTGGCCCACAGGTACTTCTCCTTGGTGCGTTCCTTGATCAGCACCAGCGTCGCGGAATTCAGCAGCTGGCCGACGAGGTATCCGGCGAGACCTGCGATCACGAGCCGCGGCACCGGACCGATGATGGAGCGCAGCGCCTCCTGGTTCTCGTAGAAGCCCGCGGCGGGCAGGCGCAGCACGACGGCGAAGCACAGCACGGTCAGCACCAGGGCGCCGAAGCCGTAGTAGATGGCGCGCCGGGTGGCGCGGAAGCCGTAGACCTCGCTCAGCACGTCGCCGAGGATGTAGGCCAGGGGAAAGAGGAAGAACGCGCCGTCGGTGACGATCGGCAGGATCTGGAACGGTCCCACCGTCACCGATTCGTCGCGGAAGAATTCGACGCCCTTGGTGGCGCAGATATTCGAGATGATCAGCGTCGCGGTGAACAGCGCGACGATCGGTGTGTAGTACCCCCGCGCGACCTGGGCAAATGCCGCGTGGTCCGGCGCGGGGCGTCCAGACTCTTCGTGTTCTTCGGTTTTGTGCACATCACTCACGGGCATCATCTTCCCAGGTCGGCCCGGCTCGCGTGGGCCGGTCGCCCTCGGCGGGTGCTCTCTTCTCGCCTGCACCGTCGCTTCGCGGCCGCCCGTGCGTACCGAACCGGAGCCGAGTCCGGCTGCGCCTCTTGCGTGTACATCCCATTCGCCGCGTATTCGGGCGGACCGTGTCCGGTCGCGCCTATTACGCTGTACTCATGACGAATCCTGGCGACTCCTCCGACGAGTGGTGGAAGCAGTACGGCGGCCAAGGCGTGTCGCCGGACTCGGGCGCCCAGGGCTCGGTGCCGCAGTATCCGAACTCCGAACCGTCCGGGTACCCCTCCGCTCCGCAGTACCCGCAGCAGCCGCCGCCCTCGCAGCCGCAGTACCCGCAGCAGCCGCAGTACCCGAACTATCAGCAGCCCGCGGCCGGGTCGCCGTACCAGTCGGGGCCTGCGCCCTATCCGCAGCAGCCGAATTACGGTTACCCACAGGGCTACCAGCCGTACGGCGCGCCGCAGGGGCAGGGGTCCAACGGTCTGGCCATCGCCGCGATGATCGTCTCCATCGCGGGCGTCGCGTCCTGCTGCTTCCTGCTGCCCAGCATCATCGGCTTGGTGCTCGGCGTCGTCGCGCTGAATCAGATGAAGCAGTCCGGTAATTACGAAGGCAAGGGCATGGCTCAGGCCGGCGTATGGGTCGGTGTGGGCGGCATCGTGCTCGGCATTCTGTATTGGGTGCTCAACATCATCGGCATCGTCGCCGGGGTCTGAGCCGAGGCGATTCGTCGCGAAAGCGACCCCGGCTCTTGCACGAACGACCGAGGGGCGCTCCCGTTTCCGGGAGCGCCCCTCGATGCTTGTTCGGGTGAATCAGCCCTTGACGACCTGGGTGCCGCCCGCGAACTTGTCGTGCCAGCCCTGCTTGTTCGGGTCCTGCTCGATGGTGACGGCGATGTAGATGCCGAGACCGAACGCGACCAGGTTGCCCAGGCAGTAGACCGCGTTCGCCGCGAGGAAGACGTTGCGCTTGAGCGAGGTCACCGGGTCGATCTTTGCCGCGCCGCCGGGTGCGACCACTCGCAGGCCGAGGATCTTCTTGCCGAGTGTCGCGCCCTGCGTGGTCTCCATGCCCACGAAGTAGCCCAGTACCAAGATGCCGGACACCGCGGTGGTGACGATGTTGGCGACGAAGCCGCCGCCGATCGCCGCCCCCAGGAAGAGGGTGATGATGCCCGCCGGGATACCCGCGATGAGGCTGTCGATCAGGCGCGCGGCGAAGCGCGGCCACAGTTCACCGGGCTGCGCGCCGCCGAAACCGCCGGCCCCGTAGCCCTGCTGCTGCGCGTACTGCGGCTGGCCGTACGGATCCTGGTTGTACTGCGGCTGCTGGCCGTACTGCTGCTGCGGCTGCTGGCCGTAGGGGTCCTGGCCGTACTGGGGCTGCTGACCGTACTGCGGCTGCTGCTGGCCGTACTGCTGTGGCTGCTGCTGCCCGTAGGGGTCCTGCCCGTATTGCGGCTGCTGCTGCCCGTATTGGGGCTGCTGGCCGTACTGCGGCTGTCCTTGCGGGTACGGCTGGCCGTACCCGCCCTGGGGATTCTGGTTGGGGTCGTACCCACCGCTCGTCATGCTGTGTCCTCGTGGTGATCGATTGATCAGTGGTCGATTCGGTACGTTACGGACACCCACTGGGTTGCAACAACCCGTCGGTGGCCAGGATCCAGGGTTCCCGCGGCAGTCGGGCCGGATCGAAATGTTCGAGGAGCTGCGACGGGGTGCTCGCGGCGTAGCCGAGCGAGTCCGCGAGCAAGCTCACTACCTGCTCGGGCGTGTTGCCGAGGGCGAGTCGGTCGGCGAGGGTCACCGCGCCGTCGCGTTTGGCCAGCCGCTGACCGTTCTCGTTGAGCACAAGCGGCACATGCGCGTAGCGCGGGGCAGGCAATTCGAGCAGGCTCGCCAGATAGGCCTGGCGCGGAGTGGAGGGCAGCAGGTCGTCACCGCGCACCACTTGGTCGATGCCCTGCTCGGCGTCGTCGACCACCACCGTGAGGTTGTACGCGGGCGTGCCGTCGCCGCGGCGCAGCACCACGTCGTCGACCGGTCCCCGATAGCGGCCGTGCAGGTCGTCGACGATCTCGAACTCGGCGGCCGTGGCGCGCAGGCGCAGCGCGGCGGGCCTGCCCTCGGCGCGGCGCCGCGCGCGGCCCTCGGCGCTCAGCGTGCGGCAGATACCCGGATACGCGCCCATCGGTCCGTGTGGGGCGGTCGCGGCCTGCTGGACTTCCCTTCGGGTGCAATAACACTCGTAGGTCAGGCCGGCGGCGGTGAGTCGCTCGATGGCGGCGTCGTAGTGCGACAGCCGCTCGGACTGGCGCACCACCGGGCCGTCCCAGTCCAGGCCGATGGCCTTCAGGTCGGCGAGCTGGCGTTCCTCCGCGCCCGGACGCACCCGATCGAGGTCATCGATCCGCAGCAGGAACCGCCGCCCGGTCGATCTCGCGAACAGCCAGGCCAGCAGCGCCGTGCGCAGGTTGCCCAGGTGCAAGTCGCCCGAGGGGCTCGGCGCATAGCGGCCCGCGCCTCGGGCGAGGTGGTCGGGATGGGCGGCGGGCACGACTGCCATGGTAGGCGTGCGCGTTGCCGTCCCGATCAGACGCGCAGTCGCGGCTTGAGATCGTCCTCGGTGATCGTGGCGCCGGTGTCCAGCGCGGCGAGCAGCGTTTCGGCGCGCGCGATCAGCCCGGCGCCGTCGATGTCATAGGGCAGCGTGCGGTTCCTGGGTTCTGTCGAGTTGCCCGTCCCGTGGTCGTGACTATCGTCGCCCGAATTGCCGCTATCGCCTGGCTGGTAGGCCCGCAACCGTCCCACCGCACGACTGAGCAGAGTGCGGGCTCCCTTCGGATTACCGCGTTGTATGTGTGTCAGACCGACCGCGTATTGCGCGAGCCCCTGCCACAGCATCCTTTCGGCGAACGGTCCGTTCTTCCACGCGGCCTCCAATACCTCATGTGCATTGAAGGCCAGACCGTCGTCCAGGAGTTGCTGGGCGAGGGTAAGTGTTTGCTGGGGTGGGAGATTCAGATCGTCCGGAATTCTCGGCACGCCCGCGCTACCGATCGGTAGCGGGCGGCCGAAGCGGTCTCGTGGGCGGGGGTTGCGGGCGCGACCTGCCTCGTCGCGGTGGCGTTCGACCATAAGATCCATGATCCACATCGTGTCCAGGCCGGGCGCGCGAGGTCCGCCCGGAGCGGCTTTCGTAGACGGATCACAGACCAATCACACTGGTACAAATGTTTGCTTTCCTCGCCTATTCGCGGGAAAGCCGAGGACTGGCAATGTCCCCGCAACATATCGACTTCGCAAGCTTGGCAAATGCGTTGGTTCGACCGGCAAGAGACCGGCAAATCCCTCGTCGAACCTGCTAGGGTTTAGCGCGCGGGGACAACCCCGGGGGTGCATTCACCCGAACTATCAGTGCGATAGCGCGCGTCTGGACAGCTGCGCGCTATCACCAGGCGCACCACGGTATTCGGCCTTCCCGCCGGATGCCGGAGCTAGTTAGAACGAACTCAGTAGAAAATATTCTCGTTCTCGACGCAGCAAAGGAGCTAGTGCCGTGGAAGTTGATTTGACGGGAGCTGTGTGGCGTAAGAGCACATACAGTGGCCCAGACGGAAACTGCGTGGAAGTGGCATTTCTCGGCGGCGGCAATGTGGCGGTCCGCGACACCAAGGACAAGGGCAGCGGTCCGGTCTTGGCATTCACCCCGGGCGAATGGGACGCATTCCTGAGCGGAGTATCGGCGGGGGAGTTCGACAAGGCCTGAATGTGAGGTCCGACGAGCTGTCAGCACGGGCCCCGGGTCGAGGCAGGCTCGGGGCCTTCGCGCGTCCGATTTCGGTCGCCGGCTATTCGGTTTCGTTGTGGCCGTGTCCATTTCCGGTGTTGCGGTCCTGGTAGCTCCGCAACACCGCCAGCTGCCGGTGCTCCTCCTCGCGCTCGATGGCGAGGTTGCGGTTGGACTCGGCCACTGGATCGGCGCGCAGGAAGCTGCCCGTGCCCGGCTTGCCCGCCGAACCGAGGCGGTTCATCTTCTTCGGCACCGCCGCGCCCTGGTACTCCAGCGGGATCGGATGGCCGTGTTCGTCGACCGGGCCGAGCGGCTGGTGCACCTCGATGTACTCACCGTGCGGCAGACGCTTGATCACGCCGGTCTCCAGACCGTGGTCGAGCACTGCGCGATCGCTGCGCTGCAGGCCGAGGCACAGGCGATAGGCGATGAAATACGCGACTGGCGGCCCGATGAGGAGGCCGATGCGGCCGATCCAGGTGGTCGCGTTCAGCGAGATGTCGAACTTGTAGGCGATGATGTCGTTGACGCAGGAGAGCGTGAGGACCACGTAGAACGTGATGGCCATGGCGCCGATCGCGGTGCGCACCGGCACGTCGCGCGGACGCTGTAGCAGATTGTGCGCGGCGTAATCCTTGGTGAGGCGCTTCTCGATCCAGGGGTAGGTGATCAGCATGACGAACACCAAGCTCATGATCACCGCGACCCAGAACACCGCAGGAACCGTGTGGTTGCCGATGTAGATCTCCCACGGCGGCATCAGGCGCGCCATGCCGTCGGTCCACATCATGTAGAAGTCCGGCTGCGAACCCGCCGAGACCTGGGACGGGTTGTACGGGCCCAGGTTCCAGATCGGGTTGATCTGGAAGAGTCCGCCCAAGAGGCCCACGACGGCGAGGGTGAAGGCGAAGAACGCGCCCTGATCCGCGGCGAACACCGGCACGATGCGCGCACCCACCACGTTGTTCTCCGTGCGGCCGGGTCCGGGCAACTGGGTGTGCTTCTGGTACCAGACCAGCGCGATGTGCGCGGCGATGAGCGCCAGCATGATGCCGGGGAACAGCAGTACGTGTGTCACGTAGAGGCGCGGGATGATGATGTCGCCCGGGAAGTCGCCGCCGAATATCAGCCAGTGCATCCACGTGCCGATCACCGGGATCGAGATCGTGATGCCGGAGAACGCGGCCCGCAGGCCGGTGCCGGAGAGCAGGTCGTCGGGCAGCGAGTACCCGAAGAAGCCCTCGAACATCGCCAGGATCAGCAGCAGTGAACCGAGCACCCAGTTCGCCTCGCGCGGCTTGCGGAACGCGCCGGTGAAGAAGATGCGGAACAGGTGCACGATGATCGACGCCGCGAACAGCAGCGCCGCCCAGTGATGGACCTGACGCACGAACAGGCCGCCGCGCACCTCGAAGGAGATGTTCAGCGCGGTCTCGTAGGCCCGTGACATGCCCACGCCGCGCAGCGGCTGGTAGGCCCCGTCGTAGGTGACGTGCGCCATCGACGGGTCGAAGTAGAGCGTGAGATACACACCCGACAGCAGCAGGATGATGAAGCTGTACAGCGCGATCTCACCGAGTAGGAACGACCAGTGGGTCGGGAAGACCTTGTTGATCGACCTCTTCATGAATGCCGCGGCGCGATATCGCTGATCTGCCGCATCAGCCTGTTCGCCAACTGTTCGTGCGAGCGTATTCGTCATCGCCTGCACCCCGTCCCTGCGTGAGTGGAATGGGTCTACTACAGACGGTAGCAATATCTCGGTGCGGAATCGATAGTTTTCGAAAGCCCTTGTGGACCAAGATCATCAAGTGTGTCCGGCACTGCCCGGTCGGCGCCCGGATTCGAGCCGATATCGTCGGTGCGTGAGTTCGATGGCACCGCAGGACGCGACCATGTTCTGGCTCTCCGCCCGCACCCGAAACGATCTGTTCCTGCTCTACAGCTTCGCCGACACGGGCGCGCCGACCGATGCCTTGCGCACCGCCGTGGCGGCCCGCAGCGCCCACATTCCGGATCTGCGGGTCCGGCTTCGCGAGGCACCCGCCGACCTCGCCTACCCGTCCTGGGTACCCGGTGAGTTCACCGCCGATCAGTTCGTCGAACACCGGCTGCCCCGCCCGGACTGGGCCGCGGTGGAGACGACGCTCGGCGAGTTGCTCGCCACCGGCGTCGACGCCACGATCCACCCGTGGCGGTTGCACGTCTTCCGCGGCGTCGCGGGTGCGCCCATGCGGGCCACGGACGACGAACTCGCCACCGTGGTGGTGCTGCAGATGTCGCATGCGCTGGCCGACGGGAGACGGGCGGCGGCGATCGCGCGGGGGTTGTTCTCCGAGGGGGCAGGCAGGGCGGGCGTTGGCGATTCGGATGCGCGGAGCGAGCCAGGTGTCATCGGTGGAGGGGCGATGGGGGAGGCAGTCGGCGCGGTGCCCGGTCGCGCAGGTGTTGGCGATTCGGATGCGCGGAGCGAGCCGGGTTCCACCGGTGGAGGAGCGGTGCGGCAGGGCACGGGATCCGGCAGCGGAAGATCTGTGACGGGCGGGGACAGCGGTTCCGGTGGTACCTGGACGGTGCGATGGACCGGAACGCCCCAGGTATTCGGCACTGCCGTCGAGGCGATTGCGCGACTGCGGCATTCGGGCCTCGGCGCGGCGGTGTCGGGCGCTGTACAACTACCCGCCGGGGTCGTGCTGACGGCGGTGCGCGGGTATCGCGCGTATCGCGCGCAGACGGAGATGGCCCGGCTGACGGAGGCCGGAGAGGTGCCGCCGCCCGGTCCTGGGTTCGCGCCGAGCGCGGTGAACAGAGTTGGGGCCCGGGGAATTACCGACCATTGTGCGCGGATGATCGTGTGCGGGGCCGAGGAGCTGCGTGTTCCCGGCCGGACCATCACCGTTGTCGTGCTGACCGCCGTGTCGGTGGCACTGGCCGAATATCTTGCGGCGCAGGGCGAACCGGTGGAGCGGCTTGCCGCTCAGGTGCCGATGGCGCTTCCGGATCGAGGTAAGGCGTTGTCGCACAACAACTACCGGAGTCTCGGCATCGAACTCTTCACCGACGAACCCGATCTGCGGGTGCGAGCAGACCTGATCGCCGCCGCTCTCGCCGACCGCCGCCTACGGGCCGAGCACCCGCTGCTGACCGCTCAGGACCGTGTAACCGCCGTAACCCCGGCGCCGATTCTCCGCCGCGATGTCGACCGCTATCCCATCGACACCGTGCCCGACTCCATCGCGGGCCACACCGTCGTCTCCAGCGTGGACCGCGGGCCCGCCGACCTGGTCTTCGGCGGACCTGTCCGCTGCACCGGCGGCTTCCCTGCCCTCGGCGCTGTCATGCACCTGACCCACGGTGTGCATGGGCTCGGCGACACCGTCACAGTCTCCATTCACGCCGACGCGGCGGTCGTTCCGGATGTCGACGAGTACGCGGATCTGCTCCGCGGCGCGTTGCGTGCGATACCGGGTGCGCTCATGCAAAACGAGGGCCACTGAATCGCGCCGAACCCGCTCTCGGCGCACACCTCGCTCAGTTGGGGCTACGCCGTGTTCGGCGCCGTCGGGCACGGCACCGAGGTGGTCGACCCATGGACGGGCCGTCTGTGAGCGCCGATGGCTCAGTCGTTCTCCTCCGCGAGCCGATCGAAGACGCGCGTGTAATACGTGACGAAGAACTGCCGCCCCATCAGCCGCATCATCGCCAACGTGGCCAGGGTCGAAGGATGCACCGCAGTGTTGTCCCACACCCCGTGCACATCGCTACCGCCATCCTCGGCCGGGTGAACCGTCAGCTCGTGGAAACCACCCGGCGCCAGGTAATCGCTGTCGACCACGTGCATGCGCACCGTCCCCGGCGTCGACCAGTCGTAGCGCCAGCGCGCCGAGATCCTCGGGAAGTCCTGCCCCTCCACCACGTCCGCGGTGTGCTCACCCACCTCGAACACCCGATACCGCCGCGCCGACAGCGCAGGCCACCGCCGCGGCCGCTCCGCGGAGAAATCGGTGAACAACTCGACGACTTGTTCCGGCGTCGCGACGGTATGCAGGTCGAACTCGAACCGAGTGCGCATCTCGCCTCGCTCACCACCGAAGACTGGAGAGCTCGAGTTTAGTTCCGCCCCCGCATCGTTCACCCCGTTTCCTCCCGGTCGAGCGGAGGGCGCCAACCTGTTCCTCGCAGCGGTTTCCCGAACCCAGCGAACGCGGTACGCTGACATACAAAAACTTGTATATTGCCTGCGTGAAGCCGATCAGGTTCGTTGCCACCGCGCTCGACGACCTCCGTGAGTTCCCGCTCGCCGCGCGCCGGGAATGCGGTTATCAACTCGACCGGGTTCAACGTGGTCTGGACCCGACCGACTGGAAACCGGTCTCGGCCGTCGGACTCGGTGTCCGTGAGATCCGGGTCCGGGACCACAACGGCGCGTTTCGTGTCATCTATGTAGCGAAGCTCGCCGACCACATCTGCGTCCTGCATTGTTTCCAGAAGAAGACCCAGCAGATCCCGGCAGCGGATCTGAATCTGGCGGCCAAGCGGCTCAGGCAGGTCGTGGCGGAGTTCGAGAAAGGGAGAGCGCTGATGGCGGACGAGACGTTCGACAGCGTGTGGGATGCGATCGAGGACACCCCACAGGAGGCGGAGAACATGCGACTGCGGTCGCGGCTGATGATCGAGCTGACCGAGCGGATCACCGCCCAGGGCTGGACGCAACTGGCTGCGGCCGAGCGGCTTGGCGTGACCCAACCTCGGGTCTCCGACCTCATGCGCGGCAAGGTGCATTTGTTCAGCCTGGACTCGCTCGTCAATATGGTGACCGCGGCGGGCATGCACGTCGAGATGACGGTCGAACCGGCCGCTTGATCGGCCCACACGGGCGCCGCCGTTGTTCATCTTCCGTTCGGTCGCGGGAGGTTGCCTGTAGGGTCTGGGACTCGTGGTGGACAGTGGAGCGCTCGCGCCGCGCGAGGTGTACAAGTGGGGCATCGTCACCGCGTTCGGCGTAGTCGCGGGGTATGTCGCGGTTCTGCTGGCCAATGCTCGGCATTTCTATGCCGACGACACCGAGTCCCAGTACGCCCCGCTGTGGGTGATGATGGGCAGGCGGCTGCGCGACGGTGATTTCCCGATGCTGGTCCCCGAGCACTGGATGGCGGGCAACTACACCATCGAAGAGGCGGGCCTGCTGAATCCGCCGCAGTTGCTGATCGATCTGATCGCGCCCTCGGTGGACAACCTCGCGCTGTACGCCACCGTGGTCAAGCTGATCTTCGCGATCGTGCTCGGGCTCGGCGTCTACCGGATCTGCCTGGCCTACGGGTCGCGGGCGCCGTGGGCGGCCGTGGCCGGTGTCGCCATCCCGTTCAGCGGCTGGCTGCTGTTCTTCGACGAGGCCAGCTGGATGACCGCGTTCACCGGCACCGCCTGGCTGACGCACGCGTGGGCGTCGGGTGTGCGCTACGCGCGCGGGCGCTCCGGCCCGATCCCGACCTTCGTCTTCCTGTACCTGGCCATCTCGGTGCAGTACATCTTCCCCGCGGTCGAGGCCGGGATCATGATCGCCGCGGTGGTGTTCGGCGAACTCGTCTACCAGCGCAGGTGGCAACCGCCGCTGCGCCTGCTCGCGGTGTCGGCCTGCGCGGCGCTGGCCGGGCTCGCGACGTATCTGCCGAGCATGCTGTCGGCCAAGGTCACCTGGCGCGGCACCGCGCAGATCAACAACGATCAGCTGCTGACGGTGCCGTGGTCGGAGTCGTTGAACGCCAGCCTGCCCAGTACGTTGCCCGCGTTCACCACGTGGTGGGGCTACGTGCAGCCGATGCCGGTGGTCTACGTCGCCTGGTTCGTGATCCCGGCGCTGGCGTTCGTCGACTGGCGCAAGGCACTGGATTCGGCGCGCGAACTGACCGCGCCCGCGCTGTTCACGGCAATCATGCTGATGTGGACCGCAGGCCCGGGCGCCATCGGCCCGCTGCGCTGGCCCGCCCGCGTGCTGCCGATGGTGGCGCTCGGCCTGCTGGTGCTGGTCGGCGTGCTGCTCGGCCGTTTCGCGACCTTCGCCGACTGGCGGCGGCGCGGGCTGATCGCGGCGGGGTTGATCGGTCTGTTGCTGCTGCGTTCGCTCTCGGCGGCGCCGCAGGAAGCGGTGTGGCACCTGGTCTCGGCCCTCGCGGTGGCGGCGCTCGGCGCGGCCGTGGTGTGGCTGGCCCTGCGCCGCGGGATCGCTGCGGCGAGCGCGCTGGTGCTCGTCTCGATTTTCCCCATCGCCTACCTGCAGGTGTGGTCTGCCCAGCCGACGCCGCTCGGCTGGAATCTGCCTGAGCACCGCTCGCAGATGAAGGCCGCCTTCCCCGACTTCCCAGGCACCACGCTGCAACTGGGCGATCGCGCCCTCATCCCGCCCGCCGAGCGCACCCTGGACGGCGCGTACGGATCGCTGGTCTTCGGCAACTACGCCAAGGATCTCGAGCTGACCTACGTCAGTGGATACACCCCGAACGGCCACCTCCAGTTCGGCGAGATGCTGTGCATGCGGTGGGACACCAGCGTCTGCCCCGACGCTTTCCGCAGGGCCTTTGCCGTCGAGCCGACCACCGGCAAGACCATCGTCGACCTGATGAAGGTGGACCGGGTCGTGCTGCACACCGCCCTGTACCCGGACGCCAGGAATCAGCCCGCCCCGCAGGGCTGGCAGTGGGTCGACTACCCCGGCCACGAGAGGTACATCGCCGTGCTGGAGCGGGAGAACGGCTTGCTCTCGACCGTCGACGGCCGCGTCGCCGCCGCGAACGGCGTGACCGCCACCTCGCTCGCCGAATCCGACACCACAAGCCGGGTCCGGGTCAGCTCGGAGACGGGCGGCCGGGTGGTGTTCGCGCGACTGAATTGGCCCGGCTACCGCGTCACCCTCGACGGCCGCGACCTACCGTTCGACGCCGTCGCGAAAACCTTTGTCGCCGTCGATATCCCGGCCGGTACCCAGAACGCCGAACTGGAACTCGCCTGGCAGCCGCCGGGCTGGAAGATCGGCGGCGCGAGCGCCCTGGCCGGACTGCTCGGCGTCGGCGTGCTGCATTGGCTGTACCGCCGCGGCCGTCGGCACGGCGGGCCCGCCGAATTTGCGCCGGCGCTCGCGGACGACGCCGCGCTGGCGGACGCCGTCCGATGAACACCGTCGACCAGGCGGCACTGGATCCCGGCCCGCTGCTGCGCATCGTGCGGCGACAGGAGATCGCGTTCGCCATGGTCGGCATGGTGAACACCGGACTCGGTATCGCGCTGACGGTGATGTGGCTGGCGATCTTCGACAACCGCGTCTCGGCCGCGCTCGCGCCCGCCGCGGCCTACAGCATCAGCATCGTCATCGCGTTCGTGCTGCACCGCACCCTGGTCTTCCGGGTGCGGGGGCGCGTCGCGCGCGATTTCTTCGCCTTCGTCGCGGTGAATTCCGGCGGCCTGCTGATGAACATGGTGCTGCTGCAGGCGGCGGTCTCGCTGCTGCACCTGCCGAGCATTCCTTCCGCGGTGGTGGTGATGGCGCTGGTCGCGGTGGCCAGTTTCTTCGGCCACCGGCACATCTCGTTCCGCCGCAAGCCCGCCGACACGGACCTGGTCGGAGTGACCGGACAGCAGCGGTCGACCTAGCGGAAACGACTGCCCGCCCGGCCTTTTCGTGCTCGTCCTACACAGCGGAAGCCGCGGGCGAGCGCTCCGGCGTCGGCAGCGGGTCCAGGCCGAGTTCGGCTCGGGCGGCCTTGACCACCGACAGCTCCTGCTCGACAGTGCTGGCAATGGCCTTGTGCCACAACGTCCGGATGTCGTCGAGGTCGTCGACGGTCGCTTCGCCGTCCAGCGTGAGAGTCAGCTTCTGGACGGTGATGTTCGCGGCCGCGGTGAGAGTGCGCAGCAGATCTTCACAGCGGTTGGGGATGCGCGGGCCCGACAGGATTCGCAACCGGGTGACCGATCCGGCGCACTGCCCGATGCTTTCGTGCAGGTCGAGGCCGAACCTGTCGATCTCCCCGAGATAGGTGAAGTCCTGGCTGGACAGCTGCTGCCGGACCGAGGCCGAGGTCGCCAGCAGGGTGGTGACGGCCGCGAGCACCGATTCGCGCCGCCATTTCTCGTGCTCGCGCTGTTCGGCGGCTTCGGTATTCCGTTGCGCGGCTTCCAGCACGGACATGCTGCGCTGCTCGGCCGCGGCATTGACCGCCTCCACATTCCGCTGCGCGGCCTCGAGCGCGATGCTGCCGCGCTCGTCGGCCGCGTCGATCGCCCGGCGGTTCGTGCGGTTGGTGATGAGGACGCCGACCAACACGACGAAGGCGACGACCAGGGAACTGAAGAGGGGGAGCCACTGAGTCACCCCGGAATCATCGCAGCCCAGTCGCCTTCCCGGCGTCGGCCTCGCCGACAAGGGGTGCGGTTATCGGGGAGCCCGCGGGTTCGGCCGAGGTCGGCGCGGGTTCTGCGGGCCGCCGGAATTCGGGGCATTGACCTCGACCTATGTTGAGCTCTTAGCGTCGTCGCGGTGGAAAGGAATACCGTGACAACACTGGTAACAGGCGCGACCGGCAACACCGGTCGCCATGTCGTGGCAGAACTCGTGCGTCGAGGCGAGCGCGTCCGGGCACTCACCCGGAATCCGGCCGCCGCTGCCGCGAAACTCCCGCCCGGAGTGGAACTGGCGGCGGGCACCCACACCGCACCCGAGACCTTGACCGAGGCGCTCGACGGCATCACCCGCCTGCACATCACCGTGACGGCCGGACTGGCCGAGGTCGGTCCCGATCTGGTCCGCCGCGCCGTCGACGCGGGCGTCCGGCGCATCACGGTCGTCTGGGGCGGCGGCGTCGGCCCGGTCGAACAGGCCGTCGCCGACTCCGGCGTGGAGTGGACGCGACTCGAACCGCAGGAATTCATGTCCAACACGCTGACCTGGATCGACTCGATCCGGGCCGCGGGCGTGGTGCGCGAACCCTACGACTTCCCGAGCGCCGTGGTGCACGAGGCCGATATCGGCGCCGTGGCCGCCGCCGCCCTGCTCGAAGACGGCCACGCGGGCCGCGCGTACAACCTCACCGGCCCGCAGCCGTTGAGCCTGCACGAACGTCTCGCGATCTTGTCCGTGGCGGTCGGCCGCGACATCGCCTTCGACCGGATCACCCATGCGCAGGCTGTGGACCGGCTCATGGCCACCGGTGTCTCCCGGGCCGACGCCGATTACGTGATCGGCTGGTACGCCTCGCCGCCCGAGGAATCCGCGACCGTCGACGACACCGTTCCCCGGGTGCTCGGCCGCCCGGCGCGGACCTTCGCCGAGTGGGCGGCCGAACACGCGGATCGGTTCCGGGACTCCGCGCCGACTCCGGTTGGCAGGGCTCACTGACGTCGCCCCGCCGAAGTTCGATCAGCGGGTCGACGCCGCATGAGATCGCCGAGCCTGCGCGGCGGTTGCCGTCGCCGTGCGGGCTCGGTCGATTCCGAACACGCCTACTACCCCGGCCGCTCAGCGCGCGAGGGCGCCGAGGGCCGCCGGGTGGTTGCTATCAGGTCGTGCGCAATCGGTTCGGTCAGCTGCTACCGAACAGGCCGAACGGGAACAGGTTGTTCAAGCCGCCGCTCCCGCCGTAGTCGAAGCCACGCTCGCAGCGGTCGTAGCCGCGGTCGCGTCCACGGTCATAGCCGTATCCACGGTCGTTCCAGCCGTATTCGCGGTCGTAGCCATATCCGCGGTCGTCCCACCCGTAGCCGCGCTCGCAACGGTCGTGACGGTCGTAGCCCGGATATTCGGTCTGCACCACGCCCGGCGTCGATGCGGGAACGGCCGCTGCGGGGATTGCCGCCGTCATCGGAACTGCCATCGCGGCCCCTGCCAGTGCCACCCTCATGAGCACACGGAGCCTGCCTGCCTCGCGGGTCTTGTAGGTCTTCATCTCTGCCTCTTCCGGCGAGCCCGGCCCGCGGGGTCGACGACTCACCGATCGCTGAACGGTTGCCATTCCCCGACGGCTTTGATCCTAGGCGCGCCCCATTGGTTGCCACCAGTGCGCGGAACCCAGAATTTCAGGAAATACGACCCGGTTTTCGAGACCTGGGTTTACGGGACGACCCGCACGCCGCCGAGGATCGTGTCGAGATCGCTCGCGTATCGCGGCAGGTCGGCGATACGAACTTGGCCGGCCACCTGTATCGGATACACCGTCCCGCCGGAATCGTAAGCGAGTTCGACGTATTCGTAATGCATGTCGAGCCCCGCACCGGTGGCAGTCCCCGCGACGCGGATTCCGCGCTGACCACATACTTCGACGGCCTCGTGCCGTGTTTGCTGCCAGCCGAGTACGCCTGTCCTCAGGCGGTCGAGGTGGTCGAATGCCTGGTCGGCGCTCGCCGTCGGACTGAAGGCCGCGACTGTGACCGTCGCTGTTCCCATGTCGACTCCTCCCGACGGAGGATCGAAACGATGCAGCACGAAGGCGGGGGCTGGCTGGTCCACCTGCCGCTGCTCCCAGCCTGGCAACTTCGGGACCTGGATGGTGAACCAACCCGGGCGCCGTTCGGTGGTGAAAGCCGCGGCGGTCGATTCGCCAGCGGAGCACGCTGTTGTCGTGGGTGAATCGGACGTCGACACACCGCAGGAGACCGCGCAGATCGCCGCGACGGCGGCAAGAATCAGGCGCCGTCCGACACATCGAAATCCGACCACGACTGGACAGAGTATTCAGCCGCGGCCGATCTCGAGCGTGTCGGCGGGTGTCTGCTGCCCGAAGCGACGAGCGAATCCACCCATCAGGAAGCCTGAATGGTCCTGTCGAGTAACGGTTTTGGCTCCGCGAAAGACGTAGTTCTGGGGTGATGGCCCGGCGGGCCTGTCCGAATACAGTAAGAGGGTGATCGATGCGCTATCGGATACCGGGCGAATTGCCAGGTCGGCGGGGCGGGGCTACGGTGCGACCGTGCGCCGTCGGCGATCGATCGACGACGAAACCACTTCGACGACAATGTGGCCGGAGGCGGCCCGTGGACTGGAATTGACTATTCGATGAAGCTTTCCGCATTACGCAACATGGCCGCTCTGCGGACCGCCGCTGTCGCACTGACCGCCGCGCTGTCCGTGGCACTGGCAGGCGGCGCCGTTTCGGCCGAGCCGCAGAAACCCTCGGCCGTCACCTCCATCGTCAAGGAGGGGCGCACCTGGCACCTGAAGGTGTACTCGGCGGCGATGGACACCGAAATCAAGGTCGACGTGCAGCGTCCGGCCGACGAGTCCAAGCCCGCGCCGAACCTCTACATGCTCAACGGCCTGGACGCCGGTGAGGGAACCGCCAGCTGGCGGGCCGCAACGCACGCGCTGGAATGGCTGGCCGACAAGCCGGTCAACGTCATCCAGCCGATCGGCGGTCGCGGCAGCTACTACACCGACTGGCAGCAGCGGGATCCGGTTCTCGGGCTGAACAAGTGGACAACGTTCTTCACCGAGGAGCTGCCGCCGCTGCTGGACCAGACGCTGAACTCGACCGGCCTCAACGCGTTGGCCGGTCTGTCGACGTCCGGCACGTCGGTGTTGCAGCTGGCCGAGGCCAAGCCCGGCGTATGGAAGACCGTCGCCGCTTACAGCGGGTGCGCCCAGATCGCCGACCCGATGGGGCAGCAGTTCGTCAAGCTGGCCACCGAGACCTGGGCGGGCGGCAACACCGTGAACATGTACGGTCCCGCCGACAGCCCGCTGTGGGCCGCGAACGACCCGGTCATCAACGCGGAGAAGCTGCGCGGCACGCTGCTCTACGTCTCCAGCGGCAGCGGCATCCCGGTCATGGAGGACGTTCAGTACTACCTGAGCACCGCCCCCGGACCGATGGGCGCGGTCAACCTCAGCCTCGGTGTGATCATCGAGGCGGCCGTCAACGGCTGCACCGCCAACCTGAAGAACCGGCTCGACTCGCTGGGCATCCCGGCGACCTACCAGTTCAACCCGGTCGGCACGCACTACTGGCCGTACTGGGAAGAGGCGCTGCACGACTCCTGGCCGCTGCTCGCGCAGGGCATGGGGCTGAACGGCTGATGCCGACACGGGAGGGGTCCGTCAGCGGACTCCTCCCGTAGACCATCGAGAAGCTACCGCGTGGGCGGGTCGGTATCGATCTGCTACCGGCCCGGCCACGCGGTCTGGCGTCCGTCCCGGCTCAGCGTCGGCGGCGCGCGAGTGCGAGGCCGATGATCCCGGCGAGCACCGCGACGCCGACCACGATCACCGCGCCGATCACCACCCACATCGTCTGCGACGAATCCTCGTCCGCGCCGTCGGCGGTGATTGCGATCGGTTTACCGTTGGGGCCCGCGTCCTCGCCGAAGACTCCTCCGTTCGTCGTGTAGGTGGGACCCGGTTCCGGGTTCCCGGCGACGGTGAGGTCCAGTCGAATGGGGACCGGGGTGGCGCCGCCCTCGGTGAAGGTCGACCCCAGTTTGACCGCGATGTAGTACCAGCCCGCGACGGATTGCTTGCGCACCGCGGAATCGTTGGCGTCGCGGTTGGCGTAGCGGATCGGCGTCGTGGCGATCGCCGGGTCGCTGGTGGGCAGCACGCCCGCCCGTCCGGTGTAAGCCGCTGTGTCGAAGTCGATTTCCTCGCCGAGCGGCGAATACAGGGTGGTGGCGATGTTCGAGATGACGTCCAGGCCCTGCCCCCCGTTCTCCTCGAAGTGCACCCGGTACGCCAGGCCCCGGCCCCAGTCCAGCCGGACCCGGTAGAAGACGTACTCGCCCGGCCGCAGCGTGTCGGAGTAGCGGCCGCTGCCGTCGAGCGTCACCGCCTCGGTGAACGATCCGGCGCCGGTCACCGGAGTGCCCGGACCCGACGGTTCGACGAGCGCCGTCTGGGTCGTGACGCCCGCCGGGCCGGGATCGGTGACGCCCGGTTCGACGCCGATGATCAGCTCGAGCGGCAGACGCGGCGGCACGCCGTCGGATACCCGGTCCCAGGTCAGCGCGAAGTAGTACCGGCCATCGCCCTTGCACTTGTCGCTGCTGCCGCCGGTGCGTTGCTTGGTCGCGCCCTCCCAGGTCTGGGTGATGGTGAGTGCGACACCGTCGCTGGACTTCGACGCCTGTTCGGTTTCGATGGCCAGGCAGTCCTCGCCGTCGCGGCCGTAGACCCTCGACTGGAGGGTGTTGAAGTCGTCGGTCACCGAAACGCCCGGCACCCTCGGGAAGGAGACGATGCCGGTGAAGTACGCGGTGGCGCCTGCGGGGACGTCGACGGCGTAGTAACGCGTCTCGCCCTGCCCGATGGTGTCCAGATAGTGGCCCGCTCCGGCCACCGGCGCGCCCGCGTAGTTCCCTGCGCCGGTGATCGGTGTTCCGCTCGCGCGGTAGTTGCGCAGCGCCGCGGTGCTCACCCGCGGCAGGATCTCTTTCAAGGCGGGCCCGTCGGCGGCGTCGTTGTAGGTGCCGCCGGTCGCTTCGGCCATGCAGCGCAGCTGCGCCCGGGCCGTGTCGGCCACGGCGAACCCGATGGTGTGCACAACGAGGTCGAGGCCCTGCTGCTTCAGTTCCCGCGCGACATCGCACGGATCGGGCGGCGAACAGGTGTCGTCGCCATCGGAGACCAGCACGATCGAACGCGGTCCGGAATCCGGCAGCGCCCGCGCGGCTTCGCGCAGCGAAACACCCATCGGGGTCCACCCGCGCGGCTGGATGCCATCGACCGCGCCGATCAGCGCCGATCTGTCGATGGTGTCCGGTTGGCGAAGCACGCTTACGTCGCGGCAGCCGGCGGCCTTCTCCGCCTCGGTGTTGCCGGTGCCGGTGCCGTAGGTGGTCAGCCCCACTTTCGCGGCGGCGGGCGCGGATTCGACGAACGTGCGGACGGCGTTCTTCGCCGCGTCCATCATCGTGCCCGCGGGATCGGGGCGCTGCATCGAACCGGAGGCGTCCAGGATCAGCATGGTGGGTGCGTACTGGGAGTCGTCCGCCTGCGCGACCGCGGGCAATGCCACGGGCACACAGGCGACCACGCCCGCTGCGATTACTGCGGTGAACTTGGAATATCTCGACATAACGGCACGGACGCTACCGGCCGCAACCTCACTCCTCCACTCAAAACCGCAGCATGACTGCATTTTTCGGGGCGCTGGCGAGCCTCGTGTGCGCGATGTCGATGGTCCGGCGTCACGGTCCGATGTGGATGAACGACGCCCATAGTGCTGGGGAATGGGGCGCTGAGTGGCGGAGGCGGAGGACGGCATCGTGCAGGGCCTCGGCGGCATGCCGGGAGGTGAGGCCGCCGTTGGGGGCGATTGCGGTGTAGAAGTAGCCCGCCAGGTCGGCCGCCGCGGCGTCGTTGACAGACCACAAGGTGGCGATCACGTGTTGCCACCCCGAGTACTGCAATGCGGCCGCGAGGCTGATGGCTTCATCGATATTGCGTTCGGTGCCCGCGTGGGTGTAGCAGGTGTTCAAGAAGGCGAAGTCGCCTTGGTGGTGCCGGTGTTCCGCGATCCGCGCGACCGAGAGCACGCCGTCGCTGAGTATCGGCCCGCCTTCGGAGGGGTGCTCGAAGATCTGTCGTCCGTGACAGGACAGGTGCAGCCAGGAATGGGTGTCGAGCATGCCGAGCACCGCGGAGCCGAGCGCGTCCGGGCCCACCAGCACCGCGTGCTGGTGACCGGGGGTGAACATGTCTGTGAGCAGCTGGATCTCGCGGTCGACGGCCAGTAGGTCCGGCGCTCCCGGTGTGTGCGGCATACCGACGACGAGCATCCGGTGTTCGCCGGAGGCGACGGTGGTGGAGCCGTCGCGGGACTGGATCAGGGCCCGCACGGTCGGTGTGTAGGACGAGATCGCTCGATCGAGCACGCTGCGGCCACTGAGCGCATCACCTTCGGCCGCCGCGGCGTGCAGCGGCAACAGGGTGAGGGGGCCCGTCGGGCACCACCACAGCCGCTGACCGGCGTCGTGCGCGCCGGACTGCGCAAGGCTGTCGAGGATCGGTTCGGCGATCGCTTCCCACAACCAGGCCAGCGTGCTCCGAATCGTTTCCGCGGCGATCGACTTGGCCAGCGTGTTCCGGGATGCGCTGTGTAGCACCTGGAGTGCACCGATGTATGCCGTTGCCCGCGTACGTGCTTCGGCGTCGCTCAGCTTCGGCAGCGGGATCGCGCTGATGCCGGTCGGGCCGACGGCCAGCGCGTCGCAGCGCGATGATGCGGTATTGACGACGATGACCGGTCCGTCGACTGCGGCACGAAGGAGATCGCGCGCCGACGGCGGTCGCAGAAACGATTCGAAGCCGTCCTTCGTCCAGATCACGGCGAGGATGTCGTCGAAGCGGCGTGCCGCGACCACCGCGGCGTCCAGGCGGTGCGGGACGCTGGTCCCATTCCGATCGGCGGGCGAGTCCAGAACCATCAGCTGGTCGGCGAGATCGTCGGCCAGTCCGGGATGCGCCTCGCGCAACGCGTCGAGATCGGAACGGTTCTCGACCATTTGCGTCCACAGCACCGCCCGGCCGTGTTCCAGCAGTTCCAGCGCATCCTCGATCCGGTCGGCGGCGATGGCGCAGCCTGCGGCTTCGCGTGAAAGATCCGACCATTGCTCCAGCAGGAACTCGCTGTCTTTCCGGTCCAGGCCGCGCATGGCAAGCCGGGGCAGCAGCCCGACCGCGGTGCGGTAGCCCTCGACGGCGTTGTCGTGATCGGCGATCGCGGAGGCGACCGTGCCCCACAGACGAGCCGCGTGCAGGCGAGTGCTGGTCACGCTGGTCGCGGACAGTGCCGCCCTCCGGCAGACGGCGATGGCGTCCCGGGCGGCGGTGCGGTCTCCGGCGCGATCGAACCGCTTGCGCAGCGCGATCCCGAGCGCCCACAGGTGTGCGCCGTGCTCGGGGTGGCCAGCCGGTGTTTCGTCGACCGCTCGGCGGAGGGTGTCGATGGTGTCGCGGAGATGGCGGAGTTCATTGGTGAGCTCGAATTGCCTGATCTGCGCTCTCCCGAGGTTCGCCAAATACATTCCGCGATCGGGATGGCCGATCGGCACGGCGTCCACGGCCAGACGGCCGGTCTCGATGGCGTCGAAGAGATCGCCCGCGGACCCGGTGTGTTCGAACCGCCTTAGCAGTGCGATTCCGAGGGTGTTCAGGGAAATTTTGCGGTCGGGATGGTTCGTCGCCGTGGCGTTCACCGCTCGACGGCAGGCCTCGATGGCTTCGTCGAGATCGTCCGAGACCCTGGTTCGTTCGAATCGCAGGCGCAGCGCGATCCCGAGGTTGTTCAGGTACCTCCCGTGATCGGGACCGTCGGCGGGGACGGTGCCGATCGCCTGGCGGATCACCGCCACTGCGGTGGTGAGGTCGTCCGCGGCTCCGGTTGCCCTGAAGCGCGTCAGCAATGCGATGCCGAGCGCGTTGAGGCATACCGCCCGGTGTGGGTGATCGGTCGGGGTCGACTCGACCGTGCGACGGCCGATGTCGATGGCTTCGTCGAGATGGGTCGCGTCCCTGCTCCATTCGAACCGCATCCGCAGTGCGGTCACCAAATTCGACAGGCTCGATGGGTAATTCGGGTCATCCGCAGCAAAGGTGCCTGCTCCTTGCCGGAAGGTCTCGATGCTTTCATCGAGATCGTCGATTGTTCCGGCTACTTCGAATCGTTTTGCCAGCATGGCTCCGAGGGTCGACAAGAGCACCGCGTGGCCGGGCTTGCCGCTTGCGACGTTCGCGGCCTGACGTCCGATGTCGACAGCTTCATCGAGATCATCGATCGCCCCGGTTCTTTCGGACCGCATGCCCAGCAAGGTCATGAGGTTGTTGACATCCGCGATGTTCGCCCGGCCCGCATCGCGAACCTGCTTGTAGATCTCGATCGCTTCGTCGAGGTCGGCCGCGACCCCCGACCGTGTGTATCGGGTGGACAGGTTCTCCGCCAGAGTCGTCCTGTACTCCGCGCGATTGGGGTCGGCCTGCGGAGCAGCGCTCACCGCACCGCGCAGTGTTGTGATCGCCTCGTCGAGTTCTATTGCGGCCCTCGTTTGTTCGAACCGGGTATTGAACGCGATCCCGAGTTGCCACAGATGCATCCCGCGGAGGGGATGGCCGGGTGGGGTGGCGTCGGCCGCCTGCCGGATGGTGTCTACGCCGCTGTCGAGGTCGTCGGTATCCCCGGTGGCCCTATACCTGTCAAGCAGCGCGGTTCCGAGGTGGAACAGATATGTTCCGCGGTCGGGGTGATCGACCGGGGTCGCGGCGACCGCACTGCGGAGTGTCTCGATGAGCTCGTCGAGGTGGTCGGCATTCTTGGTCCGCAGGTACCGACCGGTCAGCGCCACCCCGAGGCTCAGCAGCCGTCTGCCGCGATCCGGATCGTCGGCCGCGGTCGCGGCTACCGCCAGTCGGCCGGTATCGATGGCCTCTTCGAGATAGACCATGCGGCCGGTCCGATTGAACTGGTCCTGCAGGGCCATCCCGAGTTCGAGCAGGTACGCCCCGCGGTCGGGGTCGTCGGGGGAGATGTTCGTGCGCGCGTGGCGGACTGCCTGGATGACATCGTCGGGATCGTCTGTGTCATCGGCCGGTTCGGTGTCACGGTCCAGCGCTTCCCAGAGTTCTGCCAGGTCGGGATCGTCGGGTGGGTCGACGCTCGCGGGCAGCGAACCACCGGCGGGAGATACCGCACCGGAGCCGCCGGTCAGCTCGAACCGCATCCCGAGTGCGTTCCTGAGATTCGACTGGTAGGTCTCGCGGTCTGGGTCGCCGATCGGCGTAGCGTCTATCGCCCGCTTCATGACGTCGATCGCGTCGTCGAGATCGCGTGCGTTCCCGGACTTTTGGAATCGACGGACCAGCGCGGTCCCGAGATGGGAGAGGCTTGCACGGTGTTCGGGCTCTTCGGTCGAGATGCTGCTTGCCGCTCGGCGACCGGTCTCGATCGCATTGTCGAGGACACCGAGGTCACCGGACTGTTCGAACTTCCGGAACAGTGCCGGTCCGAGGCGTGACAGTGACCTGGCGCGGTTGGGCTGGCCAACCGGGGTGGTGGCGATCGCCTGAACCAAGATGCCGATGGCGTCGTCGAGATCGCGTGTGTCTCCGGTCCGCTCCACGCGCAAGAACAGCGCGTCCCCGAGATTGGACAGGGATACCTCGCGCAGCGGCTCGTTGGCGGCGCCGGTATCGAGTGCTTGGCGCATGATCTCGATGGCTTCGTCGAGATCGCCGATGTCGCCGGACCTGTCGAACCGCCTACGGAGACCGTTCCCGAGATTTCCCAGGTACATAGGGCGATTGGGGTCGTCGGGTGCGGTGGCGGCGACGGACTCGCGGATGGTGGCGTTGGCCTCGTCGACATCGGCTATCGCTTCGGTCCTCGCGGCCCGCTGGAGCAACGCGGATCCGAGATTGTTCAGATGTCGTGCGCGGTCGGAGTTGTCGGGGCCTGCGGCGATGATGAGACGGAGAACGTCGATCGCCTCGTCGATATCAGCCGAGCCGTCGGTCTGCAGGTGCCGCTTGAACAGCGTGTTGGCGAGGACGCCCAGATATGTCACCCGATTGGGATCATTGGTCGGCATGACGGTGACCATCTGGCGGATGGTGTCGATGGCATCGTCGAGGTCGCCGCTGTCTCCGGCCGATTCGAACCGCTCGAGTAGTGCGACCCCCAGGTTTGCCAAACGAAGAACGCGCGAAGGGTGGTCGACAGGCGTAGCGGCCAGTACGCGGGTGGACAGGGTGATCGACTCCGTCAACGCGCTCACGTCATCGGATTCCACGCCTTTGTGATACGCCTGCATGGCCTGTCTCGACCACGCGGCGGTCAGTATCTGGATGATGTCGATGACGGACCGTCGCACGCCGACTGCTCCAAAGAGGGGATCGAAAGGACTGCCGAGCTCGCCATACGCAGGATACGGCTGATCGGTTGTCGCGCACCGGGGTTCGCGCGAAAGCGTGCGCGCCGACGCGGCCCGGCGATAGAGTTCTGGCTGATGGTTCAGCGGTGATCGAGCCGGACCGGCGCACCATTCGTGATGGCCGAAGGAGAACAGTTGCAGTCCGAGGACTGGGCCAGGCTTTTCGACCCCGACATCCCCTCCGCCGCGCACCGGCTGCTGTTGGACAGCGGCGCTGATATTTACGACGCCGCCGACGCCATCGAAGGGCTGTTCGGCGCGGTACCCGAAGTCGACGCGGTCGCGGTGTGGATCGGTGACCGACTCGAGGGACACACCTCACGCGCGCACATCGCGCGGATCTTCCCCGCACCGGGGCAGCCGGTCGGCTCGGCGGAGCGGGGTTTCGGTGACGGTGACGGGTTGCACCTGCCCGGGCTCGCGCGGTTCGCGGCGCTGCGGTACGACTGCCCCCGATGCGGCCAGGTCTACTGGCTGATCGGTGTCGCGCCCGGTGAGCCGCCGACCTGCAGCGACGACGGTCAGTTGCTGGAGCACGTGCGTTGAACCTGTCGGCCCTGTTCAAACCCGCCGAGTCGCTCGGTGGCCGATTCTTCCTCGTCGGCATGTTGCCGACATACGCCGCGGCGGTGTTCCTGGCGGTTCTGGTGTGGGCCGGTGCGCCTGGCCCGCTGCATTTCACTGCCGCGTGGCGTACGGCTTCGGCGCTCGGTTTGGGCGAGGTCCTGCTGTTCGCGTTGCTGATCACCCTCGTCGCGTTCTTGCTGCATCCGCTCCAACAGCCGATGTTGCGGCTGCTCGAGGGCTACTACTGGCTGCGGTGGCTCGCCGCACCGGGTCGCTGGTACCACGGCCGCAAGCGCGGGAAGCTGGCCAAGGCGAGCGCGCCGCGGACCGGTTCCGCACCCGACCAGCAGACGGAGGATCGCATGGCGGCGGCGTATCAGCGGCTGCGGCTGCGGTATCCGGCACCGGAGCGCCTTCGGCCCACCTTGCTCGGCAACGTGCTCGCCGCGGCGGAATCCACCGCGGGCGCCGACTACGGTTTCGAAGCGGTCGTCGCGTGGCCTCGGTTGTTCCCGCTGCTGTCGGAACCCGTCCGGACGATCGTCGACGACCGGCGCAATCAAATCGACCTCGCGGCCCGCATAACCTTCACCGGCGCAACGACATCCATCGTCGCCGTGGTCCTGCTGAGCCGTTCCGGGTGGTGGTTGCTGCTTGCCCTAGCGCCCGCCGCCCTCGCGGTGCTCGCCTATACGGCCGCGGTGCAGGCCGCCGTCGGCTACGGCGAAGCACTGCGCGTCGCATTCGATCTGCACCGCTTCGACCTGCTCGACGCCCTGCGGCTGCCGCTGCCCGCGGACCCGAGCGCTGAACAGAGCGCCAACACCGAGCTGTGCCGCTTCTGGCGACAAGGGGTTGCGCTCGACGGTATCCAGTACCGGCACCCGTCCTGACGCGTTGTCTGGCCACCTTTCGCCGAATACAACGCGGACATCGTCGCGGGACGCACGCCCTTTCTGCTGGTCGGCACCGCTGGAACGACCGGTGGTGGAATCATCGATCCGCTCGGCGAACCGGTCTGGCTCGTGACTGGGGAGTGCACTTCCACGTCGATGCGGCATGGGCTGTGGGTGCGGGGATGTTCTTCACTCGGCATCACGGTGCGTTGGCGGAGACCTTCCACGCTGGCATACCGCCGTAGCCGAACACGTGGTGCGCAGCGGGCAGGCGTGGATCGCCCCGATCGGCCTCGCCGGCCGCCCTGCCCTCCGGCTGTGCATCACGAGCTACCGCACCCAGCCATCCGACATCGACCGAGTGGTCGCCGCCCTCGACAAGGCCCGTGCCGCAATCCGCGCGCCAATCTGAGCAAGTTTCCGCGGACGATGCAGCTGTGGCAACTCGGCCTTTTGCATACAGAAAACGCCTCTGACCAGCCAGTAAATGCTGATCAGAGGCGTTTGCCGTGGCGGAGGATAGGGGATTTGAACCCCTGAGGGCGTTAACCCAACCCGCGTTCCAGGCGAGCGCCATAGGCCACTAGGCGAATCCTCCGTGGAGCAGCATACCGGTTGCCCCCGGTCGCACGCCAAATCACCCTGGTGAATCGATGGTTTGTACTGGTCGGGCGGGGTTCGGAGGACGGAGCGCGCGGGCGAGGTCGGCCCCATTCGGACGGAGTGGGGAGGACCCGCTACACTGGCCGACGGATCCCGCGCGGCGCGCATCCTGTGAACTCCCCCAGGGCCGGAAGGCAGCAAGGGTCAACGGGCTCTGCCGGGTGCGCGGGGTCCCCTAATATCTGGCCCCCTCGGCCGACGATCAGGCACTCGCCATCGGTCCCCCACGTACGCAGATTCGGCAAAGCCGAACGAATTCCGTCACCACACCGCGCATGGCCGGAGCGGGCGGAAGGTATGCCTCCAATTCCGGGCAACACACGGGTAACGTGGTCAACGGTCCACCGACGGTTGTCGGTACGGACGTCGACCCACACCCCTTCGCCGCTTCGAAAGGCTGCTCAGGATGCCCCGGCAAACGCAGATCGGTTTGATGAGCCATGAGGAGCTCGTGTCCGAACACGAGACCCAGACCGCGAATTACGCGACGCTCAAGACCGAGAAGCTCACGCTGGACCTGACGAGGGGAAAACCTTCGCCGGAACAACTCGACCTCTCGGCAGAGCTACTGTCCCTGCCCGGCGTCGACGACTACCGGGACGGCACCGGCACCGACTGCCGCAACTACGGTGGGCTGCACGGTCTCCCGGAGCTGCGCGCCATCTTCGGTGAGCTGCTCGGCGTCCCGGTCGACAACCTGCTCGCAGGCAACAACGCGAGCCTCGAGCTGATGCACGACGTCATCACCTACGCGATGCTGTACGGCACCAACGATTCCGAGCGTCGCTGGGCCGCCGAGCCCGCGCTGAAATTCCTCTGTCCCGCGCCGGGTTACGACCGGCACTTCGCGATCACCGAGGCGCTCGGCTTCGAGATGATCCCGATCCCGATGCGCCACGACGGTCCCGACACGCACCGCATCGCGGAGCTGCTCGCCGCCGACCCGCAGATCAAGGGTCTGTGGGCGGTGCCGAACTACTCCAACCCGACCGGCGTCGTCTTCTCCGAAGAGGTTGTGCGGGAACTGGTTTCGATGCCCGCCGCGGCGCCGGACTTCCGGCTGTTCTGGGACAACGCCTACGCGGTGCACCCGCTGACCGACACCGCAGCGCCGGTGATCGACGTGCTCGGCCTGGCCGCGGCCGCCGGAAACCCGAACCGGCCCATCGTCTTCGCCTCCACCTCGAAGATCACCTTCGCGGGCGCGGGCGTCAGCTTCCTCGGCGCGTCCACCGCGAACCTGGACTGGTATCTCTCGCACGCGTCGAAGAAGAGCATCGGCCCTGACAAGATCAACCAGCTGCGCCACCTGCGTTTCTTCGGGGACGCCGAGGGCGTGCGTGCGCACATGCAGAAGCACCGCGAGATCCTGGAGCCGAAGTTCGCCCTGGTGCTGAAGATCCTGGAGGACCGGCTCGGCGCGTCCAAGGTCGCCTCGTGGACCGAGCCGAAGGGCGGCTACTTCATCAGCCTGGACGTGCTCGAGGGCACCGCGGCCCGGGTGATCGCGCTGGCCAAGGACGCGGGCATCGCGCTGACCGCGGCGGGTTCGGCCTTCCCCTACCGGAACGACCCGGAGGACAAGAACATTCGCATCGCCCCCAGCTTCCCGAAGCTCCCCGAGCTGGAGAAGGCGATGGACGGCCTGGCCACCTGCGTCCTGCTGGCGGCCACCGAGAAGCTGCTCGGCAAGTAGACGAAGAGCAACGGCCCTCCGCACCCGGGTGCGGAGGGCCGTCGGCTGTGTACGTCCGAGCGGCTCGGCTCAGCGCGGCTTGTGCGCCAGCACCGCGAACATCGTGACCGAGAGATGAATATCGCCGCTGTCGGCGCCGCGCTCGAGATCGGCGAGCAGGCGGTCGCGCTGGGCCTCGGTGATGGAACCGCGGGCCACCGCCATGGCCGAGATCCGGGTGACCAGCGAGCCGGGACCCACGCTGCGGTCCTGCACGAGCGCGTGCGAGCCGACCTCGTCGATCACCAGGCCGGCCTGGGTGAGCAGGCCGGGAAGCCTGCGGCCGGAGAGCGGGTTGGTGGTCGCCGAGACCAGCGTGTCCAGCACCTGGCGCACCACCTGACGATCGCCCGGGTGCACGATCGCGGTGTCCCAGTCGACGTCGACCACCACGACGCGACCGCCGGGGCGCAGCACCCTGGCGATCTCGTTCGCCGCGCGGCCGGGCGCCGTCAGGTGCTGGAAGACGCGCTCGCACAGCGCCGCGTCGAAGGTGCCCGCGCCGAACGGGATGCCGTAGGCGTCGCCCGAGTGGAACTTCGCGTGCGAGCTCAGCTGGGTCGCGCGGCGCTCCGCGGAGGCGAGCAGATGCGGGTCGGGTTCCACGCCGACCGCCTCGCCGGTCGGGCCGACCTCGTCGGCGAAGGCGAGGACCTCCGAGCCGGTGCCGGAGCCCACATCGACGACGTGCTCGCCGGGCTGTAGCGCGAGCGCCTCGTGCGCCCAGGTGCGCAGCCGCCGGATACCGGGTAGCGCGGCCTGCAGGTCGCGCACGTCGACCAATTGGTCCTGACCTGCGCTGTCGAAGCGATCCGGGCGTAGTGGATAGGTGTCCATGGGCGCGTGTCCGTCCCTCGGTATTGCCGTCGTCTGAGGCATGGGCAGAGCCTACGCGCGGCTGTGGCGTGCCGCACAGCTGATGCGGGTGAGATGATCGAAGACGAACGCGCCGACAACCCGAAAGGAACGACGGTGACCGTCACACTGTGTCTCGCGCAGGAACCGGAGGCCGACAAGCTCCTGTCGGAAGACCCGTTCGCTCTCTTGACGGGCATGCTGCTCGATCAGCAGTTCCCACTCGAGCACGCCTTCCGCGGTCCGAAGAAGATCGCCGACCGGATGGACGGGTTCGACATCAACAGGATCGCCGAGGCCGATCCGGAGGCGTTCGAGGAGCTCGCCGCGACGCCACCCGCCATCCACCGCTACGGGCGGTCCATGGCCCGGCGCACCCAGGAACTGGCGCGATACGTCGTCGAACACTACGACGGGGACACCGCCGCGATTTGGCGGAACGGCGATCCGGACGGCAAGGAAGTGCTGCGCAGGCTGAAGGCACTGCCTGGTTACGGCGACCAGAAAGCGCGTATTTTTCTCGCCCTGCTGGGCAAGCAACTCGGGGTACGCCCGACGGGGTGGGAAAAGGCGGCGGGCGCCTATTCGGAGAAGGACTCGCGACGCTCGGCGGCCGACATCACCGACGCGGAGTCCCTGCTAGAGGTGCGTGCGTTCAAGAAGCGGGTGAAGGCCGAAGCCAAGGCCGCCGCGGCGAAATAGCATTTCGCTCCGCGATTGCCCCATTCGAATCTCGCTGCTTTTTTCCCTCGTCTCCGGCGCGCCGGTGCTCGATGCTTTCCCCTCGAACAAGCTCCATCGGATGAGGGATAGCAGTACACATGAAAATCAGGAAGCTCGCTGTGGTCGCGGCACTCGTGACCATGGCGACCGGCGTTACCGCGGGCACCGCGGTAGCCGGTCCGGAGACCCCCGCCGGGGACGTCATCAACTACACCGCCACCCAGACCGAGACCGCGGCGATCATCAGCACCGACGCCGGTTCGCTCGTCGCCGAGGACGATGCGCTGAAGATCAAGGCCGCGGACGGCACCGTGGTCGCGGGCACGCCGCTGAAGTTCCGGCTCGACGAGTTCGAGTTCCCGATCGCGGCGCAGATCTCGGGCCGCACCGCGACGCTGACGCCGCAGCTCGACCTCGACCACGCGGCCTACAAGCCGGTCGCGCTGCCGTTCGAGGACAAGGCGCCGTGGAAGTCCGAGTACGACCGTGAGGTCGCGGCCTGGACCCGGCTGACCAGCACCATCAGCATGGGCGCCACCATCGGCACACTGGCCGGTGGTCTCGGCGGCGCGGCGGTCGGCTGCGTGCTCGGCGGCATCCTCGGCGGCGCGGTGGTCGGCGGCACCATCGTCGGTCTGTTCGGTCCCTTCCTGCCCGCGGCGGCCGTCGGCTGCCTCGCCGGAGCGGCCGCGGTCGGCGCGCTCGGCACCATCGCGGGCCAGATCTTCGTGACGGCGCCGTTCGCCATCACGGCGATCATCCAGTACTTCTCGACGGTCAACGCGCCGTTCAACGCGCCCGCACCCGCGAAGTAGTCCGTTCGCGCTTCCCGGTCGTCACCGCCGTGGAAACCGGCCCCGCCCAGAGCTTCTCGCTCGGGCGGGGTTTTGGCGTGCCCGGCGCTGACCAGGCAAAACGGTGTGTCCTCGAGCACCGGAATCTGCGGAAGCTTGGTGCGCCGGTGAATTCGGTGTTACCTTTTTTTGCATGTCCATCAGCAGCCCCTCCGCCTTGCGGGTCACCTACGTGACCGCCGCGCTCGGCCTGCGGCTGCCGCTGACGCGGGAGCTGTGTTACTCCCGTCGTCGCAGCTGAGCCGCCTTTTCGGCGCGCGAGCTGCCTCGTCGCCGCTCGTATAGGCACGTCCCGTTCGACGGGACTTCAGCAAGGACTTCATATGTCGATCCCCACCCTGGAACGATCCGTTTCGCGGGTTGCTACCGGCCGTGTCCGTGTTCAGCGTCCCGTCGTCGCACCGGAACTCCGCATCTCCGACAACCCGGCGGCCGCCGTGCTGCGCGCCGCGACCGGCGGGCCGATCTCTCGCGACAATGCCGCGCGCACAACGGGGTTGAGCATCGCGACGGTCAACCGTCAGGTGTCGGCCCTGCTGAACGCCGGGTTGCTGCGGGAGCGGCCGGACCTGACCACCTCGGGCGCGGTGGGCCGCCCGCGGGTGCCGTTCGAGGTCGACCACGACACCTACCTGACCCTGGGCATCCACATCGGCGCCGCCGCGACCAAGATCGTGGTCGCCGACCTGCGCGGCCGGATTCTCGGCGGACTGGCGATCGCCACCCCGCAGACCGGCCAGGAATTCGCGACCACGACCGTGGCGCGCAGCGCGAAAGCCTTTCTGCAGCGCTGGCATCGGCGAAAACCGCTGTGGGCGGGCGTCGCGATCGGTGGCCGCGTCGACCCGCTGACGGGCGTGGTCGATCACCCCAAACTGGAATGGAAGGGCGCCCAGGTCGGCGCCGTGCTCGGCGAAGTGCTCGAGCTGCCGGTCTCGGTGGCCCCGCACGTCGAGGCGATGGCGGGCTCCGAGCTGCTGCTGCCGAATCCGGAACCGCGCGAGGGACAGCAGCGCGGTAGCAGCCTGTTCTTCTATGTGCGTGAAACCGCCGGTATCGCAGTCACTCTCGACGGCCGGGTGCACACCCCGAGCAACGGCCCCGGCTCCATCGCCCATCTGCCCACCGGCTCCGACGTCGAATGCACCTGCGGCAGGCGCGGTTGCTTGGAGGTCACCGTCGGTGACCGGGCGCTGCACGCGCGGGCCGTCGGGCGCGGAATCATCCCGGCGTACAACGGAACCGCGGGCTCGACCATCGCGGATCTGTACCGCGCGGCCGCGGCCGGTTCGGTGCCTGCGCGTGAACTGCTCGCGGAACGGGCCGCGATGCTCGGCAGCACCGTCGCGCTGGTGCGCGACATGCTCAACCCGGATCGCGTCATCCTCGGCGGGCAGGCCTTCACCGGCTACCGGCCCGGCATCGCGCACGTCGCCGAGGCGTTCCGGCAGAGTTCCACCCTCCCGCCCACCGACATTCGCATCAGCGGATTCGGCGGCAAGGTCCAGGAATTCGCGGCCGTGGTGACCTCGCTCAGCGCGCTCTACGCGGACCCGCTCAGCGCCATGCGTCGCACCGCGTTCGCCGACTGACGCCGAAACACCGAACAGTCCGAAAGACCGAAGGCCGGGTCCTCCTCGGAGGACCCGGCCTTTCGGCGTGACGTATCGCTCAGCGGGCCGACGACCCGCTGAACAGTCCCTCGAGCGCGGTGATGAAGAACGGGAAGTGGGCGGCGAAGCGGTGCAGGTTCTGGTCGCGTTCGAAGCTGCCGAACCAGTAGAGGCCGGGCTGAGCGTCGGCGGCCGGGTTCAGGTCGCGGAACGCGCGAACCCAGTTGTCGGCGCGGCCGCCGATGACGGTGAACGGCAACGCGCGGGAGAACACTGTCTCCTGGTCGGTCGGCGGAATCTGTTCGCGCCGAGTGGCATCCAGCCCGCGCTGCAGGGCGCGCACCTGGCCGGCCAGCCTGCGGCCCGCCGGGGTGCGCACCGGTAGGTACTTCGGCATCAGCACGGTCGCCACGCCCGCGAGCAGGATCGCGACACCGACCAGCGCCGAGCCCGCGGTGACGGCCAAGCCCACCGTGGCGGCGATGCCCGCGACGATCAGCGCGCCGCCCACCCAGACCGGCAGCCCGATGCTGGACCGGTCGGCGAAGGCGCCCCGCCGCACCGCGTCGGCGATCATCGCCTGACGGATCGGCTCGGCCTGCACCCTTCCCGGAGCGCGCAATTCGCCGAGGGTGACCGAGTCGGCGCCGTCCGGCAGCAGCGCGGTGTACACCGCCTTCTCGTAGTCGCGCAGCTGATCGTCGGCGGCGTTCACGCGGTTGATGCGCCAGTCCTTGTCGCTGATCGGCGTCACCCAGATGTAGCGGCGCACCGCGAGATCCACCACGGTGGCGGCGATATCGATCGGGTCCGCGTGCTCGTCGAGCAGCACGCCGGCCTCACCGGGCAGAATGCCCTCGGGCGAGGTGAATTGCACCTGGTTGCCGTCGCGCAGCAGCGGGTCGACGGTCTCGGAACCGCTACCCGCCGCGGCATTCTCGCGACGGGCGCGCAGTACGAAAACGGCAAGACCGGCCAGCGCGAGCAGCAGCACACCGAACGCGGCGAGCACCGGACCGGTCACCGAGAAAGGACCAGGCGCGCTCTCGTCCTCGATGTCGGCATTCGCGGGGACGGTGCCGGGCGGCAGCTGCAGGGTCAGGTCGATGGCGTCGCCCTTGTTCAGATCGGTCTGCTCCAGCCAGAGCACGCCGTCGGATTCGATCCGGACGTCGGCGCACGGCCTCGTGTTGCCGGGCGGCCCGAGTTTGCAGTCCACGATGGCCATTTCGAAGCTCGGGCTGATCAGCGAGGCGCTGATGGACGCGATGTCGGTGTTCATCACGCCGAGCCAGTGGAACACCTGGGTGCCGGGTGCGTCGCTGACGGTGTTGTGGATCGAGTACTTGTAGCTGGACTCGCCGGGCTTGGCGTCGATGGTGAACTGGTCGTTGGCGACCGTCGCGGTGCCAGCGCCCTGTGCATCGATATCGGTGACCTCGAAACGGCGCTCCACGTCGTTCTGCAACTGAAGGCGCAGCGGCAGCGACATCTTGAACGATTCGCCCTGCGGCACGGTTACTGTTTCGTCGACTTCGAGCACGCCCTCGCGGCTGAGTTTCAGATCGGCGACAATGGTCACGCCTTCGGGCGTCGGTTCGCTCTTGGCACCCGGCGCGGTCGCCACCAATCCCGCGGCGGCGAGTATCAGCGCGCCTGCGGCGGCCCCCCGAAATGTCAGCATGGGTGCCTACTCTAGACAGGTTGCTATTCTTCGTCAGCGGCTGTCGACGATCATCTTAGGCGAGGGGGTACGGGGGAGTGACCCAACCACCGTACGGATATGGACCGGTTCCACCTGGTGGACATCCGGTTCCGCCGCCGGGCTACGGCCCTCGCCCTGGTTACGGGCCCCCGCCCGGATACCCGCCCGCGCCCGGTTACGGTCCGCCGCCCGGTTACGCGCCGCGCCCGGGATACGGTCCGCCGCCGGGTTATTCGGCGCCACCCGGCTACGGTCAGCCACCCGGGTACCGTCCGCCGATGCCGCCCCCGATGCCGTACGGCCCGCCCGGCCGTCCGCCGCAGCCGCCACGGAAAGGTGGCGGAAGCAAGATCGTCTCGCTGCTGCTCGTCGTGGTGTTCCTGGTGGCGGGCGCGTTGGTGCGCACCGCGATTCGCAGCGACCGCAACGACCGCGCCTCGGGACCCTCGCCGAGTTTCACCTACACCCCCGATGGTTCCCAGGGCCCCGCGGAGACCGGCAGCAACCCGCTGCTCACCGATCCGAATGCGACGCTGATCCCGGCCGACTGCAATTACAGTCCGTGGAGCACGCAGGTCGAGACCGCGCGCAAGTTCTTCGAGACCGCGGCGGGCTGCCTGGAGAACGCGTGGAAGCCGGTGCTGCAGAAGGCGAATCTGCCGTTCACTCCGCCGACGCTGAACGTCAGCGCCTCCACCGCGGGCATCTCCACCCCGTGCACGGGCACCACCACCAACTTCGCCGCGTTCTACTGCCCGGCGAACAAGACCATCTACATGCCGATCAGCCAGTTGCAGACCGATCTGTTCAAGGACAACTGGGTGGTCTACCTCTCGGTGTTCGCGCACGAGTACGGCCACCACGTGCAGGCCGTGTCGGGCATCCTGCGCAAGGCCAACAGCGAGCGGGTGGACGCGGGCACCCGCAGCCAGCGCGGACTGGAGCTCTCGCGCCGGATCGAGTTGCAGGCGCAGTGCTTCAACGGCATGTACCTCGGCTCCTCCGAGGACGGCGGTGCACTCACCACCGCGCAGATCGGCGTGGCGCGGCGGGACGCGCGCGGCCGCGGCGACGGACCGACCGACGCGCGCGACCACGGGTCCTCGGAGAACAGCGGCGACTGGTTCGAAGCGGGCGTCGACGAGAACCGCACCACCCAGTGCAACACCTTCACCGCTACGGCCGGCGCGGTGAGCTGAGATGACCACCCCGCCTTACGGCTACGGCCACCAGCCGCACTACCCGCCGCCCGGATACGGACCGCCGCCCGGGTATCCGCCGCCGGGTTACCCGTACCCAGGTCACGCTCCGGCGCCCTACGGGCCGCCGCCGGGTTATGCCGTTCCGCCGTACGGGCCGCCGGGCTACGGACGTCCCTATCCGCCGCCGCGGCGCGGGGGCGGCGGAGCAGGTGCGGTGCTGGGGGTGCTCGGAATCTTCCTCATGGTCGGCTCGCTCATTGCCGCGGCGATCGCGGTGGCGAGCAGCGAGAGCGAGAACGACCGCAGGACAACGGCGTACACGCCCAGCTACACCTATACGCCGACGATCCCGTCCTCCTCCGCGGCGGCGACGACCACCTCGGCGGCGCGTCCGACCACCAGGGCCAGCAGTCCGGTCCGCACCACCACGGCCACGCCGACCAGACCCGCTGGGCCGCAACCGGTCGCGAAGCTCGGTGATCATCCGCTGTTCGCGCACGCCGACACGGGACTCAACAACATCCACTGCGCGTTCTCGCGCTGGGCTCCGAACGTGGCTGCGGCCCAAGCATTCTTCCAGTCCGCCTCCACGTGCCTCGGGCAGATGTGGAAAGGACTGCTCGACTACGAGAACCTGCCGTTCTCGCCGCCGAACATCAGCGTCCCGGTCAGGGGCGTCGATGCGGTCTCGCCGTGTACCAGCTCGGGCGGAAACTACGCGGCGTTCTACTGCTCGATGAACAACACCATCTATATGCCGATGGACAAGATCCAGACCAACTTGTACGGGGACAACTGGATCATCTACCTGATGGTGTTCGCGCACGAGTACGGCCACCACGTGGAGGCGATCACCGGCATTTCGAAACGGACGCACGAGGAGCGATACAACGCGGGACCGCGTAGCGCGCGTGGCCTCGAGTTGTCGCGCCGCCTGGAGCTGGGCGCGCAGTGTTTCGGCGGGATGTTCATCGGCTCATCCGCTTATGTCGGTTCGGTCTCCGGGGCGGAGGGCGAGCGCGCGGTACAGGACAACTACACGCGCGGTGACAACCCGGGTGACGCACGCGACCACGGATCGAAGCAGAACTACGGTCTCTGGTACGAGTACGGCTACCGGAACAACCGGGTCCAGAAGTGCAACGCCTGGGCGGCCTCGGCCGACGCGGTGTCCTGAGCCGCCGGTCGCACGACCGAAGGTCCCCAGCCCCCAGACCGATCGACTGCAGGTCGATTCGGTCGGCCTGGCGGATGACGGTGACCTTCGGTCGTCGGCCGGCCTAAGGCTCGTCCCGATCGTGCGGCGTGTGCCCGCCGCCGATGCCGAAATGCCCGCGCGGCGAATGCCCGTGCACCCCTTCGGCGTACGCGGTCTCCGCGTGCTGTGCGAAGTCGATGCCCGCGGTCTCGTCCTCCTTGCTGACCCGGAAGCCGACGAACTTGTCGATGCCCTTGCCGAGAACGAACGAGACGCCGAAGGCGTAGGCCGCGACCACCACCGCGCCGAGCAACTGCTTGCCGAGCTGGGTGAGCCCGCCGCCGTACAGCAGACCCTCCACGCCGCCGGTCATCACCTGGCTGGCGAGCAGGCCGATGAGCACTGTGCCGACCACGCCGCCGACGAAGTGCACGCCGACCACGTCGAGGGAGTCGTCGTAATTGGCCTTGAACTTCCAGCCGACCGCGAACGAACACACCGTGCCCGCCGCGAGCCCGACGACGACCGCGCCGAGGGTGTCGACGTATCCGCAGGACGGAGTGATCGCCACCAGACCGGCGACGACGCCGGACGCGGCGCCGAAGGTGGTCGGATGTCCGTCGCGCACGCGCTCCACCGCGAGCCAGCCGAGCATGCCGAGGCAGCCCGCGACCAGCGTGTTCAGGAAGACCGCGGCGGCGAGGCCGTTGGCGCTCAGCGACGAGCCCGCGTTGAAGCCGAACCAGCCGAACCACAGCAGGCCCGCGCCGAGCAGGACGAACGGCAGGTTGTGCGGTCGCATCGCGTCCACTTTGAAGCCGATGCGCGGGCCGAGCACCAGCGCCAGCGCCAGTGCGGAGGCGCCGGAGGCGATCTCGACCACCAGGCCGCCCGCGTAGTCCAGCGCGCCGAATTTGGCCAGCCAGCCGTCCGGTCCCCACACCCAGTGCGCGATCGGCACGTACACGGCCAGCGTCCACAGCGGCACGAACACCATCCAGCCGGAGAACTTGGCCCGGTCGGCGATCGCGCCGCTGACCAGCGCCGCGGTCAGAATGGCGAAGGTGAGCTGGAAGGTGGCGTAGAGCAGTTCCGGCACCGTGCCGCGCACGGTGGTCGGGTCGATGCCCGCCAGGCCGACGTGCTCGAGCGTGCCGATCAAGCCGCCGCCCGCGTCGGGCCCGAAGGCCAGGCTGTAGCCGAACAACAGCCAGGTCACGGTGACGAGCGGGATGGCGATGAAGCTCATCATCAGCATGTTGAGCACGCCGGTGGAGCGCACCATGCCGCCGTAGAAGATGGCCAGACCGGGCGTCATCAGCAGCACCAGCGCGGTGCTGCCGAGCAGCCAGGCGGTGGCCGCGGGGTCGATGGTGGGTGGCATGGCGGTTACTCCTTCTCCGCGGTCGTGCGTCGCGAAGAAGTTACCGAATGCTCACGAGGTCTTCCGCCACTGCGGGAGATTTTCGTCCAGCCAGGTATCGATCTCGTCGGGGCTCGGCGTCCCGCCGATCATGTTCAGCACCGTGTGCCCGAGGCAGGCGGCGCTCATGATGCGATCGGCGAACTGCTCGTGATCGCCCCACGGCAGATGGGGCTTGGCGATCAGCACCGACGCGACGCCGTGCGCGACCGTCCACATATCGAGCACGATCGGCAGCGGGTCGCCCGGTGCGATCGTGCCCTCCGTCATGCAGTCGCGCACGGTGGCTGCGAAGTGCTGGAACGCGCCGCTGCTGAGCACCTGGTCCACCGCGCCGCCGCTCTCGGTGGGCCCGGTCGCCACCCGGTACTGCTCGGGGTGCTCCAGTGCGAAGCGCACGTAGGCGAGGCCTTGGTCGCGCAGCCGGTTCATCGGCGACACGGTGGGGTCGGTCGCCTCGCGCAGCGCCTCGGCCAGATCCTCGAACGCCTTGGCCACCGACGCCTCGATCAGCTCGTCCTTGTCGGCGAAGTGCCGGTAGATCGAGGGCGCGCTCACCCCGACCAGCTTGCTCACCTCGCGAATCGACACCGCGTCGGCCCGGCCGGTGCGTGCGAGCAATTCCGCTGTGGCGGTGAGTATCTCGGTACGCAACTGGGCGCCGGAGCCGCGCGGTGATCGAGGTCGACGGTGAAGGGTCATGAACGTCCCGCGTGCTCCGGTTGCCGTGCGACGGCGGGTTGCTCGGCGTCCTCGGTGAGGCCGATCCGTTCGTGCAGCCGGGCAAGGGGTTTCGGCGCCCACCAGTTGGCCGAGCCGAGCATGCGCATCAGCGCGGGCGCGAGCAGAGCGCGGATGATCGTCGCGTCGACGAGCACGGTCAGGGTCAGGCCCAGACCCATCAGCTGCATGAACGAGACCTTCGAGGTAACCATCGCGCCCAACACGATAGCCATCAGCACCGCGGCGGCGGTGAAGATCCGGCCGGTCCTGGCCACGCCGACGGCGACCGCGCGGGTGTTGTCGTGGGTGCGCAGCCACTCCTCGCGGATCCGCGAGAGCAGGAACACCTCGTAGTCCATGGACAACCCGAAGGCCAGGCAGAACATCAGGATCGGCATGGTCGGCACCATGTAGCCGACCGCGGTGAAGCCGAGCAGATTCGACAGGTGTCCTTCTTGGAACACCCACACCATCGCGCCGAACGCGGCCGCGAGCGACAGGGTGTTGAGCGCCAAGGCCTTGATCGGCAGCACGACGCTTCCGGTGAACAGGAACAGCACGACGAAGGTGGCGAGCACGATGAGCGCGACCGCCAAAGGCAGCCGATCGCCCAGCGCGGCAAGCGAATCCGCGTTGATCGCGGCCGCACCGCCGTACAGCGCGGGCGTGGGCGCCTGCACCGCCTTGATCGCGCGCAGCTGACGTTCACCGTCGGGGGAGAAGGGGTCGACGTGGCTGACGACGGTGAGGAAGGTCCCCGTGTCGTTGGCCATGCCGGGCGGCGCGAACCCCACCCGCGCCCCGTTCACGAAGGTGCCTGCGCTGGACAGCACCGCGGGCACGTTCGGCAGCTCGGACAGTCGCGTGGCGTAGGCGCCCACCGCGGCGGTGTCGCCGGTGTAGCCGTCCAGCACGATCGTGGTGGTCGCGCCGGGATCGGCCTGCGGGTAGTGCTCGCGCAGCTCGTCGCCGACCTGCCTGCTGGTCGAGGAGGTGGGCAGCACGCGGTCGTCGGGATAGCCGAACTTCACCGACAGGAACGGCGCGCCGAGGAACAGCAGCAGCGCGACGATCACCACGGTCACCGGCAGCGCGCGCCGCATCACCACCGTGACCAGCCGGTACCAGCCGGACTGTTCCGGCGGCACCGGCCCGGTCGGCGCTGGACGGCGGAACAGTCGCCGCAGCGGAACGCGCAGATCGAGCGCGTTGACGCGGTACCCGAGCAGCACCAGCGCGGCGGGCAGGATCAGGATCGCCGCCGCGGCGGCGGCCGCGACCACCGCGACGCCCGCGTAGGCGAAGGACTTCAGGAAGTACAGATTGAACACGCTCAGCGCGGCCAGCGACAGCGCGACGGTGAGCGCGGAGAACAGCACCGTGCGGCCCGCGGTCTGCACGGCGCGGATGGTGGCCGCCGTCGGGTCGAGGCCGTTGCCCAGTTCCTCGCGGTATCGGCTGACGATGAACAGGCTGTAGTCGATCGCCAGGGCCAGACCGAGCGCGGTCGTCATGTTCAGCGCGTAGATGGACACGTCGGTGACGAGCGTGAACAACCGCAGGATGGCCATGGTCGCGGCGATCGCGAAGAGGCCGACGGCCAGCGGCAGGGACGCCGCGACCAGACTGCCGAACACCAGGATGAGCACGATCATCGACAGCGGCACCGCGACGCTCTCGGCGAGGGTCAGGTCGCGGGTGGTCTGCTCGTTGACGTCGTGATAGATCGCGGCGATGCCGCCCTGGCGCACGGTCACGCCGTCGGCGGTGCCGGTGAGCTGTTCGGTGAGTTCGCCCGCGGTTACCTGCACCTCGGTCTCGCTGCCGGTGAGGAAGACGGCGATCAGCGCGCTCGACCCGCCGTCGGTGCTGCGCAACGCGGTCGAGAACGGCGGCGGGGTGGTCCAGTAGGACTGCACGGCGGTCACGTCGGGGCGGGCGCGCAGAGTATCGACGAGCCGGAGACCGGTGGTGCGCGCGGCGGGGCTGTCGACGCCCTCCTCGGCGCTCACCAGCAGGACGAAATTGGGGGATCCTCCGCCGCTGAAATTCTTCGAGAGAAGGTGGTTGACCTGCGAGGATTCCGCATTGTCCGAGGTGAATCCGCCGGATTTCAGGTGCGCGGCAGCAGTGGCTCCGAACAGTCCGCATCCGATCACCAACGCCAGCGCGGTGATCAGAATCGTGCGCGGGTATCGCGTGGTCAGTTGTGCGATCCGATAGAGCATCGCTGCTCCCCTCCGTGAGTTAACGCGGTTAGCGTAACGCCGTTAACTCACGAATGTCGAGGGCAGGCAAACGGTTATGGGAAGTCGCTCAGCCGCGGTTCTTGCGCGCCAGCGCGCGGCGCCCGCGGCGGCCGGGGGTCGGCAGATCGTCCTCCATGGCCACCCATTCGGCCGTGATCAGCCACTGTTCCTGCGCCCGCGCGTCGGCGGTGTCATGGAAGACGCGGCGCCCGCGGTCGTCGCGCAGCTCGTGGGCGAGGCTGGACCAGCGCGGCGGACGGCCGTGCTCGGCCAGGTGCGCGGCGAGATATCCGGTGACCAGCGTCCCGATCGCGTTGACCGGTCGCAGCGAGACCCGGTTGCCGTACTTGCCGGCATGGAAACGCCTTGCCGCGCAGAGGGATTGCGGATTCGCGTTGGACGCGATCCAGCCCGCGCGCTGGGCCCGTTCGATCAGCCACAGGTGTTTGACCGCGTTGGGTGCGACCACGCCGATGCGTTCCTGGATCAGGGTCGTCACCGGTTCCGAGGAGAGGACATCGCGGCGGGTGGGGCCGATGCCGTGCGTCATCCAGTGCTCGTGCGCGAGTCGCGCGAGCGCACGGCCGAAGTCGTCGATGCTGCGCTGGGCGCGGCGGCCGAGTCGTTCGATGCGCTCGGCCTCACGGCGCATCTCGTTCTGCGCGGTGAGGGTGCGGATTGCGGCCATGGTCGGCACCTGCCCGCGTTCGAGCAGCTCGAGGATGGCCGAGGCGGTCGCGGGATCGGCGGCGGCCGTCACCGGAAGGGAATCGCGCTTGAGCGCGAATTCCTGGGGGCTGATGGCGCGGCTGAGCAGTCCGACGGCTGCTCGATCGCCCGCGAAGTCGGTATTGGAGAGCCAGGCGGCGGCGATGTCGTCACACGACGTCACGGAAAGCGTTCCTCCGATATACGCGGTGGGAGTTCGGCGATGTCGCCCTTGGGCCGGGAGATTTTTCAGGTTGTGCCCCGGTCGGGATGAGGGACCGGCCGGGGTCACCAACCTGATGAAGGTTTGGCTACCGAAGTTGCCAATAGCCACGGTAGCCAGCGCCGCCGGTAACTGTCACTCGGATTGACCTATTCGTTATCTCGGTAAAAAGGGGTCGAATCGGGGAGTGAGTCGGAATCTCCGCAGGCAAGAAAGTCGAACGGCCGGATCCGGCCGGGGCGTGACTATGCGTCGATCCATGATTGCTGCCGTGTTGCCGTTTCGCGAGAGGAACGAAGAGGCGGAACAAGTCTCGCAGAATGATGTGATGTACGTCACATTTCATGGGAATTGCGCGGTCCTCTGTGAGCGGCGCGGTGGCCCGCGGGCGCGAGTCCCCGGTCGCCGCCCGCTTTGTCGGTGGTCGCCGGTAACCTCTGGCCGTGGCTCTGTACCGGAAGTACCGACCGGCAACGTTCGCAGAGGTGGTGGGTCAGGAGCACGTCACCGACCCGCTGAGCATCGCGCTCGACACCGGACGGATCAGTCATGCCTATCTGTTCTCCGGTCCGCGCGGCTGTGGCAAGACCTCGTCGGCGCGCATCCTCGCGCGCTCGCTGAACTGCGTGCAGGGCCCGACCTCGCGACCGTGCGGCGTCTGCCCGTCCTGCGTCGCGCTCGGGCCGGGCGGCCCGGGCAATCTCGACGTGATCGAACTCGACGCCGCGAGCCACGGCGGCGTCGACGACACCCGCGAGCTGCGCGACCGCGCCTTCTATGCCCCCGCCGAATCCCGGTACCGCGTCTTCATCGTCGACGAGGCGCACATGGTCACCACCGCGGGCTTCAACGCGCTGCTCAAGATCGTCGAGGAGCCGCCCGCCCACCTGATCTTCATCTTCGCCACCACCGAGCCCGACAAGGTGCTGCCGACCATCCGCTCGCGCACCCACCACTATCCGTTCCGGCTGCTGCCGCCCGCGACGATGCGCGGGCTGCTCGGCAAGATCTGCGAACAGGAAAACGTTCCGGTCGAAGAAGCGGTGTACCCGTTGGTGATTCGCGCGGGCGGCGGTTCCCCGCGCGACAGTCTCAGCGTGCTCGACCAGCTGCTCGCGGGCGCGGGCCCGGAGGGCGTCACCTACAACCGCGCGGTCGCGTTGCTCGGCGTCACCGACGTCGCGCTCATCGACGACGCGGTGGAGGCGCTGGCCGCCGCCGACGGCGCCGCGCTGTTCGGCACCGTGGACACCGTCATGGAGGCAGGGCACGATCCGCGCCGTTTCGCCGTCGACCTGCTGGAGCGCTTCCGCGATCTGATCCTGTTGCGCGCGGTGCCCGACGCCGCCGACCGCGGCCTGGTCTCCGGGCCGGGCGACGTGCTCGACCGCATGCGCGACCAGGCCCAGCGCACCGGCCCGGCCACCCTGACCCGCTACGCCGAACTGCTGCACGAGGGTCTCGGCGAGATGCGTGGCGCCACCGCGCCGCGGCTGCTGCTCGAGGTCGTCTGCGCACGCATGCTGCTGCCCTCGGTCTCCGACACCGAATCCGCCACCCTCCAGCGCCTGGAACGACTGGAACGCGGTGTCGCGGGCGGCGCCGTCGCACCGCTCCCGCCCGCTGCCTCGACCGCCGCCCCTGCCG